>NZ_CP058579.1:0-669878 GCF_013402875.1 Halorarum salinum | reverse complement strand
CTCGATTGGCATGCTAGAGGGGCGGACGGGGACGGCCATAAACCCCGGCGGAACGGCCCGTCCGGGGCAACGAACCGCGGCTCGCGGCGGGGAGCGGTCGTCCGCGTCCCTCGCCGTCGGCGGTCGGCGGCCGTGATTCGACGACTGTCGATCGTTCCTACGACGCACGGCCACCGAAATCGCGACTTTCGAAACGTTTACCCGAATTTCCGGTCGCTGTTTACGTGGTATGACGAAGGTTAGCATCATCGGCGCGGCGGGGACGGTGGGCGCGGCGGCCGGCTACAACCTCGCGCTCCGGGACATCGTCGACGAGCTCGTGTTCGTCGACATCCCGGACCAGCGGGAGACGACGGTGGGACAGGCGGCCGACACCAACCACGGGATCGCGTACGACTCGAACACCACGGTCGTGCAGGGCGAGTACGAGGACACCGCGGGCTCGGACGTCGTGGTCGTCACGGCCGGCATCCCCCGGCAACCGGGCCAGACGCGCATCGACCTCGCGGGGGACAACGCACCGATCATGGAAGACATCGGCTCCTCGCTCGCGGAGTACAACGACGACTTCGTCTCGATCACGACCTCGAACCCGGTCGACCTGCTGAACCGCCACCTGTACGAGGCGGGCGACCGCGACCGGCACGAGGTGATCGGCTTCGGCGGCCGACTCGACTCCGCCCGGTTCCGCTACGTCCTCTCGGACCGCTTCGACACCCCCGTGAAGAACGTCGAGGCGACCATCCTGGGCGAGCACGGCGACGCGCAGGTCCCGGTCTTCTCGAAGGTCCGCGTCGACGGCCGCGACCCCGAGTTCACCGCCGACGAGCGCGAGGAGATCCTCGGCGACCTGCAGGAGTCCGCGATGGACGTCATCGAACGCAAGGGCGCGACCCAGTGGGGCCCGGCGACGGGCGTCGCCCACATGGTCGAGGCCGTCCTGCACGACACCGGCGAGGTGCTCCCTGGCTCGCTCCCGCTCGACGGCGAGTTCGGCCACGATGACACCGCCTTCGGCGTCCCCGTCAAACTCGGCTCGAACGGCGTCGAGGAGGTCGTCGAGTGGGAGCTGGACGACTACGAGCGGGAGCTGATGGACGAGGCCGCCGAGAAGCTCTCCGACCAGTACGGGAAGATCTCGTAGACCGGTCGCCGCGTCCGATCGTACCGTCGACGCACCCCCGCTTTTCCGTCGACGCGCCATCGACGGGGACACCTCGCGTCGCGAACCCGGACCGCTGACATCCCCATCGGGACCTGCTTCTGGGGCTGCTACCGGTCGGTCCGCTGGGGATGGTTCCGTCCGCCGCGCTCGCCGCGTGGTTGTCGGTCGGGTCGCCGACGCTCACGGTGGGGTGGAACCGTCGACGTCGACCGACGTCGGCCGGCGACGGCGGCGACTACTCGACGTAGATTTGAAGTACGATACCGGAACCACACGCCCCGTGACCTGATCGAGGCCACGCGGCGGCGAGCGGTCGTGCGGTGGCCCGCCGTGTGGGACGTATCACCGCCCGTCAGCCAAGCAGCCTACAGCCGCGAGCGGAGCGCTTCCGCCGTCTTGGCGCCGACGCCGGGGACGTCCCGGAGGTCGTCGGCGCTCGCCGCGCGGACGTTCTCGACCGAGCCGAACCGTCGGAGCAGACGTCGCCGGGTCCGCGGGCCGACGCCGGGTACCTCGTCGAGCACCGTCGAGACGTCGTCGCGGAGCGTCTGATGGTACTGCACGGCGAAGCGGTGCGCCTCGTCGCGCACTCGCTGGAGCACGTGGAGCGCCGGGTCGTCGTCGGGCCAGTCGCGCACCCCGTCGGGCGTGACGACCAGCTCCCGGTCCTTCGCGAGCGCCACGACCGGCGCGTCCCAGCCGACCTCCCGGAGCGCGTCGCGGGCCGCGCCGAGTTGCCCCTCGCCGCCGTCGACGAGCAGCAGGTCCGGGTCAGACCTGTCGTCGCGCCCCTCGACCGCCCGCTCGGCGCGCCAGCGGACGAGTTCGCGCATGTTGCCGTAGTCGTCGTTCTGGTCGACGAGCTTCTTGCGCCGGTAGTCCGACTTCTCGGCGGTCCCGCCCACGAAGCAGACGTCCGAGCCGACGACGTGTCTCCCCTGGCCGTGGCTCACGTCGAACCCCTCGATGCGCTCCGGTCGATCGACGCCGAGTCGGTCACCCAGCGCCGCCAGTCCGTCCGTCTTCGTCGGCGCGTTCCGGGCGTTCTTGAGCGCCAGCTCGACCAGTTTCGCCTCGCGTCCGGCGCCCGGCACGCGTACCGACACCCCTTCGGCCGCGAGCCAGTCGAGCACGTCGCCGTCGGCCGGCCGCTCCGAGAGGAGGATCGCGTCCGGGAGCTCCCGTTCGGCGTAGTACTGGACGAGGAACGCCGCGAGCACCGCCGCGACTCGGCCCTCGCCCTCCGGCGCCTCGAGGGAGTGACGCGTCCGGTCGACCAGCTGTCCCCGCTCGCTGTGGAGTCGCGCGACCGTCGCCGCGTCCCCCTCCAGGGCGGCGCCCAGCACGTCGACCGCCCGCTCGTCGGACCGGCCCGAGACCGCCTCCTCGCCCTCGCCATGGAAGGACTCGATCGCGTCGAGCCTGTCCCGGAGGTTCGCGGCGCGCTCGTACTCGTGCTCCCCCGCTGCCTCGTTCATCGCTCGTTCGAGGGGGTCGGCGAGCACGCCGGTCTCGCCCTCGAAGAACCGCGTCGCCGACTCCACGTCCGCGCGGTAGTCGTTCTGGGAGATCTCGCCGGTGCAGGGGGCCGAACACAGTCCCATCTCGTAGTCGAGGCACGGGCGGTCGCGGCCGGCGTACTTGTGGTCCGAGCAGCCGCGCAGCCCGTACGTCTCCCGGAGCGCCTTCACGACCGTGTCCACCCGGCCCTTGTCGGTGAACGGGCCGAACACGGTCGCGCCCTCCTCGGGGTCGCGGGTCACCTCGATTCGCGGGACCGGATGGTCCGTCAACTGGACCAGCGGGTAGGACTTGTCGTCCTTCAGCCGGACGTTGAACCGCGGGGTGTGCCGCTTGATGAGGTTCGCCTCGAGCAGCAGCGCCTGCGTCTCGGTGTCCGTGACCGCGAAGTCCAGCGCGTCGGCCCGCTCGACCATCCGTCCGACGCGGACGGAACGAGGGTCGGCGTAGGAGCGCACCCGGTCGCGGACGTCCACCGCCTTGCCGACGTAGAGAACGGCGTCCCCCTCGAGGAACTGGTAGACGCCGGGCTCGCGCGGGAGGGTCCCGGCCCGGTCGCGGACCTCGCTCGCATCCATCGAACGCCCATCGGCGCTCCGGCCGCTTGAGGGTGACGCGTCTCCCCCGCGCCGGTATCACACGTGAATATTGGGGGGCAACGTTAAGGGGGGAGTGGCGACCCGCTCGAACGTATGCCGTCGCTACTCAGTCGCGTTCGGGGCTGGTTCGCCGCCGAGAGCGACCCGGTGCCGGACGGCGGCGTGACCGTCGAGTCGGGAGCCGACGGGAGCGCCGCGTTCGAGGAGGAGGAACGGGACGCGGACGAACTGAACGTCGACGACGACCTGCTGCTCGACGGGGTCGGGTCGCCGGTGTTCATGCTGGACGCCGACGGGGAGGTCGTCGCGTGGAACAGGGCGATCGAGGAACTGACCGGCGCGTCCAGCGAGGAGGCGGTCGGACACTCCCACGCGAGCGAGATGTTCTACCCGGACGGCCGCCGGGCGAAGACGCTCGCGGACAAGGTGCTCGAGGCCCCGGAGACGACCCACGTCGAACACGACGTCGACCTGGCGGACGAGGGGCTCTCGCTGTACGCCGACACGAGCGTGATGACCGACCAGCACGGCAACGACCGGCACATCTACTTCACGGCGATGCCGCTGTACGAGGACGACGAGGTCGTCGCCGTCATCGAGACGGTCCAGGACCGGACCGAACAGGTCCGCCGTCAGGAGGCGGTCGAGGCGCTCGTCGACGAGCTGCAGGGAACGATCACGCGGCTCATCGACGGCCACCTGGAGGCGCGCGCGTCGTTCGACGACGAGGACGGCTGCCTCGACGAGCGGCTGCTCGGCGTCGTCGACGAACTCAACGAGATGGCGGGGGCGTTCGAGTCGACCGCCGCCGGCGTCGACGAGCAGACCGGCCGGCTGGAGGGGTCCGTGGAGGAGGCCGTCGACGCGGCCGAGGACATCGCACGGAACGTCGGCGAGCAGAACGAACTGCTCACCGAGGGGGTGAGCGAGATGCAGACGTTCTCCGCGTCGATGGAGGAGGTCGCGGCCACGGCCGAGGAGGTCGACACCGCGGCCGAACAGGCCCGCGAGGCGGCCTCCGAGGGGCTGGACGCCTCCGAGGACGCGCGGGAGGCGACGGACGACGTGACCGAGATCGGCGAGGAGCTCGTCGAGTCGGTCACGGATCTGGGCGACCGGATGGACGACATCGAGTCGGTCGTGGAGGTCATCTCCGACGTGGCAGAGCAGACGAACCTGCTCGCGCTGAACGCCAACATCGAGGCGGCGCGGGCCGGCAAGGACGGCGACGGCTTCGCGGTCGTCGCGGAGGAGGTGAAGACGCTCGCCGACGAGACGCGCCAGCACACCGAGCAGATCACCGGCAGCATCGAGCAGCTCCAGAACCAGACCGACTCGACGGTCGTGGCCGCCGAGCAGTCCCACCAGCAGATCGACCACGCGGCCGACCAGATCGACGACGTGCTGGAGGCGTTCGAGGACATCGCGGCCTCCATCGACCAGGCCGCCGACGGCATCGCCGAGGTGTCCCGCGCGACCGACGACCAGGCGACGACCGTCGAGGAACTGACCGCGACCATCGAGGACGTCCGCGAACGCTCGGGCGAGACCGAGGACGCGGCGGACCGCATCGTGGCCGCGACCGACCAGCAGACCGACGCCATCGAGGACCTCTCGGCGCAGGTGCGAGAACTCCGCGACGGGACGGCCGCGGACGGGGGCGACGCCGCCGGCGGCCGGGCGTTCGACGACGCCGAGTTCCGCACCGACGGAGGGGTGGGACCCGACCCGGACTCGTCGGCGGACGGCGAGGATCTGGGCGGGTTCCGGTTCCCCGCGTCGACCGAGTAACGTGACCCGACCGCCGATCCACGGAGGTCGGCGGCCCCGACGGCCCCGTCGACCCGCAGCCCGGCGCCCGGCGCCACCCCGTCTCTCCCCCGCCGACCGTGCAATCGCTTTTCACCCCACTCGCCCACACACGACGCATGCGACTGTGGCTCGTCGAGCGGGAGTACGACGCCAGACAGACCGTCTCGCTCACGTACGCGAGCGAGGACGGCGAACGGTACTACCGGCGGCAGGCGTCGGTGGAACTGCTCGGTCGGAACCCGGCGACCGCGGCGGTCGACCGTCCGGAGTCGGACCTGGAGGCCGTCGAGAGCGACGGGACGAAGGAGCGGTACGCCGCGGAGGCCCGGCGGATGGCCGAGCGCTACGACCCCGACGAGGAGGTGTGACTCCCCGAACCGGGCCCCTTCGACGGGGACGTCGGGGAAGGGCAGAGCCGTCCGGCGCGACCTAACGCCAGTTCTCGAGCACCGGCGCGTCGCCCGACTCCACGGAGATCCACGCGTCCTCCCGCGTGATGTCGGCGATGACGAACTCGGAACTGTCCTCGTCGACCGATGCCATCACCTCTGACTCCGTGCAAGCGGGTGTCATGTATGTGACTCTCTTACAGGGACGTATAAATCAATCGAATCGACAGTACCGGAACGCTGGCCCGGACACGGCCCTATTGTCGTATCCGAACCCCATACATTTTCGACTCCGTCCGATGGATTTTACTTCGCTCGGTCCAGGGACGAGCTATGTCTTCACAGGACACGGGGGAGGATGAAACCGGACGAGGCGTATCGAGGAGGACGTTCGTACGCGCGAGCGGCGCGCTCGCCGGCGCGGGGTTGCTCGGCGGGGTCGGCGTCCGGACGACGGCCGCCGCGACGGACGGGGACGGCGGGTTCCGGAACTGGCGCGCGATCGAGGCCCAGCGGGTGTGGGACCGGGGCTACCGCGGCCGTCGGGACCGGACAATCGGGCTCACGGACTCGGGACTGGACTCCCGACACCCCGACCTGGGGCCGTGGAACGGCGTCACCGCGTTCCTCGAGGGCGGGGAACTGAAGCTGACGAAGCCGGACGAGAACGACCTCAGCCGCGTCGACACCGGCGACGGCGAGTCGTTCTCGGGGACGATGGGTCCGGGGACGTTCGCCACCGGCGAGGAGGCGTACCACGAGTTCACGGCCCCCGAGGGCGCCGAGGAACTCGACGCGTCGCTGTCGTGGGGACCCGTCGAGGACAACGACCTGGAGTTCCGCGTCGACGCGTGGACGGGCGACGCCTGGGAGACCGAAGCCCGCGCCGCGACCGGCGACCAGCCGGAGACGCTCGTCGGCGTCCCGGTCGACCCCGGTTCCGACTACCGCTTCGTCGTCGAGGCGTACCTCAACACGACCACCGAGTACGGGATCGACGGGACCTACTACGCCATCGAGGGGACCCGGACGACCTACGGCGACGACGTGGTGTTCGAGGGCGTGGACGGCGGGGCGACCGCTGACACGCCAAAGACCGTGGGCTGGTACGACGCGGGTTCGCGGTACGGCAGCTACGACCGGCCCCGCGACGAGAACGGCCACGGCACCCACTGCTCGTCCATCATGGGCGGCAGCGGACGGGCGAGCGCCGTCGACGCCGACAGTGTGACCGTCGAGGAACCGGGCGTCACGCTCGACACGGTCGCCGGGGCGGCCCTCAGCTACGACGTCGAGGCCGACGCCGGAACCGGCGTGTTCGGGTCGGCGTACGGCGCCGCGATCGAACTGTTCGTCGAGGGGCCCGAAGGGGAGGAGCTGGATTCGGCGACCGTGAGCGCCGACGGCGACCCCGGCGCGAACGTCGTCGTCGAGGCCCCCGCCGTCGACTCCGGCACGTACACCGTGACCGTGCGGACCGCCGAGGGCGAACTCGACGCGTCGGCGTACGTCGAGTCCGTCGCCGCCGGCGCGTTCCTGGACCCCGAGGCGACCGCCGGCGACCGGGAGACGGGCGGCGACGGCCTCCACACCGGCGTCGCACCCGACCACAGCCTGATCTGTCTGCAGGGGCTCTCCGCCCCGACCGAGGACCTCGGACGCCACGCCGACCAGTTCGCCGAGACGTTCGAACTTCGCGCGGTCAACATGTCGTGGGGCTACGTCGGCGGCCTCCCGCTCGGCGCCGCCGCGGGCACGCTGGACCGCATCCCCGGCGTCGTCAAGGAGATCGCGGAGGCGGGCGTCCTGACGCTCGCGGCCGCCGGCAACGCCGCGACGCCGATCAACGGCAACGGCTCGCCCGCCGTGGCCGACGAGGCGGTGAGCGTCGTCGCGACCGGCCCGCTCGACGGCATCTCGGGCTACTCCTCGGGCGGCATCGGCGCGATCGACGAGGACGACTACGACGCGTACATGAAGCCGGACGTCACCGCGCCCGGCGGCACCGTCACGGACCTGGCGAACGCCGCGATGAACGGCGTCGCGGACGTTCCAGAGTCCGAGCAGGCGCCGATCCGCGACTACACGGGGAAGGCCGGCACCTCCATGGCGGCGCCGTTCACCACCGGAACGGCCGGGCTGGTCGCCCAGGCGATGGAGGAGGACGCCCCCGATGCGCTCTCGCTGCCCGCGCCCGCCGACGCGGCGATGGCCGACGCGATGCGGCTGAAGGGCGTCCTCCTCGCCACGGCGAGCGAGACGGCGCTCACGGCCGCGCCGTACCACCGCGCGAAGGCGCCGACGTACGACTTCGGCGGCCGGGACCCGTTCGAGGGGTACGGCCGGCTGAACGGCGACGCCGCCGTCGACGCCGTCACCCGCGAACTGTCGGGGACGACGAGCGAGACGGTCGGACTGGACCTCCCGCACGACGAGCGCGC
Source organism: Halorarum salinum (assembly GCF_013402875.1). Lineage (NCBI taxonomy): Archaea > Methanobacteriati > Methanobacteriota > Halobacteria > Halobacteriales > Haloferacaceae > Halorarum > Halorarum salinum. The sequence continues at coordinate 661,951 of NZ_CP058579.1, read as the reverse complement.
GGTCGCGGGCTACGTCGACCTCGGCGTCGGGAACCTCGACGCGAGCGTCGAGTTCACGGGCTACGAGGGCGAGGACGCGGGGAAGGCGACCGCGCCGCCCCACGTCGACCTGTTCGTCTACGACGGCGGGAACCCGGCCGACCACGGCGAGCCGAACGTCGTCGACCGCGCGGCCGGCGTCGCCGGGTCGGCCTCCGTCTCGGCCAGCGAGGAGCGTGGAGGCGGCGGCTCGACGTACCTCGTCGTCGCGAAGCTCGTCGACGTTCCCGGCGCCGTGAACGGCGACGACGTCCGGGCCACGTTCGACCTCTCGGTGGAGAAGGCGCCCGGCGTCCGCGCCCGCGGGCGACGCGGGAAGGACGGCGACGGGGACGACGGCCTGCTCGGTGCCGGCGTCCTCCACACCGTCGAAGTGACCGTCGAGGCCGACGAGGACGCCGTCGTGCGCGACGTCGTCCCGGACGGCTGGGACGTGATGGACGACCTGCTCTCGGTCGTCACCGACGACGACTCCGGCGCCACGTACGCCGAACTCGGCGAGGTCGCGGCGGGCGAGGAGGCGACGTTCACCTACGAGGTGGAGACGCCGACCGACCTGCTGGACCTCCCGCAGGAGCACCTGTTCGGACCGGTGCAGATCGACGCCGGTGACGGGTGGACCGGCGTGGCGGGGACCGCCGGGACCGTCGGCGTCGAGGGCGAGTAATCCTCGTCGTTCGGTTCTAGGTTTTCGCCGGCGGGAGCCCGTTCGCGGTTGGCTCGAACCCTCCCGCAGTTGTCGGCGCGGTGGTTGATTCGGTCGTCGCGGAGCAGTTCCCGAAAGCCCCCGCGGCTGTCGACTCCCGCGACCGACGCTGCGCTCCTCGCGCTCCCTCCGGTCGCGCTCCGGTGCTTGCGTGGTCGGGGTTCGCCGACAGCCGCGGCCCCTTCCAGTCCCGCCCGCACCGCAGCCTCCTGTGCTCCTCGTGTTCGCTCCCTCCGGTCGCTCACACACCGGTGCTCGTCCCTCGCGCACGTCCGGCGGGCACGGAGGCCCGCCGGCACGCGCCACCGCACTCATTGAACCTAGCCACGTGGCGCGCGGCGGCCGCGCGGAGCGCGGCCGCTCGTGCGAGGCTCACGCGACCGCAGCGAGGGTGAGTTCCGAGGAGCTCGCTCCGAGGTGAGGCGAGGTCCCGACCGGAGGGAGGGCATCGCCGGTTGGGGAGGGCGTGGCCGCGGTGCGGTGGGTGGGACTGAAAGGGGCCGCGGCGCTCGACTCGGTGCGGCCGCTGCGCTCCTCGCGCTCGTTACACTCGCGCTGCGGTGCTCGGCGGTCCGCGCCTTCGTCCAGCGCCGCGAGGGCTTTCGGCAACTGCTCGATGGGAAATCGAACGAACCACGAGCCGGGCGCCGCGAGGGGTTCCGGAAACCGTGCCACGACGGCCGAACCGACCCCGAGGTCGACCGCACCGAGGACCCTTGAGGCCACCCCGGAACCCACGCCCACGAATCGCGAGGAACACCGTACCAACCCGAACCACACCTTCGCAGTATACAAGAGGCGTCGCGCGGTACACCCCTGTCATGAAGGTAGCCGACGCGATGACGTCCCGGGCCGATCTCGTCACGGTCTCGCTTCCGGGTGCGCGCGACGACGCGCTGGAGTACCTGCAGGAACACCGATTCTCCTCGGTACCCGTGGTCAAGGAGACGGACGCCGGCGAGGAGTACCGCGGACTCGTCTCGCGGGACGACCTCATCGAGCGCCCCGACGAGGACCAGTTGGCGATCCTCATGCGGGAGGTCCCGACCGTGACGCCGGAGACGTACCTCCGGGACGCGGCCCAGCTGATGGTCGGCTCCGGGACCCGCCGGCTGCCCGTCGTCGAGGAGAACGACGGCGACGCGCTCGCCGGCATCGTCACCGTCACCGACGTGGTCCACGCCATCGCCCACGGCGAGGTGGAGACGGACGCGACCTGCGGCGACGTCGCCGGCGCGGACGTGAACACGACCTACAGCGGCGCGCCGCTCCCGGTCGCCGAGCGGGAGCTCTACTTCGCGAACGTCCCGTACGCGGTGACGCTCGACGACGAGGGGGAGATGGACGGGTTGCTCACCGAGGTCGACATCCTCGAGGTCGCCCGCGTCGTCGAGGGCGCCGACGACACCGGCGACTCCATCGCCGACGAGGACGACGACTGGAAGTGGGAGGGCATCAAGGCGGTCGGCAGCGCCTACATCCCGACCCGGAACGTCGAGATCCCCGCCGAACCCGTGCGCGGGTTCATGACCGAGGACGTGCTCACCGTCTCGCGCAAGCGCTCGGTCCAGGAGGCCGCCCAGGAGATGATCTCGAACGACGTCGAACAGCTCCCGCTGGTGACCGGCGGCGACCTCGCAGGCATCGTCCGGGACGTGAACCTGCTGGAGGCGCTCTGATGGCGAGCCAGCGGGACGTGATGGAGCTGGCGAAGCGCCGCGGCTTCTTCTTCGGCGCGAACGGCGCCTACGGCGGCGTCGCCGGCTTCTACACCTACGGCCCGAAGGGCGCCGCGCTGAAGGACAACCTCGAGTCGGCCTGGCGCGACCGCTTCACGGTGAAGCAGGGCAACCACGAGATCGAGGCGCCGACCGTGATGCCCGAGGCCGTCTTCGTGGCGTCGGGCCACCTCGACGGCTTCGACGACATGCTCGTCGAGTGCCCCGAGTGCGGCGTCTCCCACCGCGCGGACCACCTCGTCGAGGGCGCGACCGACGTCGAGGACGCCGAGGCGCTCGGCCCGGAGCGCGTCGGCGAGCTCATCGCCGAGCACGGCATCGAGTGCCCGAACTGCGGCGCGGCGCTCGCCGACGAGCCGGTCGAGGACTTCAACCTCATGTTCGAGACGAGCATCGGTCCCGGCTCGGGCCAGCCCGGCTACCTCCGCCCCGAGACCGCGCAGGGCATCTTCGTGGAGTTCCCCCGACTGAAGGAGTACGCGCGGAACCGCCTCCCGTTCGGCGTCACCCAGATCGGCCCGGCCTACCGGAACGAGATCAGCCCCCGGCGGGGCATCATTCGCATCCGGGAGTTCACGCAGGCCGAACTGGAGACGTTCATCGACCCCGAGACTGACGAGCCGCCGCTCGAGGAGGTCGCCGACGTCGAGGTGACGCTCTACTCCGCCGTCGAACAGGATGCAGAGGACGGCGAGCCGTACGAGACGACCGTCGGCGAGGCGGTCGAGGAGGGCGTGATCGGCTCCGACTGGGTCGGCTACTACCTCGGCGTCGCGCAGGGCTGGTACGAGCGCGTCGGCGTCGACACGGACCGCTTCCGCTTCCGCCAGCACCTCCCCGGCGAACTCGCCCACTACGCGGCCGACTGCTGGGACGCCGAGTCGGAGGTCACCGGCGACTGGATCGAGATCACGGGCTTCGCCTACCGGGGCGACTACGACCTCTCGAAGCACGCCGAGCACTCCGGCGAGTCGTTCACCGTGTTCAGACAGTACGACGAGCCGAAGACGGTCGAGCGCCCGACCGTCGACCCCGACATGGCGACGCTCGGCCCCGAGTTCGGCGGGCAGGCCGGCGACGTGGCCGACGCCCTCGAGTCGCTCGCCGCGCGCGACCCGGACGCGTTCGACGCGGAGACGGTGACCGTCGAGGTCGACGGCGAGGAGCTATCGGTCCCGACCGAGGTGGCGAACTTCGCGGTCGAGGAGGTGACCGAGAACGGCGAGCACGTCACCCCGCACGTCGTCGAGCCCTCGTTCGGCGTCGACCGGGTGCTGTACACGCTCGTCGAGCACGCCTACCGCGAGGACACCGTCGACGGCGAGGAGCGCACGTACCTCGCGCTCGACCCCGAACTCGCGCCGACGGACGCCGCCGTGTTCCCGCTCGTCTCGAACGACGAGCGCCTCCTCGAACTGGCCGACGGGGTGACCGACGACCTCCGCGCGGCGGGGCTGGCGGTCGAGCACGACGACGCCGGCTCCATCGGCCGCCGATACCGGCGGCAGGACGAGGTCGGCACGCCGTTCTGCGTCACCGTCGATCGCGACGGCCTCGAGGGCGACGGCCCGGACACGGTCACCGTCCGCGAGCGCGACACGGCCGCGCAGGTGCGCGTGCCCGTCGCGGACGTGGCCGGGGAACTGGAGACGCTGCTGGACGCCGAGACGGACCGGACCTTCACGGATCTCGAATCGGCGTACGGAACCGTCGAGACGGACGTCGAGACGGCGTAGGATGACCTGGGAGGGCCGGCGGCCGGCGGCAGGGGGGGCGGCGACCGGCCGGTTCGTCCGGGCGGCTCGCGGCCGGGTGCGCACGGCCCGCGGGCGGCAACGGCACGGCCGTAGGCAGGAATGGCCCGGCCGCGGACCGCGGTGGACGAACCGCGGCCGGGGAGGACGCGAACGGCGGCGACCGCCGCGGGTGGGGCCGTGACCGAACTCGGCCGCCGGGCGGTCCACGCCTCCGGGACCGGCATCCCCCTGCTGTACGTCCTCGACCTGGTGACCTGGCGGGGGTTGCGGCTGTTCCTCGTCGCCTGCGTCGCCGTCGCGTTCCTGCTGGAGTTCCTCAGGCTGGTCGTCGGCCTCGACCACGCGGTGTACGACCGGCTCACCCGCGAGTACGAGGCCGAGAACGTCGCGGGGTACGCGCTGTACATGGTCGGGATGGCGGCGGCCGCGTTCGCGTTCGACCCGGTCGTCGCCGTCCCGGCGATGCTGATGCTCTCCATCGGCGACCCCGTCTCGGGCTACCTCGGCTCGAACGACCCCACCACGGCCAAGGAACTGGGCGTGCTCGGCGTCATGTTCCTCGTCTGCTTCGCGCTCGCGGTGCCGTTCGTGACGCCCGGCCGGCCGCCGCTCGTGGGCGTCGCCGTGGCCGCCGCGGGCGCGCTCGGCGCCACCGTCGCCGACGGCGTGAAGCCGGTCGTCCGCGGCTACGTGATCGACGACAACCTCACGATCCCGCCCGTGGCGGGCGTCGGGATGACCGTCGCGTTCGCGCTCGTCGGGGGGTGAGTCGGTACGGTCGGGTACCCGGGGTTCACCCGCGGGACGCGAGCCCCAGCCAGCAGAGGAACAGTCCCGGACCCCCGACGAGTGTCCCGCCGTACGCGGCGACGGCGCCCTCCCCGCGTCGGAGCGAGACGACCACCAGCCCCAGCGCGGCGAGGAGGAAGACCCCCCCGAACGCGAACAGCGTGGCGACGACCGCACGCGGCCGCCCGGCCCCCGCCGCGTCGGTCCGCTCCCGGATCGCCGCGAGCGCGGGGCGGACCTCCCCCACCCGGTCGGCCGGGACCGCGAACAGGAACGGGGCGTTCAACCCCCGCGTCCCGACGAACCGCAGCCGACAGAGCGCGACCGGACCGACCCGCCGACACGAGAACGAGTCGAGCCCGGAGAGGTCGTGCGTCCGCTCCCGCCCGTCGGTCGCGGCCGTCAGCGTCGCAGTCCCCGGATCCAGCCGACCCGCCGGGAAGAGCACGGACCCGCCGAACGCGAGCAGCGGAAAGCCGACGAGGTAGCCCGCCAGCAATGGCGGGTAGGCCAACCCCGCGAGCAGGAGCGCCACCCCCAGGGGCGTCGTCGCCGCGAGCCAGCGCGGGCGGAGCGAGCCGAGCCCCGGGACGCGGTCAGCGAGCCCGCTCAACCCCCCACGGTCGGCCGCGACGGCGACGTAGACGAGCGACGCCGGGCCGCCCACGAGCGCGATGACCACGACGAGGGCGAGCAGGCCGGCGTCGCCGGCGGCGGCGGTCCCGACCGCCAGGGCTGCGAGCAGGAGGAGACAGAGGAGCGCCGTTCCGAGGAGGACGCCCGCGACGAGGTGGCGAACTGCCGCGCGGGCCCGGGCGGCGCCGTCGGCGGACCACTCGACCGTGCGCGGGCGGTCGGCGCCCCTCGAACCGTTCGAGGCGTTCACGACGGTCAGCTCGGGTGGAAGCGCCGCATCGCCTCGCGGACGGCCTCCCTCTGCCCGATGAGCGTGACGCGATCGCCGGTCCGGAAGGTGAACTCCGCGGTCGGCACCTCGGCCTCGCCGTCCCGCGTGACCAGCGCGATGATGCTCCGCTCCGGGAGTTCGGGCCCCAGTTCGCGGACGGAGCGGCCGGTGATCGCCGGGGCGGTCACCTCGACCTCCTGGACGTCCCCGGAGCGGCCGATCTCCCCCATCCAGTCGGCGAGCGCCGGGCGCTCGATGTAGTTGTCCAGCGCCTGGGCGGTCGCGAAGGTCGACGCCACGGTCCGGACGCCGAGTTCCTCGAAGGCCGCGACGTTGTCGGGGTCGTTCACCCGCGCGAGGATCGTCTCCGGGTCGAACTTCGAGGCGGCCAGCTGGGAGACCAGCAGGTTCACGTCGTCGTCCCCCGTCGCGGCGACGACGGTCCGCGCGTTGGCGCCGCCGGCCGCCTCCAGCACCTCCGAGTCGGTTCCGTCGCCGATGTGGACCGTGTGGCCCTCGTTCCGGGCCGTCCGTACCTGTTCCTCGTCGGTCTCGATGACGACGACGTTCTCTCCCCGTTCTTCGAGGCGGGTCGCGAGGCTGCGCCCCACGGTCCCGCCCCCGATGATGAGTACACGCATTGGTATCACGTCCAGCGCCTCCGCGATCCGGCGGGCGAACCCGCCCTCCAGCACGACCGTCGCGAGGATGACCAGGAACACCGTGCCGACGAGCGCGTTCGCGGCCTCGGGCATGCCCCGCTCGGTGAGCTGTACGGCGAACAGCGTCGACACCGACGCCGGGATGATGCCCCGCGGCCCGGCGAACGACATGAACAGTCGCTCGTTCCGGGTGAACCGGTCCCCCGCGGTCGAGAGGAGGACCAGCGCCGGGCGGACTAGAAGCATCACCGCGAGCACGACGATCAGCCCGCCCCAGCCGAGCGCGAGGAGCTCCTCGAACTCCAGCAGCGCCGCGAGCGCGATGAACACGAACGAGAGGACGACGAGCGTCACGTCGCCCTTGAAGTCGGTGATGTCCTCCTCGTACGGGACGTCGGCGTTGCCGAGCAGCACGCCCGCCGTCGCCACGGCGGCGATGCCGGCCTCCGTGAAGAACGCGTCGGCCGCGCCGTAGGCGACCAGCGCGCCGGCGAGCACCAGCAGGCGGGCGTTGCGCGGGGCGTTGCTCGGGGAGAGGTCGACGTACCGGAGCGCGTAGAACACCGCGCCGGCGACGAGGGCGCCGACGAGGACGCCCGTGCCGAGCCGTTCGACGAACAGCGTGAGGAGCGCGCCGGGCGCGGTCGTCCCCGATAGGATGGCCTCGAAGATGACGACCGCGAGGATGGCCGCGGTCACGTCGTTGACGATGCCCTCGGTCTCGAGGACCGCCTCGACGCGGTCGCGGACCGGGACCACCTCCAGGATGGGCGTGATGACCGTCGGGCCGGTGGCGACGAGCAGCGCCCCGATGAGCGCCGCGACGGGCCAGGAGACGGCCGGCAGCGCGACCTGGACGACGACCGTCGTCGCGACGAAGGCGACGAGCGCGCCGAACGTGACCAGCCGAAGCGTGGCGCGCGGCGCCTGTCGGAGCGTCTCGAAGCGGAGGTGGAACGCCCCCTCGAAGACGATGATCGCGACCGAGAGCCCGACGATGGTCGGGAGCGCTTCGCCGAAGGAGTTCTCGGTGATGACGCCGAGTCCCTCCGGTCCGAGCGCGATGCCGGCCGCGAGGAGGAAGATGATGCTCGGCACCTGGAAGCGGTCCGATAGCACCTGGGCGACGACGCCGACGCCGATGATGGCCGCGACGAGCGCGATGAGCGTCCCCGCCACGCTTACACCTCCATTGGACTGCCCGTAGTCGGAGACGTCCGATAAGTCCACCGCCATCGTACCTGCCGCGCCCGGTCGGTCAGGCCGGTTTCTCGGCCGGTTCCTCGTACAGCAGGTCGACCTGGTCGGCGTAGCGGTCGAGGACGTTCCGTCGTTTCTTCTTCATCGTCGGCGTGAGCAGGTCGTTCTCCTCGGAGAACTCCTCGGGAACCAGCCGGAACCGCTTGATCCGCTCGTGCCGCTCGAACCCCTCGTTCACGCGGTCGACCTCCCGCTGGACGAGTTCGCGGACGCGCCCGTCCCGGCACAGTTCCCGACGGTCCTCCGGCGGGTCGACCCCTTCCCCCTCGGCCCACTCGCGGACGGCCGGGACGTTCGGGACGACGAGCGCGGAGACGAACTTCCGGCCGTCCCCGAGCACCATCGCCTGCTCGACGTACTCCGAGGCGGCGAAGGCGTCCTCCAACGCGCCCGGGGGGACGTACTTCCCGGTCGAGAGCTTCATCAGCTGCTTCGCGCGCTCGCGGAAGGCGACGTAGCCGTCCGGGCGGAGTTCGACCACGTCGCCGGTTCGGAACCACCTTTCGGACGACTGAAGTTCGTCCGTACCCCCCCTCGCTTCGCTCGCGGGGACGTCCCCGTCGAAGGCCGCCTCGGTCTTCTCCGGGAGGTTGCGGTAGCCCCGGAAGACGTTGGGGCCCCTCACGAGCAGCTCCCCGACCTCCCCCTCGGCGTCACCCGACGCGCCAGCGACCGTCGAGTCCACCTTCACGTCGACGCCGACGACCGGCGGGCCGATGGTGCCGACCTTCGGCTCCTCCGGCGGGTTCACCGCCACGACGGGGGCGGTCTCGGTGAGCCCGTACCCCTCGAGGATGGGGACGCCCATCGCGTGGTAGAGCTCGCACAGCTCCGCCGAGAGCGACCCGCCGCCGGAGATGAAGAACTCCACGTTGCCGCCGAGCGCCTCCTTCACCGAGGAGAAGACGAGCCGGTCCGCGAGCGCGTACCGGAGTTCCAGCCACGCCCCCGGGTCGTCGGCGCGGTGGTGCTCCCGGCCGACGTCGGTCGCCCACTCGAAGACGCGCTCCTTCGGGCCTGACTCGCTCGCCTCCTCGCGGATGGCCGCGTAGAGCTTCTCGTACACCCGGGGAACGCTCGTCGCCGTCGTCGGGCGAACCAGCCCGAAGTCGTCCCGGAGCGTGTCGGGCGACTCGGCGTACGCGACGGTCGCGCCGGCCGCGAACATGAGGAAGTGGCCGGCGAGCCGCTCGAAGACGTGCGCGAGCGGGAGGTACGACAGGGTGACCGAGTCCGCGTCGATGCCGGGCACCCCCGACCCCGCCCTGTCGGGGCGGGGGCCGAACCGCCGGTAGCACTGGTCGACGTTCGCCAGGAAGTTCCGGTGGGTGAGTTCGGCGCCCTTCGGGGTGCCCGTGGTGCCGGAGGTGTAGATGAGGCTCGCGAGGTCGTCGAGCTCGCGGTCCACCACCCAGCCGTCGCCGGGGTCCAGCTCCGCGCCCCTGTCGTGGACCTCCGCGAGCGTGTGGACGTCCTCGCGCTCGTGGGGGTCGCCGTCGAGCAGCACGAGGAACTCCAGGTCGAGGTCGTCCTCCACGGCGAGGACCCGCTCCAGCAGGTCCCGGTTCTCGACGACGACGCCGGATGCGCCCGGGTCCGAGAGCAGGTGACGGACCTGCCCCCTCGAAGAGGAGGTGTAGACGGTCGTGACGACGCCGCCGGCGCCCAGCAAGGCGAAGTCGGTCTGGGCCCACTCCATCCGCGTGTGGGCGAAGACGGCCACGCGGTCGCCGGGCGCCACGCCGAGGTCGCGAAAGCCGGCGGAGAGTCGCCGGACGAGGTCGTGCATCTCTGCGTACGTCAGGTCGGCGTACTCGCCCTCGGGCGCGGCGTCGACCACGCCGCCGCGGACGAGCGAGCGGTCGTACACGCCCCCCTTGTACCGCTGTGCGACCCGGTCGGCGTTCCGGCGGGCGCTCGCGTCGAAGGTCGCCGCGAGGGAGTCCCGCGTGAGGTCGGGGTCGAACTCCCGTTCCGCCTGCCTCCAAGCCATGGGAACCCCTGGCGAGGGCGGGACCTTAACGGTGCCTCCACTCGACGCCCGTTGTCGAGGGTTTCCTGGTGGTCGTGGGTCACTTGCCCCGTCGGTCACGACTTCCGTCGGGTCAGGAGGGAGACGGGGGCGAGTCGGCCGGGCACACCCGTGAGAAGTCGGCGGACGTTCACCCACCCGCGCTACCGATCAATCGGAGGCCTGCGGCGATACTGATCAGGCCGAGGACGATTCCGCCGATGCGAACCCCGAGCGAGGGAAAGCCGACGACCATCGCCGCCACCGGATCGGCCGTTCGCGGTCCGACGAACGATGCCGCGACGGCGAGGCCGACGACGGCTATCCCCCCGCCAGTGTATCGAACTGGCCGGCTCATGTGACGGTAGTCCAACGGCAGTACGCTCGAAAACCTTCCCCGTGCTCCCCGTGCGAACCGGTGGTCAGGGCGTCCGGAACACTCATCCCTGCTCCGTCTGCCGCTCGACGTAGTCCAGATACGCCAGCACGCCGCGGGCGTTCAGTCGCTCCTCCGCTCGGGCCTTCCGCTCGCCCCAGAGGTCGACGAACCGCTCGGGCGCGTGGGCGGCGAAGTGCTCGACGACCGCCTCGTCGTCGTCGAGTCCCTCGCGCTTCCGCCGAACCGCCTCGACCCACTCCAGGAGGGTGCGCTTGTACTCGGCGAGCATCCCGTCGTCGAACTCGCGGGGACCGAAGTGGCCGAAACAGAGGACGCGGGGGTCGAGCTCGCGGATCGCGTCGACGTCCCCGTGGCAGGCGTCGAGATCGAACGTCGAGGGCGGCGTCGTCTCCTTGATCTCGTCGTACGCGGGGACGTAGATGCCGGCCGCGTCGCCCGTGAAGACGACGTCGTCGCCGCGGTCGTGGAAGAACACCTGGTGGGGCGCATGGCCGGGTGCGTGGTGGACGTCGAGGTCGCGGTCGCCCAGGTCGAGCGTCTCGCCGCCCGAGAGCGGGTCGATCCGGTCCTCGGGGACGGGCTTCGGGTCGATGTAGAACTCCCACTGCTCGCCGACGGCGGCCTTCGTCCCCTCGATCAATCGGTCCGGGTCCACGAGGTGCGGGGCCCCGACCTCGTGGACCCGGACCGTCGCGTCGGGGTAACGCTCGGCGAGGAAGCCGACGCCGCCCGCGTGGTCGAGATGGACGTGCGTCGGGAGGATCAGGTCGGGGGTGACGCCCAGTTCCTCCAGCGCGTCGAAGAGGTACTCGCGGTTCGTGCCGATGCCCGTGTCGACGACGGCCGGCCGCTCGGCGTCGAGGACGTACACTGTCCCGTAGTTCGGGGTGTCGTACATCCCCGTGTCCAGGTAGTACAGGTCGGTACAGCCGGGGACCGCCTCGACGTCGCCGGGTTCCATACTCCGAACCGGGCGAGCGCGGTCCAAAAACGTTCCCCACGCGGGGGAGGAACACCACGAGGCGGCCGAACGGTTGGACGGAGGGCGGGTCCGGCGCGGGCGGAACCGTCGACGACGGACGGGTCGGGTCGATCGACCCGATCGGGTCGAGGATCGAATCGGAGGGACGGGTCGAATCGGGAGCCGTCGGGTCCGTCGGGTCGGTGACGGCGGGACTCAGGCGTTCACGTCCGGGCCGTCGTCGACGAAGCGGACGGTGAACCGTTCGTAGCCGCCGTACGCGGTTTCGAGCGACCCGAGCCACCAGTTCCATCGCTCGACGAGGTCGCTGTCCTCCGGTGCGTCCGCCATGTTTCCGACGACCGTCTCGACGGTCAGTTCGTCGCCCCGATCGGCCTCGACCTTGCCGGAGTCGGCGAGGTCGCGAGCCTGTCGGGCGACGACCTTGCGCTGCGGCTCCTCGCCGCCGAACTCCCGCTCCAGGGCCGTCATCAGTTCTCGGCTGTCCACGTCACCCCTTCGCACTCCACGCATTTTAGTTCGCCGGGAGTGTGTCAGCCGTTCGCACGACCAGCGTCCGACGGTGCGGTCGGCCCGGCGCCGCCGCTCGCGGCGGTGAGCGGCTGAGGGGAGTAAGCCCCCTTCTGTTCGTCCCGACATTCGGCTACGCGTCCGCGCCTCGCCGCGCGAGGCGGCGGCCGGACTACCATCGGGGGCGCGTGTGCGCCCCGTCGGCGCGGACTTGCACCGGCGAGGATTCGCCGTTCCATCCGTTCCCGGCCGTCGCGAGACGCGGAGTCTCGGGGCCCTCGGTCGGTTAACTCCCTCCCCTCGCGGGTCGGTTCGCGGACCTCATCGGTCGGGCCGGGGGGTGTCGTTTCTGTTCCAGCGCCAGCCGTCTCCGGCTCCGGACTTGCGTCCGGTCGCCCGTCCGGGCGGTGGGGGGACTTTCCTCATGCCCCGACGGGTCCCGGCGGCGACGCCGCGACTGCGGGGGCACGGGGATCGGGCTCCCTCTGCCGTCGTGACGTACGCCGCTCCGCGGTTTAAGCGGTTCGCCGCCGGACGCCATCGGCCCGAGTAGGACGCCCTTAGGAGGTAACTAGGACCGTGCTTACCGGCCGTTTGGGCGCGCATACCGGTCCCTCACTTGAAGGGAAGGGTTCAAGTCGGAGTGTGCCCTTATGATGTCCATGTCCGAGGCGCAGACCGTTCGACTCACCTACGAGGACGGTGATCGCGCGGTCGAACTCGCTCGGGAAGCGGTCGAATCGTACGTTCTCCACGGGCAGCGCGAACACCCGGGAAGCATGCGCGACGCCTTCTACGCCCGCACCGGCGCCTTCGTCCGCCTCCAGTCGACCCGCGGCCGCCGCCGGATGCGCGGCTGTGCCGGGTCGTATCGGGGGAAGGAACAGCTCGGTCACGCCATCGTCGACGCGGCCATCAAGGCGGCCTCGTCCGACACGGGCGGCTCCGAGGTCGAACCGAAGGAGCTGGACTCGATCCTCGTCTCCGCCTGCGTCGTCTCCAACGTCACGCTCACCAACGACCCCGTCGCCGACCTGGAACTCGGTCGCCACGGCGTCGCCATCGACCACGGCGAGAAGCACGGCTGGCTCTACCCGACGATCCCGGTCGAGAACGGCTGGAGCAAGGAGCAGTTCCTCTCACGGGTCTGCCGGAAGGCGAAACTGGCGCCGACCGCGTGGCAGGAGGAGGAGACCATGGTGACGCTCATCGACGGGCAGGTGTTCCGCGAGCGCGACGACGGCGGCAGCGTCGAACAGCTGTAAACGAACCTCCTTTACCGGGGGCGTCCTCGCTCGCGCGCCGGAGGCGCGCTCGCTCGTCGACCCCCGGTAAAACCCGTTCATGCCAAAACGCCGCTCGCTCGGTCGGCGGGGCTTCGCCCCGCCTCCCTCCCTCGCGGTGGATGAACCGGCGATACCGCAGCGGTTGGTCGGTGATCGAGGGTATCCGGCAGGGAGCCACAGCGTTTCCAGGGGTGACCGTTCGACGCCCCCACCCGATTTCGCTCGGCGAGGCCGACCAGAGGGCCGGCGAGTACGCGGGACCCGCGGGGATTTAAGCCGGAGACGGGCCATACGTGGAGTGATGATCGACACCATCGTCATCGCCACCGACGGCTCCGAGAGCGTCGGGCGGGCGGTGGACGTCGCGCTCGACCTGGCGGGGAAGTTCGACGCGGCGGTCCACGCGCTCTACGTCGTCGACGCCGGCGAGGTCGACTCCTCGCCGGACGCCGTGCGCGAGGACATGCGCCACGCGCTCCAGGAGCGCGGCGGCGAGGCCATCGTCGGCGTCCAGAAGCGGACCGACCGCGACGTGACCGCCGTGGTCCGGGAGGGCCGGCCCGCCAACGAGATCGCCGAGTACGCCCGCGAGATCGGCGCCGACCTGGTCGCGACGGGCACCCGGGGACGCCACGGCGAGAACCGCTTTCTCATCGGCAGCGTCGCCGAGCGCGTCGTCCGAACCTGCCCGACGCCGGTGCTGACGGTCCGGCAACTCGAGGACGAGGGGTTCGAGGGCGTCGAGGCCGCCTGAGGACACTCGTACACCGACGCCGGCGCCTCGGGCGCTAACGCCGGTGTTTTCACCCCAGGCCGTCCACGGACGGTATGGAAGACGAACTCATCGACACCGACTCCCTCTCGCTGGAGCGCAAATCGAAGCTCCCGGGGAAGGGCTTCTTCTACCCCGACTCGCTGGACGAGGAGCGTCGGGAGGAGCGCGCCGTGGAGGCGCTGGAGGGCGCCGAGGCCGTGATCGTCACCGACTCCGACGCGGACGGCCTCGGCTGCGTCGCGCTGATCCGGGAGGTGTACGACGCGGCGCTCGACGTCGTCCCGTTCGAGGAGGACCTGCGCGAGCGACTCGCCGACGAGGACGACACCGACGACGGAGAAGCGGACGAGGAGCGCGAGGAGTCCCCCGTCGCGCTGCTCCCCTCCGGCCCGCACTCCTTCGAGGAGGACCTCGGCTACGTCGCCGAGTACCTCGAAGCCGGGACGGACGTGTTCGTCTGTGACATCTCCACTGACGCCTTCGAGTACGTCGAGGACGACCTCCGTACGATCGTCGAGCGTGCGGGGTCGTTCCGGTGGTTCGACCACCACCAGTGGGACGAGGGGGTCGAAGCGGCGGTCCGCGACCTGGGCATCGACCTCGTCGTCGGCGACAGCGAGGAGGAGTGCTCGACCGACGTCACGCTCCGGTCGCTCGAGTACGACTTTCCGGAGCGGTTCACGGAACTCGCGCGGGTCACCCGGGACCACGACCTCTGGCTGAAGGAGGACGAGCGCAGCGACGACGTCGCGGACTACGCCTACTGGACCGACGCCGAGGAGTACGTGGCGGTCGTCGGCGCCTACGGCGTCGACCTCCCCGAACCGGTCGTGGAGTACATCACCGAGCGGCGGGTCGAGAAGGAACTGCTGATCGAGAAGGCCGTCGAGCGCGCCGAGGCCCACGAGGTCGGCGACTGGCGGGTCGGCGTCACCTACGGCCGCTGCTCGCAGAACGAGGTCGCCGAGGCGCTCCGGGGGCAGGGGATGGACGCCGCCGTGATCGTCAAGCCGGCCGGCAGCGCGTCGATCCGCGGCTCCGAGGGTTTCCGTCGGGCCCACGAGGTCGCCGGGCAGGTGAACGGCGGCGGCCACCCGCAGGCGGCAGGGTGCAAGCCGGACGTGTACGACGACATGCTGGACTACGCCCACCACTGGACCACCGAGGGCGCGGCGACGAAGCGAGTCATCCTCGCGGCGTTCGAGCGCGTCGCCGAGGACGCGGCGGCGGACCGCGAGGGCGGAACGGACGGCGACGGTACGGACGGCGACGAACCGGCCGAGTGAGGCGTCAGGCCCCGTCGCCGACGATCCACTTCTCCGAGAACGCGTGCCCCTCGGAACACTGGGCGTACGCGTGCATCACGTCGCCCTCGGCGTAGAGGCCGCCGACGTCCGGGTTCTCCGCCTCCGCGAACGCGAAGATGAGTTCGACCTCGTGTCCCTCGTCGCAGCTCCCCCCGGTCAGCCCGTGGTCGATCTCCCCCTCGCCGTCCATCGCCTCGCGGGCGAACTCCATCGGGTCCATGCCGGTGCCCGAGGCGAACGCGGCCCGCCCGTCGTCGCCGGGGACGACGAGGACGACCCCGCCCTCCACGGCCTCGCCCATGTTTGCGATCCTCCCCTGCGAGTCGAGGAACTCGTGGGTGAGGAAGATGGCCACGTCGTCCAGGCGCTCGCCGGCGAGGAACTCGTCGAGTTTGCTCATACGTCGTGTGGCGCTCGGAACGGTAAAAGGGCTGTTCGTCGGGGTTCGGGTCCGGCTCCGACCGAGTTCGAGCGGGTGAGGCTCCGCTGACGTACCGGTGTGGGTCGTCAGTCTGCCGACCGCCGACGGCGCGCGGCGGCCGCGCTTTCATGCGCGGCCGACGACGCGCGAGGGACGAGCACCGGAGCCGAGGGAGCAGAGTGACCGAGGCGAGGAGCGCAGGAGGCTGGGGAGGGTGAGGTATGGTGCGGTGGGTGGGTCTGAAAGGGGCCGCGGCTGTCGACGATTGCGCGCTAGCGATGTGCTCGGAGACGTCGGGACCGAGAGCCACGAACGACACCGGGAGAGGGTCCGAACGGCGTGGAGGTTTCACTCCCGCCGAGAAATGTGATCTACTCGTCGCCCAGCAGCGAGTCGGCGATGTCCTGCAGGCCCTCGTCCGGCCGGCCCGTCACCTCGTACACGGTCCGTTCGCCGGGCACCCGGAGGCCGTAGAGGTATCCCGGGTCGACCCCGTCGAAGTCGACCGCGTCCCCGGCCTCGCGGCCGTGCTCGCGGCACCACTCCACCAGCCGGTTCTCCCCCTCTCCGGGGTTCCGCAGCAGCCGTCGGTTGTCGTACGCACCCCGGATCAGGAGACCGTCGGCGTCGCCCTCGACCCGGGCGTGTCGCGACTCGCCGTCGAGCACGAGCCGTATCTCGTCGCCGGACGCGAGTTTCGTCCCGTCCGGAACCCGGAGACACGGGAGGCGCGTGCCGCCCGAGCGCGCGAGGTGCGCGCGGAAGGTCGTGACGGCCGCGGCGTCGCTGGCGACTCTGTCGGACATGGGGGAAAGCGGGTTACTCCTCGTCGTCCTCGGCTTCGTCGTCGCCCTCCTCGGCTGACTCGGCCTCCTCCTCTTCGCTCTCGTCGGCTTCGGTTTCGTCGGCGTCCGTCCCCTCCCCGTCGTCGGCGTCAGCCTCCTCGGCTTCCTCCTCGTCCTCAGCGTCCGCTTCCTCGTCCGTCTCGTCTCCCTCGACGTCGGCCTCCTCGGATTCCTCGTCCTCGGCGTCGGCCTCGTCCTCCGCTTCCTCCTCGACCGCCTCGGACTCCTCCGTCTCCGCTTCGGCCTCCTCGACGCCGCCCTCGAAGGTGCCGCCGACGAGCTGGGCGTTGATCTGGACCGTCTCCTCGGAGACCTCGCGGCCGCGGACGGTGACGCGCTTGCGCTCGCCGTCGCGGCCGGGCTTGTAGCCGACGCCGCCGTCGAGGAGCAGTTCCTTCAGGTCGGAGCCCGGGACGTCCTCGCGCATCGGCCGGCCGGCCGTGTCCGAGCCGCCGGTGAGTTCGAGCGCCATGCCGTCCGCGTCGACGACCGACGCGTCGACCTCCTCGCCGAGGTCGAGTCCGAGGAACCGGTTCGCGTCCTGTCCGTCAACGTCGAACTGCCGGGTGTCGCCGGAGGAGTCGCCGACGACGAGTTTGAATTCGGCCATTACGGGAACGGACTCGGCCGTCGGAGAAAAGAGCGTCGAAAGCGAGGCCCGGGGCCGAACGACGCGGGATCGCGCCACGGGGCGGCGAGGACGTGCGGGTCGGGCCGCCGCGGGGCCGTGTCGAACCCCGTCCGACTCGGGGCGGTCGAACCGACCCGTGGCCGGACCGGATCCGACCGAATCGACTCGTTGCCCGGCTCAGTCCAGCCGGACTGCCCCGTCGGTCGGCCGGATCGACACCCGCACGTCCTCGCCGACCCGGAACTGCGGGTCGCCCGCGGCCGGCCGCGTGACGAGTTTCGCCCCGAACCCCTCGACCCGCGAGGCGAACAGCGAGAGCCCCGTGATCGGTTCGCCGTTCGCCAGCACCGTCACCTCCCCCCAGCCGACGTGTCGGCCCGCCGCGGTGCCGACGCGGGCGCCGAGCAGGCCGACCGGCGCCTCCCCGACGAACCCGAAGTCGGACCCGTGGACCGATCCGTCGACGAACCGCCCGCCCGCGCTGTAGTGGGGGAGCCCGCCGTCCAGGGGCGCGCCAGCGTCCGAGGCGAGCGCCGCGTAGCCGTCGCCGTGGTGAGCCGGCGAATCGAGCAGCGCGTAGCTGTCGCCCGTCTCGCTCACGGTCCCGGTCCCGTCCCACTCGACGGGACGGACCGGCACGTCCACATCGAGCGGGAGCGACCCCGACGCCCGGTAGGGGTTCCGACCGTACTCGCGGAACTCGAGGTGGACGTGGTCGTCGACCCAGCGGCCGAAGAAGCCCGAGCGGACCGTCTCCCCGAGCGGGTCCCCGACGGCGACGCGGTCGCCGGCCTCGACGGCCGGGTCGACGTGGAGGACTCGCGCGACGCGGGCGCCGACGTCGACGAGGATCAGGTGGTCCGAGTCGACCGCGTAGGGCCGGTCCGGACAGCCGACCGTCCGCGTGTCGAGCACCTCGCCGGCGACCGGCGAGAGTCCGACGTCACCCTCCGGATAGAGGTCGATCGCGCGCCCGCGGTCGTGGGCCGGATACGGGGAGTTGTACAGCGAGAAGCGGGGGTAGCGTTCCACAACGTCGGCCGGGAGCACGACCCGTTCGTCCCTCTCGTCCCCCTCGTCCCCGGTCATACACCGCCTGGGTGGCGGAAACGCTTAGGCGCCCCGACTCCGAGCCGTTGGCGTGTTCCGGGTGTACCGCGGGCGGTGCGCGACGCGCGAGCGCGACCGGGCCGCGTCGGCCGCGATGCTCGCCGAGACCGCCGGGAGCGGCGAGCCGTCGCTGCGCGTCTGGGCGCCCGGCCGACTGGTCGCGTTCGGTCGACGGGACGCCAGCGAGGACGGCTACGCGGACGCGAAGCGAGCGGCCGAGGAGCGGGGGTTCCTCCCGACCGGGCGCTCGGTCGGCGGCCGGGCGGTCGCGTACGCCGACTCGACGCTCGCGTTCGCCCGCGCCGTCCCGCTGGCGGACGTGCGCCGGGGGATGGACGACCGGTACGACGCGGCCGTCCGTACCGTCGTCGAGGCGCTCCGCGGCCTCGACGCCGACGTGGAACCCGGCGAACCGCCCCGCTCGTACTGCCCCGGCGACCACTCCGTCCGCGTCGCCGGCGGCGGGAAGGTCGCCGGACTCGCCCAGCGCGTCCGGCGGGGCGCCGCGCTCGTCTCCGGGTGCGTGACGGTGGCCGAGGAGGAGACCATCCGCGACGTGCTCGTCCCGGTGTACGGCGCCCTGGACGTCCCGTTCGACCCCGAGTCGGTCGGCTCGGTCGCCGCGGCGGGCGGCTCGTCGGACCCCGACGTCGTCCGCGACGCGCTCGAATCGGCCTTCGTCGCCGACCGCGAGGCGGTTCGACTCGACGTGGCCGACCTCCCGACCGACGACGGCTGAGCGCGCCACTGGATGCCCGCCGCGGTAGAAGCGGTATCCCGGTCCGCGACGCTCGGCCGAAACGACCACGGGTGGGACTGGAAGCCCGTCTCACCAGTGACTGCTGGCGTCCCGTGGGAGCCACGGTCCGAGACCGACCGCGGCACTTACGGCCCGCCGTCGCCCACTCCGGGCAAATGCTGTTCCAGCAGGCCACGCTCGCGGACGGTCGAGTCGGGGACGTCCGGGTCGCCGACGGGGAGATCGACGCGGTCGCGGACGCCGGCACGCTCGACCCCGGGGCGGACGAGTCGGTCGTCGACGCCGACGGCAAACACCTCCTCCCGGGCGCCGTCGACGTCCACGTCCACTTCCGGGAGCCGGGGTTCCCCCACAAGGAGGACTGGACGACCGGGTCCGGATCCGCGGCCGCGGGCGGCGTGACGACCGTCGTCGACCAGCCGAACACCGACCCGCCGACCACGACCGGCGCGGCGTTCGACGGGAAGGCGGACCTCGCGTCGAAGTCGCTCGTCGACTACGGGCTGAACGGCGGCGTCACGCCCGACTGGGACCCCGAGTCGCTGTTCGACCGGCCGCTGTTCGCGCTGGGGGAGGTGTTCCTCGCCGACTCCACCGGCGACATGGGGATCGAGGCCGACCTGTTCGCCGACGCCGCCGCGCGGGCCGCGGAGCACGACGTGACCGTCACGGTCCACGCGGAGGACGCGGACCTGTTCGACCGGACCGCGAGGGAGCGCGACGACGCCGACGCCTGGAGCGCCTTCCGGACCCCCGAGGCCGAGGCCGCCGCGGTCGAGCGCGCGCTGGAGGTCGGCGGCGAGTCCGGGGCGGACGTCCACGTCGCCCACACCTCGACGCCGGAAGGGGTCGACGCCGCCAGCGACGCGGGCGCGACCTGCGAGGTGACGCCACACCACCTGTTCCTCTCGCGCGAGGACCTCCCAGAACTCGGCACGTTCGGACGGATGAACCCGCCGCTCAGGGACGAGGCGCGGCGCGAGGCCCTGCTGGAGCGGGTCCGCGACGGGACGGTCGACGTCGTCGCCACCGACCACGCGCCCCACACCCGCGGGGAGAAGGACGCCGGCATCTGGGAGGCGCCGTCGGGAGTGCCGGGCGTCGAGACGATGCTGCCGCTCCTGCTGAACGAGGTCCGCGAGGGCCGGATGGGGCTCGAACGGGTCCGCGACCTGGTGGCGGCGAACCCCGCCGACGTCTTCGACCTGCCGCGGAAGGGCCGGGTCGAGGCGGGCCGGGACGCCGACCTCCTGCTGGTCGACCTGGACGAGGCGCGGGAGATCCGCGGCGCCGACCTCCACTCGAAGTGCGGGTGGACGCCGTTCGAGGGGTTCGAGGGCGTGTTCCCCGAACTGACGCTGGTTCGCGGGAGCGTCGTGTACGACGGTCGGGACGGACGCGACGGACGCAGCGGGAGCGGCGGAGAAGGCGGGGAGCAGTTCGGCGACGCCGTCGGGCAGAACGTCCGGACGTAGCCCGCCCTGTCAGAGCGTCACGACAGCGTCGACCAGCCCCGACCCGACCATCACGCCCGCGCCCGCGCCCCCGACGCGGGCCATCGCGCGGCGCGACTTCTCCTCGGTCCAGTCCGACCCGGTGTCCATGTACCGATGCATCGTCTCGATTCCGCGGCCGGCCATCACCGACCCGGACCAACCGAGCACGCCGAACCCCAGCGCGAGCGCGCCGAGCGCGAACACCGTGCGGACGGTTCGCGGCGAGAACAGCGAGACTGCGACCACGCCGGCGAGGAGACCGACGACGGTGCCGACCAGCAGCGCACGGCCGACCAGTCGAAGTCGAGCGGCGAGCGGGTCGACCGCGCCGGCGGACGGCATGGCGGGTCAGTCCACCGTGTCGCGCATCCGGGGGTCGAGCGCGTCGCGCATCCCGTCGCCGAGCAGGTTGAACCCGAGGACTGTGAGCGCCAGGAACAGCCCGGGGAAGAACGACATCCACCACTTCCCGGTGAGCAGGCCGTTCTCGACGCCGCGGGCGAGCATCAGCCCCCAGGAGGGGGCGCCGGCCTGCGCGCCGAAGCCGAGGAACGACAGCGCCGCGATGTCGATGATGGCCAGCCCGAAGTTGAGCGTGGACTGGACGGTGATGGGCGCGAGCGAGTTCGGCAGGACGTGCCGGACGAGCACCCGCGGGTCCTTCGCGCCGAGCGCGACGGTGGCGTCGATGTACTCGTCCTCGAGCACCTTCAGCGCGGCCCCGCGGACGACGCGGGCGAACCGCGGCGTGTAGACCAGCGTGAGCGCGATCGTCACCTTCCACAGTCCGGCGCCGAAGATGGCGACGAGCGCGAGCGCGAGCAGCAGCGACGGGAACGCGAGCAGCACGTCCATCGTGCGCATGATGACGTTGTCGGCCACGTCGCCGTAGTACGCCGCGAGGATGCCGAGCGAGACGCCGAGCGTCGTCGACGCGGCGACCGTGACGGTGCCGAACTTCAGGGCGAGCCACGAGCCGTACATCGTCCGCCGGAAGATGTCGCGGGCGGCCGCGTCGGTGCCGAACAGGCCGGTCTGTGCGGTTCCGCCCGCCCACGACGGGGGCGCGCGGCTCGGGACGGTGCCGCCGAGCCGGGAGTTCGCGAGCGCGCCGACGTCGTAGAAGACGCGGGCGTAGACGGCGACGAGCACCATCCCGAGGATGATGCCGATGCCGACCAGCGCGAGGCGGTTCGCGAGCAGTTGCGACAGGAACGGCGAGGCGCGGAGCCTGTCGAGGAGTCCGCGACGCGACGCCCGTTCGGTCGTGTCGGCTGATTCGGTTGCCATCTTACTGCTGGATTCTTGGGTCGAGGTAGCTGTACGTGACGTCGACGCCGAGGTTCACGAGCGTGAACAGCAGCGCGAACGTGAGCACGGCGCCCTGCACGAGCGGGTAGTCGGAGGCGCCGATGGCGTCGACGAGCATCGTGCCGATGCCGCCGATGCCGAACACCGTCTCGGTGAGTACGGCGCCGCCGAGCAGCGAGCCGAACTGGATGCCGATGACGGTGACGACCGGGATGAGCGCGTTGCGGAAGCCGTGTTTCATCACGGTGATCTTCGCGCCCTGGCCCTTCGCGCGGGCGGTCCGCATGTAGTCCTGGCGGACGACCTCGAGCATCGAGGAGCGCATCATCCGCGAGATGAGCGCCATCGAGTACACCCCGATGGTGACCGCCGGCAGGAACAGGTGGTGGACCGCCGAGAACCAGGCGCCGAGGTCGCCGAGCAGGAGCGTGTCCACGGTGACCATCCCGGTCAGCGGGAGTTCCATCCCGAAGAGGGTCCAGTGGTCCGGGAGGAACGTCGTCGAACTGATGCGGCCGCTCGTGGGGAACACGCCCAGGTACGTCGCGAACAGCAGGATGAGCAGCGGGCCGGACCAGTAGATGGGGACCGAGAGGCCGGTGAGCGCGCCGACGCGGGTAGCGTGGTCGGTGAGCGAGTCCTGTTTCACCGCCGAGAGCACTCCGAGCGGAATGCCGAGCAGGATGCCGATGGCCTGGCCGTACAGCGCGAGTTCGACGGTGACCGGCAGGCGGTCCGCGAGCACGGAGCGGACGGGCGTGCCCTTCGCGATCTGGTAGGAGTCGCCGAACTGGAACTGGGCCGCCTCGACGAGGAACCGACCGTACTGGACCCAGACGGGGTCGTTCAGCCCGAGTTCCGTGCGGACCTGCGCGACCTGTTGGGCGGAGGCGCGCTGTCCGACGATGACTCTCGCGGGGTCGCCCGGCGCCAGTTGCAGGATGGCGAACACGAACGTCGCCACCCCGAACAGCACGGGAACGAGCAACAACAGCCGCTTCAGGACGAAGCGCTTCGATACCATGTCGGTGTCGGGTTGTGGGTCGCGGACGGCCGCGGTAAACGGTTTTCATCCCACCGCGACGGGGTCGAGCGGTTCGACCGAGCGCGGTCGGTTCGGATGGTCCGACCGACCGCGACCGGTCCGGCGGGTCGCCGGCTACGCGATCACCGGGCTACTGCAGTTCGACGGTGTTGAGGTGGGGACCGCCCACGGAGCTCACCGTGTAGCTGTCGCCCACGACGGCCTCGTTGACCGCGCGCAGGGTCTCCGCGTAGTCGATGAACACCCACGGGGCCTCCTCGTGGGCGATGGCGTTCGCCTCCTTGTACAGTTCCTCGCGGCTGCCCTCCTCGTAGGAGGACTGGGCCTCGCGGACCGTCTCCATGAACTCCGTGTTGGCCCACGCGGCGGCGTTGAGGGGACTGTAGCCGTCGGTGTCGAAGCCGACCCAGTCCTGGCCGTCGGGCACCTGGTCCATCTCGACCTTCGGGTCGAGCAGGACGTACAGGAAGTTGTCCGGGTCGGCGTTGTCGGTGTACCAGCCGAGGAAGCAGGCGTCGTGGTTCCCGGCGTCGGTGTACTCGAGGTACGACGAGAACGTCGAGAACTGGTTGATCTCGACGGTGACGCCGACCTCCTCGAGGTCCGAACGGACCTGGTTCGCCGTCTCGACGGGGCTGGGGTTGTAGCCGCGGGGGTTCGAGAACGTGGCGAGTTCGAACGAAAGGTCGGACGCGCCGGCCTCCTCGAGCAGCGACTGGGCCTGCTCGGGGTCGTGCGCGTACGGGTCGAGCTCCTCGTTGTACCCGAGCACGTCCGGCGGGAGCGGCTGGTCGGCCTGCTCGGCGAAGCCCTCGTAGATGTCGCTCACGATGCTCTCGGTGTCGACGGCGTAGCTGATGGCCTGGCGAACCTGCCTGTCCCGGAACTCCTCCTTCCGGTCCATGTTGAACGCCATGTAGCCGACGTTGATGCCGTTCTTCGACGCCAGGGACGCCGAGTCGGCGTCCTCGACCTGCGTGGACGACTGGGAGTCGAGGTTGTCGGTGATGTGGGAGTCGCCGTTGATGACGTCCTGGACCCGGGTGGAGTTCTGCTGGATGGTCTTGAAGATGACCGCGTCCACCTGGGGACCCTCGCCCCAGAAGTCGTCGTTGGCGGCGAGCTTGACGCGCTGGTTCTCGTTGTCGAGCGTGTCGAAGGTGAACGCTCCGGTCCCCTGCGGCTCCTCGCCGAGGGCGGTCTGCTCGTCAGGGGAGGCGCCCAGGTCCTCGATCTGCTGCTGGGAGAGGATCGCGGCCGCGAACATCGCCAGGTTGCGGAGGAACGGCGCGAACTGCTGGGTCAGTTCGAAGGTGACCTCGAGGTCGCCGGAGTCGTCGACGCTCTCGACCCAGTCGCCGAACGTGAACGCCCCGTAGCCCGACCGGTTCGAGTCGCCGAGGTAGTAGTCGTACTCGGAGTCGGTGAAGCGGCGCACCGTGGCGCGCACGTCGGACGCGGTGAGCTCCGCGCCGTTGTGGAACGTGACGCCCTCGCGGAGCGTCAGGGTCGCCGTCTGTCCGTCGAGCGACCAGTCGGTCGCGAGCCCCTCGACCAGCGCGCCGCCGCTACCGGCGCCGAACTTGATGAGCTGGTCGTAGATCTGGTTCGTGACCTTCGCGACCTCCCCGCTCGTGGTCTGCTGGGGGTCGTAGTTGGTCGGGTGGTCGCCGCGGGCGTACACCAGATCGCCGCCGCCGCCGTCGCCGCCCATTCCGAGACAGCCCGCACTGCCGGTGGTGACGGCCATCCCGGCGGCCGCGCCGCCGGTCGCCTTGAGGAAACTTCGCCTGTCGATGGACTCCTGTGCCATACTGTTTCATGCAAAAACTGCCATGAAAAGGCTTGTGATAACGGGTTTCTCCGGATATGCTAACGAACCTCACCCGAGAATCAATCGGCGAGGTGACAGGCCGCGGGGTGGTCCCGATCGCCGAGCCGGGGGTTCTCGCGCTCGCAGACGCTCTCGAACGTCTCGCGGAGCACCCGTTCGGCCCCCTCCCAGTCGTCGGCCGCCAGCCGATCGACGCTCTCGGCGACCGCCCCGTCCGCCGTGGGCGGGAGGTCCGCGAGCCCGAACCGTTCGCGCAACGCCGGCCCGAGGGGGACGTCCGGGTCGACGGGATCGCCGCCGTCGGCCGCGGCGGTCCGCCCCGCGGGTCCGTCCTCACGCAGCGCCGCCTCCTCGCGGATCCCCTCCGGGTCGATCGCACGGTCCTCGACCCGCTGGCGATAGTTCATGACCGCGCGGAAGTCGGCCTGCGCGACGTCGAGCTCCTCCGGCGGGATGACCTGCGGGCAGCGCGTCCGAAAGTTGCAGCCTGACGGCGGGTCGATCGGCGAGGGGACGTCGCCCTCCAGGATGACGCGGTCGTCCGTGTCGGCGGTCGGGTCCGGCACCGGGATGGCCGACAGGAGCGCCCGAGTGTAGGGGTGCCGGGGGTCCTCGAACAGGTCGTCCGTGTCCGCGACCTCCGCGATCTCCCCGAGGTACATCACCGCGACGCGGTCGCAGATGTGCCGGACGACCGAGAGGTCGTGGGCGATGAACAGGAACGTCAGCCCGAACTCCTCCTGGAGGTCCTCCAGCAGGTTGAGGATCTGGGCCTGGACGCTCACGTCGAGCGCCGACACCGGTTCGTCACAGACGATGAAGTCCGGGTCCACCGCGAGCGCGCGGGCGATGCCGACGCGCTGGCGCTGTCCGCCGGAGAGTTCGTGGGGGTACCGCCCGCGCTGGCCCGGATCGAGCCCGACCGCCTCCAGCAACTCGTCGACGCGGCGGCGGCGCTGCTCTCGCTTCGAGATCCCCTCCGACGGCTCCTCGGGCGGCAGGTCGTGGATCTGAAGCGGCTCGGCGACGATCTGTCCGACGGTCATCCGCGGATCCAGGCTCGACATCGGGTCCTGGAAGATCATCTGGAGGTCGCGACGGCGCGCCCGGAGGTCGTCGTTCGGGAGGTCCGTGAGGTCGTCGCCGGCGAAGACGACCCGCCCGTCGGTCGGCTCCAGCAACTGGAGCAGCGCCCGCCCGGTCGTCGACTTGCCACAGCCCGACTCGCCGACGAGCCCGAGCGTCTCGCCCTCGTAGACGTCGAAGCTGACGCCGTCGACGGCCTTCACGCTCTCCACGTCGCCGGCGAGCAGGCGGTCGAGGTAGCCGTCGGCCCGCGAGAAGTGCTTCTTCAGCCCGTCGACCTCGACCAACCGGTCGCCGATCTCGTGACCGCCGGCGCCGAGCGCGTCCTCGTCGCCGTACTCGGTCGTGTCGAACTCGTCGAGGACGCACTTCGAGCGGTGGTCGGCGTCCGCGGGGCCGTGCTGGAGGTACGGGATCTCCCCGCGCCGGCACTCCTCGTGGGCCCACGGGCACCGCGGCGCGAAGTGGCAGCCGTCGGGCAGGTCGATCAGGTCGGGGACGTTCCCCTCGATCGGCTGGAGGCGCTCCTTCTCCTCGGTCGGCACCGACTCCAACAGGGTGTAGGTGTACGGGTGGGAGGGGTTCGTGAAGATCTCCTCGACCGGCCCCTCCTCGACGATCTCGCCCGCGTACATCACCGCGACGCGGTCACACGTCTCCGCGACGACGCCGAGGTCGTGGGTGATCATCAGCATGGACATCCCCAGTTCCTCCTGCAGGTCGCCGACGAGGTCCAGGATCTGGGCCTGGATGGTCACGTCCAGCGCCGTCGTCGGCTCGTCGGCGACGAGCAGCCGCGGACGACACGCCAGCGCGATGGCGATGAGGACGCGCTGGCGCATCCCGCCGGAGAACTCGTGGGGGTGTTCGTCGACCCGGGACGTGGGTTCCGGGATGCCGACCTCCGAGAGCACCTCGACGGTCCGTTCCAGCACCGCCTCGTCGATCTCTCCCCCGCCGATCTTCGGGAGGATCTCGCGGACGGCGTTTCGCCACGTGTCCTCCTTCCGGCCGTCGAACTGGTGGAGCCGGAGCGACTCGGCGACCTGTTCGCCGACGGTGAGCGCCGGGTTCAGCGAGGTCATCGGGTCCTGGAAGATCATGCTCATCTCCCCGCCCCTGACCGCCCGGAGCGCCTCCTCGGGCGCGGCGGTCAGTTCGACGACCGCGTCCTCGACGACGACGTGTTCGGCCGCCTGTTCGGGCTGGTTCCGAAGCAGTGCTCGGGGATCACGCCCCGAGAGTTCGGCCGGCGGGTTCTCGATCCGGGCCTCCTCGACGAAGACGAAGCCGTCCGCCGCGCGCTCCGCGAGCGCGTCGAGGTCGGCCGCGACGTCGTCCGGGTCGGCCGCGGCCCGGAGGTCCTCGGCGGCGTCCGCGGCCGTGTCCCCGACGTCCTCGGGGTCCGCGAGCGCCTCGCAGTCCTCGGCGATGTCGTCGAGTTCGGCCGCCACGCCGCCGAGGTCGCCGTCCCGGCAGGCGGCCGCGAGCTCGCGGAGGGCGTCGACGAGCGCCTTCGGATAGGAAGCGACCCCGTCGGCGAATCGCGGGAGCAGTCGCTCCGCGAGGTCGGGGCTCCGGAGGGTCACCTCACCGCCGACGACCTCCCCGGGGTCGTCCACGAGCCCCATCGCGGAGAGGGCCGTCACCGACTTCCCGGAGCCCGACTCGCCCACGAGCCCGACCGTCTCCCCCTCCCGAACCGTCAGGTCGACGCCGTCGACGGCCTTCACCTGCCCGCGCTCGGTGGCGAACTGGGTCCGGAGGTTCGAAACCGACAGCAGGTCCATGCCGGTGGCATCGCTCGCCGCGACCGGAATACCTTTCGATGCGGTGCCGTCGCTCCCGAAGGCAATCGTTTTCACGCGTCGTCACCCGACCCACGCCTATGGCCGGCAGTCACCCGCTCACTGGCGTGCAGGACCTCTGGGAGGACGTCATCGAGGACATGGAGGCGACCGCCGCCGAGTACCGCGAGGCCGGCTGGGAGGCGCTCGAACTCCACCCCGGCGACGTGACGGCGCTCCCGACGGCGTCGGCCGCAACGGAGTCGGACCGGCTCGGGCTGGACGTGCTCCTCCCGGGCGACGAGTTCCGCGAGCTGGAGGAGCTGATGGAGGGCACCTCGTTCGACGAGTACGACGCCTACCGCGCGGAGGAGGGCGGCGTCGTCTTCCTGGTCGTGGCGATGAAGGCGCCCGAGGCGGGGCTCGTCGTCGTCCTCCCCCTCTACTACGCCGTCCGCGAGGCCGAGGAGATGCTCGACCGGGTCGCCGCTCGCGGGGAGATGCGGACCTTCCTGCGGCCGCTCGACGACTCCCGACGCGTCGTCTTCTCCCAGGACGAACCGGACAACCTGCTGCCCGCCGGCTACGGTAAGGAGAAAGCGGAGTAGCCCGGAGCGGTCGCTGGCGAGGAGCAGGTCCGACGTTCCCCGGCGAGGTACGGCGCCGAGGGGGGCTGCCCAGTGGCGAACAGGCGACGCCTGGCGGTCCGCGGGACGTCGGCGTCGCGCAACCGCGTGGCGCCCCTGGTGACGTTCACCGCACACGGGGGATGGTCCCGTCATCCGGTTTGAACCCTGGGTGCCGTTTTTCCGCTCGGGGAGTCCCCTCTGGGTCTTCTGACGGCGATGGCCGAGCGGCCTGCGTCGGCGCGCGGCCGACCCGCGCGAGGGACGAGACGCGCAGCGAGCGAGCATCGCAGGAGGCTGGGGAGGGCGAGGTTGTGGTGCGGTCGGGCGGGACTGAAAGGGGCCGCGGGGGCTTTCGAGAACCGTGCGGCGACGTACTGACCGAACCAGAAGTCGAGAGCCGCGGAGGGTTCGACGATCTCCGACCTGTTTGGCCTCTCGCCGCGTTTCCCACGGCCACCGTACCTCAGCCTTTTCAGCGAAGACGGGACCAGCACCCCCGTGACCTGAACGCCGTCGCGGCGGGACGCGCGGTTGCGCGGTCCACCCCGCCGCGATGCCGTCGGACCGCCTGCCAGCCCTACTCGGAGGTAACGCCTTTATCCCCGGCTTCCCACCCCCGACCATGGCCGACCCCTGCGACGCCTGTGGAGACGGGATCGCCGACGCGCTCGCGCGGACCGTCAGGCTCTCGGTCGACCGGTCGACCGTCGACGAGCAGCGGCTCTGCCCGGGCTGTTTCGCCGACTGGATCGAGCGCTACGAGACCGAGATGACCACCGAGGCGCCGGTCTCGGTCGACGAGGACGGTGACATCATCGTCGACTAGCGCTCCAGCGAACAGGTCGTCCCGAGCGCCATCCCCCACTCCTCGACGTGGGCGGCGAGGCAGCCGTTCGTCCGTGGCGGGGGCCTACTCGTCCGCGTCGCCTTCGCCGGCCCTCAGCCCGTCGTTCTCGGGCCTGTCGATCGCCTTCTCGGCGTCGTGATGCTCGCTGTAGCCGTCGAACCAGCGTGCGATGCGCTCGATGCGGTCGACGATGTGGGCCGGTTCGCCCGAGCGCGAGAGCTCGTGGCCCTCCCGCGGATACCTGACCAGCCGCGTCTCCGTCCCCTGTTTGCGGAGGATGCGGTGGAACAGGTCGGCCGTACCCGCGGGGGTCCGGAAGTCACGGTCGGAGTGCACGACGAGCGTCGGCGTCGTCACCTCGTGTGCGTGGGCGACCGGCGACTGCTCCCAGAGGAACTCCGGTTCCTCCCACGGCGTCGCGTCGTAGTCGCCCTCGAGGAGCTTGTAGGCGCCGTCCGTCGAGCCGTAGAAGCCGGTGAAGTCGTAGACGCCACGCTGGGAGACGGCCGCGCGGAAGTAGTCGGTCCGTCCGACCGTCCACGAGGTCATGTAGCCGCCGAATGAGCCGCCGGTGAGGAAGACGTTCCCCTCGTCGACGTAGTCACGCCCGGCGACCTCCTCCACGCCGGCCATCACGTCGGTGAGCGTGACGTTCCCCCAGTCGCGTTCGATGGCGTTCATGTACTCCTCGCCGAACCCGGTCGAGCCGCGCGGGTTCGACCAGAAGACGACGTAGCCGCGCGCGGCGAGCGTCTGGAACTCGTGCCACATCGTCCCCGACGTGGTCCACATCGCGTGGGGGCCGCCGTGGACCTCGGCGATCATCGGGTAGCGCTCGTCCTCGCTGAAGTCGGGCGGCGTGAGCACCCATCCCTCGACCGGCCCCTGCTCTGACTCGAACTCGATCGCCTCGGGTTCGCCGACGCTGACGCGCTCCAGATACTCCGCGTTCAGGTTCGTGAGGCGGCGTTCCTCGCTTCCGTCGGCTTCGGCGGTTAGACCGCCCTCGCCTCGCCCGAGGGCGAGTGTGAACACGTCGCCGGGGCGATCCCATTCGGACTTCGTGATCGCGACGACGTCCTCGCCGACGTGGGCGCCGTTGACCGAGCCGCCCCGGTACCGTCGCTCGGGCGGTTCGCTGCCGTCGCCTGGCGCCGCCCACAGCGCCGTCGCACCCTCGTCGGGCGTCGAGAAGTAGACCGTCTCGCCGTCGGACCCCCACTGCGGGTCGGCCTCGTACCCGAGACCCCGGTCGATGTCGGCGGTGACGTTCACCACCCCGTCGCTCCCGCGGTCGTACACGTGCAGGTCGGTCGGCCTGATGGACGCCCGGTCGGGTTCGGTGTGGAGGCAGGCGACCCGGTCGCCGCTGGCTGCGAGCGCCATCCCGAAGCCCGTGGTCTCGTGGACGCGCTCGGCCTCGTCGGCGCCCGTGTCGTGGGCGTGGACGCTGAACCGGTAGTTGTCGTCGGGGTCCTCGCCGAGGTCCTTTGCGGCGTAGTACAGCGTCGTCTCGTCGCCCCACGTCGGAGCGGCGTGGTCGACGTCTCCGTCGGTGAGCCGTTCGAGCGCGTCGTTCGCGTCACCCGCGCCGTCGTCTGCCGCGTCCAGATCGAGCACGTACACGTGCGAGCGCTTCCCGTCGAAGTACTGCTCTCCCGAACGGAACACCGTCCGGTCGATGACCCGCGGGTCCGGTTCCTCGGGTTCGTACTCGTCCGGCACGGCGAGGTCCCGTCCCTCCTCGCGATCCTCGGCGGTGACCGACTGGACGAACGCGATTCGGTCGCCGTCGGGGCTCCACTCGATGGCCGAGACGCCTCCGACCACGTCGGTCACCTGCTCGGCCTCGCCGCCGTCGAGCGGGAGCACCCAGAGCTGCTGGGTGTCGTCGTCCTTCCCCCGCGTCGAGGTGAACGCGAGGCGGTCCCCCGAGGGCGAGAACCGCGGTTCCGCGTCGGTCCCCTCCGCGAGGGTGAGCCGTCGCGGCTCCTCGCCCCCGTCGGTCGGCGCGACGTACACCGTCGACTCGTACTCGTCGTCCCCGTCGGGGACGGTCCGCACGAAGGCCACCCGGTCGCCGTCCGGCGCGACCCGGGGGTCGCTCGGCTTGGCGATCTCGTGGTAATCGCTCGCCTGGATTCGGTCCATACCGCGGGCGATGGCGTGCCGGCGGAAGAACGTTCGGAACCCGGAAGGGCGGGGTGTAGCGCCGCTCTCGGCAGCCGTTACCGGAATCTCGTGGGATCGAACGCGGAGCGGTCGGTTTCCGGTTCGATCCCCCGAACGAGGTCGGCGACGACCTTCCCGCTGTACGGACCGAGGGTGAGCCCCGTCGGCCCGTGGCCGGTCGCGAGGTACGCGCCGTCGACGTCGGGCGCCCGGCCGAGAACCGGCAACCCGTCACGCGACACGGGACGGAGCCCCACCCTGGTCTCGACGGGTTCTGCGTCCCGAAGCCCCTCCGCGACCCGGAGCGCCTCGCCGTACACGTCGTGCAGGCCCGCGAGGGTGGCGCGCGGGGCGAACCCGACGTCGTCCTCGCGGGTCGCGCCGACGGCGACCCGGCCGTTCGGCCAGGACACCAGATACTTGTGCCGGAACGGGCTCACGATGGGCCAGTCCTCGGTGTCGGCCTCGACCGCGAGATGGACGATCTGGCCGCGCTGCGGTTCGACTGGAATCTCCACCCCGAGCGCGTCGGCGAACGCGCCGGACCAGGCGCCGCCCGCGACGACGACCGCCTCGAACTCGCGGTCGTTCCCGTCGACGACGACGCCCGAAACGGTCGCGCCATCGGCGTCGACGCGTTCCGTTTCGATCCCGGTCACGTCCGCACGTTCGACCGCGAGGCCGTGTTCCTCCCCGGCCTCCCGGAGCGCCGCGGCGAACGCCCGCCCGTCCACGCGGGCCTGGTCGCGGTACACCATCGCGCGCTCGGCGCCGCTCAACGGCGGGAACAGCTCGCGGGCCCGATCGATCGGTATCTCCTCGAACGTTCCGGGGGCGGGCGTGCCGTACTCCTCGGCCCGCCGCTCGGTCCGTCGCTTCGCGGTCTCGAACGCCCCCACTTCGTCCGGGTCGACGGCGACGCTCAGGAGGTCGGCGGACGCGTAGCCGTGGTCGGCGACGCCGTCGGCCTCGAGGGCGGCGACGAGGTCGGGGTAGTGGTCGGCCGCCTCGACGGCGAACGAGAACCACGGGTCGGAGCCGGTTCGGCTGCTCGTCGCCGGGGCGACGATGCCGGCGCCGGCGTCGGTCGCGCGCCCCTCATCGCGGCGGTCGAACAGCGTCGTCCCGACGCCCTCGCGGGCGAGGTGGTACGCGGCGGCCGAGCCGACGATGCCGCCCCCGACGACGGCGACGGAGTCCGGATCGCTCATGGGCGGTGGTGTCGCCGTAGCCCCCTCAAGCTACGTGCCGGTGCGGGGCCTGCCGGTTCCGCTCGTCGCTACCTGACCGTCGCGGGCGGATCGTCGGTGCCGGGTACACGCGTCACTCGACGTCGACGCGGCCGGAGGTGGCCGACCGCAGACGGTCGCGGAGGTCGTCCGCCTCCTCGACGGGCACGCGCACGGCGAACGTGACCTCGGCTCCGTAGTCGGCGTCGAACTCCACGCCCGCGCTCTCGACGACGCCCCGGACCGTGCCCGAGTCGTCGTACTCGGCGGTGACGGAGAACCGCTCGTGGGGAACCTCCTCGACGACGCCGGCGGCGTCTAGCCCCTCCTTCACCGCCCGGGAGTAGGCACGGGCCAGCCCCCCGACGCCGAGGTTCGTCCCGCCGTAGTAGCGCGTCACGACCGCGACGACGCGCTCGACGTCCCGCTGCTGGAGGACGTTGAGCGCGGGCTTGCCCGCCGAACCCGTCGGCTCGCCGTCGTCGCTGGCGTACTCGCGGAGCATCACCTCGGCGGCGTCTCCGGTGCCGCCCCGGGCACCGACATCGGCGGGCGACCTCGAACGATCTCCCGCGGGAACCCGATACGCCGGAACGTTGTGGGTCGCGTCGTCGAACTCGGCCTCGACCGCCTCGACGAACGACTCCGCCGCCGGGACGGCGTCGACGGGGGCGACGTGGCCGAGGAACCGCGAGCCGCGCACCTCGAACTCGGCCGTGGCGCGGTCGGCGACGGTTCGGTACGGCTCCATACCCCGACTCCGGGGTGCGGGCCCAAAGGGTTACTCGTCGGCCGGCCGGTCCGCGACGGCGGCGCCGGCGTCGCGGTCCCCGGCCCCCGGGAGCTCGGGGTCGCCGACGAACAACGCGAGGAACAGCGCCGCGCCGACGATCTGGGCGAAGAACGCCACGAACGCGACCGGGTCGCCGACGAGGTGCTCGGCGATGGTGCCGACCGGGTCCGTCACCTCGTGGTTCGGCACCAGTCCCCCGTGGTCGGTGAGGTGCCACCAGACGTACCCTGCGCAGTACGCGAGGAGCACGCCGGCCGAGAGCGAGTAGAGTCGGCGGTGGCGCGCGCCGCGGACGATGGCCGCCGAGAGCCCGACGAGCAGCAGCGCGGAGGGGACGAACAGGTAGCCGCGCGGGTCGGCGAACGAGAGCAGCGGGAGGTAGACGGCGAGCTTCGGGACCCCCTCGATGAGGTGGATCGCGGCGCTCACGACCGCCGCCTGCACAGCGAGCAGCCGAAGGACGGTCGCCGTGCGGTCGTCCATGGCGGGGTCTGGGGTGCGGGGTACGAAGAGGGCGTCGGTTCGGTGGCGGCGTTCGACGTGCGGTCCAACGCTGCGTGCCGTGCTGGCCGCGACTGCCCCTCAGGGCGCGAACACCGGCCTGACGCAGCCGTCCTCCTTGTGCTTGAACAGGTCGTAGCCGCGCACGGCGTCCTCGAGCGGGAGTTCGTGGGTCGCGAGGTAGGAGGGGTCCATCTCGCCCTCCGCGACGTGCTCCAGCAGTCGCGGGACGTACGCCTGCCCGTGCTGCTGGGCCGTCCGCACGGTGAGCCCCTTGTTCATCACGATTCCCAGCGGGAACTTGTCCATCAGCCCGTAGACGCCCAGGATCGACAGCGTCCCGCCCTTGCGGCAGGCGACGATGGCCTGGCGCAGCGCCTCGCCACGGTCGGTGTGGAGTCGGAGCGTCTGCTTCGCACGGTCGTAGGCGTGGGCGAGTCCGGTGCCGTGCGCCTCCATCCCGACCGCGTCGATGCAGGCGTCGGGGCCCCGCCCGCCGGTCATCCGCTTCAGCGTGTCGACGACGCTGTCCACCTCGGTGTAGTCGATGGTCTCGGACCCCGCCTCCTCGCGCGCCATCCGGAGGCGCTCGGGGAAGCGGTCGATGCCGACGACGCGCTCGGCGCCCATCAGGGCCGCGCTCCCCTGTGCCATCAGCCCCACCCCACCACAGCCCCAGACGGCGACGGTGTCGCCTGGCCGGATGTCGCAGAAGTCCGCACCCATGTAGCCGGTCGGCCAGGCGTCGGAGGCGAACAGCGCCTGCTCGTCGCTCAGTTCGTCGGGGACGTGGAAGCAGTTGACGTCGGCGTGGGGCACCCGGACGTACTCGGCGTGCGAACCGGCGTAGCCGCCGAAGGCGTGGGTGTAGCCGTAGATGCCGGCGGTCGCGTCGCCGAGCACCGGCTCCTGGAGCTCCGGGTTCGGGTTCGTGTTGTCGCAGAGCGACCAGAGGTCCCCCCGGCAGTAGCCGCAGTTGCCGCAGCCGACGAACGACGGGACGACCACGCGGTCGCCCTCCTCGACGTCGTCCACCTTCCTGCCGACCGCGGCCACCTCGCCCATGAACTCGTGGCCGATGACGTCGCCCTCGCGCATCGTCGGGAGGTAGCCGTCGATGAAGTGGAGGTCCGAGCCGCAGGCCGTCGTCAGCCGAACCCGGAGGACGACGTCGCGCGGGTTGACGAGTTCGGGCTCGGGGACGTCGTTCACGCGCAGGTCGTTCACGCCGTGCCAGCAGAGGGCCCTCACGGGCGGACCCCCGTCGCAGCGGACTGGCGGTCCGCCCTCACAGCAGATCACCCCGCCCGCGGGCGGAGGGGTTCCCCTCGAGCGTCGGCACCTCGCCCGTCTCGACGAGGCTCCGGAAGCGGCGGAGCGCCCCGCCCACGAGCGCGTCGGGCACGACGCCGAACCGTCCCATCGCCGCGTCGCCGAGCCGGCCGCCGGGCGGGTCGAAGCGGACGCGGAGGGTCACCTCCGTCCCCCGGTCGCCCGGCGCCGGGTCGAACCGGACCTCGCCCTCGCTGGGCACCGCGGCGCCCGCGACCGACTCCCAGCGCAGGAGCTCGCCGGGGCGCTCCTCGACGACCCGCGTCTCCCACGACAGGACCCGGCCGAGCGGACCGCGAACGGTCCAGCGCAGTCGCCCCTCGTCGCTTTGGTCCGCTCCGCCTTCGACGTTTCCGTCCTCCGCGACCCCGTCTCCGTCCCCGTCCCCGGCGGTCACCTCGAGGACGTGCCCCGCGACGAGAGCCAGTCGCTCCGGGTCGCGCCAGACCCCGGCGAGTTCGTCCGCGTCTCCCCGGACGGTGACGGCGCGTTCGACCGTCGTCGCGCCGTCCGACGGTCCGGAGCCGGTTCGGTCGCTTCCGCTCGACGACCACGTCGGAGCCGGGACGAACGTCCGGGCCGACCGGCCGCGCCCGGTGATCGCGCGGTACAGGAGCCACCCGCCGCCGAGCGCCGCCGCCGCGCCCCCGAACGAGCGCCGCCGGAGGCCGCGCGCCAGGAGCGTTCCGCCGAGCGCCGCGGTCGCCGCCCGCTCCCACGTTCCGGGGGAGCCGTCGACGGGCGATCGATGGGGCGCGTGCGGGCGTTCCGGCGGGCCGGCGGTCGCCACGGACGGTGGTGGGGGTGACATCGGGAGTCGTCCGCGGTTGGACCGCTTTCCCCTCGGCTACTCGGGTTGCAAGTGCAGTCCTCGCCGGTCGGGCGCGTTCGGGGGCGCGGAGCGCCGGTCAGACCGCGTACCCCTCGTTCCGCAGGGCGAGCTCGACCGCCCGATCGAACCGCTCCCGGAGCTCGTCCTCGAACTCCCCGATTCGATCGTCGGCATCGACCGGTTCGAGCCGCCGCTCCTCCCCGCCGGTCTCACCGTCGACGGGCCGGAACGTCCGGGAGAACTTCTCCCCGTCGTTCCCGTACACGACCGCGACGACGGAGCGCTCGTTCGAGTCGTCCCCCTTCCGATCGGTCACGTTCACGCGCTCGAAGTCGGTCAGGGTCGTGCTGAGCGCGCCGGTCGCTAGCTGCCGTTCGAGCGTGGTGCGCTCCCACTCGCGCCGCTCCCCCGTCTTCCGGTCCGTTCCGATGACCGTCTCCGGCCCGATCGTCTCGATCGTCCACTTCCGGAGCGACGGGGACTCGAGTTCCCCCTCCGACCGCGAGCGGATGTCCCCCTCCCGGACGGTACCGCCCTCCTCGACGCGGATGTACCGGGGGCTGGCGGCGGGGACGTCGAGGAAGATCTCGCCGGACTCGACGTTGACGAGCGCGTCCGTCCCTTCGATCGTCCGAGGCTCCATCTCCCGCTCCCTGTCGGTGGTCATGTTCGGCAACTCCTCCGCGTTTGGGTTCAAGTCCATCTAAGAATTTCGCCGGGAACGTCGGGAATTGGAGCGTTGGAGGCACGGAAACTACACGTACTCCGTCACCTCGCGCCGCGGTTTCGGTCGGCATCCGGTCGGATCCGCGGCGACCGACGCGGCTTCGCGGCCGGCGGACGCCCGCGGTCAGAACTCCACGCTCCGGACGTACGGCAGGTCCCGGATCTCCACCAGCAGGTCGCCCGGAATCTCCTGGTCAGTGATGACGTACAGCTTCGCGTCGTCGGCGAACTCCGGGTCGTCGGAGAGCACCTGCCGGAGCGAAATGTCCGCGTCCGCGAGGATCGCGGTGATGTCGGCGACGATGCCGGAGGCGTCGGGATCCCCGACCTCGACGGTCAGCACCGTCAGGTCGAGCACCGGCGCGAGGTCCATCAGGCTCGGGATCGCGGTGATGTTGCGGAAGATGCGGCGCAGCTCCTCGTCCTCGAGGATGGCGGTCGTCGTCGCGTCCACCACCCGGCGGTCCACCTCGGCCTCGCGGGCGATGCCGGTGTCCGGAATCTCGATGCCGCCGGAGACGACCCGCCCCTCGTCGTTCACGGAGAAGCCCCGCTCGAGCAGCAGCCGGATGACCGCCTGCTGGCCCGGCGAGCCCTCGAACTTCCCCATGATCTCGTCGAACATCGCTGTTCGTGGAGGCGGCGGCGTCGGACATAATCGTTCGGTGTTCGTGGCTCGTTCGGCGTTCGTGATCCGGCCGCGGTCGGATCGCCGGTCCTCCGTTCGTCAGCCTCGTGGCCTCGAAGGTGCCGTGGCTGTCGGATCCGATGTCGATTCGGTCGCCGGGAAGCAGTTCCCGAAAGCCCCCGCGGCTCTCGACTCCCGCGGACCACGCTGTGCTCCCCGCGCTCACTCCGTTCGCGCTCCGGTGCTTGGCGGGTCCTGGGTTCGTCGAGTTACGGGAGAGCACGCCCTCCCGAATTCACGGGCGCGTGCGCCCGCGAACGCCGCGGCCTCTTCCAGTCTCGGCCGACCGCACCGCGGCCTCACCCTCCCGTACCTCGGAGCACGCTCCTCGGAACTCGCCCTCGTGGTTCGAAAATCGAAGATCTTCGTCGGTACGGGAACTCCCCGAGTTCCCGTCAGCGGCCAGATTCCTAATCCGGCAGCATCACGAAAGGCGCGAAGCGCCTTTCGAACGACTCCGCTCGCGTGAGCAGCCTCCTGCACTCCTCGCGTTCGCTCCCTCCGGTCACTCACGCTGCACTTCTCGTCCCTCGCGCGCGTGTGCTGTCGCCCCACGAGGGGGCTCGCGTCGCGCGCGCAGGCCGGCGGTTCCCTCGACGTACCCGGATTCGGAGGTCGACTCGGCCGTTCCGATCACTCCACGGGGACGTCACGTGGTACCAACGGGTTCGCCGAGCGACGCGGACGGAAGAGCCAAACCCCCTCCGTGAGTGGCCCCTCCCATGCGCGAACTCGACTGCGACTTCTGCGGCGCGCGCGCGGCGGGCGCCTACGAGGTCGTCCCGTCGGAACTCGACCCGACGCCCGAGGAACAGGTGCGCGTGGTGCTGTGTGAGCGCTGCCGGACCACGCTCGACTCCGTGACCGCCCCGCTTCTCGCCCGACTCGGCGCCACCTCCGACCCCGCGGCCGACCTCGGCGGAGACACGCGGGCCGCCTCGGCCACCGACCCGGCACAGTCCACCCTCGAGTCGGGCGCCGACGACGGGGACGCCGACGCGGAGGGGCCGGAGGACGGCGCACAGGCCAGCGCCCGCTCGGAGAACCCCGTCTCGCCCGCCGACGACGCGGTCATCATCGACTCCGGCGCGCCCCGGACGCGACGGGGGAACGAGGACGGGGCCGACGGCGCGGAACGGCGGACCATGGACGCCTCGGACGTCGCGGCCGTCCGGAGGGCCACCGCCGCCGAACAGGACCCCGTGCCCGACGATTCCGGACCGGAGGCGGCCGACGACGACGGGGCGAGCGACGACGGAGGGGCGGACGCGGACGACGCCGACGAATCGGATGGAGCGGTCGGAGCGGACGGGGCCGACGAGGCCGGGACCGAATCGGACGACGAGACCGCCGGAAAGGACGGGCGTCCGGAGCGGTCGCGCCCCGGGGAACCCGACGAGTTCCGGACCGTGATGCGCCTGCTGAACAACCGCGAGTTCCCGGTCGACCGCGCGGAGATCACCGACCTCGCGAGCGGCGCCTACGAACTGGAGGTCTCGGAGGTCGAGGCGATCATCGACCACGCCATCGAGCGCGACGTCCTCGCGGAGAACCGCGGAAAGCTGACGAAGGCGTGACGGCCCGGTAGCGCGACCCCGGGGCCACACTGCGGGGACGGTCGTGCTCCGGAGGAGGATTTACGCCGCCGGCCGACCTCCCCGCTCCACATCCCTCCCGGATGCGGTCCCCCTCCCGTCCCGCCGAACGCTCGGCCCCGTCCTGCTCGGCGCCGCCTTCCACCTCGTCGTCGCGGGAGCGCTCTGGCCCTGGTTCGGCTTCTCGACGCGCGTCGACCCGTCCCTCGCGTACGCCATCGTCGTCGCCGGTGCACTCGTCGCGTCCGCGTACGGCACGTGGTCGGTGTACGTCGCGCCGCCGGTGACCCCGACTCCCGTCCGACCCGACGCCGTCCGGCTGGTACCTGGTCGGCTGGTTCCTCGTGGCCGCGGCGGCGTTTCTCGCGGGCGGCGCCGAGTACGGGGTTCGTCGCCTCGGGATGGACGACGGGTCCGGCGTGTCACGGGCCCTTCGCTGAGGAGCGGACGTCGGTTCCGTGGCGACCGCCCGGACTGCGGCGAATCGTTCGGATTTCGGAACGCTTGAGGCCCGCTGGCCGGAACGACGACCGTGGCCCGCGCTCGACTCTTCGCCTCCTTCTGTGGACTCGTCTTCCTCGTCAACCTCGCCAGGATCGTCTTCGCGCCGCTCCTGGACGTGTTCATCGGCGAGTTCGCCATCGGCGAGGCGACCGCCGGCCTCGTCGTGACGCTCGCGTGGGTGGGGAGCGCGTCCCTCCGGATGCCCACCGGGTGGCTCCTCACCAAGGTCCCGAGACACCACGTCGTGCTCGGGTCCGGCGTGATCCTCGCGGTCTCCTCGGGGATCGCCGCCACGGCGACGACGGTCCGGCACCTCATGGCCGGGGCGTTCCTCATGGGCATCGCCTCCGGGGTGTACTTCGTCTCGGCGAACCCGCTCCTGAGCGAACTATACCCGCAGCGCGTCGGCCGCGTCATGGGAATCCACGGGGGTGCCAGCCAGATCGCCGCGGTGGTCGCCGCGCCGTTCGTCGCGCTCACGCTCCTCGTCGACTGGCGGCTCTCGCTGTGGGCGATTGCCGCCGGCGCGGCGGCGGTGACGGCCTACACGTGGGTCGCCGCGCGGGGGACCGACATGCCGGACGCGGGGGAGGCCGATCGCGACTTCCTCGCCGGCGCGCTCTCGGAGTGGCGCATCATCGCGACGACGCTGGCGATCGTCGGCGCGGCGGTGTTCGTCTGGCAGGGCGTGTTCAACTTCTACGAACTGTACATGCAGTCGAAGGGGCTCTCCGACCGGGCGGCGGGAGCGATGCTCACGATCGTCTTCGCCGCCGGCGTCCCCGCGTTCTACTTCGGCGGCGACCTGGCCGACAGGCTCCCCCACGTCCCGTACCTGCTCGGGATCGTCGGCGCGTTCTCCGCCAGCCTGCTCGCGTTGACGATGGCGGAAGGGCTGCTTCCGCTGGTCGTGATCACCGCCGTCGTCGGCTTCGTCGTCCACGCGCTGTTCCCGGCGGTGGACACCTACCTCCTCGACACGCTCCCGGACTCGACGCGGGGTAGCGCCTACGCCGCGTTCAGTTCCACGTGGATGCTGACGCAGGCGCTCGGCTCGTACGCCCTGGGTCTGTTCGTCGAGCGCGGGTACTCCTACGACTCGGTGTTCGGCGGCGCGGCGCTCCTCCTCGGGGCCTCCATCGTCGTCCTCGTGTTCCTCGAGCGAACGGGTCGGCTGCCGAGTTGACCCGTCGTCGGCGCCCCGGCGACGGACTTCCGCTCAGAGGTCGCCCTTCGTGCTCGGCACCTCGCTCCGGCGTTCGTCCAGCCGCGTCGCGTCGTCCAGCGCCCGCGCGAGCGCCTTGAACAGCGCCTCGACCTCGTGGTGGGCGTTCACGCCCGACTCGATCGACGCGTGGAGCGTCAGGCCGGCGTTGGTCGCCAGCGAGTAGGCGAAGTGGCGGGCCATGTCGCTCGTGAACTCCCCCACCCGGTCCTGGGAGAACTCCCCCGACCACTCGAAGTGCGGCCGGCCGGACACGTCCACGACGACGCTCGCGACGGCCTCGTCCAGCGGCACCCGGCGGTCGGCGTAGCGGCGGATGCCGCGCCGGTCGCCGAGCGCCTCGTCGAACGCCTCGCCGAGCACGATGGCCACGTCCTCCACGGTGTGGTGGTCGTCGACCTCCAGGTCGCCGTCACACCGGACGGTCAGGTCGAACAGGCCGTGTTTCGCCAGCGCGGCGAGCATGTGGTCCAGAAAGCCGACGCCGGTGTCGACCTCGTGGTCGCCGTCGCCGTCGACCCCCAGCGTGAGTTCGATCTCCGTCTCCGCCGTCCCCCGCGTGACGGCGGCCGTACGGTCGCTCATGGGCGGACCTCGGGGCGGACCCGCCAAGACGGTTGCGGAACCGTGGGTGCGGTTCCCGCACCCGGCTGGCGGACGCCGCCGCGGGTGCCACCCCCGCCCGTCCGTCACCCGTCAGACACGTCAGACGGCCGTCTGCTCGGGGTTCATGACGTCGGGGCCCGTCGGTCGGGTCCATGCAATCGGAGTTCCCCGCGCTGCTCGCGTTCGCGGGCGGGTCCGTCTCCATCGCCTCGGCGACGGCGCTGGGCGTCGTCGCGGGCGTCACGCTCGTCGCGCTCTCGACGACCTTCGCCGTCGCGTCGCTCTCGCGGTTCCTCGGCGAGTGAGGTCGGGGCGGCGGGTCCGGAGGTCGGTCGGCGACCGGCGGGAGGACCCGCCTTCCCCGGACGTCGTCAGGCGTCCAGCGCCTCGCGGAGCGTGAACCGCCCCTCGTACAGGGCGGTGCCGACCACGACCGCGGCGGCGCCGGCCTCGCGCAGTTCCCGCACGTCCGCCAGCGAGGCGACCCCGCCGGAGGCGACGACCGGGATCTCCACGGCGTCGACGACGCGCTCGACCGCCTCGCGGTTCACCCCTTCGAGCCGTCCCTCGACGTCCACGTCGGTGAAGAGGACGGCGCCGGCGCCGAGCTCCTCGTAGCGGCCCGCCGCCTCGGCGGGGTCGAGCCCGGTGCCCTCGGTCCAGCCGGAGACGACGACCTCGCCGTCCTTCGCGTCGAGGCTGACCATCACGCTCCCCGGGTACTCCGCCGATATCTCGGCGACGACGTCGGGGTTCTCGACCGCGGCGGTGCCGAGGATCACGCGGTCGACGCCGCGGTCGAGCAGCGCGGCCGCGTCGCCCGCCGAGCGGATGCCGCCGCCCACCTGGAGGCCGACCTCGTCGCCGACGGCGTCGACGATGGCCTCGAGTGCGGGCGCGTTCTCCCGCTCGCCGACGAACGCGCCGTCGAGGTCGACGAGGTGGAGCGTCCGCGCGCCCTCCCGGACCCAGCGCTCGGCGACCTCGACCGGGTCGCCGTGGCGCGAGCCGGTTCCCGGCTCGCCCCCGACGAGCTGGACGGTCTCGCCGTCCTTCACGTCCACCGCCGGAACGACCTCGAACTCGGGGAACTGCGTCATTCGGACACCGGCGGTAGCCCGGGCAGGGGGAAAACGGTTCGTGATGGCGGCAGTCTACGACGGCGACGCGGACTCCCCTCGAACGCCGCGCCGTCCCCGATGTTCGGATGAATACGCCGTGCGAAACTGTGAAGTAATCCGACTCGTAGCGGGGTGTATGAGCGAGTCGGTCGTCGCGGACTTCGTCGGCCGCTTCTTCGCGGCCGGCGTCGCGGGCGAGCCCCCGACGGGCCGCATCCTGCTCAGCGAGCGACGGCTCGTGCTCGCGACCGACGACCTGCGGGAGACGGTCCCCCTCTCGTCGGTGTTCGACGTGAAGGTGGGGCAGGTCCCCCCGGAGATGGCGCCCTACTTCGACGACACCGTCACCCTCGCCTACCGCGTCGACGACGAGCGGCGGGTCGCCGCCGTCGAGGGCTCGGACACGAACATCGACCGGTTCGCCACGGTGCTGTTCAAGGTGCTGCTCAACGAGACGCCCGCGCTCGTTCGCCACCCGGCGCGGCGGGGCGGTCGGGTCACGGACGCGTCCTCCGAGCGGGCGTCGCTCCGACTCGAACACGGCAAACTCACGTTCGTCCGCGAGACGGACCCGTTCACGGTCGACCTGGAGACGGTCGTCGCCGTCGAGCGCGAGGACCGCGACCTCGGCAACGGCCCGCGCCCGGTGGTCACCTTCCGGCACATCGACGACGGCACCGCGGTCACCTCCGAGGTCGGCATCGGCTCCGGGCGGAAGACGAACCTGCTCGGGCGGTACATCCGGCTCCGGTACGCCGACGTGAAGGAGGAACTCGAGGACGTCAGCCTCGGCGAGGACGAACTGGAGGTGCTCGTCTCGCTCTACTCGGCGGGCGAGGGCGTCTCGCTGTCGGCCATCGTGGACATCGACCCCCAGCGGCTCACCATGCTGTTGAACGGCCTCGCCGAGCAGGGAATCGTCGTGGACACGGAGACGGGGACCGAGTTGACCGCGAAGGGCCGGGTCGTCGTGGGCCAGCGGCTGGAGTCGGTGAACACCTGAGGTGTCCGGACTCCGGTCCGCAGGTTCCGTTCCATCGGCGAGCGGACCGCCCCGATCGGGAATCACGCCTCCGCGAAGAACCGGCCGTGGAAGCCGAACGGCTCCGCGTGCGGGAGGACCGTCCGGGCCAGGAGGTCGAGCGTCGCGGCGTCGAAGACGAGGAGGAGCGTCCGCTCGCGGTCGGCGTCGAGCGCCGTCGCCACCACCACGCCGTCGTCCTCGTCGGTCCCGCCCGGTCGCCGTACGGGAACCGGTTCCTCCACGAACACCGACCGCTCCCACCACTCGCGCGTCGTTCCGG
This sequence comes from Halorarum salinum, assembly GCF_013402875.1. NCBI lineage: Archaea > Methanobacteriati > Methanobacteriota > Halobacteria > Halobacteriales > Haloferacaceae > Halorarum > Halorarum salinum. The sequence continues at coordinate 618,391 of NZ_CP058579.1, read as the reverse complement.
CCTCGCAGTCGAGTTTCACGAGGCCGTTCGCGCCGTCGCGGTCCGTCCCCTGACCGTACGCGTAGCGATGCCGGCGGCCGACGACGCGACGTGGGACGCGCGGCAGCTCCATCCCAGTCGGATGGAGTCGAGCGCGATCGACGATGCCGCGTCGCGTGTCGATTCGATACCGTACCGGGTACCCGTCCGGAACGTCCGGGAACCCCGACACGGCATCGGACCCGTCACCGGCGAGACGGTCCAGCCGCATCGCCTCGACGACGTCCGCGTTCGGGTACTCGACGAGGTCCAGTACCACCGTGTCGCCGTCGGCGTAGGCGTTGACGTGGTGGAACACGAACGCGGGCGGGAGCGTCGGGTCGGCCACCAGGTCGCCGGTCTCCCGATCGACGACCAGCACGCGCGTCCCCCGCTCGGGCCGCCAGTCGAACGCGTCGAGTACACCCTCGGAGAACGGGCTGAGCGCCCGCAGCACGGAGATCACCAGCGGCGTCTCGACGACGACGACGTGGTCGGCAGTGACGCTGCAATCGTGGACGTACGCCGGCCCGTCGGCGTCGATCGACGCGATCACCTCACGCGACCTGCTCCCCACGGGAATCCGGTAGAGGTGGTACCGGGGCCGCCGCCCGAACTGGGTCGCGAACCCCACCCACTCCCGGCGGTGGGGGTCGTCGACGAGATGCGCGGTCGCGACGTGTTCGGTCAGTTCGTCCTCGAACGTGAACTCCCCGCGCGTTCCGAGCGTCCGCGGATCGAAGGCGACCCGGCGCGGGGCTTCGGTGAGCGCGACGTACTCGCCGTCGAGACGGGCGACGTGGACGTTCGCGTTGTCCGTGCTGTCCGGCGGCCCGAGCGACCGGAGCCACGAGAGGACCTTCCGCCAGCCGCGCGTGTCGGTGGCGAACTGCCCGGTTAGCGTCCCGTGCAACGCGTCCTCGTACGCGTTCGTCCGGAGGAACCTGTTCGAGTAGGTGATCTCGCCGTCGTCGAAGGCGTAGCGACGGAGCATCGCCAACCCGTCGAACCAGTGGGTGAGGCGTTCGGACCCGACGTCGAAGCGACCGGGTCCGTTGCGAACGAGCGTCCCCGAGAGCCACTCGGGGATCGATCCCTCCACCGGGGGGCGGTGGTCGGTGACCTCGTTCGTCAACGAACGGAACCCCGGAGCGTAGGGCGCCGACATGCCCGGTTTTCGTCGTCTCGCTCCATCAAGTTGCTGCCCTCGACTCCGTCGATGGGCACGGTGACGTCGCCTCCCTCGTGCGAGCGCTATCGGTTCTGCGTCGTCCACCGACATCGGTGGTTGTACCCGGGATGCCCCGACTGACTTCCGACGGGTTCGTGGACGCCGGGACCGGGACGGGGCTCACCGCGAAGGGTCGCCTCGCCGTGAGCCAGCGCATCGAGTCGGTGAACACGTAGTCGTCCCACCCCTCCGAACCGGACTCCGAAGTGGCCAAGGACGAACGGCGACGGCGTACCGTCGCGCGACCGGAGGGCGTCGCATCCGTTGCGAGCGACAGGTGGGGGCGACTCATGGATTCTGACGGGGTGACGGACGGAATCGGACGTGGGGGGCGGCTTTTTCTCTCCCGGCCGCCACCGACGGACGTGTCCCCGAACATCCGCCCCGCGACCGCGGCCGACGCCGCCCCCATCCGGGACATCTACGCGCCGTTCGTCGGGGAGACGAGCGTCTCGTTCGAGGAGGAACCGCCGGACGAGGCGGCGATGCGCCGCCGGATCGCCGACACGGTCGACCGGCTCCCGTGGCTCGTCCGCGACGACGGTTCGGTTCTCGGCTACGCCTGCGCCCACGAGCACCGGGGGCGGGGGGCGTACCGCTGGTCGGTCGAGAGTTCGGTGTACGTCCGCGAGGACGCGCGCCGCGCCGGGGTCGCACGGGGGCTGTACGAGTCGCTGTTCGCCGTGCTCCGACGACAGGGGTTCCGGAACGTCTACGCCGTGACGGCGCTCCCGAACCCAGCGAGCACGGGCTTCCACGAGGCGATGGGGTTCGATCCGGTGGGGACCTTCGAGCGCGTGGGGTACAAGCACGGCGAGTGGCGCGACGTGCGCTGGTGGCACCTGTCGGTCGGCGAGTACGCCGACGACCCGGACCCGCCGACGACGTTCGCCGACGCGCGCCGGGAGCCGTGGTTCGACGACGCGGTGGCGACGGGCGAGGGGTCGGTGGATCGCTGAGCGGTGGGAATCAGCCGGTTGGCGCGCGGCGGCCGCGCCCTGTGCGCGGCCGACGACGCGCGAGGGACGAGCACCGCAGCAGAGGGAGTGAACGGAGTGAACGACCGAGGCGAGGAGCGCAGGAGGCTGGGGAGGGTGAGGTGCGGTTTGCGGTGCGGGGTGGGACTGAAAGGGGCCGCGGGTGTCGGCGATGCACGGGCGGTCAAGCACCGCAGCGCGAGTGTAACGAGCGCGAGGAGCGCAGCCGGCCGCGCGAGCCGACACCCGCGGGGGCTTTCGGAAACCGTCCCCCGACGACCGGGCAGATTCCGGACTCGACAGCCGCGGGGACTTTCGGGAACTAGGTTCTGTCACGGTCCACTGGTCCAGGCCGCCGAGAAGAGCGCTACTCGCGAAACTGTCGACTCGACCACGAAAACGCACGACCCCACGAAATCACTGCTCGTTCATCGCCTCGCTCGCGATGTTCCGTCCCCGCGGCATCAGGTTCACCTCCCGTCGCGTCCGCACCTCCTCCAGCACATCGAGTTCGATGAGCCGTTCGAACGTCTCCTCGACGCGGTCGACGTCCATGCCGAGGAAGTTCGGCACCTCGAAGGAGGAGACCCCCGAGTACAGCGCCATCAGCACCTCGCGTTCGGCCTCGCTCAACTCGACCGAGCCCTCGGCCTGCCGTTGGCCCTGCCGGAGGTACGACTTGATGACCGCGACGTGCCACGGTTCGCCCGAGAGGTACGTCCGCACGCTGGTGCCGTCCTCGTCGGTGTGCTCGGCCTCGATGACGGTCCGCTTCTCGTCGAAAACGGTGCGTTCGGCCTCCTCCAGCGTGCCGATGTCGTCGAGCTCGAGCCTGACGAACGCGCCGCTCTGCTGGGCGACGCTGATGCCGTCGGCCTCCACCTTCACGCGGGCCTGCTCCCACTCGGTGTCCTGCACGACGCCGCCGGCGACCGCCGGGTGGCGGGCGTACACGACCCGGCGGTCGAGGAACGCCCGGTAGAGGTCCGTCCGGAACGCCTCGTGGTCCTCCGAGGTGAGGAGGAACACCTCCTCGCCGAGCCGGAGGCTCACGTAGTTGGAGACGCGCGCGATGTCCTGGCTGGCGTCGTACCGGCCGCCGATCCCCTCGACCTCCGAGAGCGCGATGGTCCGTTTCCCCCCGTTGCCCACGAGGACGATCCGCCGGTTCGAGAGGATGATGCGACCGTTCGTCCAGCTCACGTCGTTGATCTTTCTGCCGTTCTTGACCGCCTGTGCGAACCGGCCGTGGGTGTCCGCGACCTTGTACTCCCCGTCGTTCCCGTCGTTCATCGTCTCACACCTCCGAGCTTCGAGAGCGCAGCGAACGCCCGTTTCCTGATCCGTCTGTCCACGTCGTCGGCGTCGGTGATCCGGTCGAGCTCCTCCCGGGCCCGGGAGCCGCCCACGTCGCCGAGCGCGAACGCCGCCTTCGCCCGCGCGTCCGTCGGCGCCTCGTCGTCGCGCAGCAGGCCGACGAGCGCCGACTCGACGCCGTGTCCCTCCAGTTCGGTGACGCTCGTCGCGGCGAACTGGGCGGTCATCTTATCGTCGTCCGAGAGCGCCTCGACGAGCGCGTCGACCACCGCGTCCGGCGGCCGTTCGCTGGTGACGCGCCCGAGGAACCAGACGGCGTTGCGCCGCTGCCGGGCCTGGGACGCCTCCTCGAGGATCTCCACGAGCGGGCCGAGCACCGTGTCGTCGTCGGCCTCCCGCAGTTCGGAGACGACGGCCTCGCGGACCTGGTGTGACTGCTTCGTCGGCGCGTTCGCGAGCAGCTCGATGATCGAGAACACCGCCGCGCTGCGGACCGTGTCGTGTTCGTCGCCCAGCGCCGCAGCGAGCCGCGGCACCGGCTTCGCGCTGCTGGCGTTGCCGAGCGCGCTCGCGGCGACCCGGCGGATGGAGGGGTTCCCGTCCTCGAGCAGATCGAGCAGGGCCGCGAGCGCCGGCCCGGACGCGATGGTCCCGAGCGCGTCCGCGGCGGCGGCCTTCACCGCCCCGTGGTCGTCCGCCAGCATCCCCTGCAGTTCCCCGACCGGCCGCGGGTCGCCGATGCGCCCGAGCGCGTGACACGCTCGCTCGCGGACGTGCGGGTGCGGGTCGTCCAGCCGTTTCACCAGCGGGCCGACGGCGTCCGAGTCGCCGATGCGGCCCAGCGCGTTCGCGGCGGCCATCCGGAACTCGGGGACGTCCGCCGAGAGTGCCCGCGCGAACGCCCGGACGGCGACCCAGTTCGCGCCGTCGGGGTTCACGCCGGCCTTCCGGGCCAGCAGCCGTTCGACGGCGTCGGTGCCGAGTTCGTCCAGCGCGTCGACGGCGCCGGCGCGGACCGCGTCGTCCTCGTCCTCGGTGACGAGGTGGACGAGCACGTCCATCGTCCGGTCGTCCCCCGGGTCGCTCACGTCGCCGAGCATCAGGGCGGCCCGTCTCCGAACCGCCGCGCTGTCGCTGTGTTTGGCCCGCTCACAGAGCTCGTCCAGCTCGTTGTCCCGGGCGAGGCGGTAGAGCGACATTATCCCGTGTAGCGGTAGATGCGGCTCCGTTTCGCCACCGGTTCGAACGCGTCGCGGCTGTCCGGCGGGATCGTCTCGGTCTTCCCGACCACGAGGTAGCCGCCCTCCCGGAGCGACGCCTCCAGGGTCTCGAACAGCCGGCCCTTGTACCCGGCGTCGATGTAGATGAGGAGGTTCCGACAGAACAGCAGGTCCACGTCCGAGCGGCCCCCGTCGCTGACGAGGTCGCGCGTCTCGAAGCTGACCCGCCGCTTGATCGCCTCGCGGACCCGGAACACGTTCCCGTCCTCCTCCACGTACGGCTCGTAGGTCGACAGCGGGCCGAGCTCCTCGCCGATGTCGGTCGTTCGGGTGGTCTCGTACACGCCGGCCCGGGCGGCGGCGAGCGCCTCCTCGCTGATGTCGGAGGCGGCCACGTCGAGTCGCCGCTCGTTCACCTCGGGGTCGTCGGTCGCGAGCATCACGAGCGAGTACGGCTCCCGGCCGTCCGCACACGGGGCGCTCCACGCGCTCACCCGGCGCCGGTCGGCCGAGAGTTCGCGCAGCACCGGCCGCAGGTCGGCCCACATGTCCGGGTCCCGGAAGAAGCCGGTGACGTTGATCGTGAGCGCGTCGAGCAGCGCCTCGCGCTCGTCGTCGTCCCGGCGGAGCATCCCGAGGTACTCCTCGTGGTCCGCCGCCTTCCGGCGCTGCATCCGCGCGGCGATGCGTCGCCCGAGGTACGCCTCGTTGTAGTAGCCCGGCTCGAACGGCACCTCGTCCTCGACGTAGCGGATGACCCCGTCGAACCCGTCCCCGCCGTCGCTCGCGGCCCTCATCGACCCCCTCCGAGCGTCTCCACGTCGAGGATGGACACCACGTCCCCGTCGCCGAGGACCGCGGTCCCCGACAGGCCGGGCGTCCCCGAGAGGATGCCCTCCAGCGGCTTCACGACGACCTCCTCCTGGTGGAGCACCTCGTCGCAGTGGAGCGCGACGGGCCGCTTGTCCTCCCGGATGCGCAGGAGCATCCCGTCCGTACGGTCTTCCCGGTCGCCGGGGGACGCGCGGCCGGACGAACCGTCCCTGGTCGTTCCCCCGTCGGGCGTTCCCTCGCCGGGCGGGTCGTTCCCGCCGTCGGCGACCGCCGAGCCGTCGCCCGAGTCCGCGCCCGCGGTCGCGTCGGCGAACACCTCGCCGAGGCGGACGACCGGGTAGATGTCGCCGTCGTGGCGGACGACCTCGTCGCCGTTGGCGACGTCGACGCCGTCCGCGCGGGACACCTCCGCGATGTTCTTGATGGGGACGCCGTACTCGACGCCGTTCACCTCGATGAACATCACGCGGACGATGGCGACCGTGACGGGCAGGCGGATCTCGAAGCGGGTGCCTTCCCCCGGCGTCGAGCGGAGCGAGACGGTCCCGTCGAGCTCCTTGACGGTCGTCTTCACCACGTCCATGCCGACGCCGCGGCCCGAGACGTCGGTCACCTCGTCGTTGGTGGAGAAGCCGGGGTGGAAGACGAGTTCGCGCGCCTCGTCGTCGTCCATCGCCTCGACCTCGCCACGGCGCTTCACGCCCTTCTCGACGGCCTTCTCGCGGACGGCGTCCGCGTCGATGCCGCCGCCGTCGTCCTCGACGACGATGGTGACGTGGTCCCGCTCGCGGTCCGCGCGCAGTTCGATGGTCCCCGTCCGGTCCTTCCCGGCGGCCTCCCGCTCGTCGGGGTCCTCGATGCCGTGGTCCACGGCGTTCCGGAGGATGTGGACGAGCGGGTCCCGGATCTCGGTGAGGATGGTCCTGTCCAGCTCGATGTCGCGGCCGTCGACGTCGAAGGAGACCTCCTTGTCCTGCCCGCGCGCGAGGTCGCGAACGAGCCGCGGGAAGGTGTCGACGACCGCCGACAGCGGGATGAGCCGCATGTCCATCACCGTGTTCTGGAGGTTCGAGCTGATCTTGTCCAGTTCGTCGAGGTTCTCCGAGTCGATGTCGGCCTCCTCCATCTCCCGCCGGAGCTTGATGCGGCTCGTCACGAGCTGTTCGACCAGCCCGTAGAGGTCGTCCAGCTGGTCCACGTCGACCCGGACCGACGAGATGGTCTCCGAGGAACCGCCGCTCCGATTCCCGTCGTCGTCATTCGGTTCGGCGGCGGTCGGTTCGTCGCCGTCGACCGGCTCGTCGTCGATCGGCTCGCCGTCGACCGACTCGTTCGCGGGGCCGGCGGAACCGTGGGCCGGGTCGTCCTCGCGGCCGCCACCCCGATCGCCGCCGGCGGCCTCGACGGTCGACACCTCGACGCGTTCGACCTGGCTCGTCGCCTCCAGCCCCGCGCGAACCTCCTCGGCGCTTCGCGCGGTCAGGTAGCAGTCGAAGCCGTCCGCGCCCGCGCCGTCCTCGACGGCCTCCCGGTCGGGGTCGGTCGCCACCCCGTCGAACGCGTTCTCCACGTCCTGCAGGAGGAACATCGCGTCGACGCCCGGCATGTCCGTCTTCGAGAGCGTCACCGCCGCGCGGTAGACGCCCTCGTCGTCGACCGGGTCGAGCCCGTGGTCGAAGTCGGCGGGTGCCGAATCGTCCTCCGATCCGTCGTTCCCGCTTGCGGTTCCCTCGGAACCCGAAGCGGAATCGGTTTCCGCGGTACCGTCCTCGTCGTCGGACTCCAGCGCCCCGGTGCCGTCCTCGGCCAGCGTTCGGAGCGCGTCCTCGGTGTCGCCCGGGTCGACGCTCGTCTCGCCCGCTTCGTCGATCTCGCCGAGCATCGCGTCGAGGTGGTCGACGCCCTCGAACAGCAGGTCCATCAGCTCCGGCGAGATCCCGATGTCGCCGTCCCGCACTTCGTCGAGCAGGTCCTCCATCGCGTGGGCGAGCCCCGAGAAGTCGGAAAAGCCCATCGCGGCCGCGTTCCCCTTCAGCGTGTGGGCGGTCCGAAAGATGGCGTCCATCGCCGCCGCGTCGTCGGGATCCGACTCCAGCGCGAGCAGCGAGTTGTTCAGCTCCGTGATCCCCTCCTCGCTCTCGCGGACGAACGCCCGAACGTGGGCGTCCGACATCACGGGGCACCCCCGACGATGCCGCCGGCGACATCCTCGAGCGGCAGCACGCTGTCGACGCGCCCCGTCGCGGCCGCGCGCTTGGGCATCCCGTACACGACCGACGTCTCCTCGTCCTGCGCGATGACCCGTCCGCCGGCCCGTTCGACGGCCTCGACGCCCTCGGCGCCGTCGTCGCCCATCCCGGTCAGGACGACGGCGACGAGCGGGTCGTCGACGGTCCGGGCGGCCGACTCCATCGCCACGTTCACCGACGGCCGGACGTTCTGCCCGCGGTCCTCGTCGACGAGGCTCACCCGGAGTCGCCCGTTCCGGTAGCGCGAGACCTCCAGATGTCTCCCCCCGCGTGCGACGAGCACCTCGCCGCGGCCGACCCGCGCGCCGTCGGCCGCCTCGCACACGTCCAGGTCACAGGCGGCGTCGAGCCGCTCCGCGAACCGGCCGGTGAACGCCTCGGGCATGTGCTGGACGACGAGCACCCGGAGGTCCGCGTCGCCGGGGAGGCCGGCGAGCACGCGCTCGACCGCGTCCGGACCGCCCGTGGAGGAGCCGACGACGACGGTGGTGTTCGGCTCGACCTCGCCGGCGGTCCGCGCCGCCGTCGCGGTTCCGGCGCCCCGACCCGCCGCGGCGGCCGTCGCCGCTCCGCCGCCGGCGTTCGTCCCGGCGTCGGTTCCCGCTCCCGTGCCGGTCCCGCCCGCTCCGCTGATGTCCGCGCCCGCGACCGAGCGGACGGTCTCGACGAGCTGTGTCTCCATCCGCGAGACGCCCATCGACACCTCCCCGCCCGGCTTCGCGAAGAAGTCCACGGCGCCGGCGTCGAGCGCGGCGAACGTCTCCTCGGCGCCGTCCTCGGTGTACGCCGAGAGCATGAGCGTCGGCGTCGGGTGCTCGCGCATGAGCCGTTCGACCGCCTCGATGCCGTCCATCCCCGGCATCTCCACGTCCATCGTCACCACGTCCGGCTCCGTCTCGGCGACGACGGTCAGCGCCTCCGCGCCGTCGGCCGCCTCGGCGACGACCTCGATACCGCCGGACTCGAGGACGTCCGTGATGAGTCCCCGCATGAACCGCGAGTCGTCGACGACGACCGTCCGCGGCGCGCGGGTCACCGCCGCACACCTCCCGTCGGTCGCGTCCCCCGTCCTGTCATACGGCGTCGTACCGAAACGCGTTCCTTCAAGGCTCCGTCCCGAATTTCAGCGGTGATAGTTCGGGGAACACGGTTAAGGCCGCCGCGCCGGCCGGAGGAGGTATGGCGAGCAGCGAGCACGGGGCCGACGAGTCGGCCGCCGGCGCGTCGGCAGACGAGGGGGAGATCACCCAGGTACTGGAGTTTGGGCTGGGCGAGGAGACGTACTGTCTCGACATCGCCTACATCGACGAGATCGTCGACGCAGGCGACCTGACGGCGATCCCGAACTCGCCGCGACACGTCGAGGGGGTGATGGACCTCCGCGGGAAGACGACGACGATCATCGACCCGAAGACGCTGCTCGGGATCGACGGGGAGGGTCCCCGCGAGCGCATCATCGTCTTCGACCCGGCGGAGACGGACGACGGCGGCACCGTCGGCTGGGTCGTCGACGAGGTGTTCCAGGTCCGCGACGTCGCGCCCGACGAGGTCGACGAGGGCACGACTGCCGGCGACGACGACGTTCGCGGCATCGTGAAGGGCGAGGACCGGTTCGTCGTCTGGGTCGAACCGCGGACCGAATAGCCGTCGGGACCGCCGGACCCGGCGACGTCGAATCGGCGAAGTTAGCGTTCAGTTTCACACCGTGTGAGCACCACGTTCGGGAGCGTCAGTGCCGCTTGGATCCGGAACGGAGCCAGTTGCGACCGGCTGCCATCCGGATAAATACGACATCTGACGACGGGCATTGACATGTTACCGACGTTCTAGAACAAATTTTTACGACGTCCCCCGGTTGGTCGATCCGCTCCATGGAGCGGCGCACGTTTCTGAAAGCGGTGGGGGGAACGGCAACCGGGCTGACGGTCGGCGTCGACGCGGCCGTCGCGGCCGACTCGGGGCTCGAACCGGGCACGTGGTACGACGCGACCGTCACGGACGCCGTCGACGGCGACACGTTCGACGTCGAACTGGACGACGGAACGGCGTACACCGTCCGCACGCTCGGAATCGACACGCCGGAGGCGTCCGGCTACACGAGGTACGACCGGATCGAGGAGTGGGAGGGGATCGAGGACGAGTCCCACCTCGCGGACTGGGGCGACGACGCCTCGGCGTTCGCGGCGGACGAACTGCCGGTCGGAACCGAGTGCCGGATCGCCGTGGACGGGGAGTCCGAGGAGATCGACCGGTACGACAGGCTGCTCGCGAAGATCCGATACGACCGGACGGGTACCGGGTCGATGGGCACGGTGTACAACAGGTACGCCCTCGAGGAGGGGTACGCTCGCGTCTACAGCGCGAGCATGAGCGACACCGACGAGTACTGGGACGCCGAGAACGCGGCGCGGGCCGAGGGGGTCGGGCTCTGGGCGGGGAGCGACCCGGAGAACACGCCGGAGGTCCGCGACGACGACGTGGCCGAGACGTTCCACCCGAACACGTCGAGCGTCGGGACGAGCGACGGAGCCATCCCCCCGTCCCGGGTCCCCGTCTGGGCCGAGGCGGAGGCGACCCAGACGCTGGGGGACGGCGCGGTGGACTACGGGGACGACCCCGTCCCGCTCGTCGGCGTCGACGAGGCCGCCAACGCGGCGCTGCTCGGCGGGCAACCGATCCAGGAGGACCACGACGCCGACTCCGAGCACCTCGAACACTTCGTGTTCCTGACGAACCTCGTCGACCACCTAACCGACGGGGACCGGCCGGGGATGGTGCTCGTGGACGGCGGCCACCGCCAGTTCGAGGCGGGCCACGCCTGCTCGTGCGAGGACGCGGTGTTCTACCAACGGTACCTCGAGGGACAGGGCATCGAACTGGCCGGCGTCAACGCGCTCGACGACGCCGCCGGGCCCTCGCTCGCGGACGCCCGCGCCGTCCTCGTCACGAGCCCCGAGAACGCCTTCACCGACGCCGAAACGACCGCGCTCCGGGAGTTCGTCGACGACGGCGGGGCGGTCGTCCTCCTGGGGAGTTCCGAGTCGACGGCCGCGGGGCGCTCGAACCTCGACGACCTCGCGGCCGGCCTCGGTTCGGACCTCCGGCTCAACTCCGACGCGGTGACCGACGACGCGAACAACGTCGGCGACGCCGACCTGCTCACGACGACCGCGTTCAACGAGGCGGACTTCCAGCTTTGGAGCGCGTACTCCGGTGACGCCGCCTCCCCCAGCTACGTCGTCTCCGTCGATACCGTCGAACGGAACGCGACGACGCTGAACGAGGAGTACGTCGACCTGACGAACGAGGACGACGCCGACCTCGACGCGACCGGCTGGACGGTGGAGAACGAGGAGGGGCGGGCGTACACGTTCCCGGACGGGTTCACGCTCGCTGCCGGCGAGACGGTCCGGGTGCACACCGGCGACGGCGACGACACCGACGCGGACCTCTACTGGGGCGCCGGGACGTTCCGCTGGGACGTCGACGAGGACCGATGTGCCGTCCTCGACGCCGACGGCGACCTCGCGGCCGACGAGTCGTGGTCGGTCCCCGACGTGATCATCCCGACCGTCAGCGAGTCGGGCGACGGCCTGAACGACGAGTGGGTCGAGTTCGGGAACGTCGAGGGCGCGGACGTGGACATGAGCGGTTGGACGGTCGAGGACGAGGCGGGCTACGACTACCGGTTCCCCGACGGGTTCACGCTCGCCGACGGGGACTCCGTTCGGCTCCACACCGGCGACGGCGACGACACCGACACGGACCTGTACTGGGGATCGGGTAGCTTCGTCTGGAACGACGGCGGCGACACGGCGTTTCTCACCGACGGCGAGGGGAACCCCGTCCGGGACCACACGTATCCGGCCCCGTACGACGTCTCCGTCACGGACATGTCCCTCGAGGAGGAGTGGGTCGACGTCACGAACGGGGGGTCGAGCATCCTCGATACGTCCGGATTCACGCTGGAGGACGAGGCCGGATACACGTACACCTTCCCGGACTCGTTCGGACTCGGGGCGGGCGAGACGGTCCGGATCCACACCGGGGAGGGCGAGGACACGACGACCGACCTGTACTGGGGGATGGGGATCGGCGTCTGGAACGACGGCGGCGACACGGCGTTCGTCCACGACGACAACGGGCGGCTCGCCGACGAGCGGTCCTCGGACGATCTCGGCGACGGGAGCTGTGACTCGACGATCTGCGTCGGCGAGATCAGCGAGTCGGGCGGCGGCCTGAACGACGAGTGGGTGGAGTTCGACAACACGGCCGATTCGGACCGGGACATGACCGGCTGGGCCGTCGAGGACGAGGCCGGCTACCGGTACGAGTTCCCGGACGACTACACGCTCACGGCCGGGGGAACGGTGCGCCTACACACGGGCGACGGCGACGATTCCGGGACCGACGGGAACCTGTACTGGGGGTCGGGCTCGTACGTCTGGAACGACGGCGGCGACACCGTGTACCTGTACGAACCGGACGGGACGCTCCACGCCGAGAAGTCGTACTGAGGCCGCCTCCCCGTCCGCCAAATCGGTCCCGCGGATGCTCGCCCGGCGCCGGAACGGACACGGTTATCCATCCTGATACTCGGGAGGGAACCCTTATTGAACGGTTCCGGGGAATCTGACGTATGCGAGTATCGAGCGGCGTGCCGGGGTTCGACCGGGTCGTCGACGGCGGGCTCCCCGCGGGTCGGCTCTACGTCGTCTGCGGGCCGCCGGGAAGCGGGAAGACGACGTTCTCCGCCCAGTTCCTCACGGAGGGCGTCGCCAACGGCGACCGGTGCCTCTTCATCAGCATGCACGAGAGCCGGGCGGACCTCCAGCGCGACATGAGCGGGTACGGTTTCGGCTTCGAGGACGCGCTTGACTCCGGCCAGGTGACGTTCCTCGACGCCTTCTCGAAGGACGGCAAGCGGTTCTTCGGGATCCCGGGCGAGCGGCGGGACGCGAACAACATCACGAACCGGATCGTCTCGTTCGTGGACTCGCGGGACGTCGACCGCGTCGTCATCGACTCGACGATGCTCCTGCGGTTCTTCCTCGACGACACCGACGACACGATGATCCGGTTTCTCTCCTCGCTCAAGCGGATGGACGCGACGACGTACCTCATCTCCGAGATGACCGACCCGTCCGCGTACGCGGACGAACACTACCTCGCACACGGGGTGGTGTTCTTCCACAACTACATGGAGGGCGACGGGATGGCCCGCGGCGTCCAGGTCGTCAAGATGCGCGGGACGGACGTCGACACCGACATTCACGACGCCCGCTTCACCGACAACGGCCTCGTCGTCGAGGCCGGTCGGACGGTCTCCCACTGATGTACGAGGAGCGACTGGGAACCGACTGGGAGGCGCTCTCGGAGGGGGAGGCGATCGACCGGGCGTTCGCGCTCGGCGTCGCGTCCGTCTTCGGGTACGAGAACCGCGAGGAGTTCGCGCGGCTCCGGGCCGCGCTCGACAGCTCCTACGACCGGAGCATCATCGACCTCTCCCACCGCGAGGGGAAACAGAAGGCTCGAGAGCTCCGGGGGAAGGCGACCGACCGGGCGACGGTCTGGGAACGGCTCGTCGGATCCGATCGTGAGAGCGCCGCCGACTCCCCCTCGACTCCCCCGCCACATCCGGGCGCCGAGCGAGGCCCGGCCGAGCGGCGCCCGAAGAGCCTCGACAGAATCGACCTCCTCGAGGGCGGCAGCAGCCTCGACGCACTCCAGTACCCCCGATTCCTCCGGCGACCGTCCGAGGACGAGGGGGCGTAATCGGGGGACTACGAGGCGGCTCCCCGATGAACGTGTGGACAAAGGTTTTGACCGTCCGTCGCTACCTCACACGTATGCTGGAGGACTCCCCGCTCTCGATCGACGCGCCTCCCGAGGGGCGGAGTCTCCTCATCGCCGGCCCCCCGATGACCGGCAAGTACGATCTCATGTACCGGCTGCTGGGGGACGCGGTCGAGCGGGGGATCGTCATCTCGACGGGCGACGTGGCCGCCGACGTTCGCGCGGACTTCGCCGAGATCGGCGGACTCGACCCGGACGAGGTGGGCGTCGTCGACTGCGTCTCGAAACAGCGGGGCGTCGAGACGCCCGTCACCGACCGGGTCCGGTACGTCTCCTCGCCGAAGAACGTCACCGGGATCGGGATGAAGTTCACCGACCTCTTCGAGGTGTACCGGGAGTTCGACCCCCCGGTCGGCGTGGGGATCCACTCGCTCTCGGAGCTCCTGATGTATCTCGACCCCCAGGACGTCTACCAGTTCGCTCGGGTGCTCACGAAGCAGGCCGAGAGCGAGGGCTGGTTCACCGTCGCCGTCATCGGCTCGACGATGCACGACGAGCAGACGCTCCACACGATGTACGAACCGTTCGACACCGTCGTCAACACCCGCGAGAACGAGGGTGCTCGCGAACTCCGCGTCCGGGACCGCTCGCAGGTCGCGACCGCCTGGACCACCTTCTGACCCGACGACGGAGTTCCGTGACCCGACGCCACCCCGCCCGATAGGGACTGCTGTCCCGCTCGTTGCGAACCTCGTTCGTGACGACCCCGCGACGCTCGCCACCGACGGGTCCGACCTCCCACCCTCGATTCTCCCGAAATCGACAGCATTCGGGCTTCCGTCCCCGTTTCGACCCCGAACCCCGGCCGACGCCGTTCCCTGCGCCGGAGAAATTTCGTATCGCGTAATGTGATTTATGTCCCGGACCGCCGGGCTTACGTCGCCGCCGCCGAAACCGCCCGATAATGGCCGAGTTCGACCCCGAAAAGTTCGAGGACAAGTACGTTCACTACTTCGCCGAACTCCAGCGCGCGTACAAGAACGCCTTCGAGACGATGAACGACCGGTACGACTCGCAGCTGATCCACGGCATCGACCAGCAGGTTCTGAACGAGAGCGAACCGTTCTACGACGCCGAGTCGGGGGCCTTCCGGGTCGAACTCCCGGAGGACCCGGCCGACCGGCTCACGGCGGTCGTCGTCGACGACGAGAAGCTCGCGGTGACCCTGGACCGGTACGTCGACGAGATCGAGGCCGAACTGTACCGCGTGTTCGACGTCGAACCGCCGGCTGACGGCGTGTAGCGGGTCGACACACCCGGAATCGCCCCGGCGGGCGCAAGGCATAAACCGACGTGCTCCCAACCAACCTGTAATGAGCACCGACTCTCAGGAGGCCGACGACGACCTGCGCGAGCGGGTCACGAACTTCCTGCGGCGCAACTTCCCGCAGATCCAGATGCACGGCGGCAGCGCGGCCATCCAGCACCTCGACCGGGAGACCGGCGAGATCCACATCGCGCTCGGCGGCGCGTGTTCGGGCTGTGGCATCTCCCCGATGACCATCCAGGCCATCAAGTCGCGCATGACCAAGGAGATTCCCGAGATCACCCAGGTCCACGCCGACACCGGCATGGGCGGCGGCGCCGACGGCGACCTCGGCGGGATGGGCCACTCGGACGGCGGGATGTCCCCGTCGTTCCCGGGCGAGTCCGGCGACGACGACGGCGAGTCCGACGAAGGGCCGCAGGCCCCGTTCTAGTTCCGGCCCCGTTCTCCTCCGTTTTCCGCCCGTCCAGCGGCGGCGCCGCCCGCGTTTCGAGCCGAACGCCGGATATCGCGGTCGAGCGCCGCTCTCGGCAACGATCCGGTTAGTCCCGACGCTCCCACGATCACGGCGGAATAAACAGAATCTCGCGATATAGAATGCTGCTCCGGGCGCCCACGCCTCGACCGGGACGCCATCCCGCCTCGAACGGGTCCACGGGCCTGAACCCCCCTCCGGTCGTGCTCTCCGAGCGAGTTCCCCCGTAACGGCGGACGGTCGTGCCACCCGATCCGAGCGCCCACTCAGTCGAGGGAGCGGGCCAGCGAACCGCCGAGAGACCAGAAAACGTATTCGGCGCGGGTGGGATTCAGGGGTATGAGCAAGGAGCCCGGGAACGTCCTCCTCGTCGTGCTCGACACGGTCCGGAAGGACCGACTCGGCCCGTACGGATACGATCGGAACACGACGCCGGGGCTCGACGCGTTCGTGGAGGAGGCCACCGTCTTCGAGAACGCCGTCGCGCCGGCGCCGTGGACCCTCCCCGTCCACGCCTCGCTGTTCACGGGGATGTACCCCCACCGGCACGGCGCCGACCAGGAGAACCCGTATCTGGAGGGGGCGACGACGCTCGCGGAGACGCTGTCGGCGGCCGGCTACGAGACCGCCTGCTACTCATCGAACGCGTGGATCACGCCGTACACCCACCTCACGGACGGCTTCGACGATCAGGACAACTTCTTCGAGGTGATGCCCGGCGACTTCCTCTCGGGGCCGCTCGCGCGGGCCTGGAAGACGATGAACGACAGCGAGACGCTCCGGGCGGTCGCGGACAAACTCGTCTCGCTCGGCAACCTCGCCCACGAACGCCTCGCGTCGGGGGAGGGCGCCGACTCCAAGACGCCCGCGGTGATCGACCGGACGCGGTCGTTCGTCGACGACGCGGACGCCCGGGGGGACGACTGGTTCGCGTTCATCAACCTGATGGACGCCCACCTCCCGTACCACCCGCCCCGGGAGTACGCCGACGAGTACGCGCCGGGCGTCGACTCCACCGAGGTGTGCCAGAACTCGAAGGAGTTCAACGCGGGCGCACGCGACATCGACGACGGGGAGTGGGCCGACATCCGGAACCTCTACGACGCCGAGATCGCCCACATCGACGACCAGCTCACCCGGCTGTTCGACTGGCTGAAGGAGACCGACCGGTGGGACGAGACGACGGTGATCGTCTGTGCGGACCACGGCGAACTCCACGGCGAACACGACCTCTACGGCCACGAGTTCTGCCTGTACGACCCGCTCGTGAACGTCCCGCTGCTCGTGAAACATCCCGACCTCGACGGCGGACGCCGCGAGGACACCGTCGAACTGCTGGATCTCTATCACACCGTGCTCGACGCGCTCGACGTGGAGGGCGGCGAACCGGCCGCCCCGGGCGAGGAGGCGATCGGCCTCGATCGGACCCGCTCGCTGCTCTCCGCCTCGTACCGGGCGTTCGCCGACGCGAACGACCCGGACCCCGGACAGGCCGCGGACCCGGACGGCGAGTTCGGGTTCGTCGAGTACTCCCGACCCGTCGTCGAGCTGAACCAGCTCGAGGAGAAGGCCGCCGCGGCCGGCATCGACCTCCCCGAGGACTCCCGGTTCTACAGCCGGATGCGCGCGGCCCGGGGCACGGACGCGAAGTACGTCCGGATCGACCGCATCCCCGACGAGGCGTATCGAGTCGACGAGGACCCCGGGGAGACTGACGACCTCGCGGGCGCCGGCGACGACCGGATCGAGGCGGCCGAGTCGACGCTCGGCGCGTTCGAATCCGCCGGCGGCGGCGCGTGGACCGACGCGGTCGACGACGAGGTCGGCGACGACTCGCTCGACGGGATGGACGACGAGGCGAAGGAGCGGCTCCGCGACCTCGGCTACGTGGAGTAAGTCGAACGACTGCTTCTCTCCGATATCAACTACGGTCTCGCGTTAGTCGACCGTCGACTGTTCTTTCGAAAACCACCGTACTGCGAGCAGTATCGGAGGCGATCGGTGGGATCGCTACCGGTTCCGGTCGCCGTCGGCCGGCCGCAGGCCGCGAGCGGTCTCCCACGCTCCCAGCAGTTCGGCGAGCGTCCGGTTCGTCGGCGTCTCCAGCCCGTGCTTTCGGCCCCGTTCGACGACGGCGCCGTTGATCGCGTCCACCTCGGTCCGGCGCTCGGCCCGCACGTCCTGGAACATCGACGAGCGGTTGCCCGCCGTCTCCCCGACGACCGTCCGGAGCGCCGCGCGGGCGTCCCCGCCGGTCAGGTCGACGCCCTCCGCACGTGCGACGCGGGCCGCCTCGCGGGTCGCCCGCTCCGCGACGTCGGCGGCCGGCGGCTCCGCGAGCGCGCCGTTTCGAACCCGGGCGAGCGCGGACACGGCGTTGATGCCGGCGTTGACCGCCAGCTTCTCCCACCGCCGCCGGGGCATCCCGGGGTCGGCCTCGCAGTCGAGGCCCGCCTCGCGGAACGCGGCCGCCACGCGCTCGGCACGGTCGCTCTCCCCGCCGTCGAGTTCGCCGACGTGGACCCGGCCGACGCCGGTACAGCGGACGCGGCCCGGATCGACGAGTTCGGCGCCGTAGGTGGCGGTCCCCGCGAGCACGCGGTCGCCGAGGGCCGCCCGGAGCTCCCCCTCCGTGAGCCCGTTCTGGAGCGAGCAGACGAGGTCGATGTCCACCCCCTCGCCCGAGAGCGCCGCCGCCGCCGCGGCGGTGTCGTACGCCTTCACCGTCACGAGCGCGAGGTCGGCCGAGAGCCCGTCGACCTCGCTCGCCGCTTCGGGGCCGACGTGCGCGTCGAACTCCCCCGAGATGCGGAGCCCGTCCTCGCGGATTCGCCCGACGTGCGGGTCGCGCCCGACGAGCGTCACCGCGTGCTCGCGGGCGAGCAGGCCCCCGACGAGGCTCCCGAGCGCGCCGGCGCCGAAGACGAGGACGTCCATGTGCGGGGGTGGGGGAGGAGCGAAAAGAGCGGTTCGGTCCTCCCGCGTCTCCGATTCCAGTCGCAGTCTATCGATTTTCTTCGTCGGCGTTCTCGATCCTCGGTTCGGTAGCGGGTCCTCAATCCTCGGTCCAGTAGTAGACGTGTTCGCGGGGCGCGCCGCAGTTGGGACACGCCTCGGGGAACTCGTCGTCGAGGTCGCCCATCTCGCCGCAGTCGCTACAGCGCCACATCAGTTCGCCCTCGCCGACCTCGTGGCCGGCGCGCTCGTGTTCGATCGACAGCGAGACGATGCCCTCCCGCGTCGTCACGTAGAATCCCCCCTCGTCGAAGCCGCGGACGGTGCCGAGCTTTCGCCCCGATTCCGTGTAGACCGGCTGGCCGACGCCGACGTTGAGTGACTCGTCGCTCATGTGTCCCTGTAACACGTCTGAGCGATTAACTCCGCCGGCGAATCCAGGGTGGCGGAGCCGAGTCGGGTCGCCGACCTACACGAAGTCCGCGATGCCGCTCCGCTCGTTCTCGTCGAACACCGTACCGCGCCAGTACCTTTTTGCCTGTATTCCCCGTCCTCTACAGGATGGTTCACGACCTCGACGACGTCGACCGAGGTATTCTCCATGCTCTCCAGGCGAACGCACGGAACGCGACGGCCGCGGACATTGCCCACATGGTCGGAACCTCGGCAAGCACGGTGCGAAACCGTATCGAGTACCTCGAGGAGGGCGTGATTCGCGGCTACCATCCCGAACTCGATTACAGGGAGGCAGGGTTCGAGCTCCACCTTTTCATCGTCTGTCGAGCGCCGACAGCGAAACGAACCGAGTTGGCCGAGAGGGCGTTGGAACTTCCCGGCGTGATCAACGTCCGCGAGATGACGACCGGCGGCCACAACATCCACATCGAGTTGGTGGCCGTCGATTCCGACGCCGCTGACGAGGCCCGCGCGGGAATCGAGAACCTCACCGATCTCGAAATCGTGTCCACACAGATCATCAAGGATCTGCACACCCAACCGTTCAACCACTTCGGAGCTGACGTGGTCCAGGATTGACCACTCGTCACGGATATCATTCCAAATACTGCTGAATAAACAGTCACTATCGATTGAAGCACAGGAACCAACAGGGGAATACCCCCGTATCTGTAAGAGGGGGTAATGGAATCAGTACGGGTTTCCACCGAGATCGTCGAGCGAATCGCTACGCGTGAAGGTGTTGACCCGGTCGACCTCGACGTTCCGCTGTACGAGGCGATCGATACGGACGCGCTCGAAGCGCTCACGAACGGTCCTGGCGATCGACACCCACGGGCACACCTCCGCGTCCGGTTCGCGTTCTACGGGTACGCAGTCACCGTCGACGGGAGCGGGAGCGTTTTCATCGACGAGCAGCCACCGGGGGCGGAAACGGACGAGTCGTCGAGGGAGGAACCGGTCGACACCTGATCGGGCGTACCTGTGGACTGTGGATTCTCCACGTTCTCACCCCTACGCTGTTTAATCCCCAGCGTACGAAGCACTGATTTCCACGGGCTCCTTCCATCCATGGCCCCTACTAGCGGATATGGCTGGGTATTCCCCAAACGCGGGTGTGGCAGGACGCGGTGGCTCGGACGAACGATCGGCCGATGTCGTTCTCGACCTCCTCGCCGATCAACGCCGTCGGGACGTCCTTGCGTGTCTGGAGGGAAGCACACAGTCAATACCGCTGACCGAGCTGGCCGAGGACATCGCCGCCCGTGAGAACGAAGGCTCACTAACGGAGGTTCCGAACGCGGAGGTGCGAACGATCCAACTGTCGCTCCACCACGTTCATCTCCCGAAACTGGATGATGCGGGTGCCGTCGAATACGATCGGGACCGTAACCTGACTCGGGCATCGGAACCGACCGACCGGGTCGAACGTGCGCTGTCCCTCATCGAAGCCGTCGACGAACGATAGTTGCTCGCTCCGTATCGGCGAAGTCCGTACCGTCGTCGAGATTCGTATCGTTCATCTTACTACACCCACGGGACGGTCGCGCGACATCGCCGATTCGCTCGGCTGCGAGTTCGACGAGAACGGAACGGTTAGCCTCGACGAGGACGGGGAAACCACGGTCGAAAACGTCCATGCCGGCGGGTGGATCGCGCGAAAGGACGGGATCCAGGTCGCGATCTCCGTCGGCATGGGATCCTCGGCCGGACTCGATATCCTCAGTACGGAACGAGGACGGCCGTTCCACGGCTTCGACACGTCGGAGAACGCGGAGTGACTCAGAATCACGTGGAGGATTTTCCGTGCGGGTTCTCTTGCAGGTGTGAGTCCATCCTCTGCTGGTCTCACATGAAATCGGCGATGGTCGAGGGCCGATTCTTGTCGTTCTCGAACACCGACTCCAGCGACCGCTCCAGGATCTCCAGGCGCTGTTTGGTGTACTCCCGGCAGTCGAACTCGTCGGCCACCCGGATGGCGGTGTCCATGTACTTGTTCACCGACCCCTGGTGGACCGTCAGCGTCATCCGGCCGCCACACTCCCGACAGTCGCCCGTGAGCGGCATCCGGCGGTACTTCTCCCCGCAGTCCAGACACCGCGTCTCCTGTCGGGAGAACGCCCGGAGGTTCCCGATGAGGTCCGGCAGGAAGTGGTACTCGATGACCCGCTCGGCGACGTCCGTCTCGTCGACCGCGCGGAGCTTTCTGGCGAGTTCGAGCTGGGCGTCCATCTTCTCCATCATCGACCCGAGCGTCTTGTACGCCGAGAGGTCCGGGCCGAGCGCGATGTCGGAGGTGTCGTGGGTGTGCTCGAACCCCCGGTACTCGTCGTCGGTGCCGAGCGTGTCCTCGCCGAGCCGGATCAGGTCCTCGACCGCCCCGGGGTCGGCCATCTCCAGGGTCGCCTCGTAGAACTCCCGCGGGTACTGCCTGACGACGTCCATGTTGTGCGCCTCGTCGTCGATCTCGCTGGGGTCGATGCGCGAGGACATCACCAGCGGCGCGTCCATTCTCCCTCCCCGCTTGTCGGGGAGGAACTGTTTCGAGAAGTTGAGGAGTCCGTCCATGAGGAGCATGACGCAGTCCTCGTCGCCGTCGCAGTTCCTCCGTTTCGAGGCGTGAAAGTACGGATGAGCGTACCCGACCGCGGCCGACGTGAATCCGACGACTCTCCCCACGACCGCCGCGCTCGTGTGGGGCGCCATCCCGAACACGAGTTCCCCCACGAGGTCGTCGCGCTCGTTCACCTCGTAGAACGGCTCCAGCCCGTAGAAGTCGGACAGCAGCTCGTCGACGAAGTCGGCCGTCTTCATCATGTGCTCGGCGGCGCCGTCCGAAAGCACGATGTCCTGCACCTTCAGCTCGACCAGCTGCTCGTCGTGGACCAGCGGCTCGCCGTCGATGTCGGTCTCGTAGCCGAGTTCGCGGAAGTGTTCGGCGGTCACGTCCAGTTCCTCGGGCCGGACCGACGTGACCGGGAGGTCGGTCATGTCGTAGCGCACGGTGCCGTCCTTGAACGCGGAGACGCCGTGTTTCGCACGCAGCACGCCCTTCTCCAGGGGCTCTGGCGTCTTGTTCGCGGAGGTGAGCCCCTTCACCCCCTTCAGGATCTCGAAGCTCCCCTCGCGTTCGCCGACGGCCTCCAGGGCGTCCCGGTACGTCGAGTTGAGGTCGAGCCGTCGCCAGCCGGGGCTC
The DNA here is from genome assembly GCF_013402875.1 of Halorarum salinum. Classification (NCBI taxonomy): domain Archaea; kingdom Methanobacteriati; phylum Methanobacteriota; class Halobacteria; order Halobacteriales; family Haloferacaceae; genus Halorarum; species Halorarum salinum. The sequence continues at coordinate 596,340 of NZ_CP058579.1, read as the reverse complement.
TCGACCTCCCGTTCGCAGCGCGGGCACTCGACGCGGCCGGACTCGTCGGGCTCACAGGTCGTCCCGCAGTCCTCGCACTCGAAGTGCGGCTCGGTGTGGGTCCCGCACTCGGGACACCGGTTCTCGTAGGTGTGCTCGTCGCAGTCGGGGCAGGCGCGCTCGCCGACGAGCACGTCGAAGGTTCCCCGCCCGTGGTCGGTCCGCTCGCGGGCGGCCTCGCCCACCGAGCGCTGGCTGCCGCCGAAGTCGCGGATGGGGAACAGCGCGTGGACCGCGGGCGACAGTTCGCGACTCTCGGACTTCTCCGGGCGGCCCATCCGGTTCCCGATGCGGGTCGGCGCCCGCTCGCGCACCTCGAAGGGCGCCACCTCGTTCACCGCCTTCACGGCGTCGTCGCCGCCGGCCCACTCGCGGGCCTCCTCGGTCAGGTCCGAGAGCTCCCACTCCCGGTTCAGTCCGTCGGTCACGCCGAGCTGTCGGAGCAGCGGGCGGAAGTCGGGGACTCGGAGGGCGTCCGGCGTCTGGGTGTGCTCGACGAGCAACGTCTCGAGCGTCCGCCGGACGCCGTCGACGTTCTCGATCGCCAGCACGTCGCCGGTGACGTCACCGGCCGCCGCCGCGTCCGCGAGCGCGTCGAACTCCTCGACCGAGACGTCGTGCCAGAGGTACGTGTACGCCGGGTGGAGCGGGGCGTCGTACTCCTCGGCCCACGCGAGCGCCCGCTCGGCGTCCGGGTCCGTCAGGTCCAGCCGCGGGTCGTCCCGGAGCGCCTGGAGGTCGGCGCCGGCGGCGGCGACGTCCTGCTCCCACCACTCCCGCACGTAGGAGGCGGGCGCGAGCGGGTGGTTGTTCTCGACGAACTCGCCGAAGTTCACGAGGTACTCGCCCAGGTCGAGGATCTCCTCGACGCCGTTCCGCACTTCCAGCGCCTCCGCCGGGTCGTCGACCCGTCGCACGTCGCCGTTGGCCAGCCTAACGGTCGGCCCCTCGATGGAGTCGACGGGGACGACCCCGCCGGCCTTCCCCGGCCGCTCGGTCTTGATCTGGGTCCCGGTCGCGAGGAAGTCGTCGACGAGATGCATCGTCGCCGGGTGGACGCCCGCGGTCGCGAACCCGTGGTTGCGTGCACGGCCGTAGCGTAGACGAAACCCCCCCGCCTCCGAGGGGTGGCCGAACACCGGCCGGCCGGCGATGAGGTCCCGAAGGAACTTCGAGGCCGGCTCGACGCGGTTCGGGCCGTCCGGGGAGTCGTCCACGGGGCCGTCGTCTCCGCTCCCGTCGCTCTCGGCGTGGGCGGCGGCCTCTTCGTCCCCGTCCCCGTCTCCGTCGCCGGCGTCGTCGCCGTCGGCCCCGTCCGCCTCGGCGCCGTCGCTCTCGTAGTACGTGCCGTCGATGAGGTCCTGGAGCCACGGCCAGTCCACCTCGTCGAGCTGGCGGGTGTAGCGCTGGATCTTCGGCGCCTTCAGCGCGATGCCCTCCGCCATGACGAGACACATCCCCCCGCGGGCGGAGTTCGTGTCCACTCGCTCGAGGTCGCGAAAGCCGGAGACCTCCTCGTCCCCGGTCGCCTCGCCGTCCAGCATGATCGGCATGTGTTTCGCGATGAACCTCGTCTCCTCGTCCTTCGGCGTGTACTGGAGGCCGGTCTCCTTGTCGTACAGCGCGACCTCCTCGGCGTACCGCTCCACCTCGTCGCTCCGCGCGGCGTACTCCTCGACGTCGAGCAGCGACCGGGCGTAGTCGGCGACGAGCACCGAGAGCGCCTGCGCGGTCCCGCCCGCCGAGCGGATCGGGCCGGCGTAGTAGACGTTCACGAACTCCGTCCCGTCGTCGTTCGTCAGCAGTTCGACGCGGTCGATGCCCTCGATGGGGGCAGCGACGACGCCCTCGGTGAGCAGCGCGACCGCGGTCCGGACCGCCCCCTCGATCTTCCCCTCGCGGGAGTCGAAGTCGCCGACCTCGCCGTCGACGAAGTCGGTCACCAGTTCGAGGGCGGCCTCCTCGCGGGACATCTCGCCCTCCAGCTCCCGGACGCGCTCGGCGACGCCGGGAATGCCGAGGATGTTCTCGACGCGGTCGGCCATGTCGCGGGCGACCGGAATCTCTATCTCGGTCTCGGGGTCCTTCCCCTGCGCCTTCGCGGCCTCGGCGCGCTCGAACGCCTCGTCGAGTCGCTCCTCGATGCCGGCGAAGTAGCGCTCGTCGTCCGGTCTCATCTCGTCCCTCCCGTCGGCGTCGGTGACGACCCCCGCCCCGTCGCGGCCGCGGGGCGACCGGCCTGGCTGACGGCTCGCGGGGGTCGTCGATGCACGTCAATGCGGTGTGTCGGGGAGGGAGATAAATCCGTTCGTCCGCCCGTCGATCGTCCGGCCGAAACGGGGACGGTCGGACCCTCCCCCCGCTCAGAGCCAGAGGTCGAGGTCGGTGACCTCGTCGCGTTCCCGCTCCAGGGGGGTCTCGAACGCGCGGAGGTACACCTCCCCCGCGAAGACGGTCCCCGAGTCGAGGTGACCCGCCACCGCCTGGCCGCTCCGGCGGGAGAACACGGCGTGGGTGTGGGCGAACCGTTCGCCGTCGAGCAGGGAGACGTTGCCGACGCAGGCGGCGACCTCGAGCGGTTCGTCGAACGTCACCGAGCGGTACTCCGTCCCCTCCTGGTCGTAGTACCAGACCTCGGCGTCCCGCACGGCGCCCATGGCGGTGAACCAGCCCGCGTCGACGCCGACGCGGTCGGCCAGGGCCTCGATCTCGGCGCGCCAGTCGCTCCCCGTCTCGAGGCGCGCGAGGTACTCGCCCTCGACCTCGACCTCGCGATAGTCCATGCCCGTTCCGTCGGTCGTATGCGAGTAAAGCCTTGCTCTCGTGTCGTCGGGGTACAGTTCCGGAACGCTCCGTGGTGCTCGGCTTCTCGATCGGTTGGTCGTTCCGGATTGGTTGGTCGTCGTGGAGCGGCGCCCGCGGCCCCTTTCAGTCCCGCCCGCCCGCGGCCTCACCCTCCCGTACCTCGGAGCGAGCTCCGAGGTAACTGGTGGACGCCGGTGGGCAAACAGTAGTGGTGTGCTTCCCACACCACCCGAATCGAGCGAAATCCGGACCAAACGACCGCGTTCGCTCGCCGAAGCAGTCGCTCCTCCCCGAAAACCGACGATAACGCCCCACCCCACGAACGACGCCTACTCCTCGGAATCGAGCGCCAGCGACGCGAGCAGCGCCTCCAGTTGCACCTGCTCGTTCGCGCCCTCGGTGATGCGGTAGTCGGCCTCGCCGATGCGCTCCATCAGGCGGACGGCCTCCCGGTCGGTCAGCCCGAAGTCCCACACCGAGCGGTGGAGCTGGTCGATGACGTCGCCGCCGGCCATCCCCGTCTCCGTCAGCAGCGTGTCCAGGGTCGCGCGCGACTTCGAGAAGTCGCCCTCGAGCGCGTCCTCAACCATCGCCTCGATCTCCTCGGGACGGGCCGTCGCGGTGATCTGGTAGACGGCCTCCTCGTCGACGACCTCGCCGGTCGTCGCGGCCGCCTGGAGCGAGTTGATCGCCCGGCGCATGTCGCCGTTCGCGGCGTAGACGAGCGCGTCGAGCCCGTCGTCGGTGAGTTCGATGCCCTCGATCCCGGCGATCTTCCGGACCTGCTCCTCGACGGCCTCGTCCGAGAGCGGCGAGAAGCGGAAGACGGCACAGCGCGACTGGATGGGGTCGATGATCTTCGAGGAGTAGTTACACGAGAGGATGAAGCGCGTGTTGTCCGAGAACTGCTCCATCGTCCGGCGCAGGGCCGACTGGGCGTCGTCGGTCAGCGAGTCGGCCTCGTCGAGGAAGATGACCCGGTAGTCGTAGCCGCCGAACGACGAGCGCGCGAAGTTCTTGATGCGGTCCCGGACGACGTCGATGCCGCGCTGGTCGGAGGCGTTCAGTTCGAGGAAGTTCGTCCGCCAGTCGTCGCCGTAGATCTCGCGGGCGATGGCGACCGCGCAGGTCGTCTTCCCGACGCCCGCCGGCCCCGCGAACAGCAGGTGCGGCAGGTCGTTCCGCTCGATGTAGCTCCGCAGGCGCGAGACGATGTCCTCGTGCCCGCTCACGTCGTCGAGGGTCTCCGGCCGGTACTTCTCGATCCAGACCTCCCGGCCCGGCGCGGCCCCCCCGTCCTCGGCGTCGGCCTCGCTCATGTCCCGGAGTGGGTGGCCCGCCGGCATAAACGCCCCGAGACGGCGACGCCCGTCGGGCCGCCCCGCCACGCTCGTCCCCCGTTCGCGCCGGTTCGGCCGACCACGAGACCTATATCCGGCGGAACGGAACCCGCTCCCGTGTCGTCCCGCGCCGCACGCACCGCACGCGTCGAACGGGCCGAATGGGCCACACGCGCCGCTCGAGCCACTCGCGTCGCGCTCGCCGTCGCGCTCTGTGCGCTCCTCGCGGGCGGGGCGCTCGTCGGCCCCGTCGCGAGCGGCGGGCCATCGAGCGCGGACGCGGTCCCCTCGGGTCCGTTCACGACCGTCGCGGTTTCGCCCGGGGAGACGGCCGAGGGGCCCGTGACCGCCGCGGACGGCCGGGTCGTCGTCGCCGGAACCGTCGAGGGCGACCTCCACGCCTACGGCGGCACCGTCGTCCTGACCGAGGACGCCGTCGTGACCGGCGAGGTGCAGGCGTTCGGCGGCAGGGTGGTGCTCGCGGGCGACCTCCGCGGCCCCGCCATCGCCTACGGCGGAACCGTCACGGTCGCCGAGACCGGGACGACCCGCGAGGTGAACGCCGGCGGTGAGACGGTCCGACTGGCCGGCGAGGTCGGCGACGCGACGGTGCTCGGCGCGACGGTCGTGCTGGCCGCGGGCGCGACCGTCGAGGGGGACCTGGAGTACGACGCCCGACTCGACGACCGAGGCGGGGCCGTGACGGGCGAGCGCCGGCCGACCGACGCGCTGCTCGGCCCCGCCGGAACCGCGCTCCGACTCGGGGGCCGGCTGCCCGTCCTGCTCCCGTTGCTGGCCGGGCCGCTGGGGGTCGCGCTCGCCCGCGCGGACCCGCGGACGGACGCGCTGGCGACGCGGGCCCGCGACGCCCCCGGTCGGACGCTGGCCCGCGGCGCGGGCCTCGCGGTCGGGGCGCTCCTCGGCACCCTGCTCGTCGCCGCCACGGTCGTCGGCCTCCCCCTGCTCGGCCTGCTGGTCCCGGTCGCGGCCGCGGGGTTCCTCCTCTCGCTCGCCGTCGCGACCCGCGCCGCGGGCGCCGCCACGGCCGCCAGGCTCCCGACCTCCGCGGCCGTCTGGACCGTCGCCGTCGCCGTCCTCGCGGCGCTCGTCGCGACCCTCTCCGCGGTCGGCCCGCTCGCCGTCCTCGCGCTCGCGCTCTGGGGCGCCGGGGCCGCGGCGCCGCGGATCCGCCCACTGTGAGCCCGGAGTCCTGCTCACCTCGCTCGCCGGTCGTACCACGTGGCGCGTGCCGGCGGGCCTCCGTGCCCGCCGGACGCGCGCGAGGGACGAGCACCGGAGCGTGAGCGACCGGAGGGAGCGAACGCGAGGCGCGCAGGAGGCTGGGGAGGACGAGGTGCGGTCGGGTGGGACTGAAAGGGGCCGCGGGGCTTTCGGGAACGAGGTCACGCCACACGAATCGACCGACGATGGACGCGCGGTGGCTTTCGACGACCGTGCCACGGCGACCGGCCCGACCTCGAAGCCGAGCGCGCGGGGGCTCTCGGGGAGTGCTCCCCGACGCCCGAATCAACTCCGAACCGGAGAGCAAACGCTGAAACCCGCGGCCCGCCGACGACGGGCATGGACGTGACCGTCGAGGTCGTCGGCGAGGGGGCCGAGGAGGTGTCCCTGGCCGAGGACGCGACGTACGCCGACCTCTGCCGGGCGGTCGGCTACTCCCCGCACGAGGTGACGGCGCTGGTCGACGGCTCGCCGGTCCCCGACGACCGCGCCGTCGACGCGACCCGGGTGAAGGTGCTCCGACTCGTCAAGGGCGGATGACCGGGGGCGCCGGGAGACGCATCGAGGTCCGGGAGGCCGCCGGAAACGACGCGCTGGACGTCCGGCGCGTCCTCGACGGCGCGCTGCTGGAGGTGCCCGAGGAACTGGACGAACGAATCCGCGCGGGGGAGGTGCTCGTCTCGACCGACGACGGGGCCGTGACCGGGGCGCTCGTGCTCGACGGGAGCCGCGTCGAGGCGGTCGCGGTCCGGCCGCGACGTCGCGGGAACGGCATCGGGAGCGAACTGGTCGCGGCGGCGGCAGAACGGGTCGACGGGCCGCTGGCGGCCGATTTCCGGCCGGACGTCCGACCGTTCTACGAGTCGCTGGGGTTCGAGGTCGAGGAGGCGGAGAACGACGGGAACGGGGGGACCGAGGGGGTCGACCACCTCCGCGGCCGCCTACACCAGGGGCTCGACTAGCTTCCGTCCGTCGGCGAGGATCGCACGCGAGCGTTCCTCTGACCCCGACTCGGCGTAGATGCGCATCTTCGGCTCCGTCCCGCTCGGGCGGACGAGCATCCACGAGCCGTCCTCCAGGAGCAGTTTGAAGCCGTCCACCGTCACCACGTCGGCGACGGCCTGACCCGCGACCTCGTCGGGGATGTGGTTCTCCAGGTCGTCGACGACCCGCGCCTTCTCCGCGTCCGGACAGTCGAGGCTGACCTTGTCGGCGACGATGCGGCCGTGTTCGGCCTCCAGCCGGCTCACGCGCTCGTCGTACGGCTCGTCGGCCTCGGTCGCAGCCGCGAGCAGCGCCATCAGCACGCCGTCCTTCTCGCGGACGTGCCCCCGTATCGTGAACCCGCCCGACTCCTCGCCGCCGATCAGCGCGTCGTGCTCGCCGATCGCCTCGGCGACCCACTTGAACCCGACCGGCGTCTCGTACACGGTCTCGCTGTGGTCCTCCGCGATCCGGTCGATGAGGAACGTCGTGGAGACCGTCCGGACCGCCGGGCCGGACTGCTCCTCGAGGAGGCCGTCGTACGTCGCCGCGAAGAAGAGGTTCTCGTCGAGGAAGCCGCGCCCGGGGGTGACGACCGCGAGGCGGTCCGCGTCGCCATCGTTTGCGATGCCCAGGTCCGCGTCGCGGCGCTCGACGGCTTCCGCCAGTTCCGACAGGTTCCCGGCGCTCGGCTCGGGCGAGGACCCGCCGAACTCGGCGTCGCGCTCGCAGCGCAGGCGGACCACCTCCGCGCCGGCCGACTCGAGGAGGGCGTCGGTGACGCCGCGGCCGCTCCCGTGCATGGCGTCGTAGGCGACCGTCAGCCCGGAGAGGTCGGCGCCCACGAGGTCGCGGACGTGCTCGGCGTGGGGCGCGACGAGGTCGGCCCGCTCGACGTCGCCCCACTCGTCGGTCGCCGCCGGCTCGGCCGCGCGGAGGTTCGCCACGATGCGCTCGGTGACCTCGGGCAGCGCGGGCGCGCCGTCGCCCGGGATGAACTTCACGCCGTTGTACTCCGGCGGGTTGTGCGAGGCCGTCACCATCATCGCGCCCGCGGCGCCGCGCTCGACGACCGCGTGGGCGACGAGCGGCGTCGGACAGTCACGCTCCGGCAGGAGCACGTCGAAGCCGTTGCCGGCCAGCACCTCGGCGAGCGACTCGGCGAACCCCTCGCTCGTCGGCCGGGCGTCGTAGCCGACGACGACCGGGTCGGGTTCTGCGGCTCCGTCCGCGGATTCGCCGAGGTAGTCCGCGACAGCCTGACCGACCGCGCGGACCCGCTCGTCGGTGAACTCGTCGAGCGTCGCCCGCCAGCCGTCCGTGCCGAAGGAGATGGGGTCGGTGTCCATACGCGGAGGTCGCCGCCGGGGGAGAAAAAGCCGATGCCGGGGCCGGACGCGCCGGGCCGAGTCGGCGACCCCGGGCGGCTTCCGCCGCCACGTCGCGGGCCGAGGGACCATCGCCGCGTTTTTCGCTCCCCCCGTCCGAACTGTACCGATGGCAGAGGTACCCCGCGTCGTTGCGGTCTGCGGCTCCCGCCGCGAGGGGAGCTACACGCGCGCGACGCTCCACTACGCGCTCGACGCCGCGGCCGAGGCCGGCGCCGAGACGGATTACATCGACCTCGGGGACGCCGCGCTCGACGTCCCGCTGTACGACCCCGACGCGGACGTCGCCGAGGCCGGCGACGTCGCGGCCCTCCTCGAACGGATGCGCGCGGCCGACGGCGTCCTGCTCGGCTCGCCGGTGTACCACGGCTCCTACTCCTCGACGTTCCGGAGCTTCCACGACTGGTGCGGCTTCGACGAGTACGAGGACACCGTCGTCGGCCTGTTCGCCACGGCCGGGGGCGGCTCCTACGAGTCGACGCTGGCGCACATGCGCGCGACCGTCCGCGGCGTCCACGGCTGGACCGTGCCGCTCCAGGTCGGCCTCCGCAACGCCCGCGACCGCTTCGAGCGGCGCGAGGGGCCCGGCGAGGGGATCGGCGCCGAGTCGCGCTACGAGTTCGTCGACGACGCGCTGTGCGAGCGGACCCTGAAGCTCGGCCGCCGGGTCGCCCACTACGCCGGCCACAAGGACGAGTTCATGGACGTCCCGTAGGCCTCCGATCGGAGGCCAGCCCCCACGGACCGGCCCTCCGAAACCCCTTCCGACGGCCCGACGGCCCGACGGCCGCACCCCGAAGCCATGTCACTCCACCGAAGTCGGCGACCGCGCCGCGGAGTCGCCGGTCCCCGCGGAGTCGCCGGCCCCGCCGTCGACCAGCCGCTCCTTCTCGACCCGCGAGAGCTGTTTCACGGCGTGCTCCCGGCTCATCGCGGCCGACCGCGACCCGAACGCCTCGACGTGGACCAGCTCGACGGGGGTCCGTCCGCGGGTGTACTTCGCGCCCTCGCCCGCGTCGTGTTCCGCGACGCGGCGGTCGACGTCGGTAGTGTAGCCGGTGTAGAGGCTCCCGTCGGCACACTCGAGGACGTACACGAAGTGCTCGCTCACGCTCGCCCGATGGCGTGCCCCCGGGATAAAACAGCCGACCGCGACCCGTCGGTCCGCGGCACGCCGGCGTCGGCTCCCCGACCGTCGGGGTACGGGGCTCTCGTCGGCTCCCTCGCCGACCCGTCCGGGTTCCGACCGACGGGTCGGAGGGCGACGTGGAGGTCTGGCCGCGTCGTGGGGATGGTCGGATGACGGTTCAGTCGTCTGCGCGGGTCCGCTCTCGTGCCGCCTCGGCGATCCCCGCGTTCGCCGAGCACGACGGGCAGGCGTTGAGCCGCCCGTTCGCGTCACTGAACACGCGGGCGAAACGGTCCGAGATGTGCGACCCGCAGTGGTCGCAGCGTGGCATTGTCGTCCGGCATCCACCGTAGCCGGTGGATGTCCGTACGGCTGCCTGCCCCATATACTCTTTCACAAATCCGCCGCTAATCGGGCTTTATTCTGGCTCTACGCCGGGAAATCATCGTTTCGCGGGGTCGGCGGGGGCCCGCGCGTCGGCCACGCGCCGCGCGACGAGCGCGGCCTGCGACCCGGCGAGGAACCCGGCGTCGACGTTCACCGTCGAGAGCACCGTACACGACTGGAGCAGCCCGAGCAGGGCGGCGAGCCCGTCACCGCCGGCGCCGTAGCCCGACGACACGGGGAGCCCGATGACGGGCACGTCCACCAGCCCGGCGAGGACCGTCGGGAGCGCCCCCTCCCGGCCGGCGGCGACGACGAGACAGTCCGCACCTCGGAGCTTCGGGACGGCGTCCAGGAGCCGGTCGAGGTTGGCGACGCCGACGTCCTCCACGAGTTCGACGGAGGGGCCGGCCTCCCGGGCCACGACCGCGGCCTCGCCGGCGGCCTCGGCGTCGGCGGTGCCGCCGGTGACGACCCCCACGGTCGCGTCGACTGCCGGACGCTCGAACTCGGATGTTCGGGCGACGAGCGTCCGCGCGCGCGCGTCCTGCTCGACGGCCGCTCCCGGCCGCTTCTCGTCGAGGTACGTCCGGACCCGGTCCGCCGTCCGGTCGTCCGCGCGGGTGACGAGCGCGCGCCCGGTCGTCTCCAGCGCGGTGTCGGCCAGCGCCGCGACCTCGGCCGGCGTCTTCCCCTCCGCCAGGATGCCCTCGGGGATGCCGCGGCGGCGCTCCCTGCTCGCGTCGAACAGCGCGCTCCGCGGGTCGCCCCCGTTCGCGGTCGCCTCGTCCGCCTCGCCGTTCGCGTCGGACCCCGTGGAAGCCCCCGGTTCCCCCGCCGAGAGGTCGGCGGTGGCGTACCCGCGGAGCCGTGCCTCGGCCTCCGCGGGCGTGAGTTCCCCGGCGGCCAGCGCGTCGAGCGTGTCCCTCATGGCCGACGGTGGGGGCCGGAGCGACTCGAACCCGTCGGTATGGCGGCGGACGGCCGGTAGCGGATCGAACGACGCGGCCGATCGAACCCGTCGACCCGGGAGATCGGGGGTTAGCGGGGGAGAGAACGCGGGCGAGGTCCGATCCGGCCGCGACGGCTCGACCGGGGCGAGCCGGGGTTGATTCGGGGCGAACCCCCCGCGAACGGCCGCGAGAGCCGTTGGCTTCGCCGCTACTTGGGAAATCTTATAAGGAGGGACGGAAAAAAACCGCCTGCATGGCAGACCTCATCGTCAAGGCAGCCGTCAAGGAGTACCTGAACGACAAGAACGTCGCGTCCGACTTTTACGACGCGCTCGACGGCGAAGTGTCGGAGCTGCTCGAGGACGCCGCCCGCCGCGCGGAGGAGAACGACCGAAAGACGGTCCAGCCGCGCGACCTGTAACCAGGCGACCCACCTCCACTTCTTTATCGAACCGACCGCGTAGCGACGCCGCCGTCGGCGGTCCCCACGTGCACCTCGTCGGCCAGCCCGACGAACAGCCCGTGCTCGACGACGCCGGGGACCGTCGAGAGGTCCCGTGCCAGCCCGCCGGGGTCCTCGATCGTCCCGAACGCGCAGTCGAACACGAGGTTCCCGTTGTCGGTGACGACCGGGCCGTCCTTGCGTTCGGCCGCGCGGAGTTCGGGCTCCCCGCCCGCGTCCCGTAGGGCCTCCCGGACGGTCGCACGGGCGTCGGGCAGCACCTCGACCGGGACCGGGTGCGAGAGCGCGTCCGCCAGCTTCGAGTCGTCGGCGACGACGACGAAGCGGTCGGCCGCCGAATCGACCACCTTCTCGCGGGCGTGGGCGGCGCCGCCGCCCTTCACGAGGTCGCCGTCCGCGACCTGGTCGGCGCCGTCGATGGCGACGTCGACCCGCCGGACGTCCGCGAGCGACTCGAGCGGAACCCCCGCCTCGCGGGCGAGGTCGCGCGACTGGTAGGAGGTGGCGACGCCCCGAACGTCGAGCCCCGCGTCGACCCGCGCGCCGAGTCGGCGGATGGCGTGGGCGGCCGTGCTGCCCGTGCCGAGGCCGACGAGGTCGCCGTCGGAGACGAGGTCCGCGGCCGACTCGCCCGCGGCGCGCTTTCCCGCCCCGGTGCCGTCGGTGTTCTTCATGCGCGCCCCGTCTCGGTCCCGGGGGAAAGCGTTGACGGGAATCCGGGGCCGCACCGTGGCAGCCGACCGTCGTGGCGCGTTCGCTCGCGCCGCGTCCACGAGCGGTTGGACGCGGGGGACGACCGGGTCGCCGAGCGACCACGAGAACGACGGGTTGCCGAGTGACCGTGAGAACCCGACGGGCCGGCCGGGGAGGGTGCGGCGTTCGCGGAGCGGTTGCCCGCCCCTTCGCCGGGGTCTGCCGGATCGAACGTCGGGGCGGAACCGTCGTCGAGAGGGAGGTCGACGGCAGGCGCGGTTCCTATCGGCGCCGGCCGTCGGGAACCGCTCCCGGGAGTTCGTTTCGGTCGTGCGGCGCCTCGAAGTCCAGGTCCGGGCCGACGGGAACGAATCCCGCCGGGTTGATCCCATCGTGGCTCCGGTAGTAGTGTTCCTCGATGTGAGCCACGTTGACCGTTTCAGCGACGCCAGGCTGCTGGTAGATGTCCCGCACGTACGCCCAGAGGTTCGGGTGATCGACGAGCCGACGGGCGTTCAGCTTGAAGTGCGTGTGGTAGACGGCGTCGAACCGTACCAGCGTCGGAAACAGGCGCAGGTCCGCGAGCGTCAGATCCCCCAGCAGGAACCGACGATCGGCCAGAACCGACTCCCAGCGGTCGAGCGCGCCGAAGACCTCCGCGGCGGCCGCCTCGTACTCCTCCTGCGTGGAGGCGAACCCGGCCCTGTAGACGCCCTCGTTGAGCGGTTCGTGGATCGCGTCGATCACCTCGTCGATCGCGTCGCGACGCCGCTCGGGGTAGAGGTCCGGCCCCCGACGTGGGGCGAACGCGTCGGCCAGGGTTCGCATGATCTCGACGGACTCGTCGTTGACGACGGTGTCCGCCTCCGCGTCCCAGAGGACCGGAACCGAAACCCTCCCGGTGTAGGTCGGGTCCGCCGCCGTGTACACCTCCCGGAGGTACCCGTTTCCGCCGACGGTGTCCGGCGTGCAGCCGTCCTTCCCGGGGGTGAACTCCCAGCCGTCGTTCTTGCGGTGGGGATCGACGACGTCCATCGTGATCGCGTCCTCCAGTCCGAGGAGGGTTCGGACGAGTACCGCCCCGTGTGCCCACGGGCAGGCCCGCGAGACGTAGAGGTGGTACCGTCCCGGATCGGCGGGGTGTGGGCCGTCCTCCCCCAGTTCGCCGCGGAACTCCGTCCCCTCGTAGTCGATGTCGGCCGTCGCCTCGTTCGTAACGTCGGTTCGCCACGTTCCGTCGATGAGTCGTCCCATGGTCGCGTGAGTGCTGCGGTTCAGTCGCGTCGGTTCGATTTCGTCTCGATTCCCGTCAGTCCCCGCCCGCGAGCCACAGCGAGCCGGTCCCGCGCTCGGATTCGCTGACCGTTCCAGCGGCGGCGAGTTCGTTCAACCGCCGTCCCGCCTCGTCGTCGTCGAGTCCGTACACCTCCGCCACCTCCCGGGTGGCTACCGGGCCGTGGTGCTCGACGAACTCCGGGAGGGGCCGTGGCGACCGGCGGTCGAGGTCGGGTTCGACCGCCTCCAGTGCGCCGGCGAGCGCGTCGAACGGCTGGGAGCCGGCGAGCCACCGTTCGTCGTCGCCCGCCGTGACCCGGAACGTCGGGAACGACGTGACGCCGCGTTCGCGGGCGTGCTTCCGGTCCTCCTCGAACGCTGCGCGGGCTCCGTCGCCGTGGAGCGCGGCCCGGAACCGTTCGACGTCGAGGCCCGCCTCGGCGGCCAGCTCGACGAGCACCTCGCGGTCGCCGACGTCTCGTCGCTCGGTCGCGAGCGCCTCGCGGAGGCGACGGAGGTAGCGGCGTGCGGCCTCCGTTCCCTGGAACTCGGCGGCCTCGTAGGCGATGCACGCCGGGTACGACGAGCGGGGCGGATCGGTCGTCCAGACGGCCGAGTCTACCGGCATCCCGTGACGGGCCGACGCGGCCTCCCAGTGGGGTGCGACGTCGGCGGGATCGGTGACGCCGTTGGCCGCGTCGGAGAACGACTCGAAGTCGGCGACGAGTCCGCCCATGACGAACTCGACCCCGACCTGAGCGCCGTACGTCTCCTCGACGCGCCGCAGGACGGGCTCGGCGCCCCAGCACCAGGTGCAGAACGGATCCGTGAACTCGGTGAGGGTCGCTCGCACGGGGATCACCAGAGCCCCACGTTGAGCGCGTACGGCCACGGCGTGCTCGACAGCGCGAGGAAGACGACGGCGCCCGCCGCCAGCCCCGCGTTCTTCAGGAAGTGGAACCGCTGGTTATCGCGTTCCATCCCCTCCTCGTTCCAGAAGTCGTGCATCACCGGCGTGACGCCGACCATGAAGGCGACGATCGCCAGCGATCCGAGGACGGGGTACGCGCCGACGAGGATCGCGGCCCCGCCGGCGAGCAACGCGAGCGACGTCGACGGCACCGTCAGCCTCGGCACGGGTGCCCCCTCGCTCCCGGCGTACGCGACGGTCCCCGAACGGTCCCGCAGGTTTCCGAGCGCGAGGTACCCGAGGACGGCGGCGAACAGAACGCGCCCGACCAGCAACGCCTCCGCGGTTCCCGCCGCTTCGAACGCCATCAGCCGCTCACCACCGGATCCGCTCGTGATCGTCCGTTCGAACCGTGCTCGTGTCGCGTGTACTTCGCGTACATCACGGTCGGAGGGAGGGACGCCGCCCACATAAAGTATAAAGTATATTATATTTTATCGGGGGAAGTCGCGGGAACCGGGTGTACCGCGGTATACCGGGCGGTCGGCGCGCGAACCGATCCCCCGCGGGGGCCCATCTATTTGTTCGAGCGGGAGAACCCACCAACGATGGATTCCAGTGGTGACGACGGGCTCGCCGAACTGAACCCGGAGGCGTGTCCGACCGTGGAGTCGCTGGACGTCATCGGGACCCAGTGGCGGCTGAACGTCCTGTACGACCTCCAGGAGGGGGAGAAGCGGTTCAACGAACTCAAGGAGTCGACCGGCGCGAGTTCGCGAACGCTCTCACAGACGCTCGACACCCTGAAGGAGTACGGACTGGTCGCGGAACGGTCGGAACGAGCGTCGCCGATCGCCGTCTACTACAGGCTCACGGAGGAGGGGGAGGCGCTGGAGGCGGTCTTCGCCGAACTCGACGCGTGGGCCCGGACGCACATGGACGTCACTGAACCCGACGTGTGACCGGACGCGACGGCGGACGCCCCGCGGCCACGTGACACCCGTCGACCCCACCGACGGTACGACGTTCGCCGTCCGTGACAGCCGTGTCGGCCCGAACGCCGACCGATGAACCGTCCCACGAACCGCCGCCCGCACGCTTCCGTGGCTCGATCCACCGCGTCACCCCCGATCAGCCTGGTACACGAGGGACTCGCCGTCAGTCGTCGGTGGCGGCGGGCGCGTTTGCGCCCTCGCGGGCGGCGTCGCTCCCCGAGAACCCCCGACCGACGAGCGCCGTCGCGAACAGCACGAGCGGCGAGAGGAACGCGAAGAAGTAGAACGGGGCGTACGAGAGCGTGCTCACGCCGAACACGCCGGCCATGTAGACGCCGCCGGCGTGCCACGGGACGAGTGCGCCGGTGGGCGTCCCGGCCGACTCGATCGCCCGCGAGAGGTCCTCGCCCTCGAGGCCGTACTCGTCGTAGAGGTTCCGGAGCGTCATGCCCGGCACGACGATGCTCATGTACTGCTGGGCGGAGAGGACGTTCACCGCGATGGCCGACGCCCCGGTGCCGACCACGAGGCCGGTCGTCCCGCGCACGGCGCCCGCGAGGTGGTGGGCCAGCACCGCCAGCACGCCGGTCCGTTCGAGCAGGCCGCCGAGCGCGAGCGCGGCGACGACGACCGAGACGGTCCAGGCGGACCCGGCGACCCCGCCGCTGGCGAGCAGGTCGTTCACCAGCGCGACGCCCGTCTCGGGGCTGGTCCCTTCGAGGAACACCCCCCACGCGGCCGTGAACGACTCGCCCTGGACCAGGCTCGTCGTCGCCGTTCCGGCGATGGCGCCTGCCACGAGCGTCGGGAGCGCCGGGTAGCCGGCCAGCGCGAGGCCGAACGTGACGACGAGCGGCAGGAAGACGAGCGCGGACAGGTCGTAGGTGCCCGCGAGCGCGCCCTGGATCTCCGCGATCCGGCCCGCCGCGACGGCGTCGCCGGCGCCGAGGCCGAGGACGGCGTACAGCGCGACCGAGAGGCCGAACGCGATCAGCGTCCCGTTCCGCATCGCGCGGATGTGGTCGTAGAGGTCGGTGTTCGTCACCGCGGCCGCGAGGTTCGTCGTGTCCGAGAGCGGCGACTGCTTGTCGCCCGCGTAGGCGCCGCTGAGGACGGCGCCGGCGGTCATCGGCGCCGCGATCCCGAGCCCCGAGCCGATGCCGACGAACGCCACTCCGAGCGTCCCCGCGGTGGTCCACGAGGAGCCGATGGAGAACGCGACGACGAACGCGAGCAGCGCCGTCGCCGGGAGGAACACTGCCGGCCGAAGCACGGAGAGCCCGTAGTACATCAGCCCGGGGATGGTTCCGGCGCTCACCCACGTCGAGATGAGCGCGTAGATGACGAACAGGATGAGGATCGCCTGCAGCCCCATGAGCAGGCTGTCGGCCATCCCCTCGTAGAGGTCGTCCCAGGTGAAGCCGAGCCAGTATCTGCCGACGAGGCCGGTCAGGACGGCGCTCCACAGCAGCGGGCCGTGCGGGTCGAGTTGCAGGTAGCCGGACCCTACGCCGAGGAAGAGCACCACGCCGAGCACGGGCACGAGCGCCTGGCGGAGGCTCGGGCGCCGTTCCGGTGCGACGTCCTCGTACGTGCGGGGTTCGAGGGTGAGCGACGGCACGTGTACGCCCCGGTAATAACCTGAGAGAATTAAAGATGTCGTGACTATTCCCCTCAAACATGGCATGCGGTGTCGTCCCCCACGCTCCCGCCCGCCGTTCGCGACGCGGGTCGTCGCGGGGCGGGTCTTCACCGCGACCGTGGGCGCGCCGACGGCGGATCGCGGCGGCGGAGCGCACCGTTATTGTATCCCTCCCGCCTAGGGGCGGCAATGAGGATCGAGTTCGACCGCGACACCTGCGTCGGGATGTTCCAGTGCGTCGCGGAGTGGGACGCGTTCGAGAGGAACGTGGACGACGGGAAGGCGGATCTGCGTGGCGGGGAGGAGATCGGGGAGGACGTCTTCTCGCTGGAGGTGCCCGAAGGCGAGGAACTGGACGCGAAGTTCGCCGCGCGGACGTGCCCGGTGGACGCCATCAGGCTGTACGACGACGACGGCGAGCAGGTCGTTTGATCCGAAAGCCGGTTCGGATCGTACGTCGGTCAACGCGGCCAAGCCGCCGAGTTCAGTCCGCCGACTGCCCCGAGCCGACCCAGGCCTCGCGGACCGTGGTACGCGTGATCGAGACGATCTCGCGGAGGTCCCCCCAGCGGGTCGCCAGCAGGCCCAGCGTGGCGACGACGTAGACGGCGGTGTACGCAAGCAGCAGGTAGATGGAGTACTGCTCGGCCAGCGCCTCCGAGTACGTCCGGATGAGGGCGAACTCGATGAACACCTGCGAGAGGAAGAGGACGAGCAACACGACCGCCTCGCGGACGGAGATGCGGAAGTTCAGCAGGATCGCCAGCGCGAAGAAGCTCTGCGCGGCCGTGAGCCAGATCTCGGCCGCCTGCTTCGGGTCGAACTCCAGAACGCCGTAGCTCCCGAGCGAGATGCTGTACACGACCACGAGCGTCCCGATGAGCAGCGTCCACTGGTTCAGCTTCGAGGAGATGAGCGCGTTGAACGCCGCCGTCGACCGCGCCTTGTTCACGAGGTAGGCCGTCACGATGAGCTCCGGGCTCTCGCTCGCCAGCGGCGCGATCCACTGGATCATGAAGAACTCGGGGATGCCGTACCGGAGCCCCAGGTCCTCCAGCCCGTGGGCGAACGGCTCGACGGCCGTGAAGATGAGAAAGCCCGAGAAGCCGAACAGCGCGAGCACGGCGGGAACCCGGACGTTCCTGATCCGCTTCTGGAGGTAGGCGGGGACGCCGACCTGGTCCTCGATCTCCTCCACGTCGCCCCGGACGATGACGGCGATGTAGGCGACGTAGAGGCCGACGAGCACGAGCGTGTCCATCGCGCCGATGCCGCCGCCGAGCGGGACGAAGAACGCGTAGACGGTCGCGGCGAAGAGGAAGAGGATCTCGAGGGCGATGCTGCGATCGAGCCTGACGTAGTCGCCCAGCACTCGGTCGGTGTTCACGACGCTGGCGTCGTCGCTCCCGCCGTAGGCCCGGTAGATGGAGAACAGCGCGATGCCCGACCAGCCGATGCCGATGAGGATGCGGTTCGCTCCGGTCATGTTCGCGACCGCGAGGTTGCCCGCCGCCGGGTCGCCCGCGCCGGCCTGCCAGGCGTACAGCGCGTCGACGGCGTACTCGGGTGCGACCGCGAGCACCGCGAGCACCGCGATGGCGAACGCCCGCGGCACGTCCTTCTCGGCCGTCTCGGCGCCCCACGCGAGGAGGAACGACGCGCCGAGGACGGCGACGCCGCTGACGGTGACGCGGGGGAGCGTCCCCAGCGCGCCGACCGCCCCGCTCGCCCAGATGTACACCCACGGGAGGGTCAACAGCACCCCCCCGAACAGCGCGACGAGGGGGTGCCGAAGGCGTGAACTCATTACCCCTGCCGAGCAGACGCGCGTGCCTTACTCTTGTGCTTTCGTCCGGGGGTCCGAACTCGCCGTCTCGACCGATAACGGCCGGTACGGGCTACAACAGTAGCGAGAAGAAGCAGACGTACGCGACCACGAGCACCAGTCCGTCGAGGCGCGTCACCCGCGACCCGCGGGCCATGAGCGCGATCGCGCCGACCGTGAACGCGAGCAGCATCGGGAAGTCGAACGCGCCGGTGGACGCGGGAACGGCCACCGGCGTCAGGAGCGCGAGCACGCCGAGGACGGCGAGCACGTTGTAGATGTTCGAGCCGACGACGTTGCCGACGCTGAACTCCGCCTCCCCCCGCGCCGCCGAGATCAGCGAGGCCGCGAGTTCGGGCAGCGACGTGCCGAACGCGAGGACGGTCAGCCCGACGAAGCGGTCCGTCGCCCCGAGGTAGTAGAGGGTCGTCCGCCCGCCCTCGATGAGCCGCTGGGCGCCCGCGACGAGCAGGACCAGTCCGACGAGCACCAGGACGAGGTCGAGTGGCCGGACGCGCCGTCCGGCGACCGGGACGGGAGCGGTCAGCCGGTCGAGCGCGGCGGGCCCGCCGGCGAGGGCGCCGTCGCTCCCGGACGAACCCCCGTCGGTGGCCACGTCGTCCGGCGACCCGCCGTCCGCGGCCACGCGGTCCGCGTCCGTCGGCGCGGCGCCGGGGTCGTCGGCGGCGTTGAGCAGCACGTAGGTGAACCCGCCGAGGACGACGAGGAACAGCGCGCCGTCGACCCGGTCGAGCGTCCCGTCGAGTCCGAGGCCGACGAGCAGCAGCGCCGCCAGCGCCATGAACGGGACGTGGCGCCGGAGCGTCTCCCCCGACACGTCCATCGGGCGGACCAGCGCGGAGAGGCCGAGCACCAGCCCGATGTTGGCGACGTTCGAGCCGATGATGGCGCCGAGCCCCAGCGTCGCGCCGTAGTCCAGCCCGCTCAGGACTCCGACGACCAGTTCCGGCGCGGTCGTGGCGAACGCGACGACCGTCACGCCCGCGACGGCCGCCCGCATCCCGAGGTCGGACGAGAGTCCCGAGGCCCCCTTGACGAGCGACTCCGCCCCCAGGTACAGCAACACCACCCCGACGAGGGTGACGAGGGCGGACTCGCTCGTCGCCGCGGTCGCGAGCCAGTTCCAGCCGGTGTTCACCTCCAGCGTCGCGGCCGCTGTCGCGGCCGAGAGGTCGTACATGCGAACGGTGGAGCCGAACCACCCACATAAGCGTCCGCCCCCGAGTATCAGCCCTGATTCCGCCCCGCGACCGACGCGGATTTATCCGTCCCCGCGGGAATCGGGCGACATGGACGTGTACGGCCTCATCGGGCGGCCCGTCGAACACTCGCTGTCGCCGCCGATGCACGAGGCGGGGTTCGAGGCGCTCGGGCTCGACGCCCGCTACGTCACCTTCGAGCCGACCGACGCCGCGGCGGCCGTCAGCGGGGCGGCCGCCCTCGGCGTCGCCGGGCTGAACGTCACGGTGCCGTTCAAGGAGGACGCGCTCGCGGCGGTCGACCCGGACGACCTGGCCGCCCGCGTCGGCGCGGTGAACACCGTCGACCTCTCGACGGACCCGCCGACGGGCCACAACACCGACGTCGCCGGCGTGACGCGCGCGTTCGACCACCACGGCGTCCCGCTCGACGGCGCGGCGGCGGTCGTCGTCGGCGCGGGCGGCGCGGCCAGGGCGGCCGCGTTCGCGCTCGCCGGGACGGTCGCCTCGCTCCACGTCGCGAACCGGACGCCCGAGCGCGCGGAACGGCTCGCGGCGGACGTTCGGGACGCCGGGGCGACCGTCGGGGACTCCAGTGGGTCGGCGAGCGACGGGCCGACCGCACCCACGACCGTGAGTTCGGGCGGCCTGGGGACGCTGGACGACCGAGTTCCGGGCGCCGACGTGCTCGTGAACGCGACGAGCGTCGGGATGGAGTCCGACGAGACGCCCGTCCCGGCCGGCCTGCTCCACGCGGACCTGGCGGTGCTCGACGCGGTGTACAGCCCCCTCGACACCCGACTCCTCCGCGAGGCCCGCGACGCGGGCGCGAGAACGGTGGACGGCGCGTGGATGCTCCTCTACCAGGGCGTCGAGGCGTTCGAGCTGTGGACGGGCGAGGACGCCCCGGTCGAGGCCATGAACGCCGCGCTGCGGGCCGAACTGTAGCCCGAAGGGCGCTGGTTTTTTAAATAGTCGCATCGTTTCACCCCACGAAATGCTACGGAAAATCAAGCGCCTGCTGGGCATCGGGCGCTCGTCCGAGGACCGGCCGTCGGACGAGACGTCGGTGACCGTCGAACGGGAGCGGGGGACCGGTGTCGAGCCCGATGCGGAGTCGGAAGCCGCCGTGAAAGGGGCCGAGACGGCCGACGAGGCGGGTTCCGAGGACGACGAGGGCGCGGGAGAGACCGACGTCGAGGCCGGGACGGCCGGCGAGGACGTCGAGGACGAGACGACGGGCCAGGAGAGTGCGGGCGAAGAGGAGACGGACGAGGAGGAAGCGATCGAAGAGGAGACGGACGAGGAGGAGGTCGACGAACCGGTCGCGGCCGAGACGGACGCGGCCGCCTCCACCGAGTCGATGCTGGACGAGGAGGCCGCGAACGAGGAGGCGGCCGCGAGAGCCGAACCCGGCGAGGCGGCCGGCCCGGAGACGGAGGACGTCTCGACCGACGTCGACGAGGGCACGCCCGAAGCCGAGGACGCCGCGCCGGAGGCCGACGAGGCGCCGTCGGGCGCCGGCGTCCCGGTCGAGGAGATCAAGGGGATCGGGCCGGCCTACGCGGAGCAACTCGCCGACATCGGCATCGAGACCGTCGCCGACCTCGCGGCGGCGGACGCCGCCGAGATCGCCGCGGAGACGACCGCCTCGGAGTCCCGCGTCCGGCGGTGGATCGACCGCGCGAACGAGGACCGGGAGTAGCTCACGGCCCGTGGCGGGCCGGACCGACACGACCGGGATCGACCGACGACCACCCGAAGGGAACGCCTTTTCCTGCCCGGGCGCCTCGCCGGGCGTATGCAGACGGTCACGGACCGCGGGGCGCTCCAGCGGCTCGCGGCCGAGGCGCCACCGGGCTCCCGGGTCCCCGTCGAGGTTCGCGTCGACGTGCCGGACCCGTTCGACGCCTACCGTCGCGCCCGTGAAGGCCCCGGCGGCGTCTTCTACGAGACGACCGGCGGCCAGCCCGGCTGGGGCGTCTTCGGCGTCGACGCGGCCGAGCGGCTGACGGTCGCCCCCAACGCCGTCACCCGCGACCCGGAGCACCCGGGCCACGGCGACTACGCGGACCCCTCCCCCTCGCTCGCCGCCCTCCAGGGACTGCTCGACGGCGAGACGCTCGTCCGGGGCGACTGCGACGTCCCGTACCCCTGCGGCGCGCTCGGCTGGCTCTCCTACGACGTCGCCCGCGAACTGGAGGACGTGCCGAGCGAGGCGGTCGACGACCGCGGGCTCCCGCGTCTCCAGATCGCCGTCTTCGAGACGTTGGCGTCGTGGACGAAGTCCCGGGACTCCGAGGCACTCCTGCGGATCACCTCGTGCCCGCGGGTGCCGTCGGACGCGGATGAGGACGCGCTCGACGCGCTGTACGACGGCGCGCTCGCGGCCGCCCGCGACCTGGCGACGCGCGCCACCGAGGGTAACCCGGCGGTCGGGCCGCCGTCCGTCGACGCCGAGGGCGCGACCTTCGAGAGCGACTGCACCCGGGAGGCGTACGCCGACCGGGTCCGGCGGGTGAAGGAGTACGTCCGGGCCGGCGACACGTTCCAGGCGAACGTGAGCCAGCGGCTCTCGGCGCCAGCGGCGGTCCATCCGGTCGAGGCGTACGCCGCACTGCGCGAAGTGAACCCGGCGCCGTACTCCGGTCTAATCGAGTTCCCTGGCGTCGACCTCGTGAGCGCCAGCCCCGAACTCCTGCTCGACAGGCGGCCCGACGACGACGGGACGTGCCTGGAGACCGAACCGATCGCCGGCACCCGCCCCCGTGGCGCGGACCCGGCGGAGGACGCCGCGTTGGAGGCCGAGTTGACCGGCGACGACAAGGAGCGGGCCGAACACGCGATGCTCGTCGACCTCGAACGTAACGACCTCGGGAAGGTGTGCGAGTACGGGAGCGTCGAGGTCCCCGAGTACCGTCGCGTGGACCGCTACTCCGAGGTGATGCACCTCGTCTCGCTCGTCGAGGGGGTAGAGCGGCCGGACCGGACGCTGGCCGACGTCGTCGCGGCCGTGTTCCCCGGCGGCACCGTCACGGGCGCCCCCAAGCCCCGGACCATGGAGATCATCGACGAACTCGAGGGAACCCGCCGGGGGCCCTACACCGGGTCGATGGGGGCGTTCGGCTTCGACGGCCGGGCGACGCTCAACATCGTCATCCGGACGATCGTCCGGACCGGCGACCGGTACCACCTCCGCGTCGGCGCCGGCATCGTCCACGACTCCGTGCCCGAGGCCGAGTACGAGGAGACGCTGGACAAGGCCCGCGCGCTGGTGAACGCCGTGGACGAGGCGCTGGAGGCCGGGGAGATGGAGGTGGAGGAGTGAGCCGAATCCTCGTCGTCGACAACTACGACTCGTTCTCCTACAACCTCGTGCAGTACGTCGGCGAACTCGCGGACTCCGTCGTCGTCCGGCGGAACGACCGCGTCGACGTCGAAGGGGTCCGCGACCTCGACCCGGACGGCGTCGTCGTCTCGCCCGGCCCCGGAACCCCCGCGGAGGCGGGCGTGTCGGTCTCCATCTTCCGCGAGCTGTCGTACCCGACGCTCGGGGTCTGTCTCGGTCACCAGGCGCTGTGTGCGGCCAACGGCGCGCCGGTCGTACGGGCGCCCGACGTGGTCCACGGGAAACCCTCCCGGGTGACCCACGACGGGCGCGGCGTGTTCGCCGACCTGCCGGACCGGATCGAGGTCGGGCGCTACCACTCGCTGTGCGTCGAGCGGGAGGACGTCCCCGACGTCCTGGCCGAGACCGCCCGTACCGAGGACGAGCGCGAGGTCGTCATGGCCGTCCGGCACCGCGACCGCCCCCACGTCGGCGTCCAGTTCCACCCCGAGAGCATCCTCACCGCGGACGGGAAGGCGATGGTCCGAAGCTTCATCCGCCTGTGCGAGGACCGGTCGGCCGACGATGACTGACGCGCTCCGCTACCACGTCGACGGGGACCTGGTCCCGGCCGACGAGGCCTCGGTGTCGGTTCGCGACCGGGGGTTCCGCTACGGCGACGCGGGGTTCGAGACGATGCGGGCCTACGGCGGTACGGTGTTCCGGTGGGACGCCCACGTGGAGCGCCTGTTCGACACGCTGGAGGCGCTCGGGATGCCGGCCGAGGACCTGGGCCTCTCGGCCATCGACCTCCGTGCCCGCGTTCGCGACACCCTCGCCGCGAACGACCTCGGGGACGCGTACGTCCGCCTCTCGGTCACCCGAGGGGTCGACGCCGGCTTCGCGCCGCCCGCGGCGGCCGATACCGATCCGACGGTCGTCGTGGTCGTGAAACCGCTCGCGCGCGGCGGCCGGGCGGACCGCGGCGGGAAGCCGGGATGGGACGAACCGGCGACGGTCCAGACGGTGAAGACCAGACGGATTCCCGACCGGTCGCTGCCGAGCGACGCCAAGACGCACAACTACCTGAACAACGTCCTCGCGCGGATCGAGACGCGGGTCACCGACGCGGACGCGGCCCTCATGCTCGACGCCGACGGGGCCGTCGCCGAGTGCGCCACGGCGAACGTCTTCTTCGTCGCCGACGACGCCATCCGCACCCCGTCGCTCGACGGTCCGGTCCTCCCCGGAGTCACCCGCGCGGAGGTCCTCGACGTCGCGGCGGGGGAGGGGTTCCCCGTGGAGGAGGGGACCTACGCCCCGGACGACGTTCGCCGGGCCGACGAGGCGTTCCTCACCTCATCGGTACGCGAGATCCGGCCGGTGGCGACCGTCGACGGCGTCGAAATCGGCGGCGGGCCGGTCACCAGCCTGCTCTCGAGGCTGTACGCCGACCGCGTCGAGCGGGAGTGCTACGGCGACGTGGAGGGCGAGCGCGAACGCGGGGGCGACGGGACCGACCGGGAGGGGGAGGACCCGGCAGCCGACTGACGGCGAACACGTCCGCCGGTCGGCGACGACCGTCCGACCCACGGGCGGCGCGAACCGAGCGTCCGCCGGCGACGACGGGGGGCGCGTTCCCCGGGAGGTGCCCGAAGCCCGCGGCCCCGCTCGGCCGGCCGGTCGAGGGGGCGGGAATGAAAGGGACGGCGGGTGCTTTCGTGGACCCTCCCGTCGGTCGTGGCCTCGTCGGCTGCGGGTCGACTCGCGGACGCGCCCCGATCGAACCGAAACCGAACGACGTACGACCCCCCGACCCCTCACGTCCCCCAGTGACCGACGACACCGCACGGATCGCCGGAGTCGAGGCGGTTCCAGACGACTCGACGCTGCTGTTCACGGTGCGCGACCCCGACGGCGAACCGACGGAGGCGCTGCTCACGCGACTCGGGGACGGCACGGTGGTGGCGTACCGGAACGTCTGCCCGCACTGGACCGACGTCCCCCTCGACAGGGGTGAGGGCGCGCTGGTCCGGAACGGCGAGGTCGTCTGCCAGAAACACGGCGCCACGTTCCAGTTAGACACCGGATACTGCGACTTCGGCCCCTGCCAGGGATCGACGCTGGGGACGCTCGACGTCAGGGTCGAGGACGGCGCGGTGCTGCTCGCCGAGGAGGGCTACCGGTTCGACCACCTCGGCGGCCACGGCGCCGACTCGAACGGGACCGCCGGGGGTCGCATCGACTTCACGGGGTCGTGAGTCGACGGCGGAACGGCGCCCCGAGAGTCAGATAACCGTCACCTACGCGGCCGACAGGGCGACGTTTCGGCAGTACGGCTTATGGACGTGGAGCCGTTAAGCACCACCTGAATGGTATCCCGTCGGCGGGCGGCCGTTGCAACGCTACTGCTCATCACGGCGGCGATGTGGGGGGCCTCGGGATTCTTCGAGTCCCGGGAAGGCGGCACTGCGGAGACGGAGCGCCTCGAGGAGGAGCGACTCATTCGGCCCAACGGCGACGGGAGTGCGCTCTGGCCCTACACTAGCAGCGGGAAGACCGTCAACCAGCGAACCCTCGCGATCAACATCGTCGTCTACGGCTCCGACGAGAACGTCCGGCGAACCCTGACGAAGCAGGGTGACCTCGAGTTCCAGCCGGTCGAACACGAGGGGGAGAACGCGACGGCCACCGAGAACGGGACCCAGAACGGCACGGAGAACGGCACTGGCCACGAGAACGGGAGCGACGACGGGACGCTCTTCGGCGACGGCGACGCCGAGAACGGGTCGGCTCCCGAGAACGGGTCGGCTCCCGAGAACGGGTCGGCTCCCGAGAACGGGTCGGCACCGACGAACGGATCGACCTCGGGCAACGAGACCGACCCGAACGCCGGAACCGGCTCCGACGACGACCTGGCGAACCAGACGACGGGTACTCCGGGCGTGACCACCACGCCGGACGAGACCACGACGCCCAACGAGACGCTCACGCCCAACGAGTCGGAGGCCAACGAGACCGACCGCGAGGCCAACAACGAGAGTCAGGTGGTCGAAATCAGGGACTCCGGGATCCAGTGGACGGACGCTCACGGCGCCGTCCGCTACACGTACGTCGATACGTCGCCCGGCGAGGGCGGCGGGCAGTGGATCAGGGAAACCTACCAGCTCCGTTCGGGACCCTACCTCGGTTCGCGCCTACACATCCGGGCGTACGCGTCGCCGTCCGACGACTGGACGGCGCTCCAGGTCCACCAGGACTACTGGGACTGGTTCCGCCTCAGGCACACGGTCTCCGAGACCGAGGGAGCCGCACGGACCGTCGAGTCCAACTTCATCGGAAGGCCGTACGTCGGCGACGTCACCCGGACGTACTACGGCATCCAGGGCGGGAGAACCGACGGGTGGCTGTCCGAGGTCGAACTCGCCCCCACGGTCCCGGTCGTCCTCACACGCCTCACCGGCGTCGCCGCGGCCGGGACGCTCGCCCTGCTCGGCGTGGTATCGACCGAGACGCAGGCGGCCACCGAGCGTGCCCTGGAGTGGATCCGGCAGGACGTGTACAGACAGCGAGGGGGACTCATGCTGGCCGGCGTGCTCGGTGGGCTGGTACTCGCGGTCCGCATCGGCGGCATCGTCATCGAGACCACGTTCCCCGCGGTCCACCCGAAGCTCATCGTCGCGGTGCTGTACCCGATCCTGGCGATCGGACTGCCGACCGTCTCCGCAACCGACTGGTTCGGCCGGGAAACCGACCCGAGCGCGGCGTTCCTCCTCGTCTTCCTCGGCGTCGGCGCGGCCTTCGTCCTCGATTTCGGCGTGATCGGCATCTCCGCGGTCCCGATCGGCCTCGTCCTTCACCGGTTCGGGCTCCTCGTCGCGCTCGGGCTCATCGCCGCCGGAACCGCACACGGCGGGGAGTCGGGACGGCCCCTCCGGCTGCTCGGGGCGACCTCGTGGATCGTCGGTCTCGTGTTCCCGCTCGTCGGCCTGCTGTGACCGTCGGGCGCCGGGACGGTCCGACCCCCGAGAACGCTCGGGTTACCGCCGTCCGACGGTCTTCGAACCCCCCTAGGGAGGTATTAGTTTAGGCCGTACCGGCCGTACGGTCGTGGCGTGCACCGTGGACAGATTGCCGTTACTGTGGTGGTCGTGAGCGTGCTGCTGGTCGGGTCGGCCGTCGCGCTCGACCCGGCCCCGTCACGGGTGGACGCGCCGCTCGACACGTCCTCACGGTCCGACGCGGCGGGGGCGGGGGCCGACGTGACGCGGATCGACGAGTGTACGAGGATCACCGAACCGGGCGTGTACGTCCTCACGACCGACGTCGAGGACGACCAGTCGACGCGCCTCTCGGAGACGTGCATCCGGATCGCGGCGGACGACGTGGTGCTCGAAGGCGACGGCCACCTCGTCGACGGCAGGGGAATCAGCGACACCCGCGGGGTGACCGCGACCGGGGCGAACGTCACCGTTCGGAACCTCACCGTCTCGGACTGGGACCGCGGGCTCTACTACAGGAACGTCTCCGGCGGGACGATCAGCGGCGTGAACGCCACCGCCAACGGGTTCGGGATCGATCTCGACCGCTCCGCCGACGTCGCGCTCGAGGACAACGACGTCTCGGGGAACATGATCGGCGTCGACCTGGACGGGTCGAACACCGGCGTCGAACTCGACGGGAACCGCGTGGACGGGAACTACCTCGCGGACGTCAACGGGAACGAGACGGACGGGAACGAGACGGCGTAGTCGGCCGGCCGAGTCAGGTGCCGCCCTCCGCGGCGGCGGCCCACTCGGGCCACTCCTTCCGTTCCTCGAGGTGGTCGACGGACGGGTCCCCCGACATGGCCTTGATCGACCGGGCGTCCTCGAGGTCCCAGACCGCGCCGTCCTCGTGGAACAGCCCGACGAGGACGCCCTGTTTCCGCTGGGCGACGGTGTAGGCCGGCTGGACCATGAGCGTCCAGAAGAAGTTCCCCACGCCGGCCCGGTGGATGTGCGGGGCCATCGACGAGTAGTCGGGTTGCCACTCGTCGCCCTCGACCTTCGAGTGAAACCCGCGCCCGGTTCGGATGCGCTGCCACTCCGCGAACCAGACGGGCTTCGAGGTCGCCTCCTGCATGGACGTCGCCTGGTCGAGCACGTCGTTCAGGATCGCCGCGTTCGACGGGAAGTTGTAGTGGAACTGGAGCGCGTCGACCCCCCACTCCGCGTAGTCGGTGTTGTTCGCGAGGCTGGTCGACCCGACCGTGAGCGGGACGTCGCCCCGCTCCTCCCGGAGGGTCTCGTGCATCCCGCGGGCGAACGACTTCTGGATGGTCCACCCCGGCTCGTTCATGATCTCGATCGCCAGCAGGCGGTCGTCGTCGCGGTGGCGGTCCATCACCCACCGCACGAACTCGCGGGGTCGGTCCCACAGGTCGGGGTTGCGGACGACGTCCCCGGACGGCGAGAAGACGCCGACGGCGTCGACCGGGTTCGTGTTCTCCAGGTTCTCCTCGGTCGGCGGCTCGCCCACGCCCTCGAACACCCCGAGCAGGACGCGGATGTCCCGTTCGTCCGCGGCACGCAGGAAGTGCTCGAGCGCCCGGCCGTGGGCCTCGGGGTCCTCCAGCCAGTGCTCGTAACAGAGCCACGTCCGGACGGCGTTCAGGTTCACCGAGGCGGCGTAGCCGAGGTCGCGCTCTATCACCTCGCGGTCGTAGTCGCTCCACATCTGGTAGCTGTTGAACGCCCTGGCGGGGAGGTAGATCGCCCCGCGAACGTCGACGGTCCCGGACGGGGGTTCGGGCGTCCCGGCGGACGTCGTCCGCCGGGGGAGATCGGTCGGGGTTTCCGTCCCCGAACCGCCGGCCGGGTCCTCCGAGTCCCCGCCCCCCATCCCGCCGAGCGGCGTGGAACAGCCACTCGCGCCGACTGCCGCTGCGACGGCGAGAAACCGACGACGGCTGTGGTTCGTCACGGGGCCACGAACGTCGCCATGCCCCATAATTAATCGGCCCCCAATCCCCGGCCCGCCGCGTCGAGATCGGGGGAGACGGCGTGGCTGCCGGGGTAATCCGGCGCTACCCCGCGGCGGGCGGACCGCGTCGTTCGGCGGCGCAGAACCCGTCCCGATGGGTGACGACCGCCGTAGGGGCGTCCCGCGACGGGAGCGGACGGGCTAGAGTTTTTTACGGGAATCGAGCGTCGACGGACCCCACGAAGCCCTCCGAACGCGAGGCCACGACGGAGCGCATTCGTGACGTTCATCGGGCCGTCAACGGGACGTGGCTCACCCTGCTCGGACTCGGAGTGTTTCTGGCGACCCCGTTCACGCCGATCGACGTGCTCGGTGGATCGCTCGTTCTCGCCGGCGGCTACCTCGTCGTCGACTCCGTGCTCGAGAACCCGGCGTAGTGACTCGTCGGTGTGGACCTTCGACCCGTACCGCCCCGCTCACGGCTCGCTCCGCTCGTCGTTCGCCGTGGCCGGCACGAGGTCGGCGACGGCGCTCGGAACGGCGAAGCCGCCGTTCCTCGCGCGGTGGTCGTCGACGGAACGTGGGGGGAGGTGAATTCGACGGCGCGTGGGTCTCGCGTCCCGTTGCACTCGACGCTCGTCGGTTGCGTGCCGTCACAGAATAGCGGGAGGTAGATTTGAACTACCGATCTCCGGGTTATGAGCCCGGCGGAATCTCCTGGCTATCCCATCCCGCTACCGAATCGAACACGGTCGCCGCTTGTAAGGGTTGTGTTTCCCGGGGCGGCGCCGTATGCGACTCTGCCCCACGGTCAGTCGAGCACGCGCCAGGTGAACACGCTCTCGGCGACGTAGTTGAGGACCATGCCGGTGCCGATGCCGACGGCGTTTG
Source organism: Halorarum salinum (assembly GCF_013402875.1). NCBI lineage: Archaea > Methanobacteriati > Methanobacteriota > Halobacteria > Halobacteriales > Haloferacaceae > Halorarum > Halorarum salinum. The sequence goes on along the minus strand of NZ_CP058579.1, from coordinate 566,870 downwards.
CGACGGTGGGCCAGAAGTCCGCGCCCGCGACGACGAGGCTGACGTCCGTCCGGGCGGTCAGCAGCCAGAGCACGACGAACGCGACCGTCAGCCCGCCGAGCCGGACGAGGTGCGAGCGCGCCCACCGGCGGCCGACCGCGGCTAGGCCCGCCGCACCCTCCCCCGAGAAGGTGTAGCGGTCGTTCAGCAGGAACATCAGCGTGATGGACGCCTCCGCGCCGACGGCCTTGGCCGCCAGCGGCGCGACGGCGAGGCCGGCGAGGACCCCCGCGGTGAGCACCGCGACGACGAGCGTCTCGACGGTCGCGCCCGCGACCCCGACCGAGACGAACTGGCCGATGCGGGCCCGGGAGGCGAGCGTCGCGAGCGCGCGCGAGGTGCCGTCCTCGACGCGGCCGTCGCCCCCGACGGTCGAGGTGCCCCCGTCGCCGACCCCCTCGCCGCTCCCGCCGCCGCCGCGGTCCCCGTCGCCGGTCATCGCGGGTCGCTCCCCGGGTCGGGGTCCTCGCCCGACTGCTCGACGAGCGCGATGGCGCCCTCGCGGTCCAGCAGGCGGTGCAGTCGGTCGTTCCGGATGAGCCGCGCTCGGTGGCGCGCGACGAGCAGCCCCCGGCCCATGTCGAGGGTGTCGCGCACGGGCGCGACCGTCGAACCCGGCTGGTCCTCCCACGTCACCGGCACCTCCGCGACCTCGTTGTCCAGGGCGGCGGCGACCGCGACGAGTTCGATGTCCCAGGCGAACCCGGGCTCGTACAGGTGGTTCCGGATGCGGACCCACGCGTCGGCGGTGATCGCCTTCGCGCCGCACTGGTAGTCGTACAGCTCGGCTTCGAGCAGGCGGCGCGCGACCCAGGCGAAGCCGTCGCCGAGGAAGCGCCGGGCGAACGTCTGGTGGGACCGCACGTCCGCGTGCGGATGGCGGCGGGAACCCACTGCGAGGTCGGCGTCGCCGGCGGTCACCCGCGAGACGGCGTCGGAGAGCGACGCGGCCGGCGTCGCGCCGTCGGCGTCGGCGAACGCGAGCACGTCGGTCGAGAGCGCCTCGAACCCGGCCGTCACGGCCGCGCCCTTCCCGCGGCGGCGGCCGGCGACGGCGCAGTCCACGTCGGGCGGCAGGTCGAGCGACGCGGGCTGGCCGGGCGCGGGCGCGTCGAGTTCGACCCGTAGCTCGTCCGGGTCGAGCACGTCCCGGACGTCCCGGAGGTAGGCGCGCAACCGCTCGGGCGAGGGGTCGTAGGCGGGGACGACGACGCCGACGGACGGCGACATTTGGCCCCAGTTTCCCCGGCGCGGGTAAAAGCCGTGCGGAACCGTGGCGCGGTTGGGGGGCCGTGGTCGACGGGACCGGCGAGGGGCGGTCGGCACAGTCCAAAAGGAACTTACCCCGTCGGCCGACTCTCACACGCGATGGAGTACGGTCTTCTCGCGGTCTGGCTCCTCGCCTACGCCGCCCTCGCCGCCCTGGGGCTCCCGCTCGCAGCCCGGCTGTTCCCCCGCTCGGCCTCGCGGGGCGCCGGCTTCGCGCTCCCGACCTCGCTGCTGGTGCTCGGGGTCGTCTCCTTCTGGGTCGGCCGCGTCGCGTTCGGGGTTCCGGCGCTCGTCGCCTCGCTCGCCGTCCTCGTCGCGCTCTCGGCGCTCGCCGCCTTCGACCGGGACGCGCTCCGGCGGGGCGAGTTCGAGCCCGCGGTTCCCGTGAACCGGGACGCCGTCCTCGACACGGCCGTCGTCTTCCTCGTCGCGTTCGCGCTCGTCGTCGTCATCCGGGGCTTCGACCCGGCCGTCGACCCGCTGGCCGGGGAGAAGTTCCTCGACTTCGGCCTGCTGAAGTCGTTGCTCCGGGCCGAGGTCCTGCCGCCACGGGACGTGTGGTTCGCCGGCGAGGCGGTCCAGTACTACTACGGCGGCCACCTGTTGACGGCGCTGCTGGCGACCCTCACGGGGACCACGGCCGACTTCGCGTACAACGTCGCGTTGGCGGGCTTCTTCGCCATGCTCGTCGCCGCGGCGTTCGACCTCGCCGGGGCGGTGGCCGCGAGCAGGGGTGGCGACCGGCGGCGGGCCGGCGCGTTGGCGGCGTTCCTCGTCGGCGTCGGCTCGAACCTCGTGACCGCCGGCTGGGCGGTGTTCCGGCTGTTCCCGCCCGATCTGCAGGCGAGCCTGGGCGACGCCCTCGGGTTCGACCACACCGGCGAGGCGGCCCGCGAGTTCTCCTACTGGACCGCGAGCCGGGTCATCGAGGGCACGATCAACGAGTTCCCCCTGTTCGCGTGGCTCAACGGCGACCTCCACGCCCACATGACCGACACGCCGTTCCTGCTCCTCGCCGCCGCCCTCGCGTTCGCCCTCTACCGAGCCGGGTCGCGGACGGACGGCGGGTTCGGCTCCGGCACCCACGCCGCGGACCCCGAGTCGGCCACCCACGCCGCGACCGACGTGCCGGCGACGCGGCGCCGACGGCTGCTGCTGTTCGGCGCGGTGCCCGTCCTCGGCGGGTTCCAGGCCGTCGTCAACACCTGGAGCTTCCCCAGCGTGTTCGGGCTGGCGTGGCTCGGCCTGACGCTCGCCCCGACGCCCCCGCGGACGCTCCTCCCCGGGCCGCTCCGGCGGGGCGTCGACCGGGCGACCGGCGACTCCCGGCTCGCGGCCGAACTCGCCCGTCCGGTCGTCGCCGGCGTCCTCGTCGCCGGCGCGGGGGTGCTGGCCGTCGTCGTCGCCGCGCCGTTCCTGCTCGGCATCGCTACCGGCGGCGGGAGCAGTCGCAGCGTCGAACTGCTCACCCCGGAGATGCGCTCGGGGCTCCCCGGCCTGCTCGGCGTCCACGGCGCCTTCGTCGCCGCCTTCGCCGCCCTCCTGTTCGGGCGCGTCGGGCGCGACCGGCCCGTCGAGGTCGCGGCCGCGACGGTCGGGTTCGCGGCGGTCGCGCTCGTGATCGGCTTCCCGGCGCTCGCGCTGCTGGCCCCGCTGCTCGTCGTCGGCTGGGTCGCCCTGCGGACCGAACGGGCGGGCTTCGAGGCGGTGCTGATCGTCGCGGGCGCGGGCCTGGTGCTGCTCGTCGAACTCGTCTACCTGGCCGAGGAGGCCGGTCCCGGACGGATGAACACGGTGTTCAAGACGTACGCGCAGGTGTGGCCGCTCTGGGCGACCGCGGCGGGCGTCGCGCTCGGCGCGCTGCTCGACCCGCCCTCGCGCGGGACCCTCTGGCCGAATCGGGAGTGGCGGCGGATCGCGGCGTCGGTGTTCGTCGCCGCGCTGCTCGTCTCGACCGGCGCGTACGCCGCCTTCGCGCTGCCGGCCCACGTGGACCGGGAACCGGCCGGCGGGCCGACGCTGGACGCGACGCGGTTCGTCGAGACCCACCACCCCGAGGAGGCCCGCGCCATCCAGTACCTCGACGAGCGACCCGGCCAGCCGACGATGCTCTCGGCGCCAGCGACGGGCGTCTACCCCGGCGCGGAGAGCCGGTACGGGCACGGCCCCGGCATGTACCGGTGGGAGGCCAGTCCGGCCGCGAGCCTGACCGGGGTGGCGACGGTCGCGGGCTGGCACCACGAGGTCGGCTACCGCGGGGAGGACGCCTACTTCGACCGCGTGCGCGACGTGGACGACGCCTACACCGACCGCGACGAGACGGTCCGGGTGCTCCGCGAGTACGACGTGGAGTACGTCTGGGTCGGTCCCGGCGAGCGGATCCGGTACGGCGACGCCACCGTCGCGTTCGGGGAGATTCCCGGCGTCCAGCCGGTGGTGGAGACGTCGGAAGTGACGCTGTACCGGGTCGACCGGACGGAGCTCCCGGAGTAGACCGGACGGCGGCGGCGGACGCCTGTCGGATCGGACGCCCTCCCGCGACCGGTAGAACGATTACGGGCCGTCGTGTCGGAACGCCAGTATGAGCGCGGAAGGCGGACGCACGCGGCGGGAGTTGCTGGCGGCGGTCGGCGCGAGCGGCGCGGTCGCGCTCGCCGGCTGTTCCGGATCGCCGGGGGATCGGTCGGGCGAGCCCGACGCGACGGCGGCCGACGTCCGTCTCATCGGCCACAGGGGCTGTGCCGACCAGTACCCCGAGAACACCGTTCTCGCCGTCGAGGAGTCCGCTCCCCACGTCGACGTGGTCGAGGTCGACGTCCAGCGATGCGGCTCCGGCGAGCTCGTCGTCTTCCACGACGACCAACTGAACCGGCTGACCGACGGCGCGGGGACCGTCTCCAGCACCGACTGGGGGACGCTCCGCGAGTTGACCGTCCTCGACTCGGGGGAGCCGATCCCGCTGCTTTCGGACCTGCTCGCGGCGGTGCCGCCGGACACCGGCGTCAACGTCGAGCTCAAGCACGAGGGGATGGCGGCCGACGTGCTCGCGGCCGTCGAGGGGGTCGAGAACGAGGTCCTCCTCTCGTCGTTCTCGGCGGACGCGCTCCGGGAACTGCGGGCGGAGTCCGAGGACGCCGCGCTCGCGCCCGTGTTCTCCGATTCGACCGAGGAGCGGCTCTCGCTCGCCCGCGAACTCGGCTGCGAGGCCGTCCACCCGGACCACGAACTCGTCCCGGGGTCCGACCTCGTCTCGACGGCCCACGACGACGGGTTCGCGGTCAACGCGTGGACCGTCGACGGCGCGGAAACCGCCGGAGAGCTGGTCGAGGCCGGCGTCGACGGGCTCATCGTCGACCGCTGGGACGTCCTCGACGGGTAGTCGAACGACGGGGGTCGACGGGTGGTCGAACAAAGGGACGGGCCGCCCGTCGGGGGAAACCGCTCGCGGACCGCTCAGACCGCGAGGTCGCCCTTCGCCTTCACGACGTCGAGCGCCTCGGCGTCGATGCTCTCGACCTCGAGCCAGTGGGGGACGTACTCGCGCTTCTCGAACGCCTCGCGCTCGTCCTCGGTGCCGATGGTACACCAGAGCTGGGGCTCGTCCGGACCGTGCCACTCGCCCTGCCGCTGGAGCGCGAAGACGACCATCTCCTCGCCCCCGTAGTCGATGACGGCGCCCGTCCGGATGCCGGGGTCGCCGTGGACGATGAGCTTCTGCATGGGCCGGGCTTGGCGGAGTCCGACACTAAGGGTTTCGATAGCGCCCCCCGGCGGTCAGCGTTCGGAGTCGGGGGGGTCGCCCGCGCTTCCGGCGTCGCGTACGTCGTCTTCGACGTCGGCTTCGTCCGCGTCGTCGTCGTTCCCTTCGTCGACCGGCACGACGGGGTCCTCCGGGCGGTGACGGCCCGGGTCGGCCGCCGGCGCCTTCGGCCGGGAGTCCGGAATCCCGGCGGGGCGCAGCTCCGAACGGCGGGAGCCCGCCGGCTCCGAGCGCACGGCGTCGGACGGTTCGGCGGCGGCCGACCCGGAGTCCGCCGGCCCGGCGTCGACGGCCACCGGACCGTCACCGGTGGACTCCAGCCCGCCGGAGTCCGACCGCTCGCGGTGCCGGCGGTCCCACTCCTCGAAGAAGCCGTACTCGGTCATGGTCGACATCCCGGCGACGGCCGCCCGGAGGTTCACGCCGACGAGGGGAACCTCGGCGACGGAGACGACGACGTCGGCCTGCAGCACCACGCCCTCGTCCAGCAGCACGTCGACCAGGTCGGTCAGGGCGCCCTCGTCCTTCCTCGGCCTCACGGTTCCCCCTCCAGTTCGGGCGCGAACGAGTACGGCGGCCACGGCCCCGTGTACTCCACCTCGACGTCCCCGTCGGCGGCGACCGCGTCCAGCGCCGCGCCGACGTCGGGCTCGCTGTCGCGCCCGGCAAGCAGCGTGAAGCCGGCGACGCGGTTCGACGGGTTCCCCTCCCGCAACGGGTCCGCGGCGTCGATCGGTTCGATCCGGTCCACGAGCGGTTCGAGCCGCTCCCGGAGGTCGGCGGCCAGCAGTTCGTCGCGCTCGCGTTCGAGCTCCCGGCGGCGCTGCTCGCGCTGCTTCTCCAGCAGGTACGCCGTTCCCTCGCCCGCGTCCGCGATCCGTTCCTCGAGGTCCGCCAGCCGCTCGTCGCCCTCCGGCGAGAACTCCCCCTCCGTCGAGAGGGTCACCCGGTACTCCCACTTCCCGGCGAACGCGTCGAGGTGCTCGCGGAGCGTCCCCCGCTCGGCCGCGAGCCACTCCCGGACGGCGTCGTCGTCGCCCCGGAGGATGGTGTCGAACCGGAACGGGAGCGGCGTGCCGAACGTCTCGCCGGCGGCGTCGACGACCAGCTGGTGGGAGACGAGCCACCGTTTCACCTCCGAGAGGTCGTCGCTGTCGAACGGCTCGGCGCGCCGCTGGACGACGGCGCCGACCCCGTCGGACGCGACCACGTACGGCTCGCCGTCGTCGATGCCGTCGGCCGCGAACGAGTCCGGGTCGCCGCGATCCGCGTCCACGACGCAGTAGAGGTAGCGACCCTCCGCCGGGTCCGCGTCAGTCATCGGCCTCCGGTCCCCCGTCGGTCGCGGGGCGCTCCTCGGGCGACCCGTCGCCGGTCGGCTCGTCGGCCAGCGACCGGACCGCGTCGCCGACGAGCGAGTCGAGGTCGCCGCGGAGCCGTCCGACCTCCTCCTCGATCCCCTGCGTCTCCTTCAGGTCGTCCAGTTCCTCCTCGATCGCCGCGAGCTGGGCGCCCAGCCGCTCGATCTCCTCGTCCGTGAGCCGGCCGCCCTCCATCCGGCGGACCGCCTCGCGCTGGAGCGCCTCCACGAGGACCTCGACGACCGCGACGACGAGCGCCGTCAGCCCGTCGCCCGCGTTCCCTTCCTCGCCGTCGAGTTCAATCCTGGTCATCCGCCTCGGCCACCTCCTCCGGTTCGTCGGCGGTCGCGTTTTCGTCGTCCGTCTCGGCGGACTCCGCCTCCTCCTCCCTCGATTCGGACTCCCCCTCGAGTTCGCCGGCCGCCTCCAGGTCGTCGAGGTCGCCGAGCGTCGTCTGGTCGTCCGCAGTGTGTCGGATCTCCGGGACGCCGGCGGCGGCCGCGAGCCGGTCGGTGTCGGTGCCGGCGGGGAACTGGAGCCCGTACTTCGCGGCCGTGTCGAAGGAGGCGATGGCCGCGCGCAGTTCGACCGACAGCAGCTCCGTGTCGCCGATCGAGACCACCACGTCGGCGTTGACGACGACCCCCTTGTCGAGGAGGAGTTCGAGCACGTCCGCGAGGTCGCTCTGGGTCCGCGTCGGTCGCGCGTCAGGCATCCTCCGCCACCTCCTCGGTCTCCCTCTCGAGCCGCCGGCCGTAGAGCCGGCGCTTGTTCTCCGCCGAGGAGTACCTGGTCTCCCGGGGAACCGTCGAGAACCGGCCGACGAACCGCGTCGTCGAGCGCGACCGCGGGAGCGTCGACACCGCGGTCGGGTTGCGCGAGTGGACCTCCCGGCTCCGGTCCTCCGCCCGCTCCCGGTTCTCCTCGACCACCTCCTTCAGTTCCGCGCGGGCGGCCAGCACCGACGAGCGGAACTCCTCGACGCCGTCCATCACCGTCGACTGGATGCGCTTCTCCGAGAGGTCGTCCGCCAGGTCCGTGGGGACGTCGTCCATGCCGACGTCGTCCGTGTCGACGCCGGGAACGTCGAGACCGTCCCCCTCGCCGTCCCCGTCGGCCTCCCCGTCGTCGCCCCCGAAGTCGACGTCGTCGGCCTCCTCCTGGAACTTCCGTATCTCGGTCCAGAGGTCGCGGACGTCGGTCGCGTGCCAGAGCCCCTCGAGGTCGAGGACAGCGAGCAAGTCCCGGAGGTCCAGGTCCTCCTCGGAGTCCATGACGGCCCGAACGTCCTCGGCGTCGATCTCGTCGAGGTCGATCGCCTCGGCGAGCGCCTCCGGGTCCAGTTCGGCGACGATGTCCTCGAACTCGTCGACGGCCTCGACGAGGTCGTGGATCTCCGCGACGATCCCGTCCCCGTCGGACGGGATCTCCTCGCGGAGCCACGAGAGGAAGTCGTCGACCTCGTCGAGGTGGTCGTGGAGTCGAAACAGCCCCTCTCGGGCGAGATCGTCGAGGCTGCCGAGGCGATCCGCGAGGTCGTCGTCCGTCGGTCGCTTGGCTGTGTCGGTCATTGTCTGGTGAGGCGTACGGTGAGTACGTCGTTGTTGAGCGAGGCGTTCACGAAGGTGTCCGCGCCCTCGAGGGGGACGCGGGTGAGCACTCGGTCGGCGACGGCGACCACGAGTTCGTCCCGTTCCTGGTCCACGCCGACGGTGAGTTCCTCGACGTCGACGCCCGGCAGGTCCGCGACGACGCGGAGGTCGTCGCCGTCCCGCTCGACGGTCGAGTGGACGTCGGGACGGTCGGCCCGGGGGGACGTCCGGCGAGCCCCGCGGCGACGCCTCGCCGACGGCGGGCCGCCGGGACCGGTCCGGGCCGTGTAGCCGTAGCTGATCCGTCCCGCTCGACCCTCGCCGCCGATCGATCCGGCGTCGAGGAGGTCCTCGGCCAGTTCGTGCAGGCGTTCGGGGAGCGACCGTTCCCGGTCGGGCCTTCGGTCGACGCCCTCCCGACGCGGCCCGTCGTCGACCGGTTCGTCCCCGGAGGGGTCGTCGGCGCGCTCGACGTCGTCTCGGTCGCCGTCGTCCGCTTCCCGACCGACGTCGTCCTCACCCTCCCGCTCGACGTGGTCCTCCTCCCGCTCGACGTCCTCGTCACGGCTGCCGGCGTCCTCGCCGCGGTCGACGTCCCGACCGTTTCGGTCGTCCCCGTCGCGGTCGGCGTCGTCGGTCATCCCTGCACCTCCACCTGCTTGTTCCGCAGCTGTTCGCGGGCCGCCTCGGCCGCGTCGAGTTCCGCCTCCAGTTCGGCCTTGCGCCGCTCGTACTCCGCCTGCGGGCGCTCGCCGAGTTCGTACAGCAACTGGTTCTCCTTCAGGTCGTCCCGGATCCCCTCCACGTCGTACAGTTCCTCGATGGCCACCGCGTGTAGCACGTCGAGTATCGTCACGAACGGCCCCAACAGGAGGTCGTCGAGGAGGAACGTCATCGGTCCACCCCGATCTCGATGTCGACGAAGTTGTACGGCGCCCACGGGCCGCTGTACTGGACGATCACGTCCTCGCCGTACTCCTCGCGGAGCGACTCGACCGCGTCGTCGAACGCGTCGGTGTCCTCCCGCTCGACGAGGTACGACCGGTTCAGGAGGAGCCTGTCGCTGAACAGGTCGCCGTCGTGGCGCTTCCGGCTGACCTCGTCGAAGCGTTCGGCCGCCGCCTCCAGCGCCTCCGGGTCGACGTCCGCGTCCTCGCGTTCGACGACCTTCACGCCGAGTTCGACGGTTCCCTCGACGTCGCGCAGCGAGCGCGTGAGAACCGGGCGGGCCTGCCGGAGGAGGTTCTTGAGGGTTCGCGTGCTCTTGAACGCCATCCCGTACCGCATCGGGACGACGGTCCGGTCCTCCTCGGCCGTGAGCACCTCCCGGAGCACCTCGTCGTGAGCCTCGACGTCATCGTCGGTGCGTTCGGGCTCGGTCGTGTCGATGTCGGAGACGATGCCCGAGAGCGGACCGTGGGTGACGGTCCTGACCTCGGTCGCACCGCCGACCGCGTCGGTCTCGAACCGGATGTCGGTCGATTCCGTGACGCCGTACAGGTACAGTTGGGAACTCGACATGGTGTCATGCGGGGAGGACGTGCACGGGCCTGCATCGGCGTGGGGTTCCGCCGTTCGTCGACGGCGCCGCGGTGACGGGCCTCGGTCGTCGCCGATCGCCGGCCGGGAGTCCTCGTTCCGTTCGTTGTCGCTGGTCGACACGATCGTGTCGACCACGTGTCGAACTTGTCTTCCTCGACGCATAGGGCGGGAAGACAGTAAAGTGGTTGGGCCCCGGGGACGACGTTCGACGCGACCACAGCGAATCATCTGATGTCCTTCTGATACCAGGCCATCACATACAAGGACGCGAGGCGGTGTGATATGGTATGCATGTGGGGAGGAGAGAACCACGTGAAGTGCCGACGGCGGAACCGGGAGGGTCGTCGACGGGACGCATGAGGACTCCTCGATGGTAGGCATCTGTGGCCAGGTCGGAGGGGAGTACGACGTCGACCCGATGGTCGAGTGGATCGGCTGGCGCGACGACGAGCGGGCGAGCCGATACGAGGACGGCGACGTCGCGCTGGCGGCGTCGTTCCACGAGTTGCTCGCCGGCGACCAGCCCGCGACGGCCGGCGACGGGGACGTCGTGCTGTGGGTGTGGGGCGACGTCTACGGTCACGGCAGCGGTGACGACTACGCGCCCCGGCGGGGCCCACCGGACGGGAGCGCCGCCTACTGTGCCGACCGGTACGACGAGTACGGGCCGTCGTTCGTGTCGGAGCTCAACGGAGACTTCGCGCTCGTGATCCACGACCGGGCCGCGGGGACCGTCTCGTTCGTGACCGACCGGCTGGCGACCAGGCCGATCTACCACGCCCGGGGTCGCGACGGAAGCCTGGTGTTCGCCTCGAACGCACAGGCGCTGGTCCACCACCCCGCGGTCACGGAGCGGTTCGACCTCGACTACCTCCAGGAGTACCTGACGCTTCGACGCGTCCCCGGCGTGAAGACGCCGCTCGAGGGCGTCGAGGAGTTCCAGCCGGGCGCCGTGACGACCGTCGACCTCGAGGACGTCTCGCCGACGGTCGACCGCTACTGGCGGCCCTCGTACCAGCCCGTGGACCGGCCGTTCTCGGAGCTCCTCGAGGAGTTCACCGAGACGATCGACCGGGTGCTCTCGGAGTGGACGGACGACGACCTCGACTACGGCCTCCTGCTGTCGGGAGGGAGTGACTCGCGGCTGGTGCAGGCTGCGATCGACCAGCCCGTCACCGCGTTCCACACCGCGGGCTGGATGAGCCGCGAGGCCCGCACCGCGCGCCGAGCGGCCGAGGCACGCGGCGACGAGTTTCACCTCCTCAAGCGCGACGAGGGGTACGAGCAGCGGGCGCTGGAGCGAAACGCACCGCTGTTGAACTTCAGCAGTTGGTTCGACCAGGCGGTCTTCCAGGAGTTCGAGGACGAGATCACGGACGACGTCGACGTGCTGGCCTCCGGGCTGAACGCCGATATACTGTTCTCGGCTCACCATCTCCCGACGTTGAGCGTGTCGCTCGGGACGATCGGAAACGTCTCGTTCCCGATCAACAAGCCCATCGGCTCCGTCGACGACTACGTCGCCGCCCAAACCGAGGAGGCCGACGAGCCGGTACCGTACCTCCGGACGTCACGCTCGGTTACGGACGTGCTGTCGGAGAACATCCGGCGGGTCGAGGACGGCATCGTCAGCCACGGCGTCCACTACGGGTCGCTCCGGGATCTCCTCATGTACGGTTACTTCTTCCCGATGAGCTCGAAGAGCGCTGCCGCCTTCTCGCGGAGCCTGATTCAGCTGGCCCCCTACCGGTCGCCGTTCATCGACAACCGGCTGCTCGACCTCCAGCAGCAGGTGCCGATTCGCTATCAGCTGCGTCGGAACCTTGTCAAGCAAGCGGTTGCGGAGTTCGACGCGGAGCTCGCCGAGATCCCTCACGCCGGCACCGGCATGTCGCTCCACCACTCGTTCCTCGTCGACTTCCTCGGGAAGAACATCAACGGCTTCCGCCGGAAACACCTCGTCGACGAGTCGCCACCGAAACCGCACCTCGGCCACGGCCCTTGGCCCAAGCGGGGGGAGCTCGTCCGCGCGCGCTCGTTCGTTCCCGAGACGCTGGAGGAGCGCGAGGACGTGCTCGACGCGCTGCCGTTCCTCGACCGCGAGGGCGCCCTCGAGTGCTACCGGGCGCACCTCGACGGGGAGAGCAACGCCCCGCACCTCTACTCGCTGATCACGTTCCTCGAGATGCCGGTGACCGAACGGATCGCCCGACTGACCGGCGAGAACGCCGTGAGAGAACGGCAATGAGATACGAAGCGGAGGCCGCGACGTCCACCGGGCCGCCGACGCCCGGCGGCGTCCACATGGCCAAGGAGCTGTTCGGTGTGTTCGGCGACGTCGACGCCTTCCGTAGCCTCCGCGACGAGGCGGAGTTCGACATCGTCGTCGCCGGCGAGACGGTGACCGTCGGCGTGCGCGACGGCCACATCGGCCACCCCGGACGGACCGACGTCCACCGGGACGAGGACGGCTTCTGCGTCATCTGGGGGGAGGCCCACGCCACGGGCGACGGCGGGCCGGCGGCGGAGCTCTACGAGGCGTACGTCGAGGCGGGGCGCGACGGCCTCTCGGTCGCCAACGGCTCGTACGTCGCGGTCCTCGAGTACGACGGTCGGGCGTTCGTGGCGACCGACGCCGTCCGCTCGTGGGAGTGTTTCTACGTCGACGCCGGCGGCGTTCGGGCCTTCGGGACCGACCTCTCGACGGTCGTAGGCGTCCCCGCCGCCCTCCCGATCGACGGCCGGGCGCCGTTCGAGTTCCTCCACCTGGGGACGGTGCTCGGGGAGAAGACGCTGTTCGAGCCGGTTCGACGGATCCCGTTCGACGGCTACCTCGCCGCGGACGACGTGGGTGAGTTCCGGCGGTTCGTCTACGATCCCCGGGAGTTCGACTACGTGAGCGAGCTATCCGAGCGGCTCTGGCGAGCCATCCAGCGCCGGCGCTCGTTCCCCGACCGAAAGGGAATCCTGCTCTCGGCCGGCCAGGACTCCCGTTCGTTACTGGCAGGCGTGCCGGACATCTCCCACAGCTACACGGTCGGCTGGGCGGACTCCCAGGAGGCGGCGGTCGCCCAGCGGCTCGCGACCCAGTACGGCCTCGCCCACGAGGTGCTGGCGCCCGACGAGCGGTACCTCGACGACCGGAAGGTCCTGTACTCGCAGGGGTTGCGCGAGTCGCTACACATCCACCACGCCGGCTACGACGACGCCATCGACGCGGAGACGATCTACCACGGACTGCTGTACGACACGTTACTGAAGGGGTACTTCCTCGAGCGGGACGGCGCCGATCTGTTCGGGACGAAGGTGCCGTTCCAGGCGGTCGACCCCGACGTCGACCCGGTGGCGTCGCTGCTCGACACGCTCGGCTACCTGCCCGACGGGAGCGCCAGGCTCGTCGACTGCGCGGGCGACCTGCTCCGCGAGCACGGGCTCGACCTCGACGACGCGCCCGGCGACCCCGGCGCGTTTCTCGCCGACTCCCTCGGGGCCGAGTTCGAGGCCAGCAAGCGCCGTGCCGACTCGGTCCACAACGCGATGGACCTCCTCATGGTGCGCAACCAGCCCACGCTCTCGTTCCGGCACCACCTCGCGGACAACTACGTCGAGGCGTTCGTCGCCGCCGACACCGAGCTCCTCGAGTGGCACCGCCGAACGCCGCCGACCCACCGCCACCCCGAGACGGTCCACGAGGCGCTCGCCGACCTCGACGACGCCATCTTCCGCCATCGACCGCCCAGCCATCCGCGCCGGTCGAACATCCTCAGCCAGGCCGAACGGTTCGCGAGGCGGAAGCTCCCGCTTGTCCAGTCGGTCGAGCCGTCCTGGCCCGACCGCACCACGGTCTACGAGAAGTACGACCTCGACCGCCAGCTCTTCCCCGACGACCCCGCGGTCTGGGAGCTCCCGACGCGGCTGAAGTTGCGGCTCGACGACCTCCGCTGGTGGCTCTCCGTTCGCGAGCGGGACCCGTGACCGACGTCCGGGTTCCCCGCGCGGACCGCTCCCCCGTGCGCCCGTCTCCCGCCGGCTCCCGTCGTCGTTCCCGGTCGCCGAACGCCGTCGGGCGGCGCCGTCGGACGGCGCTGCTTGCCATGGCCGGCAACAAATCCTAAACGGGAGGCGACCGAACTACCGACAGCCCCATGGTAGAAACTGGACCGGACACCTCAAGCCTCGCCGACGTGCTCGATCGGGTGCTCGACAAGGGGATCGTGATCGACATCTGGGCCCGCGTCTCGGTGGTCGGCATCGAGATACTGACGGTCGAGGCACGCGTCGTCGTCGCGTCGGTCGACACCTTCCTCCAGTACGCGACGGAAATGGCGAGACTCGAACAAGCGGAGGCCTCCGGCGACCTGGAGGACCTCCAGGAGCTCGAAGTCACCGCACCGGAGGCCTGACGGCGTGGCTTCCGGTTTGAACGAGTAGCCAGCGACTGATCGGAGAGACACGAACGATGGCGACCAAACAGGACACCCGACAGTGTCGTGCCCTCACGGCGGACGGCGAGCGATGCACCCGTCCGGCGGGCGAGGACGGCTACTGTTACCAACACGGCCCGGAGGACGAAACCGTCGACGAGACGTCCGCGGACGGCGGCCAGCCGACCGCCGAGGCCGACGCGGACGAAGAGACCGACGAGGGCGACGCCGGTGGGGGGACCGACGAGGAGGCGGCGGAAGCTGAGGAGGGGGCGGCAGACGAGAGCGAGGAGAGCGAGGGGGCGACCGACGAGCAGTCGGGCGATTCGGACGCGAGCGCCGGCCGGGACGGGGACCTCTCGGGCGTGATGGACGTCCGGGCGCGCATCGAGTCGGTGACCGGCGAGGTCGTCGGCGCGCCGCTCGACCGCATCATCGAGATCGAGCGGCGGGACGGCGAGGACGGCGAGGAGTGGCTCGTCGTCGTCGAGGCGCTGGAGCGGTCGGCGATCCCGGACACCGAGGACCTCCTCGGTCGGTACGCCATCCAGCTCGGCGCGGACGGCGGGATCGTCGGCTACCGGCTCCGGGAGCGGTACCGCCGCTCCAGGGAGATCTCCGACGAGTACGAGTAGGGACGTCGTTTCCGGCCCCGGCTCCTTCGATCCCGCGTCGGTTCGACCTCGCCCGTTCGGCGGCGTCAGCGAAGCCGCTTCCGGAGGTTGTTGAGGGTGATCCCGCCCTGCACGACGTAGGAGGCCAGCCTGTATCGCGGGGCGATGGTCGCGGCGCCGAACAGCAGCGCCGCCTGTCTCCGGTTCCCCTTCCGGAGCGCGTTCCCGGCCTGGATCAGGATGGAGACGAGGTTCAGGCGCGTCATCGTGTCGAACTTCCCGATCGGGAGGTCGTCGGCTGTCTTTCGCACGGTCGCCAGTCGGGGGACGCCGAGCAAGAGGTGACTGCCTGCCAGTACAAGGCGGGCCCGTTCGCCGGCGGCGACGCCCGATCGGAACCCCCGAGGTGGCGACCGCGGGAGCCTCCGCGGCGATCGGAGCGAGTTCCGGGCCGATGCCGGACCGGCGGGACCGGACCCGGACCGTTTATCGGCCGCCACGCGGTAGCGTCCGGCAGGAAGCATGCCCACCATCGACGAGAAGCGCGTCTACGACGCGAAGACCGGGACGACGACGGCGCTCGTCGCCTCCCCCATCGGCGTCGTCGCCGCCAGCGTCTCCGGGGACATCGTGGGCGAGTTCGGCATCGAGCACCGCTGTACCGCCCACGACCTCGCGAACGACGGCGGGGCGCTCGCGGTCGCGACCGACGAGGACGTCCTCGTCGGGACGTTCGAGCCGACCGGTCACGGCCCCGCGGTCGCCGTCGGCGTCGACGGCGACGCGACCCTCGCGGCCGCACCCGACGGGACCGTCTCGCGGCTTCGCGGCGACGCGGACGGCTCGCCGGGCGGGGACGAGGCCGGCTGGGAGGAACTCGGCCGGGTCGACGGGCCGCGACGGCTGTCCGGCCCGCTCGTCGCGGCCGCGGACGGCGTCCACCGCGTTCGCGGGGGCGACCTCGAGCACGTCGGGCTCGACGACGCCTGCGACGTGGCCGCCGGCGGCGTCCCGCTGGCCGTGACCGGGGACGGGCTCTACACCCTCGGGAACGGCTGGATGCGGGACCTGTCCGGCGGGTTCCGCGCCGTGGCGACCGACCCGGCCGGCGAACGGGCGGTCGCGGCGACCGGCGGGGCGGTGTACGAGCGGACCGACGAGGGCGTCGAGTGGACCGAGCACGCGGTGGCCGGCGTCGTGGACGTCGCGGTCGACGCCGAGCTGGCGGTGGCTGTCGCCGGCGACGGGGAGTTGCGGGTGAACCGCGACGGCGACTGGCGGGGGCGCCACCTCGGCGTGCCGGACGCCTCGGCGGTCGTCCTCCCCGGCGCGGAGTGAGGCGGGAGCCCGGCGCCGTGCGGTGCCGAGTAGGAACCGGTTTGTACCTCGGGGCGGTTACTCCCGCGTATGTTCGTACCCGGGTCCGCCTCGCAGTCGCTCGCGGCCGCGCTCGCCGCCGAGACGGGCCGGCCGCTCGCGACGCCGGAGTACCGCGTCTTCCCCGACGGCGAGGAGTGCGCCTCGGTGCCCGACTTCGCGGGCGAGGGGGCCGTCGTCGTCGCCGCGACCGTCTCGAACGACGCGCTGGTGGAGCTGCTCCAGCTCCAGGACGCGGTCCGGGAGGCGGGCGCCGGGACCGTGACGACGGTGCTGCCGTACATGGGCTACGCGCGGCAGGACCGGGCGTTCGAGCCCGGCGAGCCGGTGTCCGCGCGCGCGGTCGCCCGCGCCGTCTCGACCGGGGCCGACCGGGTCGTGCTCGTCAACCCCCACGAGGCCGGCGTGGCCGACTTCTTCGAGGTCGGGACGGTCGTGGTCGACGCCGCGCGGCTGCTGGCCGACCCCCTGCCGGACGACCTCGTCGACCCCCTGTTCCTCGGGCCGGACGCGAGCGCCGAGGGCGTCGCCGGGACGACCCGCGACGCCTACGGCCGGGGGACGGTCGACCACTTCGAGAAGGAGCGCGACCACGGGACCGGCGAGGTGACCGTGCGGCCGAGCGGCGCCGACGCCGCGGGCCGGGACGTGGTGGTCGTCGACGACATCATCGCCACCGGGTCGACGATGAGCGAGGCCGTGGCGGCGCTCCGCGAGCGCGGCCCGGAGCGCGTGTTCACCGCCTGCGTCCACCCGATGCTGGTCGGGAACGCCCGGACGAAGCTCGCGGCCGCGGGCGTCGAGCGCGTGTTCGGAACCGACACGGTCGAGCGCGAGGCGAGCGCGGTGTCGGTCGCGCCGGTCGTGGCGGACGCGCTGTAGGCGCAGGGGGGTCGAGTCGACGGCCGGTCGGACCCGTCAGGCCCGGTCTGCGAGGTACGCCCGCGTCTTCGGCAGGAGCGCCGCGTAGCCGCACAGGTAGAGCCCCCAGACGAGCGCGAGCGCCGCGAGAACGAAGTCGACGGCGGCGTACTCGACCTGCCCGGCGGCGAGCGCGAGTTCGCCGGCGCGCTCGAAGTGGACGCCGAGCCCCGCCAGTCCGACCGTCGCGGCCGCCGTGACGAGCCACTCGGCTCCGCTCCAGAACGCGTCGAGGAGGTGGTCACGCGTGGTCTGGGGTTCCCGCGGACGCTTCCGGGCCTTTCGGTCGGGACCGGCGACGACCGGACCGAAAAGCACACAGTCGCGTGCGGGCCACCGCGGACCATGGGTCGATACGGCGACCTCGACTACGCACGTCTCACGAAGGGCGGCGTCGCGGTCTGTGCCGCGACGTTCGTGCTCGCGCTCCTCGCGCAGTTCGGCGCGGCCGCCGCGGGGATCGCGCTCCCGGGCTGGGAAGCCATGCTGCTCACCGACCTCGAGTACCTGAGCATCCTCGGCGCCGTGCTCTCGGTGTTCGTCTTCGGCGTCGTCCTCCCGCTGACGGAGTGACGATGGCCGACCCGGAGCGGCGGGACCGGGCGGACCGGGCGACCCCCGCGGAGCGACCGGACCACCCCGACCCGGAGGACCGCCTGGTGCTCGACGCCGACTGTCGGCGGTGTCCCGCGCTCGTCGAGTCGCGCACCCGCATCTCCTGGGGGAACGGCCCCCGCGACGCGGACGTGGTCGTCGTGGGCGAGGCGCCGGGCGCGGGCGACCCGGACGCGGGGACGTGGAAGGGCGGCAACCACACGGGCTGTGCGTACACGTCGCGCCACTCCGGGCGCCGGATCCGCCGCCTGCTCGCGGACCTCGGCTACGCGGACCGGGCGTTCTACACGAACGCGGTGAAGTGCTTCCCCGAGGGCGAGGACGGAGGCAACCGCGAACCGACCGACGAGGAACTGTCGAACTGCCGCGGCCACCTCGAGTCGGAACTCGAGGTCGTCGACCCGGACGTCGTCGTCGCCACCGGGAGACACGCCACGGAGACGCTGCTCGCGTTCGAGGGCGAGACGCTCGACGGCTTCCTCGACTCGGTGTGTGACCCTCGAGAGTGCCCGACGCTGGGCGTCACGCTCCTCCCGATTCTCCACCCGAGTTACCAGGAGGTGTGGCTCTCGCGGCTCGGCCTGAACGAGGCGGAGTACCGCGAGCGCATCGCCGCGAATCTGCCCTGACGTCGGTTCCCGGACCTCTCCCTTCCACCGCGACGACCCAACCGGCCGACTGGACCCGCACGGCCGGATTCCCTCCGCGACGTGTCCGAACCCCCGGGAGTGACGACGGACCGTCCAGCCGACGGGCGGGACTGGAAGGGGCCGCGGTTCTCGGGGAAGGCGCGGACCGACAAGCACCGCAGGAGCGAACGCAGTGAGCGACGAGGAGCGCAGCGGCCGCACCGAGCCGAGAACCGCGGGGGCTTCCGCGGTCGTCGCTCCGATACTCGAAACGATCACCGAACACCCAACGGTCACGAACAGTCAGAATCGCCCGTAGATTCAAGCGACTCACCGCCCACGTACCAACCATGAGCGAGGACTGCATCTTCTGTGCCATCGTCGCGGGCGACATCCCCGGCCGCATCGTCGACGAGAACGACGACGCCGTCGCGTTCCTCGACGCGAACCCGATGTCGCCGGGCCACACGCTCGTCGTCCCGAAGGCCCACCGCACCAGGCTCGCGGACATGTCCCGGGAGGAGTCGCGCCACGTGTTCGACCTGGTCCACGAACTCGCGCCGCGCGTCGAGGACGCCGTCGACGCCGACGCCCACACCATCGCGGTCAACGACGGGCCCGACGCCGGCCAGGAGGTCCCCCACGTTCACGTCCACGTCATCCCGCGCTTCGCCGACGACGACGGGGGGCCAATCCACCGGGTCGCGGGCACCCCGCCGGAGCTCTCCGACGAGGAGCTCGACGACATCGCCGAATCTGTTTCGTCGTAGCCGACCCGAAATTTTATCGGCGGAGGGGCGACCAGAACGGGCATGATCCGAACGCTCGCGCTCGTCGGCGTCGCCGGCGGCGTCGGCACCACGCGAACGGCGGTCGAGTGTGCGGCGATCCTGGCGCTCGACGGACGCGACGTCGCCGTCCTCGACGCCGCCTACGCGACCCAGGGGCTCTCGGAGTACCTCCCGGGACGCGTCGACCCGGACCTCACCGACCTCTGTCTCCACCCGGAGCGGCCGCTCGCGGACGGACTCCACGACCTCGAGATCGACGCACCCGACCGGACGGCCGGGGTCGACTCCCCCGACCGGCTCGCCGCCGCCGACGCGCCCGGCCGCGTCGCGCTCGCGCCCGCGCTGGCCCCCTTCGAACGCCTCGCCCGCGCGAAGACGGTCGAGGCGGCGGAGTCATTCGAGGACCGCGTCGCCGAGGCGGCCGCCGGGTTCGACTGCGTCCTCGTGGACGTCCCGCCCGTCGCCGCGAACCAGCACGTCGCCGCCGTGAACGCCGTCGACCGCGTCGGACTCGTCGTTCCCGGTTCCGAGCGGGGCGCGGACGCGCGCCGCCGGACGGCGGATCGACTCCGCGACGTCGGCGTCGACCCGGACCGCACCCTGTCGGTGGGAACGGATCTGCCGGCCGCCGCCGCGACCGTTCCGACGGTGGACGCCGCCCCCGCGGAGGGGCCGCAGTGTCCCCGCGACGGGGACCTCGCCGCGGCGACCGCGGCGGCGGTCGAATCGCTGTTCGACGTGGAACTCGACCTGGAGTTCGACGACGGAAACGGGCTCGACAGGATCCGGGAGGGAATCGGCGGACTCGGTCGGTGAACCGGGCGGCCGTGGAGGCTGCCCGACGGTCGTGGACGCCGCTCGAACCGTCCGTCAGCGGAGGTCCGCCGCGTCGGTCATCGTCCCCGCGAGCGCGTCGCGCTTCTCGACGGTCGCGTTCCCGTCCGGACCGGCGGCCGACTCGACGGCTTCGGCCAGTTCGGGAACCGGGTCGTGCGTCTCGACGTATGCGGCGAGCGCGAACGCCGCCTCGTCGCCGCCCGTCAGTTCGAGCGCGTCGGAACGGGGGAGTTCGCCCGCGAGCCAGTCGCGGACCACCCGACGGCCGGCCGGCGCGAGCGGCGAGACGCCGGGGACCCCACAGCGGTGGAGCGCCTTCGCGGCGGTCATCGGCGCGACGCCGGCCTCGCGGGCGCTCTCGCCGACGCTCGTGCCGCCGGTGTGGGACTCGAGCACCGTCGCGGCCGCGGCTGGCGTGCAGGGGAGCGCGTCCGCCCGACCCGCGAGCCGGTCGCGGAGGTCCCCGCCGGTGTCGTCGACCGTCGCGACGCCGCGGTCGCGCTGCTCGGTCGTCACCTCGATCCCGGCTGCGATGTCCGACAGCGCCATACGCGTCGCTTCGCCGTCATCCGTTATAAATTCACCTCGAATCGGACGGAATACATCGTCGGCTCGTGCCGGAACGTATCGATAACCGGTACGTTCGACCGGCGAACCCGACGCCGATTCCGCCGATTCGTCCCTGGTTTAAGTAAGGAATCGGGCGCAAGTTCCGAGTATGAGCACGGCACGAACTGCCTGCCCGGAATGTGACGGACGACTGCGCGCCGACGGCGACGAGACGGTGTGTGGCGACTGCGGCCTCGTCGTCGCCGCCGACCGACTGGACCGGGGCCCCGAGTGGCGGACGTTCTCGGACGACGACACCGACCCGCGGCGGACCGGCGCGCCGCTCACCCGGTCGCGGCACGACCGCGGCCTCTCCACCGAGATCGGACGTAGCCGCGTGAAGGGACGAAAACGCAAGCAGTGGGCTCGGATGCGGCGCCAGCACACGCGGGCACGCATCTCGACCAAACGCGAGCGGAACCAGGTGTACGGCTTCACCGAGATCCGGCGGCTGACGAGCAACCAGTCACTCGGCGACCGAATCCGCGACCAGGCGTGTTCGCTGTTCCAGTCGGCCCAGAAGGAGAACCTCCTCCGCGGCCGCTCCATCGAGGGGTTCGCCGCCGCCGCAGTGTACGCCGCCTGCCGGGTCGCCGGCATCTCCCGGACGCGCGGGGAGCTACTCGCCGAGGCCAAGGCCGACGAGGACGAGCTCCGCGCGGCCTACGACGCGCTCAACCGCGACCTCGGGCTCCCCGTCGGCCCCATCGACCCGGTCGAGTACCTCCCGCGGTTCGCCTCCGAGCTCGATCTGGGTCCGGAGGTGGAGCGCGTCGCGAGGGAGTACCTCGAACGCGCCCGCGATCGGGGGATCGTCAACGGCAGGAACCCGGGCGGGGTCGCCGCAGCGTGCCTGTACGCCGCCGCCCGCGACGCCGGAGCCGACTGCACGCAGGCGGGCGCCGCGGCGGTGGCGGACGTCACCCCGGTTACGCTGCGGAACAGTTACGCCGACCTGCAGGACTGAACGGCGGAAGCGAGCTCCCCCATCGCCCTGGCGCCCGCGCTGCTCGGCGCCACATTCCCGACCGGCTCCTCCTCGGCGACGGATCGGCCGAGTCGCGGGTCCGCCGGAACGGCGACGGTCGGGGCGGCGAGCGCACGCTCGACGGACGCCGTCGGGGGCTCCTCGACGACGCGGTTGAGCGCGACGGCGACGAGGCCGGCGTCGAGTTCCCGCGCCAGTTCCCGGGATCGGACGGCGTCCGCGAGCGCCCACGCGCGCGGCGAGGCGACCACGACGCAGGCGTCCGCGGCCGCGAGCGGGACGCCGGCGTCCGTCCGGAGCCCGGCGGGGCAGTCGACGAGCACGTCCCTGCCGGGCGCGACGGACCGCACGGCCTCGGCCAGCGTTTCGACGTCAGCCGCTCGGGCGCCCGCGAGCGAGCGCCCGCAGGGGAGGAGGTCGACGGGACCCGGTCGAAGCGCCTCGACGGGGTCCGCGCGGCCGGCGAGCACGTCGTGGAGGTCCGGTCCCCGACCGTGCGGGAGGTCCGCCATCGCGAGGTCGGCGTCGACGACCACCGCATCGAGCGCCGCGCCGAGGTTGTACGCGAGCGTCGACTTCCCGACGCCGCCCTTCCCGCCGGTCACCGCGAGGATCACGCCAGCCTCCCGAGCGCGTCGACGGGGACGTCGGCCTCCCCGGCGCGGGCGGCGAGGCCGGCCGCACGCTCCGCGAGCAGATCGAGCGAGTCCGCGTCGGCCGAAACCGCGGCTGCGAGGTCGGCGGGGTGCCGGTCGTGGCTCTCGAGCGCGGCCGTCGCCTCGGGGACCGACGCGCCGGTCAGCCGTTCGGCGCGATCGATCCGGCCCTCGGCGCGGTCGAGGTACGCGGCCACGGCCGCCGGGAACGGTGCGTCGCCGTCGTCGTCCGTGGGAGCGTTCACGCCGGCCCGGGCGGTAGCGGGGCTCCCGCCCTCGCCGTCGGCGGAGTCGGGTCCGGGGACCGGTTCGTCGTCCGTCGACCCCGGTTCGGACCCGTCATCGCCGTCCCGGGAACCGTCGGTACGGGGGACCGGAACGGCGTCCCGCGGCGGCCGGAACCCCCCGAGGTCACGACGTGCGCGCTCGACCGGAGCCGTCCCCGGCCGGTCGTCGCCGGGGTCACCGACCGCTGCGAGCTCGGCCGGCGGGTCAGCGGCCTCGCCGTCCGCGAGCGGACAGGCGTACCCGAACGAGACGGCGTCGTCCGCGTCCACGACGAGCGTCAGGCCGTCCCGGTCCCAGCCGGCCTCGGGAACGCCGTCGCGACGCGGCGGGAGCACCGGGCCGTCCAGCCGGTTCGCCACCTCGACGCGCCGTGCGACCGGGGTCGGGCTCTCGACGGTGGCGGTGACGAGCGCGATGTCGGCGCGGACCTCCACGTCGGCCGCGAGCGTGACTGGCATGGGGACATTGGCCCCGGCTTCGGGGTTAAAGTTGGACGACTGGGACCCCGAGCCGCGTCGCCGCCGCCGCCGGCCCCTCGAAGCGGTCGACCGCGAGCACGACCGGCGCTCCCCTGTCCGCGAGCGCGACCGCGGCCAGGTGTGCCGTGACGCGGTCGCCTTCGAACTCGGTCGGTCCGTCCCCCGGTCGCGCCTTCCCGGGGACCCGTTCGAGGGTCGCCGAGAACTCCCGGTACGCCCCACGGGCGAGCGCGCGTCTGGCCTCCCGTTCGCGGTTCCCCAGTTCGTCGCGCAGACGGAGCGTCCGGCGGCGTTCCACCCGGCGTTCCCTGGCCCGCTCGGTCGCGGCCTCGAGCGCCTGTTCGGCGGCAACCCGGTCGGTCTCGGCGTCGGTGAGGTCCTGCGCGGCCGCCGCGTGTTCCTCCGCCCGCTCGTCCACGTCGGTCCCCGCCTCGCGGGCCGCCTGGAGTCGCCCACGGGCCGCCGCGACCCGTTCGCGCAGCATGTCCACGTCGGCCGCCGCCTCCGCGGCCCGCTCGCGCGCCGTCGCGAGGTCGGTGGCGGCGGCGGAACCGGCGGGGTCGGGGCCGTCGACTCCGGCGACGGCGTCGCGGTCCGCGAGTCGATCCCGCAGTTCCGCGATCCGGTCGTCCTGCGGCGCTCCGTGTCCCCGCGAACGGGCGGCGCGGGCGAGCGTCCGGACGAGCGACGGCGGGTCCGCCGTGACGGCCCCGAGCGGGTCGTCCGCGTCGAGTTCCAGCGCCTCCAGGACCGATTCCGTCGTGGCGTCGGTTCCCCGCAGGTCGACCGCGCGGCCGGCGTGGACCCGGCCGTCCAGCTCGAACCTCAAAGCTCCGTCCCGGCCATCGCGTCCGTGTCCGGGTGGACCGTCCCCGCGGCGAACTTCGCGTACGGCGTGCTCGGGTGATCGCGCCCCTCGTAGGCCGTCGCGGCCTCCCTGACGGCCGGCCGGACCGACCGGAACTCGTTGAACGGTTCGGTCCGCTCCACCTGGACGTCCGCGCCGTGTTTGGCCCGGAGCCGGCAGGCGAGGAACGCGCCCAGTTCCGTCTCGGACAGCAGCGCGGCGCGACCGAACCGCTGGCGGACGACGTCCCCGTGGGTCCGGCAGACGTTCCGGAGGGTCGTCCGCGCCCCGGCCGAGTGGGCCACGACCAGCATCATGGTTACGGCTGATCCGCTATCGAAAATAAAGCTGTCGTCAGCGCGTGCGGACGGTGGCGCCGTCGTCGTCGAGTTCCACGACGGCGTCGAAAAGCGAGACGATCGTCTCCACCGTCTGGTCGTCGTGTGCGGTCGGATCCATGTGGAAGTGTGCGAACGCGTCGACCGTCGCGAACCGTCCGGTGAGAACGTGGAGGAACTGGTATGCCGTCTCGAGGTCCACGTACTGGAGCATCGCGGTGAGCGAGTCGAAACAGACGACGGTCCGCCCGTCGGCGTTCCGCCAGCGCTGCAGGTACTCGGTGATGCGGATGCCGAGTCCCGTCAGGTCGCCGGGGCTGGTCACCGTCTCCGTCGTGGCCCCGGGCCCGCCCGCCGTCCCGGCGCCGGCCGCCCCCACGGCGTTGCCGGCCGCGGCGGTCGCCGACCGGGCGGCGTCGTCGACGCTGATGACGCCGACGTCGCGCGGCGTGCCCGCCGAGTGGGACCGGAACCGGCGGACCTGCTCGTCGGGGGACTTGGTGTAGGACACCCACAGCGCGTTCTGTCCCGTCGACTCTCTCGGGACGAGGAGATCCGCACAGAGGTCGCCCTGGCCCTCCGTGAACGAGGGGGACAGGAGCAGCACCGTCGCTGCGTCCGAAAGTCGGCCCCTGATGTCGTGCTCGAGTTGGCGTTCGGTCACCTGTAAACCCCCACTACTCTGTCGGTATATGTGATTACTATGTAATAAGTCGTTTGCTATTCCCGGTCACTCGAGGGGCTCGACGGTCACCTCCGCCGGGTCCCGGTCGGCGAGCGTCCCGGCGCGCTCGCGGGCCTCCGCGGGCGAGGATGCGACGACGACGGTGCCCGCATCGGCGTCGCCCCCGTCGCTCCCGCCGACGACGGCGCGGTACGCTCGCTTCCCCGGCGTCTCGAACTCGGTCGCGAACGTCCGGAGCACGGTGCCGACGCGGCGTTCGGTCTCCGCGAGGTCGGCCTCGCCCTCCTCGAACTCCCTGAGGGCGTCTTCGACGTTCCGGAGCGCGGAGATCCGATCCATCACGTCGTCCTGATGTAGCCGTTCTGCGGCTCGTACACCTCGCCCTTCCGGCGAAGGCTCTCGATCTCCTGTTCGGCCTTGTCCGGGTCCATGCCGACCTCGTCGGCCCGTTCGAGGATCTGTTCGACGGGTGCGCCCGGCTCGTCGTCGTACTCCTCCGAGAGGCTCGAGATGAGGTCCTTGATCCCCTTGATGCGGTCGCGCTGGGTCTTCGAGGTGCCCGTCTCGACCACGTCCGCGTCGAACTGGCCCGTCTCGGGGTCGACGCCGATGTCCTGCAGGCACGACCGGACGATCTCGATGACGCGATCGGCGTCCTGGCGTTCGACCGTGTCCGAGAGGCGAACGCGCGCGCTCGCCTCCGAGAGCCGGACGAGCGCCTCCAGCTTCCGGGCGGTGACCGGAACGGGGGCGTCCTCGTCGGCGCCCTTCGAGCGGAGGTCGACGTAGAAGTCGCGGATGGCCTCCTTCGCCTCGTCGGTCATCGTCGGGTAGCAGTTCCGCTTCGCGTACGCGATGTACTTCCGGAGCAGGTCCGCCTCGATGACCGGCGCGACCTCCTCGGTGACGTTCTCGACCTCCTCGGAGGTGTACTCCGAGTTCGTCACCTTCTCGCGCTGGGTGTTCAGCTCGCCCGCGTAGTTCGTGGTGATGATGTGTTCCGCGAGCTTCGCGTCGTGGTCCGGGTCGGGCTGGTCGGTGACGGTGAAGATGAGGTCGAACCGGGAGATGAGCGCCGGTTCGAGGTCGATCTGCTCGCCGATGGGCTCGTACTGGTCGAAGCGGCCGTACTTCGGGTTCGCCGCGCCGAGCAGCGAACACCGGCTCTTGAGGGTGGCGTTGATGCCGGCCTTGGAGACGGAGATCTGCTGCTGCTCGAGCCCCTCGTGCATCGCGGAGCGGTCCTCCGAACGCATCTTGTCCAGCTCGTCGACGGCGGCGATCCCCTTGTCAGCCAGTACGAGCGCGCCGGCCTCCAGGGTCCACTGCTGGCCGTCGCCGAAGTCGTCGCGGACCGCTGCGGCGGTGAGACCGGCCGAGGAGGAACCCTTCCCGGAGGTGTAGACGGAGCGCGGCGCGATGTGCCGGATGTACGAGAGCATCTGTGACTTCCCCGTGCCGGGGTCCCCGATGAGGAGCATGTGGAGGTCGCCGCGGATGCGCGAGCCGTCGGGCAGGTGCTTGGTCACGCCCGAGAACAGCTGGAGGATCATCGCGAGCTTCTCCTGGTCGTAACCGTAGATGGACGGCGCGATGGAGCCGACCATCTCCTCGTAGATGTCCTCGCGGTTGGAGAGCTCGTAGATCTCCTCCTTGTCCTCGTCGGTGATGTCCATGTCCTCGAACTCCTCGTCCTCGATGACGACCGAGACGCCGTCCATGTACAGGTCGAAGATGTTCGTCTTCTCCTGACCGGAGGTGACCTGCTCGATGTGGAGCACGCCCGCGACCGTCACGTGGTCGCCCGGCGTCACCGCCCCGCAGACGTCGTCCTCGAGGTTCACGTCGATGCTCTGGGGTGTCTCCCCGCCGCGCAGCCCCTCGGGCGACTCCTGGACCCGGAGCTTCTGGGAGTCGATGAACTCGGACTGGTCGTGGTTCACCCGGAACGGCCCCTGGCGCTCACAGCCCTGGCACTCGTGTGGCTCCTGGAACCCGGAGTCGGCCTGCGGGATGTAGGTCATCGTCCCGCACCGCTGGCACTCGAAGGCCGCCTCGGTCACCTTCGGGCGCACGTCGGTCGCCTTCCGGACGATGCCCTGGACGGCGACCATCGACCCGATGTGGTCGTCCTGCACCCGGATGTTTCGGATGTCGATGGTGCGCTCGCGCGGCAGGCCGCGCATCCGAACGTGGGCCTGCCCGAGCGAGATGTCGACCGGGAGGTCGTAGGTCCGGAGGGCCTCCTCGGCCACGCGCTGCATGTCCTCGGGGTGCTGGAGGTAGCGCTCGGCGAGGTCCGCGTCGAACGTGTAGAGGTCGTCGTACTCGACGTGGAGCGAGCGTTGCTCCTTGGGGTACCGCTGGGCGAGCGACGCGATGTCGTCGCCGTAGTACGTGCGGTAGAAACTCAGGAACTGGTCGAGTTCCTGGCGCTCCATCTGGCTCATTGGGACGGAGTTACTGCCTCCCGGGGTAAGAAGTATCGCCTTCCACCGGAACTGAAGGGGGGTTCGAGGGGGTGGCGAGCTAGCCGGTGTCGAACGCGTCCTCCGCTACTAGATACATCGAATCGAGCTCGTGGCAGTAGACGACGAAGAAGTCGACGTCGTCCTCGTACGGTTTGTATGTGTTCCCGGCGGCGTTCACGTGCTGTGATTGACCGCTAAATTCGACCACCACCTCACGAAGCCAGCCGGTTTTCACCTGTAGCCTGAACAGGGACTCCGCGGACTCGGCGATGAGATCGTACCGGTCGTTGTCTCCGAACGGGGCACACACCGATACTCCCCGTCGTTTCAGTTCCGAAATCACGACGGCTTCGGTGTGATCGCCCTTCTCGTGTGTTGCCAGTTCGTCGAGCGGACCCATCGGGCGGACTGGGTCGTGTTCGCATTTCTACACACGTGACGGGACGAACGGCGATGCGAACCCGGTCGAGGGACACCACGGACCGTCCGGGTCCGTCGGCAGCGGAAAGTGGGACCGCTCAGATTTGAACTAAGAGCACGAGCACCCAAGGCTCGAAGGTTACCAGGTTACCCCACGGTCCCTTGCGTCTATTCTTGAGGTCGAACTGTGGGTAAGCGTTTCGTTCCGACCGCTCGCCGACCGCCGAGTCCTACATCCCCAACCCGAAGAAGTAGTCCACGCCGATCGTCGTCACCACGGCGAAGATGGCCTGCAGCGGCCCGCCCACGCGCACGTAGTCCGTGAACTTGTACCCGCCGGGGCCGTAGACGAACAGGTTCGTCTGGTAGCCGACCGGCGTCATGAACGCGGTGCTGGCCGCGAAGGTGACCGCCATCGCGAACGCGAGCGGGTTCGCGCCGAGCGTTTCCGCCGCCTCGATGGCGACGGGGATCATCAGCACGACGCTCGCGTTGTTCGAGACGACGTTCGTCAGCAGCGCCGTGACGACGTAGAAGACGCCGAGCAGGAGCAGCGGCGGGAGCACGTCGCCGGCGGCGACCACCGCGTCGGCGAGCAGTCCCGCCGCGCCCGAGGACTCCATGGCGATGCCCAGCGGGATGACGCCCGCGAGCAGGAAGATGACGTCCCACTGGACCGCCTCGTACACCTCCGGCGGGCGGAGACAGCCCGTGAGTACCATCGCCAGCGCGCCCGCGAGCGCGGAGACGACGATGGGCATGACGCCCAGCGCGGCGAGCGCGACGACGAGGCCGACGATGCCGACGGCGACCGGCGTCCTCGACTCGCGGTAGTCGTGGCGTTCGACCTCCTGGGCGACGATGAAGTTCCGGTTGGCGTCGAGCCGTTCGAGCGAGTCCGCCGACGCCTGCACGAGCAGCGTGTCCCCCACGCGGAGCGGCACGTCGTCCATCCGCTGGCGGATGAGTTCCCCGCCGCGCCGGAGCGCGAGCACCGTCGCGTCGTAGCGCTGCCGGAAGCGCGCGGTCGCGAGCGACTCTCCGACGAGCGAGGAGCCGGGGGCGACGACGACCTCGACGAGGTTCTTGGGCCCGGGCGCGGCCTCGAGGTCCTCCTCGGCCACGGTCGCCTCGGGGACGAGGTCGAGCCCCTCCACGTCGAGCAGGTCGACCAGCGTGGCCCGATCGGTGCGGACGGCGAACACGTCGCCGGCCTGGATCTCCTTCTGCCCGAGCGGCTCGAGGAACACGCGCCTGTCGCGGATGAGCTGGACGAGGTCGACGTCGAACGTCGTGTCCTCGAGGACGCTCTCGACGCGCCGTCCGACGAGGGGGGAGTCCGCCCGGACGACGGCCTCGGTGAGGTACTCGGCCATCTCGAACTCCTCGGTCAGGTCCGCGCGCGGTTCGATCCTCGCGGGCGTGAGCCAGCGGCCGACCGTGAGCAGGTAGACCGAGCCGATGACCAGCAGGACGGCGCCGAGCGGGAGGAACTCGAACATGCGGAACTCGCGGGCGATCGCCTCCGGCGCGAGCCGGGCGTACAGGTCCGAGGCGAGGATGTTCGTCGAGGTGCCGATGAGCGTGAGCGTCCCGCCGACCATCGAGGCGTACGACAGCGGCAGCAGGAGCTTCGAGGGTGAGGTCCCCCCGCGGTCGGCGAGATCGGTCACCATCGGGAGGAGCACGGCGACCGCGGCGGTGTTGTTGATGAGCCCGGAGACCGGACCGACGAGCCCGATGGTCGCCCCGAGCTGTCGGGACTCGTCGCCCCCGGTGAGCCGCGAGATGAGGGCGCCGAGCCGCTGGACGACGCCCGTCCGCCTGACGCCCTCGCTGAGGACGAACATGGCGAGGACCGTCAGCGTCGCGGCGTTCGCGAACCCCGAGAGCCCCTCCTCGACGGAGACGAGTTCGACCGACCCGGCGACGAGGCCGGCGTCCGCGAGCGCCGTCGACACCGGCCCGACGAGCAGCAACGTGACCAGCAGGCCGAGCGCCGTGACGTCCACCGGAACCGGCTCCGTCACGAACAGCACCAGCACCCCGAGGACGAGCACGAGTATCAGCAGTATCTCGGGGGCGACCGGCACGGGCGGTCGGACGATGGGTGACGGCAAAAGGGTGTGGGAACGGGGTCGGGACGGATCAGGACGGATTCCGACTGAACGGACACGGGATCGAAACGGGGCGGCGGGGCACGTCGACCGCGACCGCAACGCCGTCCCACACCACCGGGAGCCTTTTTCCGGGCGACGCGGTCGGAGGGGTATGGACGGGGTCGGGCACGGCGTCGATCGCGCCGAACTCGCGGCGTACCTCTCGACGGAGTTGGACGTCGAGGTGACCGACACGGAGGTGCTCAGCGACAAACTGAACCTGATCGTCGCGATCTCGACCCCCGACGACGAGCGGGCGTACGTTCTGCACCGACCGAACGGGCTGCGGAAGACGGACCCGTTCAACGACCTGGAGCAGGAGTATCGGGTGCTACAGAGGCTCCAGGACGCCGCGATACCGACGCAGACGCCGGTCCTGTTCCGCGAGGACGACTCGATCGTGGGGGACGCGTTCGTCGTCACCACGCACCTCGACGGCGAGCCGATCCCGCTGGGGACCGACCTCCCCGAGCGGTTCCGCGACCCGGGCGCCCGGAGCCGGGTGGCCCGTCTCCTGACCGACACGCTCGCCGACATCAACACGCTGGACGTCGAGCCGTTCGAGGGCGTCTGCGAGCGGAAACCGCCGCTGGAGCAGGTCGTTCGCGCCGCCGACCGCCTCGACGCGGCGACGGACGTGACGGGCCGTGACCTCCCGACGCTTCGCTCGGTCGGCGACTGGCTTCGGGAGAACCCGCCCTCGGAGCCGGTGACGGCACTCGTCCACGGCGACTACAGACCCGGCAACGTGCTGTTCGCCGGGACGGAGGACCCCCAACTCGCCGGCGGTCTCGACTGGGAGACCGCGACGCTCGGCGATCCGCGAACCGACCTGGGCTACCTCCTGTTGCGGTGGCGCGACGACGGCGACCCGACGCCGTCGCTCGACGCGCTCGAGGGGAGCTACTCGAGGGACGCGATGCGGGGGTTGGAGGCGGTCAACGGGTCCGGGCTCTGTCCGTTCTCCGCGAAACCGGGCGGCCCCGACAGGCGCGAACTGGTGGCCCGCTGGGAGGAGCGGACGGGCATCCCGTTCGAGCACGAACGGTTCTTCCTGGCGCACGCGGCGTTCGGACTCGCGACGGTCTGGGAGGACCTGTACCGGCACCGGCTGGATGCGAGCGGCGAGTCCGGGAAGGGCGCGTGGACGGAGTACGTGGCGAGGCTCGGGGCCAGCATCGTCGACGGGGAGTTCGACCCGTAGGCCGTTCGTCACCCGTCGTCCCTCCCTATCCGTCGCCCCCGCTATCGGTCGGCCCCTTCGCTACAGCTCCTGGTCGGCCAGTTCCATGTCCGCGACGACGTCGTACGCGGTCGCGCCCCGCCGGATGCCGTCGAGGATGCGGAACGCGTCGTCGGGCGCGAGGAAGTGCCGGGTGACTGCCCGGCCGAGCGGCGTCGGCGAGAGGCCGTCGATGAACTCCCACTCCAGCAGCCTGCCGACCGCGTGGGTCGTCGGCACGTCGCCGAGCATCCGGTCGTTCAGCGCCTTCGCGCGCTTGCCGGCGACGACGACGTTCGCCAGCGTCTCCTCGGCGGCGCTCGACTCGTCGTACACCGTCCGGACGTCCTCCATCTCGCCCTTCAGCAGCTTGAACGCCACCTCGTCCTCGGTCATCTCCATCGAGTTGTGGTAGACCGCGTCGGGTTCGACGAGCGCGTAGACCTTGCCCTCGTCGTGGTAGTCCGGCCGGCCCGCGCGGCCGAGCATCTGCTCGAACTCCTGGACGGAGAGCCACTCGATGCCCATCGCCAGCGTGTCGAAGATCACCTGCGAGGCCGGGAAGTCGACCCCGGCGGCGAGCGCGGCGGTCGTGACGACTGCGGCGAGGTCCTGGTTCCCGAACTTGCGCTCGACCGTCTTGCGGCGCTTGTAGTCCAGGCCGGCGTGGTAGGGGGCCGAGGAGTACTCGAGCTTCCGGGAGATCTCGTGACACCGGCGGCGGGAGTTGGTGAAGACGATCGTCTGCCCGCGGTAGCCCTTGGAGGACTTGCCGTCGAACGCGCGCTTCACGAGGTCGTTCTCGAGGCGAAGCTTCTCGCGCGAGTCGGCGAAGGTGACGTGGCGCTCGATGGGCACCGGGCGCTCCTCGAACTCGATCAGGGTCGCGCCGAGGTTCTCGGCGAGCCACGCGGGGTTGCCGACGGTCGCCGAGAGGTACACCCACTGGGCCGGCGAGTTCCGCCGCTCGGTGTAGTGTTTCAGGCGGCTGATCATCCCGTCGAGGCGGTGGCCCCGGCCCTCCTCCTTGAGGGTGTGGACCTCGTCGATGACCACGGTGCCGACCTCGCCCATGTCCTTGCCCGTCCGGAGCGCGTGGTCGATGCCCTCGTAGGTGCCGACGATGACGTCGGCGTCCGGGTCGAACCGGTTCCCGTCGTCGTTGATGCGGGAGGCGCCGACGCGGATCGTCACGTCGAGCACGTCGCCGTAGCGGTCCTCGAAGTCCTCGTGCTTCTGGTTCGCGAGCGCGACGAGGGGGACCAGGAAGAGCATCTTCCCGTTCCCGTTCAGGGCGTTGTTGACGCCGGCGAGTTCGCCGACCAGGGTCTTGCCCGTCGCCGTCGCGCTCACGACGAGCTGGTCGTCGCCGTCGAACAGGCCGTTGCGCACGGAGAGGCTCTGGACCGGGAGGAGCTCCTCGAAGCGGTCCTCGGTGCGGTCCTGGAGCGCGGGGTGGAGGGTCAGCTCGTCCGTCCTGACCGGGTCGATCTCGTCGACGGTCGCGGAGATGGTGTCGAACTTCGTGAGGTCGGGGTCGAGGTTCCCCTGGAGCAGGTTCGTGATGCGGTCGAGGTCGCCGACCTCGAGCAGGAGTTCCTCCAGCCGGTCCTGCGCGGCGCCGGTGAACTGGCCCTTGTAGGAGAGCTCGCGCTCGAGTTCCCGCGTCGCGCAGTCCCGGCAGATGAAGTCGCGGTCGGCCTTCACCGCCGTCTCCTCGGTGATCGGCGAGTAGCGCCCGTCGTTCGCGCAGTACCGGCAGGTGCGCACCTGCACGGCCTCCAGCTGGTAGGCGTCGAGCATCTCGTCGAGCCGCTTTCGCGCGCTCCGGGCGGTCTGCTCGGAGATGCGGATGCGCTCGGCCGCCCTGGCGAGGTCGACGAACTGGTCGGGCTGTCGGGGCTCCTCGTCGGAGCCGCGCTTGACCCGGAACCGGCGGGGGCGGGGACCCGCGTCGGTCTCCTTCAGTTCGAGGACGCCGCGGAGCCGCCGCTCGCCGCCCCGGCGGACGGCGACGGCGAACTCGTCGCCCTGCTGGTGGAGGAACAGCGTCTCGACCTGCGGGAGTTGTTCGGACACGTCGTTGGGGGTTCGTAGGCGGGTGTGTTATTTCAGGCGTTCGGCTTCTGCTCGTGGGTCGTTGATGGATTTCGTAATGTCTTCGGGACTGGTCGGAACGGCTCGAAAGGGGCCGCGGCTCTCGGCTTCCGCGGACCGCTCTGCGCTCCTCGTCGTTCGGGCTTCGCCCTCACTCCTGCGGTGCTTGAGGGCCCGCGGTTCGCCGAGAGCCGCGGCCCCTTTCAGTCCCACCCTGCCGAAATTCGGCCGAGCGACGCGGGTCCGACTACCGAACGTGCATGCCGTGGGTAGTCGGACGTGACGTTTGCTGGTCGATGGTCGGGGGGATGCGGCGGGCGCACCGCGAGCGGCGCCGGAGGCGCCGGGAGCCGCGCCCGCCGGGGAGGGGCGGGGAAGCAGACACGACGCTGGTCGGACCATCCGGCAGGGTGGGACCGAAACGGGCCGGGCGCTTTCGAGGTCACTTCGTCACCGCTACCGGGAACCTAGGCGGAATCCACCAGTTCGATCGCGTCGTCGCCGTTCGGCACGACGCAGACGAACGACCCCTCCTCCTCGGAGTCGTTCCCGTACCAGTGAACGACGCCGGCCGGGATCAGCAGCGCGTCCCCCGCCGAGACCGTGTACTCCTCCTCGCCGATTCCCACGGTGTACTCTCCGGACAGCACGTACTGTTCGTGTTCCACCTCGTTCGTGTGCTCGGGGACCGACGCTCCGGGGTCGAGCACGAACCGCCGGAGCGCGAAGTTCGGCGCGCCGTCCGACTCGTCGAGGAACACGCCCCGCGACATCCCGTCGGCCGCGCCGACGTCGGCGTACTCCACGTCCCCGGCGCGCTTCACGACCGGTTCGACCTCGGACCCCTCGGCCGCTGGCTCCGAATCCACCATACGACCCCCTGGTTCCGCACCCACATCAACGCCCGGCTTTATACCTGCCCGACTGCTACGGGTTCGCATGCGAGGAATCACGCTGGGACGGGTCGCGGGCATCCCCGTCCGGTTGAACTGGACGTTCCTGCTCGTGCTCCCGCTGTTCGCGTGGATCATCGGGACACAGGTCGGACAGTTCACCGAACTCATCAACGACGTGCTCGGCTCCTCCCTCGACGCCGCGGCGCTCACCGGGGGACAGCTCCCGTTCGTCCTCGGAACCGCCGCCGCCGTGGGGCTGTTCGTCTCCGTGCTGCTCCACGAGTTCGGCCACTCGTTCGTCGCGATGCGGTTCGGCTATGAGATCGAGTCGATCACGCTCTGGCTGTTCGGTGGCGTCGCGAGCTTCGAGGAGATGCCCGAGAACTGGAGACAGGAGCTGACCATCGCCGTCGCGGGCCCCGTCGTCAGCGTCCTGCTCGGCGTCATCGCCTGGGTCGCGTTCGGGGCGCTGTCGCTCCCGCCGGAGGTGGCGTTCGTCGTCGCGTACCTGGCGCTGATGAACGTCGTGCTCGCGGCGTTCAACATGCTGCCCGGCTTCCCGATGGACGGCGGGCGCGTGCTGCGGGCGCTGCTCGCGCGGAACCGCCCGCACGCCCAGGCGACCAAGATCGCCGCCGAGGTCGGGAAGGTGTTCGCGTTCCTGCTCGGGCTCTGGGGGCTGTTCAACGGCGACCTCATCGTCGTCGGCCTGGCGTTCTTCATCTACATCGCGGGCGCAGGGGAGGCCCAGCAGACGGTGCTCCGGGCCGCCTTCGAGGACGTCGCCGTCGAGGACATCATGACCCCACGCGAGGAGCTGAAGACGGTGACGCCCGACACCTCCGTCGCGGGGCTCATGGAGCGGATGTTCACGGAGCGTCACACGGGCTACCCCGTCATGGAGGGCGGCCGCCTCGTCGGCATGGTCACCCTCGAGGACGCCCAGGGCGTTCGGGAGGTCGAGCGGGACGCCTACACCGTCGACGACGT
Organism: Halorarum salinum; assembly: GCF_013402875.1. Classification (NCBI taxonomy): domain Archaea; kingdom Methanobacteriati; phylum Methanobacteriota; class Halobacteria; order Halobacteriales; family Haloferacaceae; genus Halorarum; species Halorarum salinum. The sequence continues at coordinate 531,954 of NZ_CP058579.1, read as the reverse complement.
GATGGAGACCGACATCGCCAGCGTGATGCCGGAGTCGGACGCGCTCGACGCGCTCGACGAGATGCAGGACCGGAGCGTCGGCCGACTCGTCGTCATCGACGCGAGCGGCGACCTCGTCGGGCTCATCTCCCGGACCGACCTGATGACCGCCTTCGACGTCATCCAGTCGGGCGGCACCGCGCTCACCGGCGGGCTCCGGGGCGGCGACAGCCTGCCGGAGGTCAGCGGCCGCTGACCCACGCGGATCCGGCTCGGCCGGGCGGGAACGGCGACGGCCCACCGGCGACGGACGAACCGCGAGAAACCGTTTCGAGGTCCAGGTGCGAGAATTGAACCCGCGTCTCAGCCTCCACAAGGCTGAAGGATAGTCCACTACCCCAACCCGGACACGCACCGACAACTACTGCGTTCCGACTCAAATACGTTACGAACGCAATCGGGCGGTGTGACGCGGACGCACGGTGGATACGCAGCCAGCGTGTCGCCGGACGCGGCGGCCAGCGGACCGTCGGGCTTTTGGCCCGCTCGCGCCTTCCTTCGAGTAGCAGTGGCCATCACGGACAAGATCTACCTCAAGAACCACCGGCAGATCGCCTCCCAGCTCGGGACGAGCGTGCCGAAGGGCGCGTTCAAGGGCGCGACGCTGGACCTCGTCTTCACCGGCGAGGGCCTGGCCGAGGTGGACGAGGCGACGCGCGACCGCCTGCTGGAGTTCGCCGAGGACTTCCTGGACTGCGACTGCGAGGACGCCCCCTACTGTGGCCACCCCGAGCGGAAGTTCGTCCGGTACCTGCTGGAGCTCCGGGCACAGGGCATGGGTCCGGACGCCATCGTCGACGTCATGGGCGACGACTACATGCTGTACGCCTACCCCGGCGACGTGCTCTCCTTCCTCGACTCGGCGGTGCGGACGCTGGAGGCGGTCGAGTCGCTCGCCGACGTGGAGGGCGACCGGGAGATGGAGGAGAAGGCGCGGGACGCGAAACGGGCGCTCGCCGGGTAGAGCTGTACGGGCGCTCGGCGGGCGTTCGGCGGGCGCTCGTCCCCCGGCTCAGCCGAGCTTGTACGGCTCGTCGGACTCCAGGTCGACGTCCGGCACGTCGCGCTCCTGGTCGAGGTCCTCGAGGTTCACCACGTCCTCGCCGTCGTCGGCGTCCGACTCGATGCGGTCGTGGAGGTACGTCGCGTACTCCTTGTACTCGTCGAGCTGCTCGCGCAGGTGCTCGGCCTCGAGCTCCAGGCGCTCGTGCTCGCGGACGAAGCTCCGCGGGACCGACACGGTCGGCGGGAACGGCGCGTCGTCGTCGCCGTCGGCCTCGTACTCGTGCTCGGGGACGACCCGGATCTGGCCGTCGTGGGTGACGAGCGCGTCGACGTAGTCGCGGAACACCGCCGACAGCGAGAGGTCCCGCTCGTCCGCGATCTCCCGGAGCGCCTCGAACGCGTCCTCGTTGACGCGGAAGGAGATCGTCTTGTTCTTGTTGCTCATGTCGTACTCGTTGGGTCCGTGTATCACTTAACGGTTCGTCAGACGGGTGTATGCCTCGTGTGGGGGGATCCCGACGGATCGGCAGGTGGTGCGTTCGAACGGTCCGGCCGGTCGGTCGAGCAGACCACTACGCCTGGGCGTGATGGGAGCCACACCCTCCCCAGCCGACTCGCTCACGATCGGCGCGCCTTCATGGCGCGCCGGCCCGCTCGGCCCTCACGCGTCGTCGGCCGCGCACGAAAGCGCGGTCGCCGCGCGCCACCCCTGCTGCCGACTCGACGGCGGTCGTCCAGGTATCGTCGCCGCTCGCCGGCCGGTTCCCGAAAAAGCCGCAGGGGGAACGCGGGAAGGGGCGTCGCGCGACCCTCGGCGGGCCTACGCGGGCGCCTCTTCCCCCTCGAGTTCGTCGCCGCCGTCGAGCGATTCGAGCGCGGCGACGGCCGCGTCGACGTACTCCTCCACGGGGAGGTCGTACTGTTCGCGGGCCATCAGCGCGTACTCGTTGCCCTCGTCGTCGAACCGCTCGACGCGTTCGAGGGTCCGCCGGGCCGTCTCGACGACCCAGCGGTCGCGCGTGGCGGCGTCGACGGCGGTGATGGACTCGGGGCGGACCGAGACGTTGACGTTTCCGTCGTCGGTCTCGTAGGTCCGCGGCTTGCCGACCACCGCGACGTAGGCCGGCGGCTCCAGTTCGCGGAGCGCGCTGGCGGCCTCGGGCTGGTACTGCCCGGCGTACACGAAGAACGTGCCCGTCGGGTCGACGATTCGGCCGCGCCAGTACTCGCTGTCCTCGCCGACGTCCTCCTTCTCGGTGAGGGTGCCGACGAGGAACACGCGGTTCGCGCGCTCCCCGGTGGGGAGCAGCAGGTACAGCGGCGCCCGCTCGTCCTCGGACTCCTTGAACGTGTAGCTGCCGTCGTTGTACTCGCGGGCGAACGCCCGGCGGGCGACCTCTCGGGTGGGAACGTTTCCGCTCATTTCACATCGACCTCGCTTTGATCAGCACGTCCTCGGCATCCGCCGGCCCGGACAGCTCCTCGAACTCGTCGACGAGCACGTACCGGCCGAACGTCGGCCCGCGGACGCGGTAGTAGTGTCCGACGACCTGGTCGGCCATCTCCTCGCCGACGACCGTGGTGTCGAGCGCGTCCTGTGCCATGCTCTTTGCGTCCGCGAGGGAGATGCCCGTCAGGTCGGTGGTCGCCTCCTCGTCGAAGATGACCTCCTGAACGACCTCGCCGTCGTCGAGGACGGCCTTGATCCGCAGGTCGAACTCGCCGTCGACCTGGCCGTGTTCGCTACAGCGGCCGTTCTGGAGGACGCGGGTGCAGTCCTCCTCGGGGCAGCGCTTGATGAGCCCCGACCCGGACTGGATGTCCACCAGCGCGCCCTCGACCTCCGAGGAGTCGTCGCCGACCTCGACTTCCTCGTCGAGTTCCTCGATGGTGGTCGTCCGGTTGAGCTTCACCGAGTAGTTGCCCTGGTACTCGTCGGTGACGACGTTGCCGAGCGCGTAGCTCGCGCCCTCCTCCAACTTCGGGAGGTCGCTGGTGTCGAAGGCGACGAACTTGATGGTGCCCGACTCGTCGCCGAGCAGGCCCACCTGCGCGATCGACTCGTGGCCGGGGTCCCAGAGGTCGGCCACCTTCACCCGGAGGTCGACCCACTGCTCGTCCTCGTCGATCTCGCCGACGAGCGCCGCCTCGGCGCCGCCGGGCGCGAGTTCGTCCCGCTCCATCCCCGCCTCGTCGAGGTAGGAGTTGACGACGCTCCGGCGCGCCTCGTCGACGGGGACGCTGTACTCCGTGACGAGCGCGTCGAGTTTCTCCTCGACCTCCTCGACCGTGACGTCGAGGTGGTCGGAAAACTGCTCGTGTATCTCTTCCGCCTGGGTTTGCAAATCTGCCATGGTTCTCCTGCCTCCGCTCAGTTTTTCGGTGGGAGGCGTACGCCGGTTGGTTCCTCATCCTATTTAACGCTCCGGGAGCGGAGCGGAAGTGAAACGGGTCCGGACGCGTCGACGGGGACCGGCCGCGCCGGCGGTCGACCGCACCGGCGGAGAGGGGCGGGAGGACGGCAACGGACCTATGTCGCTGGCCGGCGCAGGGTCGGGCATGACGTTGACCGACCGCCTCCGCCGGGTCCTGCGCCAGCAGGCCCGGAAGGCCGGCCGGGAGTACGCCCGGAGCAGGGACGCCTACCGGGAGGGCCGACGGGAAGGAGGCGCCCCGGACCGGGTCGACCCGGCGGAGTTCGGCCTCCCGGACGACGGCGAGGGGAACGCCCGCGTCGTCTGCCGGCGGTACGTCGAGCGGCGCGCCGTGGCCGTCGACGCGGAGGGCCGGCCGGACTGTTTCGAGGCCGACAACGTGGACTGCGAGGGCTGTGCCGAGGACGTGCGCGACGGACGGGTGCAGACGTGGTGAGCGGATCCGACGACGGACGGCGAGGGCGGCCGGAAGCGTCGGCCGTGAACGGTGACGCGCCGGCCCGCCCCGTCGTCGCGGTGGTGCTCGCGGGCGGCACCGGATCGCGGCTCTACCCCGCCTCGCGGAGCGACCGGCCGAAGCAGTTCCTCCCCCTCGGTGCCGGTGGCGGCGTGACCGGCGCCGCGGGCGACGCGGACGGGAGCCTCCTCGCCCGGACGGTCGCCCGAACCGACTTCGCCGACGAGGTGCTCGTCTCCACCCGCCCCGAGTTCGCGGACGAGATCGACGACCACGCGCTCGACGCCGGGGTCGTCGTCGAACCGGCCGGGAAGGACACCGGCCCGGCGCTGCTGTACGCGACCTGGGCGGCCCGCGAACGCGTCCGCGACGGCGCTACCCGGAACCGGGACCCGGTCGTCGTCTGCCTCCCCGCGGACCACCACGTCCCCGACGCGGACGCCTTCTCGGGGACGATGGCCCGCGGCGCGCGCGTCGCCGCCGACACCGGGTCGCTCGTCGCCTTCGGGGTGGAACCGACCCGGCCCGACACGGGGTACGGGTACGTCGAACCCGGGCCGGAGGGGGGCGACGACCGCTACCGCGACCTGGCCGCGTTCCACGAGAAGCCCGACGCCGGAACGGCCCGCGAGTACGTCGACGCCGGCTACCGTTGGAACGCGGGCATCTTCGCGTGGACGCCCGACGCGCTCCTGGCGGCCGCGCGCGACACGCCGCTGGCGCCGCTGGTCGACGCGCTGGAGGCCGGCGACCCGGAACGGGGCTTCGACGCCGTGGAGCCCGTGAGCATCGACTACGCGGTGATGGAGCGGGCCGAGGACGCCGTCGTCGTGCCCGCGGACTTCGCTTGGGACGACCTCGGCTCGTGGGACGCGCTCGAACGCGTGCTCGGGACGGACGCCGACGGCAACGCGCTGGCGTCGGACGCGCTGACGCTCGACGCGTCGGGCAACGTCGTCGCCAGCGACGGGAGACACGTCTCGCTGGTCGGCGTTGACGACCTCTGTGTCGTCGCCTGCGACGACCGCGTGCTCGTGGTGCCGAAGGGCGAGGCCCAGCGGGTGCGCGAGGTGGTCGAGCAACTGAAGCGGGAGGGGAAGTTCTGACGGGGCGACCGCCGGCCCTACCGGGAGTCCGGGCCGCATTCCGTTCGGGCGCGGAACCGCGGAGTAACGCCGGACTGACGGCGGTAACGTCCCGTTTCGGGGGGAACCGATGGCCGTTTCGGGAACGTGTCACCCGTACCGGGCACGCGGTCGCTCATAACAATGCGCTCCGGGAGCGTCCGGACTGTACGTCCCGGCACGCTGGGACGTGACCATGACGACAGCCAAAGACGACGCGACGAGAGCCGACGACAACGAGCGAGTGGTCCGACGCCTCAACGAGGAGGTCTGGGAGAAGGGGAACTTCGACGTCATCGACGAACTGGTCGCGGACGACTACGTCCTCCACGACTCGTCGATGCCGGAACCGGTACGCGGTCCCGACGGCTACCGGGAGATGGCCGAGATGGGCGCCGGCGTCGTCGACGGTCGGATCGAGGCCGAGCAGGTCATCTCGACCGGTGACTGGGTCGTGACACGCTGGACGATGCGGGGCACCCACACCGGCGAGATGGCGGGCGTCGAGCCGACGAACGAGGAGGTCACGATGACGGGGATCGACATCAGCCGCGTCGAGGACGGCGAGCTCGCCGAATCCTGGCAGGAAGTGAACATGCTGCCGATGCTGATGCAGATCGGCGCCGTCCCTGACGACCTCTTCGCCGAGGAGATGCCGGCGGACGACTGAGTTTCGACGCGGTAAGCGCCGTCGAGGAGAGACCGTCCACGCGGACCCGACGCGAGTGCGCTCGGTGGCGCGACCACAGCCGTCGCCGCCCGAGTCGCCGTCACTCCGACTGCCGCACCCGAACCGACCCGCCGCTGGTGACGCCGACGAGGATGGGCACGACGACCTTCCGGCCCTGGACGGCGTCGCCCGCCTCGTCGCTCACGAGTTTCATCAGGTCCGGGGCGGTGTGGTTCACCTTCACGCCCGCCGCGTCGCATGCGTCGTAGACCCGCTGGGGGACGTCGTAGAGGTCGGCACCCGTCTCCACCTCGACCCGGACCGGGGCGGCGAGCGCCTCGGCGAACGCGACCGTCTCGCGCGCCTTGGCGACGTTCTCGCGGGCGCTGGCCTCGACGCTGGAGACGTTGGCCCGGGAGGTGCCAAGCAGCGCCGCGATGTCGGCCTGGCGGGTGCCGCGCTCGCGGAGCGCCAGCACCTCGGCCTGCCGGCGGGTGAGCACGCTCCGCTCGGGGTCGAACCCGACGCTGTCGAGGAGTTCGTCCACGTCGACCTCGACCGCGCCGGCGTCCCCCTCCGAATCGACCATGTCCGAGACTCGGGGCGGAGGTCACAAAAAAGGATAGTCCGGACTGTCCCTGCGCGATTCCCGGGGCGGTGGCGGCCTACGAGCCCCAGAAGTTGTCGCGCGATCCGAGCCGCTGTTCCTCCTTCTCCTCCCGCTCCCGGTCCCGCTCGCTCGCCGGGTCCGCCTCGTCGAGGTCGACGTCGTCCCCGTCCCCCTCGAGCGGAAGCTTCTCGAGCACCTCCTTCGCCTTCGCGTGGTTCTGCTTCACGCGGTCGATGCGGACGCGGACGCGGGCCGGGGGGAGCGCGCCGTCGACCATGACGATGAAGCCGTCCTCGGTCCGGCCGACGCCGGCGCCGCTCTCGTGGATGTCCTCCACGTCGAGGACGACCTCCTCGCCCGGCTTGACGGGCTGTTGCTTCAGGTCGGCGATGGGCATGTCGTAGTTGTTGCACCACTCGGCGCCGCCGCGGTCGCCGTAGTGCTGGCATCCCATCCCGTTGATCCGCTCCGAAAACCGTGGGCAGTCGTCGGCGAGTGGACAGTCCGACATACCGAAGCGTAGCCGGCCGGCCGTCTAAACGCTTCCGTCTGGGCGGGTCGGAGGTCGCACGAGGCCGTCACGGGCCGTCTGCGGGGACTCCCGGCTCGCGGACCGGGATCGCTTCGGGGTCGTGGACGGGAAAACGCAGGCACGGCGAGACGGGGCGTACTTCCCGGCCCGACCTGAACGGCGCTCGTGAACCGGCGTGCGCCCGAACTCGCGCACGCCGACGGCAGACGGGACGGGGAGTCCCCGTCCGCGGCGGAGGAGCGACGGTACGGGCCGATACGCGCCGCGAACCGGCTTCACCGGCCCGTCGCGACCCGCAGGGAGTAGGCGATGCATCCGAGGCCGACGAGCTGTGTCAGCCGTACCAGCAGCCGGAAGGCGTCCTGGAGGTGGATGGGGACGACGCGGAACGCGATCAGCCCCTGGCCGGCGACCGCGAGCGTGTACGTCAGCCCGAAGAGCAGGATCATCCCGACTGAGAGCCACCGCATCGACCGGTCGTCGTTGCGGCGGAGCCCGCGGTACGCCTGGTAGCCGATGTAGAGGCCGACGACCGCAGAGGCCGTCGCCGCGACCCCCGCGAGCAGGCCGACCGGCGAGCCGAGCCCGACGACCGGCATCAGAACCGCCCCCACATGCGCGTGAGCTGATCGGCGACGTCGTCGCGTCGGCGGTCGAGGTCCCACGACAGGTCTCCGTCGCCTATCGCGAGTTCGAACCGGTCGAGCCGGGAGACGTACACCGTCTCGTGGTGGCCGTCGCTCCGCGGCCGCGTTCGCTCGCCGACGAGGTCTGCGTCGGCCAGCCGGTCGAGCCGCCGGTAGATCGACGACGCGGAGACCCCACAGTGCTCGCTGAGTTCGTTGGCCGACAGCGGCGTCTCGCTGGTCGCGACCAGCATCGACCGGACGTGCTCGTCGTCCAGCAGCGAGACGACGGTCTCGAGGTCGACGTCGGCCATCTCACCTTCGTCTGTCATCGGACTCTGGAATACGTTCCGGAACGCGCGTGCGGCGCCCCCCCGGGACACGTCCGGCGGGATGACGGGAACCCACGGTCGCGCGGCCGCCTCAGCCATCGTTCCCACCCGCGAGTTCGAAGCAGAACGGGACGTGGTACCGCCGACCGCCGCCCGCGTAGACGACGTTCACGCCCGTCGCGTCCGGGTACTCGCTCAGGTCGACCGTCGCCTCCGCACCGGCGGCGACGGGGTCGACGCCGGGCGGGAACGGCCGTTCCCGGATCCGTCCGGGCGCTGACGGGCGGACCACGTCGTATCCGAGCATCCCCGCTGGGACCGGCTCGCCCGCCTCGTGGCGGAACGTGACCCGGCCCGCGTCCGCGTCGTGGTCGACGCCCCAGGTAACCTGTGGGAGGTCGGGCGCCGGGTCGGTCCCGCGGTCGGGACGGAGCGGGACACGCGTCGTCACCGTCGCGAGCGGTCCGTCGATCCGGACGTCGAACGCGTCGGCCCCGTCGACGAACCGGTGGTCGTCCTCCTCCAGCGCGGCCTCGAGCGCCCGCGCGGTCGGCACGCTGTCGGTCAGGTACCGGTAGCGGACCTCCTGGTAGGCCGCGTCGCCGCCGAACCGGACGGCGTCCGCGAGCATCGCCGGCCGCCCCGTCGGGTCGTGGACGGCGTCGTTGACGCCGAGATACGGGTTCCCGCCCGCGGCTCGGGTGAGCTGCTCGAAAGCCGCGTTCCGCTCGTGGTACCGGCGGCGTTTCCCGCCCCCCGCGTCGACGAGCGCCTCCAGGTCGGGGTGCTCGTGGTGGTACGCGCTCGTCCACACGACGGCGTCGTCGCCGACCGCGACGCGTCGCCGGACGTCGGACCGCTCGAGGAGCGTGTAGCCGCTGTACTCGCCGGCCCGTTCGTAGCCGCTGTCCGCGACCGTCGCGACGACGATCCCGCGGTCGAACGCGGCCTCGACGACGGTCCCGAAGGCGGAGTCGACGAACAGGTCGTGGTTCTCGAAGCCGATCCCGAAGTAGTCGACGTCCGCCCTGTGGCGCGCCCGGGCGCCGGCGAGCTTCCCGGGCGCTCCGGCGCGAGACGCGGCGGGTCGCAGTGCCGAGAGGTGGTACCGCTCGACGGGGTGATCCACGCTCGAGGGCGCGGGGAGCCACCGGCGGTACGCGGGGTCGTCGGCGGGCGGGGCCTCGATGCGCCCGTAGCGCTGCCCCTCTCCGAGCGGGGGAAGGCTGGAGAGGCAGCCGGCGGTCAGGGCGGACAGCGACGCGGCGAACGCCGCGCCGCCGGTCGCGAGCAGTCGCCGGCGCGTTCGGTCGGCGGAGGGCCGTCGTGGTTCGGGGGACATGTCGCGACTCGACGAGCGGGCCGGGGCCACCTATACCCGAACCACGGACTGCCGACGAGCGCGGACCGTCGACAGGTTTTCATATCGGGACGGTCCGTGGCGCGGTCAGCGGGAACGTCGCCCGTGCCGCGAGTCCGCGGTTGCGACTCACAGGAACTCGCGAACGTCCGAGTACCACATGTCGTGGTGGTCGACGCGCCCCAATCGCTCGGCGATGTCGACGGCGAGCGCGTGCCAGCAGCGCTCGTCGGGTTCCTCGGCGTCGAGGTTGTACGCCGCGTCCTCGCAGTCGCAGTTGCCCGCCTCGACGACGTGCTCGCGGCGGTGGCCGACGACGACCGTGAAGTCCCGGTACTGCTTCACCCGCTCCTCCGAGACGGCCTCGATGGCCCGCCGGCCGCGGTTGCCGTGGGTGTCCATGATGGCACGGGTGATCTCCGGGCCGAGCTCCCCCGCCGCTGCCAGCGCCGCACGCCAGTCCTCCGCGGCGAGTTCCGAGACCTCGGCGTCCGAGGGGCCGTCGCCGCCGCTGTCGGCGTCGGCGTCCAGGCCGGCGTCGGCGTTCCCCTCCGTCACGCCAGGCGCTAGGCGGGCACGGGCCTAAACCACTTCGGAGCCCCGAATCGGCCGGGTCGACCGCTCGGGCGGCCCAGGTCGCTCGCGGTCGGGCGCGGAACCGGGCGCCACACGGCTGGTCGCGGGGGTCACGCAGTCGGGTCGCTTATCCCCGGGAGTCGCCCACACCAACGTAGCACGATGCGAATCGAGGAGGGCGGGGTGGCGGTCGAGGTCGAGAGCGCCCGCGACGGCGCCAGCGACGGGCGCGGCGGCGAGGTGTTCTACAACCCCGAGATGGAACTGAACCGGGACGTCACCGTCGCGACCCTGCGGGCGTACGCCGACCGGGAGCCGCGGGCGGACACGTACCTCGACGCGATGGCCGCCTCGGGGGTCCGCGGCGCCCGCGCGGCCGCCGAGGGGTGGAGCGTCACCTGCGCCGACGTGGACGAGGAGGCGGTCGCGCTCGCCGCCCGGAACCTCGCGAACTACGACGGCTGCGAGGCCGTGGAGGGGGACGCGAACGCGCTGCTCCACACCGACTTCTTCGACGTGGTCGACGTCGACCCGTACGGCTCGCCGATGCCGTTCGCCGACGCCGCCGTGGCGGGGACCAGGAACCTGCTCTGTGTCACGGCCACCGACACGGCCCCGTTGTGTGGCGCCCACTTCGACGCCGGAGTCAGGCGCTACTCGACGGTGCCGCGCAACACCGACTACCACGCCGAGATGGGCCTCCGGGTGCTCGTCTCCGCGCTCGTCCGCCGGGCCGCCAGCCGGGACAAGGCGGCCCGCCCGGTCCTCTCGCACGTCTCCCGGCACTACGCTCGGACGTACCTCGAACTGGACGCCTCGGCCTCGGCGGCGAACGACTGCGTCGACGAACTGGGGTACGTCCACCACTGCCAGGACTGCCTCGAGCGCGAGCACGAGTTCGGGCTGATCGCGAACCCGCCGGAGGCGTGCCCGCACTGCGGCTCGAACCGGTCGGTCACGGCGGGGCCAATCTGGCTCGGCCGGATCGCGGACCCCGGGTTCGCGGACGCCGTGCGCGAGGCGGTCACCGACGACATGGGCACCGCGAAGCGCGCCCGGAAGCTGCTCGGGACCGTCTCCGGGGAACTGGACAGGCCGACCCACTACGACCAGCACCGGCTCTGCGAACTGTGGAACCGGCCGGCCTCGGGGATGGACGAGTTCGTCGCGACCCTCCGGGACGCCGGCTACGAGGCCAGCAGGGCCCACTACTCGGGCACCGCGGTGAAGACGGATGCCACCGTCGCGGAGATGCGCGAGGCGACCGCCGACCTGGGGTAGGTTCTGATTTCGCCGTTCCAAGGCCTCGCTGCCGTCGTCCGGGAGGTGGGTTCGGTCGTCGCGGAGGAACTCCAGAAAGCCCCCGCGGCTGTCGACTCGCGCGGCACGCTCTGTGCTCCTCGGCTCGCTCGCTTCGCTCCCGCGCCGTGGTGCTCGTCCCTCGCGTGCGTCCGGCGAGCACTACCCGGAACCTTCGGTCCCGTGAGATCACCCTCGCTCGCGTGATCGGAGGCTGGCCGGCACGCGCAGAGCGGTTATGGCTGTCCGGCGGGTGGAGCGCCGGGGCGTCACCCCCGAGCACGCCCGGAAACCGACCGAAACCGCCCGAGCTTTCTTGTCGCCGTCCGGTGAATTACTGCCCGTGTCCTCCCGAGCCCGGGCCCGCGTTCGGCGGACAGTCAGGGTAGCACGGCGGGTCGTCCGGACGGCCAGCGACCAGGAGGTCACGTTCCTGGCGGCGGGCGTCGCCTACTACGCGTTCGTCTCGCTGCTCCCGACGGTCGTGTTGCTGTTCATCGTGGCGACGGCGGTCGGCGAGGAGCGGCTCGCGACGACCGTCGTCGCCGCCAGTTCCGGCCTGCTGACCGACGCGGGCCAGGAGTTCGTCGTCGAGGCCCTCGAGAGCGGGGCCGGACGGGGCGGGACCACGGTCTTCAGCGTCCTGCTCGCTGTCTGGGGGTCGCTGAAGGTGTTCCGTGGCATCGACACCGCCTTCCGCAACATCTACGGCTCGGAGGACCCCCCGTCGCTGCTCGCACAGCTCCGGGAGTCGATCGTCGTCGCAGCCAGCATCGGCGCGAGCTTCGTCCTGATGCTCGCGATCGGGAGCGTCCTCCTCACGGTCGACCTCGGCCTCGGGTTGGGCGTCGCGAGCATCCTGACGCTCCCGGCCGTGCTGACGGTCGCGTTCCTCCCGATGTACTACTTCTTCCCGGAACGGGACGTGAGCCTCCGCGAGGTGCTCCCGGGCGCCGTGTTCGCGGGCGTCGGCTGGACGGTGCTCCAGGCGCTGTTCCAGGCGTACGTGGGGCTCCAGAGCGCCGGCGGGGGCCCTCAGGTGTACGGCGTCATCGGCGCGGTGCTGCTGCTGGTCACGTGGCTCTACCTCGGCGGCATCGTCGTGCTCGTCGGGGTCGTCGTGAACGTGACGCTCGCGGCCGACCGCCGTCGGGGAGCCGACGCGACCGACGGCGTCGGTTCGCGGGCCCCCATCGGCGACGGGGGCGAGCCGGGCGGTCCGGGAGACGAGCACCGCGAGCGGGGAGACCGGCACGGTAAAGGGGACGCCGCGCATGCCGGAGCACACATGAGCGGGGAGGAGTACGAGGACGGGCCCGCGCCCGACGTCGCCGAACTCGACCGGCGGGTGGCGGCGCTGCGGGCCGACGTCGACGAGATCGACGGCCGAACCGTCGAGAAGCCGGCGCTGGAGTCGGAACTGAAGCGATACGTCCGCGCGCGGATGCGCCGCGGCCACGCCCGCGGGTGGGGACCGTACCTGGTGCTCCTGTACGGCGTCGTGCTCACCCTCGGCGCGTTCTACTGGCTCGACCGCTGGGTCGCCATCGTGGCGATGGTCGTGACGTTCCTCTCGACGCTCGGGCTCTACACCCTGTTCGTCCTCGTCGGGGTGGGGCTGAACGCGCTCGACGTCCCGGGCAAGGCGCTGGACGCCGTCCGGGACCGGAGGTGAGCGGTGCGGGGACTCGGACTCGTGGAGGCGTTCGCGGCCGGACCGGACTGGCTCGTCCCGGTCGCGGCCGCCGTCACGCAACTCGGCGACGCGTGGTTCCTCTATCTCGGGCTGACGCTGCTGTACTGGTTCGGCAACCGGCGGCTCGCGGTCAATCCCCGGCACGTGGGGACGACGCTGCTGGCCATCGCGCTCGCCGCGCTCGCGGTGACGACCGCGCTGAAGAGCCTCCTCGCGGTCCCCCGGCCGCTCGGCGCCGGGTCGGCGACGGTCCCCACGTGGCTCCCGGACCTGCTCGGCGCCGCCTACCTGAACGCCGCCACCGGAACCGGGTTCGGCTTCCCCTCGGGCCACGCGATCGCGGCGACGATGGTGTACGGCGGCCTCGCGACGTTCCTCGACGTGTGGAGCCGTCGCGTCCGCTGGCTCGCCGCCGGCGTCGTCGTCGCCGCCGTCTCGCTCTCGCGGATCGTCCTCGGGGTCCACTACCTGGTGGACGTGCTCGCCGGCATCGTCGTCGGACTGGTGGCGCTGGCCGTCCTCCACCGCATCGCCCGCTCCGGCTTCCGGCCCAGGCCCGACCGCGTGTTCTTCACGTCCGCGATCCTCGGCGTCCTCGCGCTCGTCGTCGCGTTCCTCGCAGGTCACGACGGCGAGGTGCTCGAGGCGGCCATCGCCGCCGGCGGCGCGTTCGGCGGCTACCTCGTCTGGCGGCTCCGCGGGGCCGAGACCGCGGCCGTCGGTCCGGCGGGGGCGCTCTTCGGCGCGGCGATCGTCGGCGCCCTGTTTCTCGGCGCCTACGGGATCACCCTCGTCGGCCTTCCGGTGGTGTTCGGCGTCGTCCCCGACACGACGCGCTACCGGCTGCTCGCCGTGCTGCCGCTGTCGTTCCTCGCGGTCGCGCTCGTCGTCGCGTGGCCGACCGTCGTCGGCCGTCTGGGGCGCCCCTCGGTTGCGGGCGTGCCCGAGGAGAACTGACGGGACCGTCGCGCCGCCGTCGCTCCGCCGTTTCGGCGCCGGGCCGCGAAGAAAGGTGGACCGTTGCGGGCGGGCCTAGAACGTCTCGAGGTACTGGTCGAGTTCCCACTCGGAGACCTCGACGCGGTACTCGTCGTACTCGGCGGTCTTCGCCTCGACGAACTTCTCGCTGATGTGGTCGCCGAGCGCGTCCTGGACGACCTCGTCCTCCTCGAACTCGTCGACGGCCTCGCCGAGGTTCGACGGGAGCGTGCTGATGCCGTACTCCTCGCGCTTCCGCTCGTCGAACTCGTAGATGTTCTCGCGGATCGGGTCGTCGCAGTCGAGGCCACGCTCGACGCCGTCGAGACCGGCGCTGATGAGCGCGGCGAACGCGAGGTACGGGTTGCACGACGGGTCGGGGAAGCGCGCCTCGATGCGCGAGGCCGCCGGGACGCGCGCGGCCGGCTTGCGGATGAGCGCCGAGCGGTTCCGGTCGGACCACGCCACGTAGACGGGCGCCTCGTAGCCGGGGACGAGCCGCTTGTAGCTGTTGACCGTCGGGTTCGTGACGGCCGCGATGGCGGGCGCGTGCTCGAGGATGCCGGCGGTGAACTGCTTGGCGGTCTCGCTCAGGTTGAACTCGTCGTCGTCGTCGTGGAACGCGTTCTCGCCGTCCTCGGTGAACAGCGAGAGGTGAACGTGCATGCCCGAGCCGTTGATGCGGGCGATGGGCTTCGGCATGAACGTCGCGTGGAGGTCGTGCTGGGCGGCGATGGCCCGAACGACCGTGCGGAAGGTGCCGACGTTGTCCGCAGTCGTGAGCGCGTCGTCGTACTCGAAGTTGATCTCGTGCTGGCCCTCGGCGACCTCGTGGTGGCTGGCCTCGATCTCGAAGCCCATGTCCTCCAGGCCGTAGATGATGTCGCGGCGCACGTCCTGTGCGAGGTCCTTCGGCGCGAGGTCGAAGTAGCCGCCCGCGTCGTTGGTCTTCGTGGTCGCGCGCCCATCCTCGTCCTCCTCGAAGAGGAAGAACTCGGGTTCGGGGGCGGCGTTGACCTCGAACCCCATCTCGGCGGCGCGGTCGATGACGCCCTTCAGCACGCCCCGCGGGTCGCCCTCGAATGGCTCGCCCGTGGAGGTGTCGACGACGTCACAGATGAGCCGCGCGGCGCCGCCGTTCTCGCCCTCGCGGGTCCGCCAGGGGAGCACCGCGAACGTCGCCGGGTCCGGCGTGAGCCGCATGTCCGACTCCTGGATGCGGACGAAGCCGTCGATCGACGACCCGTCGAAGTAGATCCCCTCGGAGAACGCCTTCTCGGCCTGCGAGGCCGGGATGGAGACGTTCTTCACGGTTCCCAGGATGTCGGTGAACTGGAGGCGGAGGAAGTCGATCCCCTCCTCCTCGATCGCGTCGATGACCCGCTGTTCGTCCGTGCTCAGCCCGCCGTCCGGTACCGCGTTGTCGTGCGTCATGAACTCTGACGTTGGGATGGTACACTCCCAGTATAAAATCGTTGTCGGTCGGTGCAACCTTCCCATCTAGGTAATAGTACTGGACGTTCGTAAAATTCTAAACCCCCTATCCCGTGGGTAAGCGTGATGACGTACGAAAACCTCGACGCCAAACTCGTCAACGCACTGCTCGGGAACGGTCGCGCCAGCCTCCGCAGCCTCGGCGAGGAGCTGGACGTGTCCGTGACCACCGTCTCGAACCACCTCCGCGACCTGGAGGACGAGGGCGTCATCGAGGGGTACACCCCCCGGGTGAACTACGGCAAGCTCGGCTACGACGTGACCGCCATCGTCCAGTTGAAGGTGGAGGGCGAGGCGCTGCCCGACATCGTCGACCGGCTCCGTCAGCAGAAACAGATGGTGTCCGTCTACGAGGTGACCGGCGACTACGACGTGATCGCCATCGGGAAGTTCAGGGACACCGACGAGATGAACGACGGCATCAAGGGGCTGCTGGCGGACGCGGACATCCGCGAGACGAACACCTCCGTCGTGTTGAACAGCGTCGTGGAGAACGGCCAGTTCCAACTCGACGTGGAGTAGCCACTCGGCTCGTTCTCGCCCCCGAAACGTCGCCACCGATGGTTACACGAGGAACTCGGTGACGTCGTCCATGTCGGTTCGACAGAAGGGGCACCGGTAGCGCGTCGAGAAGCCGCCGGACTGGGCCGTCGTCTTCGCCTCGAGTTCGTGCATCCCGATCCCGCGGCCGCAGTCGGGACAGTTTACTTTCGGCACGGGTGTGAGAGATGATTCCACGGTCATAAATCCCACCGAATCCGTGCGAGTGGGTCACTCGCACCGTCGTCCGTCGAGGTGTGGCCGTCGGCGTGTTGCCGTCGGGGTGCGGCCGACGACGCGCGGCCGACCCGCCGCCGCTCCCCGAGGCCGGTTACTCGAAGCCATCCTCGAAGGCGAACGTCCCGTCCCGCTGGACGACCTCGCCGTCGAGTTCGATGACCGAGTCCTCGCTCATGTCGACGATCATGTCCACGTGCTCGGCCGAGTCGTTCACCTCGTTCCCCTCGCCGACCGTCTCCGGGTAGGCGCTGCCGACGGCCATGTGGACGGTGTCGCCCATCTTCTCGTCGAACAGCATGTTGTAGGTGAACCGGTCGATGGCGCGGTTCATCCCGATGCCGAGTTCGCCCAGGTAGCGGGCGGCCTCGTCCGTGTCGAACACGCCCTCCAGCACGTCCTCGTTTCGCCCGGCGGAGAACGACTCGACGCGGCCGTCCGAAAAGCGGAGGCGGACGTCCTCGATCTCGCGGCCCTGCCGGTACAGCGGCATGTCGAAGTGGACCTCGCCGTTCACCGAGTCCTTCACGGGCGCGGTGAACACCTCGCCGCCGGGGAGGTTCTTCCTCCCCACGTCGTTGACGGCCGTGTTGCCCGCGATGGACATCGTGAGGTCGGTCCCCTCGCCGGACCGGATGCGAACCTCGTCGGCGTCGTTCAGCAGGTCCACCATCCGCTGCTGGAACTCGCCCTGCTCCTCCCAGTCGAGCGAGACGGCGTCCCAGACGAAGTTCTCGTAGCCGTCGGTGCTCATCCCCGCGAGCTGGGCGTAGCCGGGGGTCGGGTACTGGGTGAGACACCAGCGCTTGGAGAGCCGCTCCCGCTGGACCGGCCGGAACGCGCGGTTGTACGCCGCGGTCGTCCCGGGGTCGACGTCGGACTTCTCGGCGACGTTGCCGCCCGAGCGGGCGATGACGAACGCGTCGGCCTCCTCGAACAGGGCCAGCTGGTGGTCGGGCGTCTCGAAGTCGTCCCCGCGGGCGCGGAGGAACGCCCGCTGGGCGCGGTCGGAGTTGTTCAGGAACACCGGGTTCGCGCCGCGGTCGCCCGCGAGTTCGTGGACGGCGACCGCGAGGTCGGCCGCCTCGGCCGGGAGCTGGACGACGAGGTCGTCGCCCGCCTCGAGGTCGAGGGAGTGGTCGACGATGGTCTCCGCGTGTTCGCGGATTCGGGGGTCCATGCCCGTGGATTCGGACGCCGGAAGGTATCGGTTTCGGATGCCGGACGGGCGTTCGGTCCGGGTGCGGGGAACGGGAGTCGGGCCCGGTGGGTCAGTCCCCGCCCTCGACCCGTTCGAGCACGATCCCCTCCGCGAACCCGCCGCGCTCCCCGACCTTGTCGGCCCGCAGCCGGTCGATTCGTTCACGGTCGCGGCGGTCGAGCAGCGTCTCCACGACCTCCAGCACGTCGGCGAGTTCGCGGTCCGCGTCCTCCCCCTCGTCCTCGCGGGCCTCGCGGAACTCGGACGCCTCCTCGACCAGTTTCTCGGCCAGGTAGTCGCCGTACTCCTCGCCCTCGACCCGCCGGGTGACGGCCGTCTCGCCGTTGGATTCGATCACCTCGGGGATGCGGTCGCGAATCAGTTTGTCGTACTCGGTCGGCACTGGTTCGGGGTGGTCGCGGCGGGACAAAAATCGGCGGGGTCAGTTCGGGAACCTCGGCGGTTCCGGTCAGGCGTCAGTCCCGTTTTCGACTCCCGCGTTCTCGGGAGGCGCCTCCAGCCACGGATCGAAGCGGACACCCTCGGAGACGGTGATGCCAGTCTCGTCTGCGGGTTCGCCAGTGACCGGATCGGTCACGTTCTCCCCGTCGGGACTCGAGGGTCCGGATTCGGCGCCCCAGTAGTTGTTCGTCGCGTTCACCACGTCGTCGTCGTGGTTCAGCACGCCGTACCGATCGTACGCCTCGTAGGAGTCGGCGTCGAACGCGTTCCCGTGCGCGTGGACGACGACGCCGGGGTCGGGACAGAGGCTCGATTCGGCGACCTCGACGTGGCGGACGGCGCGAATCCGGTTGTCGTCGATCGAGATCGATCCCGTGGCGCCGGTGACCCGGACGCCGTGGAAGCCGGTCAGGGAGTTGTTCTCGATCCCGTGCCCGGACCCGCTGACCTCGAGCGCTCCACCCGACGCGCCCTCGGCCTCACCGCCGCTGAAACTGTTGTTCTCGAACGTGTGGCCCGTCCCCTCGGCGCTGGCGGCCCATCCGACCATCCGATCGACGGTGTTGTCGGCGACGGTGTGGTTCGACCCCGAGACGACGATGCCGTCGTGACCGAGCGAGATCGTGTTCCCGCGCACCGTGTTGTTGCTTCCGCGAACCGTGATCCCCTCGTCGGTGCGACCCGGGATCGTGTTGTTCGAGATCACGTTGTCAGTCCCGCTGGCGAGGTTGATCGCCGTGCTCGTGCGGCGGAGCGAGTTATCGCGTATCACGGACCGGTTCATCCCCGACGCTACGATCGTGAAATATCCATCGTCGAACGTGTTGTTCACGACGCTCAGGTGCTCCGAGTTGCCGATGGTGAGTCCGTTCCCCTGGAACGACCCCTCCACGTAACTGTCGCTGATTTCGACGTGGTCCGACCCACGGACGACGATGCTGCCGACTTCCGGGCTCTGGCTCGAGACGTTCGTGATCCGTGCGTCGCTCACGGAGTGGAACCGAACGTTGTCCCTGTTCTGGCGAAGCGTGAGATTCGCGACCGTGACGTTGTCGACGGGGTGGGCGGCGGTCGTCGCGATACCGGCCCGGTCGCTCGACTCCTGGGTGGTGTTCCCGTCGAGGACGTGGCCGTTCCCGTCGACCGTGACGTCGCTCGCGCGGATCACGATACACGGGCCCTCGCCCTCGTCCGACCGAACGATGTCCCGGGTCAGTACGTAGTGACCCGGCGAGTCGATCACCGTGCAGGAGGTGATCTCCGTCGGTGCCGTGCTCTCGGTCTGCTGTGCGATCCCGGCTACTGCCGCTGTCCCGCCAGCGAACAGTGAGAGGACCATGATCGCGGTCAACGCGATCGCGTTCAGTGCTCGTGACATCCGCCCGAAAATAGTCCGAGTGATCCTTACTTATCCTCAGGATAAATGATGGGGGAGCGGCCGTCTGGCCCAAACGGCTCTGGACCCGTGCCGTTCAAAAACCGGCTGTATGGAGCCGCCTCGAAGGACCAACGGCACTGGGGACGTCTCCGACGGCACGAACGAGGAAGGTGCTGGCCCTCAAGGACGCGCCGCGGCTAGATGCTCCGCCGCATCTTTCGGATCTTCATGTACGCCGGCGCCGGCGCCCTGAGAATCGCCCCCGAGAGGAACCGATCCAACCGGTCCATCCCCTCGAAGCTCGACTCCTTGTGCGGGTTGATCGGAACGTTCAGACACTCGGGCCACAGTTCCCGGATGACCCGGTGGAACAGTTCGTCGCTCCGGCGCTTCTCGTAGGGCACCGACAGCATCTTCTTCAGCAGGCGGCGGTTGTTGAACAGCGAGACCTCCTCCTGGGCGATGCTCGTCTCCAGCAGCCACAGCGAGAGCCAGCAGCCGATGCGGCACTCCCAGTAGAACAGGTCGTAAATGTCGTAGTTGAAGATGTTCTCCTCGGAGAAGTCGGTCCTGTCGACGAACTCCTCGTACTTCCCCTGCACGTAGTCGGAGCCGGCCTCGTAGGCGTAGAGCTTGGCGAACGTCTCCGCGCGCACCTCGTCGGGCAGGAACGTGAACCGGTCCCGGTAGAACGTTCTGGCGATCTCCGAGACGTTCGACCTGATCTCGACGGCGTCCTCGCCGGGGGCGTCGCGGCGGTGGAGGTTGTAGGCGTTCCGCGCGCGGTTCCACCGCGACATCCCGGCGGTGTTCCGCATGAAGACCTCGAGGAACTCGTCGTCCGGCTCCTCGGACAGGTCCGTGAGCGCGCACTCGATGCCCAGGCGCTCACAGAGCTCCGTGACGGTCTCCACCTCCTTGTCCGCCTCCCCGGTCATCCACGTGTTGTAGTACACCTCGTCCGAGACGTCCCGCGTCGCGGCCAGGCTCACCCGGCTGTCGAGCCCGGCCGACAGCGAGAGCGACAGGTCGGCCTCCCGGCCGAGTAACTCCACCGAGGTCTCGAAGATATCCGCGACCTCGGCGACCAGGCCGTCCGTCAGCGGGTTCGATGGGAGCGGCTCGCGGGGGAAGAACCGCGTGACCTCGGCGTCGGGGAGCGAGAGCAGCGTGTTCGGCGTCAACAGTTTGACCTCCGAGTAGGGGGTCGCCGCGCCCGGGAACCACGGCGCCTCGACGTCCAGGATCGTCTCGGCACCGTCCGTCCGTTCGTAGCCGCCGATCCCGGCGAGGATCCCGGGGTGGGACGCGAGCCTGGGGTCCGCGGAGTCGTCGTCGTAGAACAGCGCGCGGTTCCCGGTCGCGTCCCCGAGCGCGAACGCGCGACCGTCCCCCTCGACGAACAGCACGAACCTGCCGCTGAGACAGTCGAGGTAGTCGAAGAACCGCTCGTCGGACGCCGCCAGCCGGTCGAGGAGCGTGTCGAGGATCGCGTCCGCGTCGGCGACGCCGTTTATCGGGTCGAAGACGCGGCCGAGGAGGAGCAGCCTGTCGTCCCCGTCCTCGGCGCCGGCGTGCCGGAGTTTGGGGTGTGCGTGGAGGCGATACCGGTCGAGGGGAACGACGTCCCACCCTCCGATCGGGGAGCGGTCGGCGTCGCGTCCCGCCTCGAGGAGCAGGAACCCACGCCTATAGGTCAGATCCTCGTACATGTGTCAGCTTTATTTCAATCGTCGGGGCCGAGCGACTTAGGGTTTCTGAGGGGGTGGCGCTCGCGCGGTCGGTTCGTCCCGGCAGGAACGGTGCCCGTGCTCGCGGAAGTACCGTCGCCCTCGGGCGGACTGTCCCTCCGTGAACTCACGTAACCCGACCCGCAGGAACGCCACCGCGCAGTCCGACTGCTACCGGCGTCGGTTCGGAACGAGTCGGTCGAAGGACGCGCCGGAGTTCAGGCGTTCAGCACGTTCCGGAGCACGTCCGGGGCCGCCTCCAGCGCGTCGTCGAGCGCGTCCACGTCGGGGCCGCCGCCCTGCGCGAAGTCCGGCGGGCCGCCGCCGCCGCCGCCGACGCGGTCGGCCAGTTCGCCGACCACCTCGCCGGCGTTCAGCCCCACGCCGTCCGGGACGCCGACGACGAACGTCGCGGCGCCGCCGGCGCCCGAGCCGAGCACCGCGATGCGGCCGTCCTCGACCAGCGCGTTCGCGGCCGCGCGGAGTTCGTCCGCGTCGGCGTCCATCCGCTCGACGATGGCCGGCGTGCCGTCGATCTCGGCGGCCGGCTCGGCCGTCTCGATGCGGAGGTTCGCCAGTTCCTCCTGGAGCCGGTCGATCGTCTTACCGCGCTCCTTCCACTCGGTGAAGAAGCGCTCGGCCGTCTCGGGCACGTCCTGCGGGTCCACGTCGAGCACCTCGGCCGCGTCGTACAGCGCGTCCTCGGTCCGGTGGGTCGCGTCGATGGCGGCCTCGCCGGCGGCGAAGACGATGCGCTCGACGCCGTCCTGGACCGGCTCGGTCTTGAGCACCTTGATGGCGCCGATGTCGCCGGTCCGGGAGACGTGGGTCCCCCCGCACGCCTGCACGTCCTCGCCGACGGTGATGATCCGGATCTGCTCGCCCGGCGGGATGCCGCCCTGGTAGAGGTCGAAGCCGTGCTCCGACTGGGCCGCGTGGCGGTCGGGCCACTCCTGCTTGACGCTGTGGTTCTCCCTGACGAGTTCGTTGGCGACGCGCTCGATCTCCTTCACGTCCTCGCGCGTGATGCGGTCGTAGTGGGAGACGTCGAGCCGCGAGGAGTCGAGCCCCTTCTGGGCGCCCGCCTGCCGGACGTGGGCGCCGAGCACCTCGCGGGCCGCGTAGCCGACGACGTGGGTCGCCGTGTGGTGGCGCATGAGCCGGCGCCGGCGCTCGCCGTCGACCTGCCCGCGGACGAACTCGCCCTTGCCGGGGTCCTCGTCGGCCCGATGGAGGACGACCCCGTCCCGGATCTGTACGTCGGTCACCTCGGCGGTGACGTCGTCGGTCGAGAGCGTCCCGCGGTCGGCGGGCTGACCCCCGCCCTCGGGGTAGAACATCGTCTGGTCGAGCACGACGTCGTAGCCGTCCTCCCGCTCGAACACGTCGAGGACGACCGCCTCGAACTCCGTGCGCTCCTGGTCGTCGTAGTAGAGCTTCTCCGTCTCCGGGAGGTCCGCGAGCCGTTCGTCGGCCTCGGCCTCCTCGCCGAACTCCGTCGCGGAGTCGTGACGGGCGGCCACGAGGCCGTAGAAGTCGTCGGGCACCTGCACGGTCGCGCCGCGCTCCTCGGCGATCTCCCGAACCATGTCGGGCTGGATGCCGTGGGAGTCGTACAGTTCGATGAGCTCCTCGACCGGGATGGGCTCGCCGGTGCCGGCGTGCTCGTCGGCGAGCGCCTCGACCTTCCGGCCGCCGCGCTCGAGCGTCTCGCGGTACTTCTCGACCTCGGTGCGGACGATGTCGCGGATGGTGTCGCGGTTCCGGTAGCCGAGCCGGTCGGCCTGCATGTCCACGAGCTCGTCGAGCGGGGCGTCGACGCCGACGTTGTCGACGAGCCGCTTGGTGCGGCGGAGCACCATCCGGGCGAGATAGCCCGTGCCGACGTTCGAGGGGACGATCTCGTCGCCGAACATGTACGCGAGCGTCCGGCAGTGGTCCGCGATGGCGTAGATGTCCTCCAGCGGGCGGAGGAGTTCGGTCAGCCGCTCGGTCTCCACGTCCAGTTTGTCCGCGATGTTGTCGCGGGCGGCCTCGACGTCCTCGGCCGCGTCGATGTCGAGGTGACCCGAGAGCTTCGAGGCGCGGTGGACCAGCGTCTCCTCCTCGTCGGTGAGTTCGATCCCGGCGTTCTCCTTCAGGAACTCGATGGCGTCCGGGTACACCGCCTCGTACACCGTCGGGGTGCCCTGGCTCATCCAGGTCCACCGCTCGAGCCCGTAGCCGGTGTCGACGATGTACGTGTCCATCTTCGAGTAGCGGTTCCCGTCCTTCATCTCGAACTCGCCGTCGGGGTCCTGCTCCATCGACATGAAGACGAGCGTGGCGAGTTCGGCGCCCTTGTAGATTACCTCGATGGCGGGGCCGGCGTTGCCGCCGCCGACCCACGGGTCCTCGATGTAGGTGATCTCCTCCAGGTTCGCGCCCATCGACTCGAAGAAGCCGTCGCAGTAGCGGACCGTCTCGTCCTTCCAGTACACCTCGCCGCTGTAGGCGTACTTGTCCCCCACCTCCTCGCGCGCGTTGAAGGCGTGGTGGGCCATCATCTCGAACGCCATCGTGTGCCGGCCCGTCTTGCCGACGTTGTCGATGTCCTGCATCCGGATGCACGGCTGGCTGATACACAGGGGGTTGGCGGGCGGGGGCGCTTGCCCGGAGGTGACGAGCGGCTGGAAGTCGTAGACGGACGCCTGCGTGAGCAGCACGTCGTCGCGCCACCGGTTCGCCGCGACCGGGTACGGATCGATGCGCTCGTGGCCGTTGGCCTCGAAGTACGAGAGGAACGCCTCGCGCATCTCCTCCAGGCTGTACGCCTCGTCGAACCCCGGGTCGTCGATGAACGAGTAGTCCTCGCACGGCGGCTCCCCGCACAGCTCCCGGTCGGGGTCGCGGGTCCAGAAGTGGTCCCCGCAGGAGCTACACTCCCGTCGATGGAATCCTTCCTCCTCGAAGTACTCGAGGCGGTACTCCCCAGTAAGATCGCTCATTACGCCCCACTACCCCCGTCACCGTGCAAAAGGGTTCCGGGCCAGCCCGAAACCGGACCGAAAGTGGTCCCTACCGGGGCCGTCCCGGGCCGCCGGATCTGTTCGGGGGAGGACGACCGGATCGATCCGGGAAACCGCCGGAGTCGCCCCGTGGACGGCCCGTTCGCGCTCGCTCCCCGCGCGCCGAACCCCACCGATATTCTTAAATTCTAGTTAGCCAACTCTTGGGCGATACATCGGTGGATCTCATGGCACGGTCGCTCTCGCTGCTCGTCGTCGACGGCGACGACGCCGAAGACGTGGCCACTGACCTGGCGGGGGAGAACGTGACCGCGGAGGCGGTCACGGTCGCGACGCTCCCGGCCAGGATCGAGTCGGATTCGCCGGACGCGGTCGTCCTCGTGGGGGAGACGACGCTCCCGGGGGCGGCCGTGGAGAGCCTCGACGCCGCCGGCACGCCGGTCGTGGCCTTCGCGGCCGACCCGCCGCCGTACGCCGACGGCTTCGTTCCCCGCTGTGAGTCCCCCTCCGCGGTCCTGGAGGAGGAGATCCGGCACGCGCTCGCCGGCGAGACGCGGTTGCAGTTGCGCGAGAGCCGGCAACGGGTCACCGAACTCCACGACGGCGCCGCCGAGATGGCCGCGGCGCGGACGTTCGAGGAACTGTACGAACGCGCGGGCGCGGTGGCCGAGCGGGTGCTCTCGTTCGACCACTGCTGGCTCGGAACCCGCGACGGGGACCGGCTCGTCCCCCGGTTCCGGCTCGGCGACGGCGAGGCGATGGCCGGCGGCGCCGACGTCGACGAGGGGATCGCCGGGGAGACGCTCCGGACCGGGGAGTCGGAGGTCGTCCCCGAGGTCCGGGAGCGGCCGGCCGTCTCGAACCCGGGCGACATCAGGTCGCTCGTCAGCGTCCCGGTCGGCGAGGTCGGCGTCTATCAGGCCGCGGCGAGGGCCCCTCGGGCCTTCACCGGGACCGACCTCGAACTGGCCGAACTGTTCGCGACCCACGTCGCGCAGGCCCACCAGCGGCTCTCCGCCGAGTCGGACCTCCGCGAGCGCCAGCGGAAGGTGACCGAACTGCACCGCGCCGCGCCCGGACTCGTCGACGCCGACACGGAGGAGGACCTGTTCGAACTGACCGTCGACATCGCCGAGAAGGTGCTCGCGTTCGACCGGTCGTACCTGCTCGTCGCGCTGCCGGACGGCGACGGGTTCGAGACCGTCGCGACGACCGACCCGGACGCGCCGGAGCGGTCGCCCGACAGCGGCATCCTCGGGCGGACCCACGCCGAGGGGCGGACGTTCCACGTCGACCGCGTGGCGGGCCACCCGGACGCGAGACCCCACCACGAGGGGCCACAGAGCGCCATCAGCATCCCGTTCGGCGACGACGCCGTGTTCCAGGTGATCGCCGAGACGGAGGACGCCTTCGACGAGTCGGACCGGGAACTGGCCGAACTGCTCGTCACCCACGCGAGCGCCACCCGGGAGCGGGTGCGCTCGGAGGCGGCGCTCAGGGAGTCGCGCCGGACCATCGAGCGACTCCACGGGGCCGCCGCCGACCTCGCGAAGGCCGAGACTGAGGACGAGGTGCTCGAGCGCGCCATCCTCGCCGCCGAGGAGGTGCTCTCGTTCGACAGGTGTACCATCAGCCTCCTCGACGAGAGCGGGGAGATGCTCGTGCCGGCTGCCGAACCTGAGGGGGCCGAACCGGACGCCTCGCGAGCGATGCACGTCTCCGAGGGCGTGACCGGCCGGACGTACCGAACCGGCGAGTCGATGCTCATCGAGGACGTCGCCGACAGCGAGGACGCCTCCCCGGCCAGGTCGGAGTACCGGTCCGGGGTCAGCGTCCCCGTCGGCGACCTCGGCGTCTGTCAGACGGTGTCTACCCGGCCGGAGGCGTTCGACGAGACCGACCTCGAACTCGCCGAACTGTTGATGTCCCACGTCGCGGTCGCGCTCGAACGGGTCCGCGCCGAGGGCGACCTCCGGGACGAGCGCGACAGGCTCTCGGCGCTGTTCGAGAACATCCCCGACGCCGCCGTCTCCTTCGAGATGGTGGACGGCGAACCGGTCGCGCGCGGGGTGAACACCGCCTTCGAGGAGACGTTCGGCTACCCCGCCGAGGAGGTGCTCGGCGAGAGCGTGGACGAGTTCATCGTCCCCGACGAGTCCGGGACTGCGGCCGAGGCCGCCGAGTTGAACCGGCGGCTCCGTCACGGCGACAACGTCAGACAGGAGTGTCGGCGGCTCACCGCCGAGGGGGTACGGGACTTCCTGATGTACGTCGTCCCGCTCGAACTCGACGCCGCGAACGTCGGCGGCTTCGCCATCTACTCCGACATCAGCGAGCGCAAGGAGCGGGAGCGGGCGCTCCGGCGCCAGAACGAGCGCCTCGAGGAGTTCGCCTCCGTCGTGAGCCACGACCTCCGGAACCCCCTCTCGGTGGCGGAGGGCTACCTCGACCTCGCGCGCGAGACCGGCGACGACGACCACTTCCGGACCGTCGAGGACGCGCTCGACCGGATGCGCGGGCTGGTCGACGACCTGCTCAGGCTCGCCCGCGAGGGGCGGGTCGTCGGCGAGACGGAGGCGGTCGACCTCGCCGACCTGGCGGGGACCGCCTGGCTCCACGTGGAGACGCCGTCGGCGACGCTCGTCGCCGAGGACGACTGCGTCGTCGACGCGGACCCGGACCGGCTCCGGGACCTGCTGGAGAACCTCTTCCGGAACGCGGTCGAACACGGCGGCCCCGACGTGACCGTCCGCGTGGCGTGTACCGACGCCGGATTCGCCGTCGAGGACGACGGGCCGGGCGTGCCCGCGGACGAGCGCGAGTCCGTGTTCGACGCCGGGGTGACCACGAGCGAGGACGGGACGGGGTTCGGGCTCGCCATCGTCCGCCGCGTCGCGGAGGCGCACGGCTGGTCGGTCGACCTCGCGGAGGCGGAGTCGGGCGGGGCGCGGTTCGAGTTCTCGACCTGACAGTGGGTAGTAGCACGGTTTCGTTACTCAGGGTGGAGCGTGAAACTCGCGTTCGATACGAAGAAAACATTTATCGACGGAGTGTCGACGATCTTGCGAATGAACGGTCCAATCCGTCGCCGCAATCTACTCACGGGGGTTGGACTTTCAGGTATCCTCGCTGGTTGTCTCGGTACTGAACGACTCGCTGGGAACGACGATGCCGAAACGACGACGGAGCAAACGGGACTCTCCCGAGAAGGCACCTCGTTCGAGGACCGGGACGAGCCACCAGACTACGATTGTGAAACGGCCGACCGTCCAGAACCCGACGCACCCGACACCAGTGCGGAAGAAGCAGTAGAGCCCACGTCCTATCCGGATCCCCTCGATTCGTTCGACGACGACGATTCCACGGTCGAGTACGTCGAGGCCTACGAGCGAGCGTATCGACGGAATACCCTAGTTGCGGAGTGGGGAGCACGGCTCACTCAGTTCTTCGTGGGGATCGAGGGTACGAAGAGCTTCAGTTCGCCCGGTAACGCTGCTCTCGTGCGTATCCAGTATCACTATTCGGAGACGGTCGAGCGGTCGGGTGGTACCGTTATCGGTGATTCTCCGACGATCTTCGTAACGTACTATCTCGACCAGTCCGTCCTCATCCGCGCAGAGAGTAGCGATAGGCCCGAGGACCTGGCTGCGCTCGATCCTGACCCGTGGCTGGCGGGCGATCCCGTCGAGTGTTTCGAGTAACCGTTTGCCATCACAGCTTCACACGTAGTATCGAACTCGTCAGCTCAGTCCTGCCCGTCATCGGATGAACGAAACCACGTGACCGGCTACCGGTATCGACGTTCGACCGGAGGAGCGACGCGCTGCCGGGGAGAGCCGGACCCGGTGCCGCCTCAGGCCGCCTGGACCGCGTCCGCGATGCGGTCGAGCGCGACCGCGACGTCCCCGTCGCTCACGTCCAGGTGGGTGCAGAGCCGGCAGGTGTGCTCGCCGAACGCCGCGAACGCGACGTCGCGTTCCTCGCAGGCCGCCGAGAGCTCCTCGCCGGTGAGCCCCGCCGCCTCGCTGTTCACCATCACGATGTTCGTGTCCGGTTCGGGCGCCGAGAGCCCCTCGACGTCGTCCAGCCCCTCGGCGAGTCGTCGGGCGTTCTCGTGGTCCTCGGCCAGCCGGTCGACGTTCTCCAGCGCGAGCAGTCCCGGACCGGCGATCACGCCGGCCTGCCGCATCCCGCCGCCGAACAGCTTCCGAACCCGCCGCGCCCGATCGACGAACGCCTCGTCCCCGGCCAGCACCGACCCGACGGGGGCGCCGAGCCCCTTCGAGAGGCAGAACATCACGGAGTCGACGTGCTCGGTCATGGCGGCCGGCTCCTCCCCGAGCGCGACGCAGGCGTTGAGGAAGCGCGCGCCGTCGAGGTGGACCGGCACGTCGCGGTCGTGGGCCGCCCGGGCCGCGGCGTCGACGTGCTCCTTCGGGACGGCGACGCCGCCGCGCGAGTTGTGGGTGTTCTCCAGGCAGAGCAGACCCGTGCCGGGCCGGTGGAGGTCCTCGGCGACGTAGCCGTCCGCGACCCCTTCCGGCGTCGGGACGCAGCGCTCGTCGCAGTCGAGGATTCGCGGCTGGACGCCCGAGAGCTGGGGGATCCCGCCCAGTTCCCACTTGTACACGTGGGCCCCCTCGTCACAGAGCAGTTCCTGCCCGCGGTCGGTGTGGGTGCGGATGGCGACCTGGTTGCCCATCGTCCCGGAGGGGACGAACAGCGCGGCCTCCATGCCGGCGAGGTCGGCCGCGCGCGCCTCGAGTTCGTTGACGGTCGGGTCGTCGCGGTAGACGTCGTCGCCGACGTCGGCGCCCGCCGCGGCCTCCCGCATCGCGTCGCTCGGCTTCGTGACGGTGTCCGAACGGAGATCGATCATCGCGTGGATGGTGGGGGCTCGGGGGGAAATATCGCGCGGTCCCCGGGCGACGTTGCTCCTTTCGGGTACCGCCGACGCCGGCGGCCGTCCACGAACCACCGACCGAGGGTTCACTCCACCGGTTCGACGAAGACCAGCTTCACCCGCTCGTCCCGCTCTCTCAGCTCCGATTCGAGCCGGACGATCTCGTCCTCGAGTTCTTCGGCCGACAGCCCGTCCGCGAAGCGCACGTCCGCGGTCGCGAGCGCCTCGTTGGCGCCAATGAACATCGTCCGGAAGTCGCGGAGTTCGGCGACCGAGTCGCGACCCCCGATCGCGTCACGGAGCCCCGCCTCGACCTCGCGGGGGAGCGACTCCCCGACGAGCAGGCGCTTGTTCTCCCAGGCCAGCGCGAGCGCGAACCCCATCAGCAGGACGCCGATGAACAGCGCGGAGACCGCGTCGTACGCCTCGACGCCGGTGAGCCGCGTGGCGGTGATGCCGACCAGCGCGATGAACGCGCCCCCGAGCGCCACCGCGTCCTCGGTGAACGCGGTGAGCGTCGTCACGTCGCTGGTCTTCCGGAACGCCTCGCGGAAGCCGGACCAGCCGTACAGCTCCGTCTGCCGCTGGAGCTCCGCGTACGCCTTGGCGAACGCGTACGTCTCGAAGCCGATGGCGCCCAGCAGGACGACGACGTTCACCCAGAACGCCTCCACGGGGAGGAGCCGGGTGAGGTTCACGCCCGCGATGACGACGTCCACCTGCTCCCCGCCGTGCCCACCCGCCGTGAGCGCGTTCCAGCCGTGTGAGAACGACTCCCAGCCGGCGATGCCGAACAGCAGCACCGAGACGAGGAACGCGTAGAAGAACTGCGCCTTCCCGTAGCCGAACGGGTGGGTTCGGCTCGCGTCCTGCCCCGAGTAGCGGATGCCGACGAGGAGGAACACCTGGTTGCCGGTGTCGGAGATGGAGTGGTACGTCTCCGAGAGCATCGACGGGCTTCCCGTGAGCAGGTAGCCGATGAACTTCATGACGGCGATGGCGCCGTTCGCGAACAGCGCCGCGATGACGACCGATTTGCTCCCGGCCATTGGACAAATGTCGACCGGGGCGGACTTAGATGTAGTGAAGGGCCACGCGTGGCGGCGTCGACGCTGCCGAGACCTAACCTTCAGGTCCCCCGGCCCGTATCTCCCGGCGTGCTCACCGTCGTCTCCGACACCCACGCCACCGACGCCCACCGCCTCCGCGGGCGGACCCTGGAGGCGGTGCGCGAGGCCGACCGCGTTATCCACGCGGGCGACTTCTACCGCGAACCGGTGCTGGACGCGTTCCTCGCGGAGAACGAGTCCCTGTTCGGCGTCGTCGGCAACAACGACGACACGCCCATCCGCGAGCGCCTGCCCCACGAGCGCGTCGTCGCCTACGAGGGAGCGGCCGTCGCCGTCCGGCACCGAAGCCGCAGCGGCGCGACGGGGCTCGCGATGTTCGGTCGCGAGCGCGACGCCGACCTCGTCGTGTTCGGCCACAGCCACCGCCCCGAGTTCGACGACTCCGCGGGGGTGCCGCTGCTCAACCCGGGGAGCCATGCCCAGCCGCGGGGGAACCGCCCCGCACACGCCGAACTCGAGCCGTCGGCCGACGGGAACGGCCTGGACGGGCGACTCGTCACGCCCGACGGCGACGTGTTCGAGCGGTTCACGGTCGACGCGGGCGGAAACTGACCGGACCGCCGACCCCCCGTCCGGGGCCGTGTGGGACCCCGCCGGCGGGCGACGACGTCCGAAGAATCAGTGGAGGGAGGTCCAGGGGGACCGGTGGAGGGCCGAAGCGTCCCGGGGACCCGTACCCTCCGGTAGCGGCGGTAATATCATATACCTACTGTACCCTCAAAGAGTTCTTTTAGTCACCGGCTGTGGCGCCAGTAGACGTACGCTACGGCCAGCGAGAGCGCCACGACGCCCCCGAGGAAGAACAGCGCGCCGGGGGAGGCGGCGATCTGCTCCCACAGCGTCGGCTCCGAGGCCGCTGCCTCGGCGGCGTCGACCGCCATCATCTCCACGTCGCCGCCGCCGCCCGAGTCGGCGGAGCCGGTCTGCCCGAACGGGAGCGTGGGTGCGAACGGCCCGTCGAGCCACGTCTCGACGAGCACGGAGACGAGCGCGACGACGCCGACCCCGCCGAGAAGGCGCTTGAGGGTCCCCTTCAGCCCGCGGGTGTCCTCCTCGCGGCCGGCGACGAGGACGAGCGCGCGGTCCGCCGGGGTGTAGACGTCCATCTCGCGCCCCTTCTCGGAGTAGGCGGTGCCGCCGACCTCGACGAGGCCGGCGTCGTGGAGGCGCTTGAGGTGGTACTGGGCGTTCTGGAGGCTCGTGTCGACGCGCTTCGCGACGTCGCTGGCGGGACCCGGTTCCTCGTGGAGCGTCGCGAGTAGCTCCCGGGCCGTGTCCGAGGACAGCGCCGAGAGCACGTCCTCGGCGTCCTCGGCGTCGACGCCGAGCACGCGAGGCTCCCGCTCCTCGGGGCTCCCGAGGTCCGGGGTGGAGGGCAGTATGTCGGCCATCGACTTGCGGTATTCGAGGGGGCGAACGTAAGCCTTCCCGTCGTTCGGGCGTCGTCGTCCGTCGACGGCCCCTCGCTCGACGGGAGCGGCGCGAACCCGGACGGGTACCCGAAACGCCTTTCCGCCGTTCCGACCCACCCACCGACATGATACTCGACCTCGTCGGCGAGGCGGTCGCCGCCAACCCGGTGCTCACGGCCATCCTCGTCGTCATCGTCGCCCTCGTGCTCGGCGGCTACCTCTTCGTCCGGCGCATCCTCGTCAGCGCGAAGGAGGGATACGAGGCGGGTCAGCGCGACTGAGAACCGCCCCACGGCGAGTTGCTAGGGACAACGACTTGTAGGCGGCCCCCGAGGCGAGGGGTATGGTCGACCTCGCGACGCTGGCGACGCTAGCGATCGCCGGCCTCGCCTCGCTGTTCATGGCGTGGGCCATCGGCGCCGGCTCCTCGGGGTCGACGCCGTTCGCCCCCGCGGTCGGCGCCAACGCCATCTCGGTCATGCGGGCGGGGCTCGTCGTCGGGATCCTCGGCTTCCTCGGCGCGGTGCTCCAGGGCGCGAACGTCACCGAGGCGGTCGGCAACGACCTCGTCGGCGGCGTGGCCATCACCGCGACCGCCGCCATCGTCGGGCTGCTCACCGCCGCCGCGCTCGTCGCGGTGGGCGTCTTCGCGGGCTACCCCATCGCCACGGCGTTCACCGTCACCGGCGCCGTCGTCGGGGTGGGGCTCGCGCTCGGCGGCGACCCGGCGTGGGCGAAGTACCGCGAGATCGCCGCGCTGTGGGTCGCGACGCCGTTCGTCGGCGGCGGCACGGCGTACCTCACCGCCCGCCTGCTCCGCGAGGAACGGGTGCCGGAACGGCTCTTGACCGCCGGGCTCGCGGGGGTCGTCGGTGCGCTCGTCGTCAACATCGGCTTCGCGGCGCTCGGCCCCGAGGGAGGCCAGGGCTCGATCGCCGGCGCCCTCACGCGCGAGTTCCTCGCGCTGTCCCCCCCGGCCATGGGGGCGATCGGCGTCAGGGTGGCGGTCACGGTCGCGCTCGCGCTGCTGGCGGCCACGGCGCTCCACTACGACACCGGCCGGGATCCGGAGGCCGGCCAGCGGCACTTCCTGCTCGTGCTCGGGGGCCTCGTTGCCTTCTCGGCCGGGGGCTCGCAGGTGGGGCTCGCGATCGGGCCGCTGGTCCCGCTGCTCGACGAGGGGCTCTCGATCCCCCTGTCGGCGGTGCTCGTCGGCGGGGGACTCGGCCTGCTCGCGGGGTCGTGGACCGGCGCCCCGCGGATGATCAAGGCGCTCGCACAGGACTACTCCAACCTCGGCCCGCGACGCTCGATCGCCGCGCTCATCCCCTCGTTCGCGATCGCACAGATCGCCGTCGCGTTCGGCATTCCCGTCTCGTTCAACGAGATCATCGTCAGCGCCATCGTCGGCTCCGGCTACGCCGCCGGCGGCGCGGGCGTCAGCACCCGGAAGATGGCCTACACGGTGCTCGCGTGGGTCGGGTCGCTGGCGCTCGCGCTCGGCGTCGGCTACGGGGCGTTCCTCGCGGTCGACACGGTGGTGTGAGATTGGGCTGACCGGATAGCGATTGCGACCAAATTAAGCAGATGGCTTGCCACCCTCAACCCCTCGAAGAAGACTCAAACCGAGAGATAGGAATTCGGCGGTCTATCACACGCAATGAAATGTTTTGTAATCGGAATGAGATCGATTCGTCATGGATAAAACACTCACAAGTAATCGTCTCATAGCGGATCTGAGATCGTTTGCCGAGAAGGTCGACGGTGTACCGACTGTGCGTGGAATGCGGGAAAACGGTCCGCATTCCCCCTACTACTACAAGCAGGAATTCGGCAGTTGGCACGACGCACTACGGGCAGCAGATATTCAGCCCACCCATGGAGTAGAATGGGACGTAAGTCGTGAGCGACTCCTAAGGGCGCTCGGAAGTGTCGATGACATAGTGGACCGTCCGCCGCGGCGTGCGGATGTCGAAGAGCATGGGGAGTATCCGTACATCCTCTACGACGAGGAGTTTGAGTCGTTCGTCGTTGCACTCGAGGAGGCAGGGATAGACCCGGACGAGAAACAGTATCGATTCAGTTCCATCGAAACACCCGAGGAAAAGAGGGGGTCGGCGAACATAGAGAAACTTCGAAACAATGGGCCTACAGCTTCCACCGAGATGCCACAGAGTGTAAGCACAAAAGACCGCCAGCGTGGAGTCTGGAAGTTTCATGTTGATTCCGGGTCGACCAATCCGTCAGAACCGATCTATTATCTGAATGGGGAACACTCACCAGGATTAGTTATCCATCGATTCTTTCAGCAAAACCCGCACGTATTGGAGCACCGTGACCCACATGGGATCAAAATAGCTATCAGGAAACACAAGCCGTCTTGGAAGGGAATCGGCAAAGAAATCGTCGACAGATTACTGGAGCAGGGTGTAGGGTCACAGCGAATACTGGATGATCTTGAGCTTGAAGAAGACCACTCGGTTCAGGATTTGGCAGAGATTTTACGGCAGGTAACAGAAGCAGATCTGCGCGTCTACAGTGATGATTCCGAACTTGAGAAGGTAAAACGAGAGAAACGAGAGGCAGCATTCCGTGAGGTGATATATGATCTCTACGATGGCTGTGCGATCTGTGGAGGGCTGATTGAATCCCCGGACGGAAGCCACAACTTGGAAGCAGCTCATATCTTGCCCAAAGCTCACGGTGGGCCAGATTTGCCTCAGAACGGCCTCGCACTATGTTCCCGCCATCATTGGGCTTTTGACCACGGGTGGTTCGAACTCAACGAGGAGTATGAGATCAGCCTACAAGGCCATGCTGAACTTGTAGGATACGACGAACTGAAACAATACGATGGAGAATGTCTTCGAGTCCCTTCGGAGAAAGCGCTTCAACCCTATGCAGACTACATAAATCAAAGAAATGAGGGACTGGATCGCTAGCAGACTGGAATGGCTGGTCAGACAAGAATGACAAACATCGACCGGGTTCCGGCGTTACGTCCGTTCTCAGCTTGATTCAGCTGTCGGCTTCCGCGCCGCTCAGTTCTCGACTTCCTGCTGGGATCCGGCGTCGGTCGCCTCCTCCGACGGCTCCGGTTCCCCCTCGCCGTCGTCGTCCTCGATGGTGACCCGGGCGCGCATGATCCGGGTGTTGTCCACCTGCTCGATGCGGATGGAGACATCGTTGTACCTGATCTCCTCGCCCTCCTCGACCAGCCGGCCGGCGCGGTTGAACACGAAGCCCGCGAGCGTCTCGAACTCCTCGCCCTCGGGGAGGTCGATGCCGAGCACCTCGTTCACCTCGTCGATGTTCACCTCGCCGCGCATCAACACGGTGCGGTCGTCGACGAACTCGAACGGCTCCTTCTCGTCGCTCTCGAGGATGTCGCCGACGATCTCCTCGACCATGTCCTCCAGCGTGATGATCCCCTCGGTGGTGCCGAACTCGTCGATGACGACGACCATCTGCATCCGGGCCTCCTGCATCTCCTCTAACAGTTCGTCGGCGTTCTTCGACTCGGGGACGTGGAGCGTCGGCTGGACGACCGACGCGAGGTCCGGGGTCCCCTCGCCGTAGTAGCGGGCACGGACGAGGTCGCGCACCTTCACGACGCCGACGATGTTGTCGAGGTTCCCCTCGTAGACGGGGACGCGCTCGTGGTCCGACTGCACGCAGGTCTCGATCGCCTCGTCGATGCTGGCGTCCTTGGGGACCGCGTTGATGTCGAGCCGCGGGGTCATGACCTCCTTGGCGATGGTCCGGTTGAACCGGAAGATGCGGTCGAGCATCTCGCGCTCGTCCTCCTCGATGACCCCTTCGCGCTCCCCGGTCTGGATCATGCTCTGGATCTCGTCGCGGGTGACGTACTGGGTCTCGATGGCCGAGCGCCCGCCGGTCACCTTGTTGACGAGCCTGGTGAGGTGGTCGAAGGTGACGACCAGCGGCAGCAGGACGTACTCGGAGTACTTCAGCGGGCGCGCGATGCGGAGCGACCAGGACTCGGTGTTCTCGACGGCGTAGCTCTTCGGGGCCGACTCGCCGAACAGCAGGACGAGCGAGGTGATGCCGAACGTGGAGATGAGGACGGCGGGGCCCGCGTCGAAGTAGATGCTGACGATGGCGGTCGCCAGCGAGGACATCGCAATGTTGACGACGTTGTTCCCCACGAGGATAGTGACGAGCAGTCGGTGGGGGTCCTCCTTCAGCCGCTGGACCGTCCGCGCGCCGCGCTTGCCCTCCTCGACGAGATGTTCGACGCGGTGGTTCGCGAGCGAGAACATCGCGATCTCCGAGGAGGAGAAGAACGCGGAGAGCGCGACGAGGACGAGGATGGCGATGGCCCCTCCGATCGTGATCGTCGTGTCGTTGATCGGCAGCGATCGGGCGAAACCGCCCACTTGCAGCGGTGCGGGCGCCACTAGAGCGGGGTATCCCATCGACAAACCCATGCGATACCGTGGGTTACCGGGGACCCGAATTAAGCGTTGTCCTCAAAGTACAGCGCGTGAGAACCGCCCGGGACGCGCCTCGTCGACGGCGACGCCCGCGTATCGCACCCCCGTCGCGAGGTTCCGGGGGCGAAGACGTTAGGGCCGCGCCCGCCCTAGCCCCGTCAATGCCACGCGAACCGGCCATCACGCTGTACCGACTGCAGGCGTGTCCGTACTGCGAGCGGGTCGTCCGGAAACTGGACGAGCACGACCTGCCGTACGCGTCCAGGTTCGTCGAACCGATGCACTCGGACCGGAACGTCGTCGCCCGGCTGACGAACAAGCGCACCGTCCCGGCCATCGTCGACGAGGGGACCGGGGTCACGATGTCCGAGTCCGCGAACATCGTCGAGTACCTCGAGCGGACGTACGGCGACGGGAAAGCGGCCGACGCGAGCGGCGACGCCGGGGGTGAGGACTGATGCCGGACTTCGAAGTCGTCGACCTCCCCGAGGCGGACCACCCCGAACCGGGCGACACGGCGTCCGACTTCACCCGTCCGCTGGTGAACCGGGAGTACTGGGAGGACGCGTCCCTCTCGGAGCTGACCGACGAGGGGCCCGTCGTACTCGTCTTCTTCCCGATGGACGGGGCGTTCCCGGCGACGTACGTCTGGAACGAGGTCCGTGGTCGGGGGTGGGGGACTGGAACGGCGGGCGACCCCGCCGACGGCGACCCAACGGTCGTCGGCGTCTCCGTCTCCACGCCGTACGAACACGGGACGTTCATCGAGGAGCGGGGGATGGACTACCGGCTGTTCTCGGACCCGGGCGCGGGCGTCGCCGCCGAGTACGGCATCGAACACGACCTCGACGGGATGACGGGCGTCACGGAACACCGGCCCGCGGTGTTCCTGCTCGATTCCGACCGGACGGTCCGGTACGCCTGGGTCGCGAGCGAGTGGCCCGACTTCCCCGACTACGACGAGATCGAGGCTCGCATCGACGACCTGTAGATGACCGACGCCGACCCCGAACCGGACGCCCGACCCGACGGCGCCTCCGACCCCGACGTCTCGGCGGCCGCCGGGACGATCCGCGAGGGCGGGCTGGTCGTCTACCCGACCGAGACGGTGTACGGCCTCGGCGCCAACGCGATGGACCCCGACGCCGTCGTGCGCGTGTTCGAGGTAAAGGGGCGCCCTCGCGACCGGCCGCTCTCGGTCGCCTTCGCGGACGTGGACGCGGCGCTGTCGGCGACGGACGCGAGCGAGCGCGCCGAGCGGTTCCTCCGGGCGTTCCTGCCCGGCCCCGTCACGGTCGTCGTCGAGCAGGGGCCGGAGCTCCCGGACGTCCTGACCGGCGGGCGCGAGCGCGTCGGCGTCCGGGTGCCCGATCACCCGGTCGCGCGGGCGCTCGCCCGCGAGGCCGGTCCGATCACCGCCACGAGTGCGAACAGGTCGGGCGAGGGGAGCGCCCGCCGCGTCGCCGACCTCGACCCCGACTTCCGCGCGCGGGTCGATGCCGTCCTCGACGCCGGGGAGACGCCCGGCGGCGAGAGCACCGTCGTCGACCCCGAGCGCGGCGTCATCCACCGCGCCGGCCTCCGAGCCGACGCGGTCCGCGAGTGGCTCGCCTCCGAACCCTGAGCGACCCCCGAGTGACCGCCCGCGCGACCACGGCTGGCAGGGTCACAGCCCCAGCCACGACCTGAGGCTGCGCGTCTCGACGCCGCACTCCGCCCGGTAGTCGCAGGGGTCGCACTTGTCGCTGCCGCGGAGTCGCGGCGGCGGGCCGTCCATCGACCTGACGGTCCGGAGCGTCCGCCGGTAGGCCGCGGCCTTCCGGACCCCCAGACGGACCTCCCGCACGACCCCGTGGGCCGGATACTCGACCAGCGCCCGCGGCACCTCGCGCCCCCGCTCCCACGCGAGCGCCTTCGCCGCGGCCACCGCCCGGACCGCCTGCGGCTCCCAGACCCCCTGCTCGGGCGGGGCGCCGGGCGAGACGAGCGTCGGGACCGGCGGCCCGTCGTCCGGGTCGAGCACCTTGTGGGCGATGCCGCGGCAGTCCTTCCCCTCCAGCAGGGTCCGGGTCGAACCCGGGTCGGTCAGCGCCGCCCACTCCTCGCGGTCGGCGAGGCGGTCGAGCGCCGCGCGGTAGTCGTCGGGCGGACGGTCGACGGGCGCCTCGCGGAGGGCGTCGTCGTCCGCCGAGCGCAACGTCGGGTAGCGGAACGCGAGGTCGATCCGCTCGGTCGCCTCCTCGGGCGGTTCGCGGTCGTCGCGCCGGAGGTAGTACAGCTGTCGGGGGCAGTAGGCGGCCCTGGCGAGATCCGAGAACGCGACCAGGTCTCCGGAGGGCATGGGCGGTGTGGTCCCGCTTTCGTATTTGAACCTCAACCTGAACCTCTCTTAGCCGGGGTCCTCCTCGCTCGCTTCGCTCGCTCGTCGAACCCCGGTAAACCCGTTCATGCCAAAATGCCGCGAGCAGCGGTCGCTTCGCTCCCTCGCTCGCGGTACTGACGCTGGTGGTTACCGCCTCCGAAGTCCCCGAATATCTCAGCAGGAGAAACGTTGTAGGGGTTCTATCCACGGATTCAGCAAGTAAAATAATCGATAAGTGGATCTGCAAACCCATCGTCACAAAACACTTACCAATACTAATCTCAGCGTCAATCAATGCCTCCGCTCACTCGTCGTAAAACCCTCCTCAAAGGAGCCACCGCATTTGGTCTAGTAACCGGTGGTGGGTGCTTGGCACAACGAGACCCATCATCCACTCCTACCGACACAGGGGCTAACTCTCCAACACCGATGGGCTCAACAGAATCGGCTGAAACCCGAACGTCCGCGGAGAAAATCATGCTCGCGTTCGGTAATGAATCTTCTGCGGACGTAGCCGTTCACTTTTCCATCATGTCTGAAGGAACGGTGGTTTCCGAGGGAGAAGTGCAGGTTTCACAGGGAGAACACGAAACCGTCGAAACGGAGATTGACACGACAGGTCAATACGAACTCCGTATCGAAGGAGATAGCGGATTCGAATCCACGTATCCAGTCCAGATCGAGGAGTATGACCTCCGAATGGGCTCTAACCTCATCGTGGAGATCTACGATGGTGATACGGAATTACTGATAGAGGAGTAGCTCTAAAGATGACTTCTATACTTGGCGGTTAATGGTTCAACTGTAGCTATCGATAGAAGGACTCACGAGGTCGAACCTGCCATTTGCTCGGAGTAATCCAGGCCGGCCAACCGGATGCGGTTTGCACCAGCAGTCGTACCGCGAGCGAGAGAGGCGCGGCGCAGCCGCGCCGACCGGTGCTCGCGGCCTTTTGGCATGAACGGGTTTTGCGTGGGTCTGGCCGCAGCGCGTCGGCTCCGCCGACGCGCGAGGACATGCCCCCGCAAAAGAGGTTCTCTAGAAGGAAACGTCGGTCTCCATGTCCTCGGTCGCCTCCCGCAGGCCGTCCTCGTGGGCCTCGTCGGTGAGCCCGCCCGAGAGGTCCGCGTCCGCGAGCAACTCCGCGAACTCGTCGCGGAAGCGGTCGTTCGCCCGCGTCGACTCCAGGTCGGCATCGACGACCGAGACGTAGTGGGTCACCGTCGCCTCGTCGCTCCCGAGCCGGTTCGCGATCTCCTCCGTCGAGAAGTCCTCGACGTGCATCGACCGGAGGAGCTCCATCCCGAACGGGGCGTCGCGGTCCGACTCCCGGACGAGGTGGAGGTCCATCCGCGCGTCGAACACGGTCCCCTCGTCGAGGTCGAGCGCCGTGGCGATGGTCGCGTCGTCGTCGCCGTCGTGATACCGTCGGACGACCGCCTCCAGGGTCTCGTCGTCGAGCCCCGAGTCGAACTCGTAGCGCTCGCGCATCGCGGCGACGAGTTCGCGGATCCGCTCCCCGTCTTCCCCCTGCTCGTCCGCCAGCGAGCCGGGCGACTCCTCCTGGCTCTCGGTGACCGTGTCGGAGCCGGTGGCGTCGATGAAGATGTCCCGGAGCTCGGCCGTCTTCTCGTCCATGGGTACGTTTGGACGCGATGGCGATACAAAAGCCTACTGGGGGCAATAGCGGGGTCGAGACGTTCGATCTCCGGCGGTTCGCCGCACGACTGACGATGGAGGAATCGTCGTTCGTCGAAGCGGCCGGGATCGCGGATCCGTGCGTGGCGACGCCGCTGC
Source organism: Halorarum salinum (assembly GCF_013402875.1). Taxonomy (NCBI): domain Archaea; kingdom Methanobacteriati; phylum Methanobacteriota; class Halobacteria; order Halobacteriales; family Haloferacaceae; genus Halorarum; species Halorarum salinum. Next base: position 492,104 of record NZ_CP058579.1, on the reverse strand, counting down.
GGTCGACCGCACCGCGTCACTCCCCGAGCCCCGAGTGTTGCCGCCGGCAGCGCTCCCGACGGTCGGACCCTCCGTCGTCCCGATCGGGACGACGGGGACGTGAACGGAACCCCGCGGGTCGACCGTGTGAGAAGATTTAACCACCGCGCCCGCCGGCGTGTGCGTATGCAAGCCGACCAGGTGACCCGCGAGACGTTCTGGACGGTCGGTCCGGTCGGGAAGGCCGTCTTCTACTTCCTCGCGGCGGTCGCCATCCTGTTCTTCCTTCACGGCACCTACGCCCGGTTCGCACGTTACGCCGACGGGACCGACGACTGGTTCGACCGCCTCGACGACCTACCCTCCAGGGTACTCACCGCCGCCGCGACCGTCGCCTCGAACCGCGGCCAGTTCGACCGCGACGCGTACGCCGGCGTGATGCACGCGTTCATCGTCTGGGGCTTCCTGACCCTGCTCATCGGCACCGCCATCCTCGGGGTCGACATGGACGTGTGGCAGCCGGTCACCGGCGAGTCGTTCTTCGTCGGCGACTTCTACCTCTCGTACTCGTTCGTGATGGACGCGATGGGCCTCCTGTTCGTCGTCGGCGTCGGCATGGCCATCTGGCGCCGCTACCGCCGCCGCGAGGGGCGCCTGTGGGGCAAGCACACCTCGCTGGAGGACGACGCGTTCGTCTGGACGCTGTTCCTGCTGGGCGTCGGCGGCTACGTCCTGGAGGCGCTCCGCATCGTCGGCACCGCCGAGGCAACCGCCTCGGGGCTGCAGTTCATCCCCTTCGAGCGCGTCTCGTTCGTCGGCTTCTTCCTGGCGGGCGTGTTCGCCGAACTCGGCCTCGGGCCGGCGACCGCCGAGGCGCTGTACAACCCCGCGTGGTGGAGCCACTCGCTGCTCGCGTTCGGATTCATCGCGCTGATCCCGTACGCGAAGCCGTTCCACATGCTCTCGAGTTTCGCCAACGTCGTCACCCGCGACGAGAAGGCGGGCGTCCGCCTGCCGGGCGTGCCCGCGGACGCGGGCCCCGACGAGATCGGCTACGCCTCCATCGAGGACTTCTCGTGGCGCCACATCCTCGACCAGGACGCCTGCACGAAGTGCGGCCGCTGTTCGTCGGTCTGTCCCGCGAAGGCGTCCGGCCGACCGCTCGACCCACGCGACGTCATCCTCGACCTGAAGTCCTACCGGGAGGACCTCGACGCCGGCCGGACCGACGAGGTCGAGATAATCGCTGACGGCGGGGAGTCGGTCATCGCCGCCGAGACGATGGAGTCGTGCATGTCCTGCATGGCCTGCATGGACGCCTGTCCGGTCGACATCGAGCACGTCGCGGAGTTCACGCAGATGAACCGCCGCCTGACGGAGACGGGCCAGATGGACGAGGGGGTCCAGGACGCGATGATGAACGTGTTCCAGAACGGGAACACCTTCGGCGACCCGGCCCGGAAGCGCCCCGACTGGACCGACGACCTCGACTTCGAGGTGCCGGACGCCCGCGAGGAGGACGTGGAGTTCCTCTGGTACGTCGGCGAGTACCCGAGCTACGACGACCGGAACCGTCGCGTCGCCCGCTCGCTCGCCACGCTGTTCGAGCGCGCCGGCGTCTCCTACGGCATCCTCTACGAGGACGAGGGGCACGACGGCAACGACGTGCGGCGCGTCGGCGAGGAGGGCCTCTTCGAGATGCTCGTCGAGGACAACGTCGAGGCGTTCGCCTCCTGCACCTTCGAGAAGGTCGTCACGACCGACCCCCACTCGATGAACACGTTCCGGAACGAGTACCCGGAGATGAGCGAGTTCGACGCCCCAGTATTCCACTACACGGAGGTCGTCGAGGACCTCGTGGGGCAGGGCCGACTCGGCCTCGACGGGACGGAACTGGACTACGCCGCGACGTACCACGACCCGTGCCACCTCGGCCGGATGAACGAGGTGTACGAGGCGCCGCGCGAACTCATCCGCGCGACGGGCGTCGAACTCTCGGAGATGCCGCGCAACCGCGCCGACTCGTTCTGCTGTGGCGGCGGCGGGGGCGGCCTCTGGATGGACTTCGACGAGGACCCCAAGCCGAGCGAGGAGCGCCTCCGCGAGGCGCTCGAGGACACCGACGCCGGGAGCGCGGTGGAGAAGTTCGTCGTCGCGTGTCCGATGTGCGGCACGATGTACGAGGACGGCCGCAAGACCGGCGACTTCGAGGACGACATCGAGGTGATCGACGTGGCCGAACTGCTCTGCGAGGCGCTGGAGGCGAAGGAGGCCCGGACGACGGCCCCGACGGGAGACGTCTCGCCAACGACCGCCGACTAGCTCCGAAATCAGCGGTCGTTGCCGAGATTCGGCCCATAGTGGCGGAGTCTGAAGACCGAACGCGTGGCGCTCGAGGACGTGATCTACTGCATCGGCCCGGTTCGGATCAGGACCGAGAGGCGTCCACGTCGATGGCGTCGACCGGGCAGATGTCGACGCAGAGCATGCAGTCGATGCACTGGTCCTCGCGGGTCGGTTCCACTTTCGTCTCGCTCGCGGGGTGGCCGGGCGTGTCGACCCAGTCGAACACGTCGACGGGGCAGTTCTCCAGGCAGGCGCCGTCCGCGATACAGACGTCGTAGTCGACGGCGACGTGGCTCCCGTGGATGCCGAGTTTCTCCGGCTCGTCGACCGGCCCCCACACGTCCAGGCCGTTCTCCTCGCCGACCCGCTCGCGGGCGTCCTCGAAGTTCGGGTCGATTCCCATCGGCGGAGGTTGTGCCGTCGCGTACAAAAGGCGTGCGGGCCTGGCCGCCGGCGGGTCCCGTCGGTTCCCGCTCGCGTCGTCCGCTTCGGCGATTCACTCGCCGCCGAGGCGGGAGGCACCGGCGAGCGCGACCACGGGGACGGCCGGCCCGAACAGCGCGAGCAGGAGGTTCGGCGGCCAGGGGAGCCAGTCCGGCCCGTCCGCGGCGGCGGACGTTCCGGTCGAAGCCGGGGCCGTCGTCGCCGTCTCGGTCGGTCCCTCGTCCGACGACGTCGACCCGGCCGAGGCTCCCGTTCGCTCGACGGACGTCACCCGGAGCGTCCCCTCGTCTCGCCCGCCGTTCGGCGGAGCGACCGTCACCGTGTACTCGCCGGGAGGGAGCGCCCCGCCGGCGGGGTCCTCGACCGTCGCGTTCCGAACGGCACCGCCCTCGGCCGAGAGCGCGGCGGTCGCGTTCCCCCTGCCGACCGCCGCCGTGTCGAGGGCGACCGTGACCGAGCCGTCGCGGTCCGAATCGACGACCGTCGCGGCGAGTTCGAACCCGTCCCCGTCGCTCACCGTCAGCGTCGCCCGGTCAACGTCGTGGAACGCGAGCGGCACCTCGACCGTCCCGCCCGATTCGGCCTCGAGCGACCGGTCCTCGAGGAGGACGATGGGGTGGGCCGCCGCGACGCCGACCGCGCCCGCGAGGAGGCAGGCGACCGCGAGCGCAGGGCGAAACGGGCGGGCGGACGGTGGGGACACAGACGGAGGTGGGGCGTCTTCCGGAATAAAATTTCGCGGACGTCGGCGCTCACGCGTTCGGTTCTCCGGATCGGAGGTCGACCCACGGCGTACGGGTGGCCCACCGAGTACGGGGTCGACTCACCCCAGCACGGACTCGGTCGTGCGGAGCGCGGCCCGTCCCGGTGCCCGGTCCCGGGGCGGGGCGTGTGCGAGATACTCCACGAGCGCCTCGCGGACGGCTCTGGCCTCGTCGGGGGTGAACTGCACGGGGGATCGCTCGAGGCGCTCGAGCGCGTCCACCTCGACGGCGTCGCCGTCGGGGTCGCCGTCGCCTGCCGCGTCGGCACGGAGCTGTTCCATCAGCGCGGAGTGGACCACCCACGCCTCCTCCCTCGTCACGTCGAGGAGCGCGGTACGGTCGCGGACTGGGGCCGGCATCTCGACTCGGCGCTCAGCCGGGTACTACTTCATGGGTGCCGACCGTTGCCGTCGTTTCACGGGATGGGACGGTCTTAAACAGTTCCTACCCCCGGACCACGGGTTATTTACCCGAGTTTAGGGCGACATTATAGCTCGAATCGCCGTTCGTTCACCCCGTTTCAGCGCAGCTAACGCCTCGCGGAGGAACGCGGCGAGGCGTTCGGGGCTCGACCGGCGATCGGTTCCGGCCGCGGACCGACGCGCGCCCGAGTCGGGAACGACGGGTCGACGGTCCGGGGAGGACCTCGATCCCTACTCGAAGGCGGCGATGCCGGTCAGGTCCTGCCCGAGGATGAGCGAGTGGATGTCGTGGGTCCCCTCGTAGGTGTACACCGTCTCCATGTTGCTCATGTGGCGCATCGGCGAGTAGTCGGTCGTGATGCCGTTGCCGCCGAGCATCTCGCGGGCGACCCGCGCCTGGTTCCGGGCCATCCGGACGTTGTTGCGCTTCGCCATCGACACGTGCTGGGGGCGCAGCCGGCCGTCCTCCTTCAGGTCCGCGAGGCGGTACGCGAGCAGCTGGGCCAGCGTGATCTGGGTCGCCATCTCGGACAGTTTCTGCTGTTGAATCTGGAAGCGGGCGATGGGGCCGCCGAACTGGTCGCGGTCGAGCTGGTAGTCCCGCGCCGTCTCGAAGCAGTCGCGGGCCGCGCCGATCGCGCCCCAGGCGATGCCGTAGCGGGCCTGCGTGAGACACGACAGCGGACCCTTCATCCCCTCCACGTCGGGGAGGACGTTCTCCTCGGGGACCCGCACGTCCGAGAGGCCGATCTCGCCCGTGACGGAGGCGCGCATCGAGAGCTTCTCGTCGATCTTGTTCGTCGACACGCCGTCGCGGTCGGTCTCGACGAGGAACCCCCGGATCGGCGAGTCGTCGGCCGACGTGTCCCGCGCCCAGACGACCGCCACGTCCGCGATGGGGGAGTTGGTGATCCACGTCTTCGAGCCGTTGAGGACGTAGCCGTCGGCGTCCCGCTCCGCGCGGGTCTCCATGCCGGCGGGGTTCGAGCCGTGGTCCGGTTCGGTCAGGCCGAAGCAGCCGACCGCCTCGCCCCGCCCGAGCGCCGGGAGCCACTCCTCCTTCTGGGCCTCGCTGCCGAACGCGTGGATGGGGTACATGACGAGCGCGCCCTGGACGGAGGCCATCGACCGCAGCCCGGAGTCGCACGCCTCCAGTTCCTGCATCAGCAGGCCGTACGCGTGCTCGGAGACGTTCGGCGAGCCATACCCCTCCAGGTTCGGCGCGTAGAAGCCGAGTTCGCCCATCTCGGGGATGAGTTCGGTCGGGAAGGTGCCGTTCTCGTAGTGGTCGGCGATCTCGGGCTGGACCTCCTCGGCCACGAACTCCCGTGCCGTGTCGCGGATCAGTTTCTCCTCGGCCGAGAGGTCCTCCTCCAGGTCGACGTAATCGAGCATACTCGGGAGTCGGAACCCCGAACCAAAAGCCAATCGCAACCGTCACCACGCCCCGAACGACGAACCGGTCAGCGGGCTGATTCGTCGAGGGGCGCTCCGACGCTCGCGCCGTCGATCACGCCTCGACGTCCGCACCGGCCGCCCGTTCCTCGCGGACCCGACGAGCGTACGAGGTGAAGTTGTCGAAGAGCGTCTTCGCCTCGCAGGCGGCATCGTAGTTCTCCGGCGTGATGCCGGCCAGCACGGCGTCGACCTTCGCGTCGCCGATGCGCTCGCGCTTCCCCTCGGTCACCTCGCGTGCGGTGTCCGTGTCGTACTCGGGGTGGAACTGGACGCCCCAGGCGTTCCCCTTCCGGAACGCGTGGACGCCGAACTCGTTCTCGGCGACGAGCTTCGCGCCCGGCGGGAGGTCCACGACGGCGTCGCCGTGGGTCGTGAACGCGGTGAACTCCCCGTCGATGCCCTCGAACAGGTCGTCGTTCCCGAGGTGTTCGATCCGGCTGTAGCCGATCTCGAACTCGTCCATCCCGGCGACGCGACCGCCGAGCGCATCCGCGAGCACCTGGTGGCCGTAACAGACTCCCAGGATCGGGAGGCCGCGCTCGGCGGCCTCGGCGGTCCACTCGACGAGCGGGGGGATCCACTCCTCGTCCCAGTACACCGACGAGCGTGACCCCGTGATGACGACCCCGTCCCAGTCGAAGTGGTCGGGGAGGTGGCCGGCGTTGGCGTCGAACTCGGCGAGGTCGGCGTCGAGTTCGCGCCGGAAGTTCCGCGTCGTGTTCGCGTCCGCGTGGGCCGCGTTCAGCAGGGCGAACCGCAGTCGTGTCATTGGCGGAGGTGGGCGCGCCGACGGGAAGTGCCTTGCGCCGCGGGCAGGTGACGCCGTGGTCGGGGGAGCTGCTTCGTCGAGACCCGTGGCGCGTGGGAGGGTTACCACCTCCCCGCTGCAGCCGGGTGAGTTGCCAAGCGGCGTGCCACAGGGGTGACGTGGAGTAGCCGACTTCGGGAGCCAGCGACCGCTACGACCTTCCGGGCGCTCCCTCCGAACGCTTACGGTGGTTGCGGCCGGGATATTTGGAGGTATGAGCGATGACGCGCCCGCGAACGCCGGCGAGGGCGATCGTTCCGAGGGGATCGAGACCGAACTCTCCCGGGACATGAGCCTCTTCGACATCACCTTCATCGGGGTCGGCGCGATGATCGGCGCGGGCGTGTTCGCGCTCACCGGGTTCGCCGCCGGCATCGCCGGCCCCGCCCTCGTCCTCGCGTTCGCGTTGAACGGGTTCGTCGCGCTGTTCACCGCCGTGTCGTACGCCGAACTCGGCGCCGCGTTCCCGGAGGCGGGTGGGGGGTACCTCTGGGTGAAGGAGGCGCTCGTCGACCCCAACGGGTTCTACGCGGGGTGGATGAGCTGGTTCGCCCACGCCGTCGCCTGCTCGCTATACGCCGTCACCTTCGGGGCCTTCCTCCTGGAATTCATCATCTACGGGACGGCGCTCGGCCACGACTTCCTCCTGTGGGGATTCGTCACTCCGGGCATGGCCGACAGGGCACTGGCCGTCCTGATGGTCGGCGCGTTCGCCTACATCAACTACCAAGGTGCCGAGGAGACGGGGAAGGCCGGGATCGTCGTCACCGCGATCAAGGTGATCCTCCTCGGCGTGTTCGTCGTCTTCGGGATCATGGCCACGCTCTCGACGCCGACGTGGCCCCGGAAGTTCCTCTCGAACCCCGGGTTCATGCCCAACGGCGTCGTCGGGATCATCGGGGCGATGGGGTTCACGTACATCGCCTTCGAGGGCTACGAGATCATCGTCCAGTCCGGCGAGGAGGTCGTCGAACCGGGGACGAACGTCCCGAGGGCCGTCTTCTACTCGCTCGCGATCGTCGTCCCGATATACGTTCTGGTCGCCTTCGCCGCCATCGGCGGCATCGACGTGACGAGCGGCGCGATCGAACTCGCGCGGCCGTTCCCCGGCCCCGCCCCCGAGTACACGTGGCAGCTCCTCGGGGAGATGGGTGAACTGGGGATCATTCGGGCCGCCGGCCAGTTCGTCCCCTACGGCGTCCCGCTCCTGCTGATCGCGGGGCTGACGGCGACGATGAGCGCCCTCAACGCCACGATCTACTCGTCCTCCAGGGTCTCGTTCGCCATGGGTCGGGACCGTGCGCTCCCGGGGTTCTTCGACAACGTTCACCCGGAGAAGCGGACGCCTCACTGGGCGATCCTGCTGTCGGCGATCCTCATCGCGGCGATGGCCGTCATCCTCCCGATCGAAGCGGTCGCGGCCTCGGCCGACATCATGTTCATCCTCCTCTTCGTCCAGGTGAACTGGACGCTCATCCGGATGCGGCAGACGCACCCGGACCTCCCACGGACCTACGAGGTCCCGTACATGCCGTGGCCCCCGCTGATCGGCATCGGGCTCCAGTTGCTCCTGACGCCGTTCCTGATCCGCGCGCTCGGGCTGGAAGCGATCGGCATCGGAACGGGCAACCACGGGTTGGTCGCCCTCGGTACGACGGCGATCTGGATGACGATCGGCCTCCTGATCTACTACGGGTACTCCCGGCGGAAGGAGGCGGAGAAACTCGAGCGGGAGTCGCCGGCGATCGTTGCCGAGCAGGCCTCCGGCCAGCACGACTATCGGATTCTCGTCCCGCTCGCCAACCCCGAGTCGGCCGACCAACTCATCCGGACGGCCATCGACCTCGCACGCGAGAACGACGGGGAGATCGTCGTGATGAGCGTCGTGACGGTTCCCCAGCAGACGCCGCTCTCGGAGGGTCGTCGGTTCGTCGAGGACGAGCGGGAGGTCCTCGACCGCGCGATGGAGATCGGCGAGGAGGCGAACGTCCCCATCGGGGGGACGATCCGCATCGGCCACGACGTGGCGCAGGCGATCCTCAACACGATCGAACACGGCGACGTGGACGCCGTCCTGCTCGGGTGGCGCGGGCGCTCCCGCCGCCAGGACTTCGTCTTCGGGAGCAACGTCGACGAGGTCATCACGAAGGCGCGGTGTGACGTCCTGGTGGAACGGATCGGTCCACGCCCGGGTTCCGTGGAGGAGATCCTGCTCCCGATCGCCGGCGGGCCACACGCGAAGTTCGCCGCGGAGGTGGCTCGGGCGATCGGACGGGCGACGAACGCCCACGTCCACGTCATCAACGTCGTCGCTCCGGACGCCTCGAACGCTGACCGAACCGAGGCCCGGGAGAAACTCGCCGCGATCCGGTCGACGTTCGACGCCGATGCCAACGTCGACGAGTCCGTGATCGAGGGTCGAGCAGTCGCCGACACGATCGTCGAGATGTCGAGCGAGTACGACGTCACGCTCGTCGGCGCGACCCGTGAAGGCCTGTTCCAGCAACTGCTGTTCGGAGCGATCCCGGAGGAGATCGGGCAGCGGGCGGAGAACACCGTGATCATGGTCAAGCGGAGCACCGGGATCAGGTCCAGGATGAAACGCTGGTTCAAACGGCGCAACAGGTGAGCGGACCGCGTCGCGGGTTTCGGTCGTGGGTGGGGCTGGGTGATCCGGGTCGTACCCGAGGGAGGTTTCCCGAACGGGAGCGGTCGACCCGTCCGGGTAATCCCCGCCCGAGTCAGGGCGACATCTCCCCGAGGAACGCCAGAATCCGGTCGTTCACCGGCTTCGAGCGTTCGACGTTCGCGAGGTGGCCGGCGCCCTCGACGGCCTCGAACGTGCCGCGTGGGAGTCCCTCGGCCAGTTCCTCGCCACGCACCGGGGGGGTGATCCGATCCTCGCTCCCGTGTAGGACGAGCGTCTCGTTCGTCACCTCGTACAGGCGGTCCGAGAGGTCGAACGCGTCGAGCGCCGCCCGCGTGGCGTCCCACGCCTCCGGCCCGGCGTCCTCGGCGGCGCGCCACTCGGCGATGCGGGAGAGGACGTCGGGGTGGGAGTCGACGAACTCGCGGGAGAAGGCGGCCTCCAGCGTCCGTTCGATCGCGGCGAAGTCCGTGAGGTCGACCCGGAGAGGGTCGGGGTTCAGGCCGTCCCCGGAGGCGCCGGCACCGACGAGCACGAGTCTCCGGATTCGTTCGGACCGCAGCGCCGCGGTCAGCGCGACCATCCCGCCGAGGCCGACGCCGACGAGGTGGGTCGAGCGGACGCCCGCGTCCGAGAGGACGGTCTCGAGGTCCGCGGCGAGGTCCGCCATCGAGCAGGGACCGGGCGGCGCGTCGGAGTCGTCGGTCCCGCGGGTCGCCGGCACGACCGTCTCGTAGGGGCCGGCGAGCGCCGCGTGCTGCCAGCCCCACTGCCAGGGTCCGAAGCCGAGTTCGCCGCAGAAGGCGACGGTTCCCACGGCGTCGTCTCCCTCGGCCGCGTACCCCTCGCCGTGGGTCTCGTAGTAGAGCCTGACGTCGCCGTCGGTCGCGTGTGGCACCGGATCGGCGTTCGGGACGCATCGGTTTGTAATCGACGGCTCCGAGTTCGGCGGCTCCCACGCACCGCGGTAGGTGTCGACGGCGTCGCTCCGGCGGACGAGCACCCGAGGGTTCAAACCGGATACCGCGGCCAGACCTCCCGTGACGTGACCGACGCCGCCGGCGGTCGAGCGGTCGCGCGGCTCACCCGCCGGCGGAGCGACAGAGCCGCCTGTCAGCCCCCGAATCAACGGCCGGATGTCCCGACCGATCACCCCGGGAACAGGCTCGCGTGGACCGGTGCGCGTCGCTCCCGGCTCCCGTCCCCGCCGTCGGGCGCCGTCCCCTCGTCGCGGACCGCCCGGCCCTCGACGCCGTCCGCGAGGAAGTCCCGGAGCGGCGGCCCCACCGACTCCGGTTCGACGAGGAACGCGTCGTGGCCGTGGTCCGACTCGACGACGTGGTGGGCCACGGGCGCCCCGCCCGACTCGAACGCGGCCGCCAGCGACCGCGACTGCTCGACGGTGAAGTGCCAGTCGGCCGTGAACGACAGCAGCAGCGCCTCGCCCTCGAAGGCGGCCAGCGCGTCGGCGTCCGAGCCGTACTCCGACGCGAGGTCGTAGTCGTCCATCGCCCGGGTGAGGTAGAGGTAGCTGTTCGCGTCGAACCGGTCGGTGAACGACCGCGCGTTGTAGTCCAGGTACGATTCCACCTCCCGGTACGGGAAGAACGCCCCCGCAGGGTCCTCCGGGAAGTCGTCCCGGCGCCCGTCCCGACCGGCGGCGCGGCGGCCGAACTTCCGCTCCATCGACCCCTTCGAGAGGTACATCACGTGCCCGAGTTGGCGGGCGAGCGCCAGCCCGTCGTCGGGGTCGGGTCCGTCGCCGTAGTAGTCGCCGCCGTTCCAGTTCGGGTCCGTCGTGATGGACCGGCGAGCGACGGCGTCGATGGCGAGACACTGCGCGTCGAGCCGCGCGGCCGTCGCGACCGGGACGACGCGGCGCACGTCGTCGGGGAACTGCTTCGCCCAGTCGAGGGCGTTCATCCCGCCGACGCTGCCGCCGACGACCGCGTGGAGGCGTCCGACGCCCAGTTCGTCGAGCAGCCGCCGCTGTGCGCGCGTCCAGTCGCCGACCGTGACCGGCGGGAAGTCGGTCCCCCACGGCTCGCCGTCGTCGCGCTCGCTCGCCGGCCCCGTGGAGCCGTAACAGGATCCGGGGACGTTCACGCAGACGACGTAGTACTCCGTCGTGTCGACCGCCTTCCCCGGCCCGACGACGTCGTTCCACCAGGCGCGGGCCTGGCCGGCCGTGGAGGTCCCCTCACCATCCTCGCGCCACCCCGAGTCGGTCACGTGGTGGCTCCCGGTGAGCGCGTGACAGACGAGCACCGCGTTCGAGCCGTCGAACTCGCCGTACGTCTCGTAGGCGAGTTCCAGATCCTCGATCGTCTCGCCGCAGGCGAACCGGAACTCGCCGACCGGTGCGGTCTCCGCCACTCAGACCACCTCCGCGATGGCCCGATCGAGGTCCGCGATCAGGTCTTCGGGGTCCTCGATGCCGACCGACAGCCGGAGGAGATCCGGGTTCACGCCGGCCGCGCGCTGTTCGTCCTCGCCGAGCTGTGCGTGGGTCGTGCTCGCCGGGTGGATGAGGAGGCTCCGGGCGTCGCCGACGTTCGCGAGAAAGGAGATCAGCTCGACTTCCTCGCAGAGTCGCCTGCCCGCCTCGAAGCCGCCCTCGAGGCCGAAGACGACCATCCCGCCGAAGTCGTCGAGGTAGCGCGCGGCGTTCTCGTGGGTCGGGTGCTCCTCGAAGCCGGGGTACGTGACCCACGCGACGTCCGGGTGGTCCCGGAGGTGTTCGGCGACCGCGCGTGCGTTCGCGCAGTGTCGTTCCATCCGCAACGGGAGCGTCGCGAGCCCCTGGAGCGTCTGCCAGGCGTCGAAGGGGGACTGGCAGTTGCCGAGCGTGCGCACCGCGCGGTGGCGGACGACCTGCGCGAACGCCCGCTCGCCGAACCGCTCCGCGAAGTCGACGCCGAAGGCCGGGTTCTCCCCGGAGAGCTCCTCGTAGTCGGCGTCGGGGTGATCCCACGGGAAGGCCCCGCCGTCGACGAGCACGCCGCCGACGGTCGTCCCGGAGCCGTGGATCCACTTCGTGGTCGAGTTCCAGACGACGTCGGCGCCGTGTTCGATCGGGTTGCAGAGGGCGGGCGTGCCGAACGTGTTGTCCACGACGAGCGGGACCGCGTGTTCGCGGGCGATCTCGGCGACCCGCTCGAAGTCCGGCGTGACGAGCGACGGGTTCGCGACGGTCTCGACGTGGACGAACGCGGTGTCGTCGTCGACGGCGTCGGCGTACGCCGCCACGTCGGTCGTCGGCACCGTCCGGAGGTCGACGCCGCGTCGCGAGCCCATGTGCGTGAAGTACGTGCTCGTGCCGCCGTACATGTCGCTGCTGGCGACGACGTTGTCCCCTCCACGGGCGAGCACGCTCGTCGCGGCGTCGATGGCGGCCATCCCGGAGGCGGTGGCGACCGCGTCGACCCCGCCCTCGAGGCTCGCGAGCCGCTTCTCGAGCACCCGGGTCGTCGGGTTCGAGATGCGGGTGTACACGTCGCCCTCCCGGTCCAGCGCGTACAGGTCCGCGGCCGTCTCGGCGTCGGCGAACTCGTACGACGTCGTCTGGTGGATGGGCGGTGCCCGCGCGCCCGTCCCCGGATCGCCGGCCCAGCCGGCGTGGAGCGCGCGGGTGCGGGCGCCGCGTCCGTCCTCGTCGGTCATGTGCTATGAGCATAATTCTGTATAGGGATATGCACGTCAGTTACGGCAAGTGGTGCCGGCTGACGGCCGTCCCAAAACCCTTTATTGTGAACCGCGGGTAGCGAGGCCCATGCCAGCCATCGAGCTGCGCGGGGTCACGAAGCGGTACGGCGACGTCACGGCCGTCCGCGACCTCGATCTCACCGTCGAGGAGGGGACCGTCTTCGGCTTCCTGGGCCCCAACGGCGCCGGCAAGTCGACGACCATCAACATGCTGCTGGACTTCGTCCGGCCGACCGACGGGAGCGTGCGGGTGCTCTCGCGGGACGCCCAGGCGGAGTCGGTCGCGGTTCGTCGGCGGACCGGCGTGCTCCCGGAGGGTTACGACGTGTACGATCGGCTCACGGGCCGCAAGCACGTCGAGTTCGCCATGCGCTCGAAGGGCGTCGAGGGCGACCCGGACGCGATGCTCGAGCGCGTCGGCATCGCCGACGCGGCCGGCCGGAAGGCCGGCGGCTACTCGAAGGGGATGCAACAGCGGCTCGCGCTCGGGATGGCGCTCGTGGGCGACCCTGACCTGCTCGTCCTCGACGAGCCGTCCTCGGGGCTCGACCCCGCGGGCGCCAAGGAGATGCGCGACATCGTCCGCGAGGAGGCCGGCCGGGGCGCGACGGTGTTCTTCTCGAGCCACGTGCTCGGGCAGGTCGAGGCGGTGTGTGACCGCGTCGGCATCCTCCGCGAGGGTGAACTCGTCGCGGAGGACAGCATCGCCGGCCTGCGCGACGCGGTCGGCGGCGAGGAACAGCTCGTCGTCACCGTCGACGCGGCGAGCGAGGACGACGTCGAGGCGGTCCGCGCGCTCCCGGGCGTCTCCTCGGCCAGCACGGACGGCGGCACCGTCACCGTCACCTGCGACAGCGACGCGAAGACGAGGGTCATCGGCGCGCTGGAGGAGGAGGGCGTCACGGTGAAGGACTTCTCCACCGAGGAGGCCTCCCTCGAGGATCTGTTCCTCCACTACGCGGAGGGCGAGGACGTGGCCACGACCGAGGAGGTGCGGGCATGAGCCTGGAGGCCGTCGCGCGCAAGGACTTCGAGGACGCGGTGCGCTCGCGCTGGCTGCTGGCGCTGTCGGCGTTCTTCGTCCTGCTGGTCTCGGCGGTCGCCTACATCGTCCGGCCGGCCGGCGGCGGGACGTTCTCCTCGAACGCGATGCTGGGGCTCGTGAACGGTTCGCTCGTCACGACGCTCGTCCCGCTCATCGCGCTCGTCATCGCCTACGGCGCGGTCGTGGGCGAGCGAGAGTCGGGGTCACTGAAGCTGTTGCTCTCGCTCCCCCACTCCCGGGCCGAGGTCGTCTTCGGCAAGGTGGTCGGCCGGACCGGCGCGATGGCGGTCCCCGTCGTCGTCGGGTTCCTGCTGCCCGCGTTCGTGCTCGCGATCGGGCCGCTCCAGTTCGACGTCGGCTCGTACGTCGGCTACACGCTGCTGGTCGTCTTCCTCGCGGCCGTCTTCGTCGCCATCGCGGTCGGCTTCTCGGCGGCGGTGCCGTCCCAGCGGCTCGCGGTCGCGGGTGCCGTCGCGGTGTACTTCGTGTTCGTCCCGCTGTGGCAGATCCTCCAGCTCCCCCTGCAGTTCTTCCTGATGGGCGGGACGCCCGGCTGGCTCCCGCTCACCGGGAACGAGGTGCTGCGGCTGGTGCGGCTCCTCAACCCGACGGGCTCGTTCAAGATCATCTCCGGGGAGTACCTCGCCGGGACGCTGCTGGCGGCCGGCGAGGTCGGACCCGAGGCGGCCGGCCAGTGGGCGACGAACATGGAGATCGCCGCCATCGCGATGCTGGTCGCGTGGCTGCTGGTGCCGCCGCTGCTGGGGCTGTGGCGATTCGAACTGGCCGACCTCTGAGCGGTTTCGGGCGAGTCTTCGGGTTCTAGCGTCGGAAACTGCAAGTCACGAGGGTACGATCAGAAGGCCCCGCAGCGATCGACTTCCAGGTCGGTCAGTCGTCGCGGAGCAGTCCCGGAGAGCCCCCGCGGTCGTCGAGTCGGTGCGGCCGCTGTGCTCCTCGGTCGCTCGCATTGCTCGCTCCACTGCGGTGCTCGTCCCTCGCGCGCGTGTGCTCGCTTCGCGGGACTCGTGGTTCGAGAGACGCCTGTGGCGTCTCTCGTCATCACGAAAATCTTCGATTTTCGAACGACTGCGCTCGACCCGCGTGCTCTCGTTCGCTTCACTCACGAGAACCCCACGAGGGGGCTCGCGTCGCGCGCGCCGGCAGGGAAGTTACCTCTCGTCGTTCGGCGGCCAGTCGAGGCCGCGTTCCCGTAGCAACTCCGCGAACCCCTCCTCGTCGACGACCGGCACGTCGTTCGCCTCCGCGTCGGCGCGCTTGCTCGCGCCGGGATCCTCGCCGACGACGAGGTAGTCCGTGTTGCCCGACACGCTCCCCGTCGCGTTCCCGCCGTGGCGCCCGACGAGTTCCTCGGCCTCGCTCCGCGGCCGGGTGAGCGCGCCGGTGAACACGAACGTCAGGCCGTCGAGTTCGTCCGCGTCGCCGGCCGGCGTCTCCGCCTCCTGCGGGCTCACGAACCGGAGGAGTTCGTCGATGACGGCGGCGTTCTCCTCGTTCGTGAAGAACTCCCGGACGATGCGGGCGACCGTCCCCCCGACGTCCTCGACCTCGGCGAGTTCCGACTCGTCGGCGGTCCGGACCGCCTCGAGGGTGCCGAAGTGGCGCGCGAGGTTCCGGGCGGTCGCGCCGCCGACCTCGGGGACGCCGAGCGCCGCGAGGAACTCCGCGAGCGGGGGCTCGCGCGCGGCCTCGACCTCGGCGATCAGGTTGTCCGCGCTCGTCTCGCCCCAGCCCTCCAGACCCGCGAGTTCCTCCCGGCGGTCCGGCAGGCGGTAGAGGTCGGGGAGCGACTCGACCAGCCCGGCCTCCCTGAGCTGTTCGACCGACTCCTCGCCGAGCCCCTCGATGTCCAGTCCGCCCCGGCTGGCGTAGTGCTCGATGGCCCGCTCGAGCTGCGCGCCGCAGGTCAGCCCGCCGGTGCAGAACGCCAGCGGGCCGTCCCGCTCCACCTCGCTCCCGCAGACGGGGCAGGCGTCCGGGAACGGGTAGGGCTCCCCGCTCCGGGACTCGACGACCTCCGCGACCTGCGGGATGACGTCGCCCGCGCGCTTCACCCGGACCACGTCGCCGACGTTCACGCCGAGCCGTTCGATCTCGCCGGGGTTGTGCAGCGTCGCGCGCGAGACGGTGACCCCGCCCACGTCCACCGGGTCAAGCAGCGCGACGGGGGTGAGCCGCCCCGTCCGGCCGACCTGGACGACGACGTCCTCGACGGTCGTCACCTCCGCGCGGGCGGGGAACTTGTAGGCGAACGCCCACCGGTACGAGCGCGCGGTGGTTCCGAGTCGCTCGCACTGCTCCACGTCGTTCACCTTGATGACCGTCCCGTCGATCTCGTAGTTCAGGTCCTCCCGCTCCTCCAGCAGCCGGTTCCGGTAGTCGATGGCGTCCTCGACGTCTCCGACGAGTTCGACCCGGTCGTTCGTCTTCAGCCCGAAGTCGTCGAGGATCGAGAGCTCCTCCCACTGGGTCGCGGGCGAGTCGCGGCCGCCGTCCTCCCACCCGAGCACGTCGTAGCAGAAGCAGTCCAGCGGCCGGGCCGCGACCGCGTTGACGTCGAGCTGTCGGAGGGTGCCGGCGGCGGCGTTCCGCGGGTTCGCGAACGGCTCCTCGCCGCGCTCGACGCGCTCGCGGTTGTGCTCCTGGAAGGCGTCCCGCGGGATGTACACCTCGCCGCGGACCGCGAGGAACTCGGGCGGGTCGCCGCCGAGGCGGTCCGGGATCGAGCGGATGGTCCGGACCTGCTCGGTCACGTCGTCGCCCTCGCGGCCGTCGCCCCGCGTCGCGGCGCGGGCGTACCGGCCGTCGTCGTAGACGAGTTCCACCGAGAGCCCGTCGAACTTCGGCTCGCAGGTGTACTCGACGTCGCCAGCCCCGGCGGCGGGTTCGGCGTCGCCTCGGCCGCCGACCTCCCTCCGGACCCGCGCGTCGAACTCGCGGACGTCGGCCTCCTCCACGGACTGGTCGATGGAGAGCATCGGCACGACGTGCTCGACGGTCTCCAGTTCGTCCAGCGTCGTCCCGCCGACCGACTGGGTGGGCGAGCCGTCGACGTCCAGGCCGAACGCCTCCTCCAGTTCCACGAGGCGCTCGAACAGCCTGTCGTACGTTCGGTCGGCTATCAGCGGCTCGTTCTCGGCGTAGTAACGGTGGTCGTGCTCGCGGACGGCCGCGCGAAGCAGCGCCGCCTGCTCCTCGGCCTCCTCGCGGGCGAGCGAGTCGGCGGGCGGGAAGTCCGTGTCCGGGTCGAGCAGGTAGGGGTTGTCCGGTTCGGCGAAGCGGAGGTCCTCGGCGTCGAGCCCGGGGGCGTCGGTCATCGACCGGGTGTCGGAGCGCCGGGCCGTAAAACCAGGCGACTCGGCGTGGAGACGGCGGACGAACCGGGCCGTGGAGAGTCCCCACGGACGGCCCTCACCGGACCGAGGAGGCGAGGCTTGCACCCCCCGCGAGGCTTATCCCCCACGCGACGGAACCCGAGGTCATGACCGACGACGACTTCCTGCTGCTCAACCCCGGGCCGGTGCCGGTCCGCGAGGAGGTGCTGGCGGCGATGGGCGAACCGATGGTGTCGCACCGCTCGGCCGACTTCGAAGCGGTCTACGAACGCGCACAGGACGGGCTGGACTACGTGTTCGAGTGCTCGACCCCGGACGGCGAGTCCACCTCGGCCGGCGGGACCAGCATCGTCCTCAACGGGACGGCGACGATGGGAATGGAGGCCGCGGTCGCCAACCTCGTCGGCGACGGCGACGAGGTCGTCTCGCTCGTCAACGGCAAGTTCGGCCGGCGCTTCGCCCGCATCGCCGAGCGGTACACCGACGAGGTCGTTCGGGTGGACGCCGACTGGGGCGAGTCGATCGACGTCGCCGACGTCGAGGCCGCCGTCTCCGACGACACGGCGCTCGTCACGACGGTCCACAACGAGACCTCGACGGGGCTGGTGAACCCCACCGAGGCGGTCGGCGAGGTCGCGGCCGAGCACGACGCCCGGTTCGTCGTCGACGGCGTCACCTGCATCGGCGGCGCCGAGTTCCGGGTCGACGACTGGAACGTCGACGTCGCGCTCACGGACGCCCAGAAGGCCATCGAGACGCCGCCGGGCATCTCCGCGATGTACCTGGCCGACGGCGTCGAGGAGCACCTCGACGGCGAGTCGGCGCCGTTCTACGAGGACCTCGACTGGCACCTGCGGAAGGCCGGCCAGCACCAGACGCCGTTCACCTCGGCGGTCCCGCTGTTCCGCGCGCTCGCGGTCGCCGTCGAGGGCATCGAGTCGGAGACGATGCCGACCCGCATCGAGCGCCACCGCCGCCAGGCCGCCGCGTTCCGCGAGGGCTTCGTCGGCATGGGGCTGGACCTGTTCTCGAACCCCGATGGCGAGTCGGAACTGTCGAACACGGTGACCGCGATCGCGCTGCCGGAGTCCATCCGGGGCGACGCCGACGACTTCTTCGACGCCGTCGCCGAGCGCAACGTCTCCATCTCGGGCGGGCAGGCCCACCTCGGCGGGGAGATATTCCGCGTCTCGAACATGGGGTCGCTGTCGGACGAGCAGATCCTCCGCGGGGTCCGGACCGTCGGCGAGGCGATGGGCGACGCCGGCGTCGACGTGGACCTCGAGGCGGGCCTCGACGCCGCGGAAGCGGAACTGGAGTAGCGCCGAAGCGCGGCGGCACTCGGTCGGGAGCTGTCGTTTTCTACCGCTCGTTCCGCACGTCGGGGACCAGCAGCCCCTCGTCCTCCAGCAGATCCGAGAGTTCCGCCATCGACCCGACGACGAGGTCGCAGGCCGGTTCGACGGCCGGCTTCGGCTCGTAGCCGATCGCCAGCCCGGCGACCTCCAGCATCGGGAGGTCGTTCGCCCCGTCGCCGACCGCGACGGTCCGGTCGAGGGGGACGTCCCGCTCGTCGGCCAGCCGCTCCAGCTGTTCGTCCTTGGTGCCCTCGATGAGCGGCCCCTCCACGGTGCCCGTGAGCCGACCGCCCGAGACCGGGAGCCGGTTGG
Source organism: Halorarum salinum (assembly GCF_013402875.1). Lineage (NCBI taxonomy): Archaea > Methanobacteriati > Methanobacteriota > Halobacteria > Halobacteriales > Haloferacaceae > Halorarum > Halorarum salinum. The sequence continues at coordinate 473,460 of NZ_CP058579.1, read as the reverse complement.
CGACGATCTCGTCCACCTCGACCCCCTCGCGTTCGAGCGCCCGCTCGACGCCGCGCTCGAACCCGCCGGTCAGGACTGCGACGTGGTGGCCTCGCTCGCGGAGGCGCTCGATCACGTCGGCCGCGTCGGGCCGCAGGCTGACCTCGCCGTACGCATCCTCCGCGAGTCCCTCGTCGAGCCCCTCCAGGAGGCCCGCGCGCTTCCGGAGGCTCTCGGCGTAGCTGATCTCGTCGTTCATCGCCCGCTCCGTGATCTCCGCCATCTCCCCGGCGACTCCCTCCCGATCGCCCAGCAGAACCGTCATCTCGGAGTCCGAGAGCGTCCCGTCGAAGTCGAACGCGACGACGTGCATACCCGTGGGTCGGCCGTCCGCGGCTTGAACCCCGTGGTCCTGGCCATTCTTCGCCGCGGTGGTTCGGGGGTCGGCTGGCGACGTCCGGGGGTTCAGCTGCGCGACTGGACCACGCTGGCGACGACCGCGAAAGCCCCCGCGGCCCCGTTCAGTCCCGCCCGCCGGACGGTCGGCCGAGCGTCGCACCCGGTCAGCCGGTGTGACGCACGCTGGCGGTTGGGGCGCGTGACGCGAGCGCCCCTGTGGCGCGAGCACACGCGTGCGAGGGATGAGCGAGCCGGCGCGCCCTCGTGAGCGACGAAGGAGCGAACGAGAGCACGCGGGTCGAGCGCGGTCGTACGAAAATCGAAGATTTTCGTGATGACGAGAGACGCCAAAAGCGTCACTCGAACCACGAGTCCCGCGAAGCGCCCAGCGATGGAATCGGCTGGGGAGGCTCACGCGAGCGAGGGTGAGTTCCGAGGTGCTCGCTCCGAGGTAACTGGTGGACGCCAGTGGGCAAGCAGTCGTGGTCCGCTCGGCGTCGCGGTTATCGTTGTCTGCTCAGTAACGTGGAAAATCGCGGTCCACTCGATGCCACGAAAACGGCGATCCGATCGATGCGACGGAACCCGGAACGAGCGACGAAACGAGACGCCTCCACCAAAACACCGAAATCCCACGAAACACCCGCCCGAACCGCGAAAATTTCCACCTGAAACGAAGGGGTTGGAGCCCCGGCACCGTCCGCCCGAACCGCCACGATACCCACGAGGCGGCGGGCGAGTTCCGCCGTCGTGGAAAGGCTTACCCACGCGCCGCGGCTCCCTCGGGACATGAAGGTACTCGTCACGGACCCGGTGGACGACGCCGGGATCGAGTTACTGGGGGAAGCGGGCCACGAGGTCGAGACGGGCTACGACCTCGAAGGCGGGGCGTTGCTGGATGCCGTCGCGGACGCGAACGCGCTCGTCGTGCGCTCGGGCACTGACGTGAGCCGGGAGCTGTTCGAGGCGGCGCCCGACCTCGTCATCGTCGCGCGGGCCGGCGTCGGCGTCGACAACATCGACATCGACGCGGCGACCGACCACGGCGTCATCGTCGCCAACGCCCCGCAGGGGAACATCCGCGCAGCCGCGGAACACACCGTCGCGATGGCGTTCGCCGTCGCCCGCTCCATCCCGCAGGCGCACACCCGCCTCAAGGACGGCGAGTGGGCGAAGGGCGACTACCTCGGCCGGGAGCTGAACAACAGGACGCTCGGCATCGTCGGCCTCGGCCGCGTCGGCCAGGAGGTCGCAAAGCGGCTCGACTCGGTCGGCATGGACCTGCTCGTCTTCGACCCGTACATCTCTGAGGAGCGCGCCGAGCAGTTCGGCGCCGAACTCGTCGAGGACCTCCACGACTGTCTCGAACGGGCCGACTTCGCGACCGTCCACACGCCGCTGCTGCCCGAGACGGAGGGGATGATCGGCGCCGAGGAACTGGAGGCGCTCGGCGACGGCTACCTCGTCAACGTCGCCCGCGGCGGCCTCGTGGACGAGGCCGCGCTCGCGGAGGCTGTCGAGAACGGCCCGCTCGCGGGCGCCGCGCTCGACGTGTTCGCCGAGGAGCCGCTCCCCGACGACTCCCCGCTGCTCGACGTCGACGACGTCATCGTCACCCCCCATCTCGGCGCCTCCACCGAGGCCGCCCAGGAGAACGTCGCCATCGACGCCGCGCGGCAGGTGCTCGCCGCCTTCGCGGAGGAGCCGGTGACGAGCGCGCTGAACGCCCCTTCGATGGACGAGTCGGCGTTCCCCCGCGTGAAGCCGTACATCGACGTCGCCGAGACCGCCGGGCGCATCGCCGCCCAGCTGCTCGGCGAGCGCATCTCGTCCGTCGAGGTCCACTACGAGGGGGAGATCGCCGACGAGGAGGTCGACCTCGTCACCGCATCGGCGCTGAAGGGCGTGTTCTCACAGCTCGAGTACGAGGTGAACGCCGTCAACGCCCCCCAGCTCGCCGAGGACCGCGGCATCGAGGTGACCGAGAGCAAGACCCGCCAGACGGAGGACTTCCAGAGCGTCGTCTCCGTCACCGTCGAGGACGGCGACGACTCGATGTCGGTCGACGGGACGCTGTTCGCGGGCGAGGACCCCCGCATCGTCCGCATCGACGGCTACCGCGTCGACGCGAGGCCGTACGGACACATGCTCGTCGCGCGCAACCGCGACGAACCGGGCGTCATCGGGCTCGTCGGCACCGTGCTCGGCGAGGCCGGAGTGAACATCGCGGGAATGTTCAACGCCCGCGAGACCATCGGCGGCGAGGCGCTCACCGTCTACAACCTCGACGGGCCGGTCCCCGCGGAGACGCTCGACCGACTGCTCGGGGACGACCGCATCACCGAGGCGACGACGATCACCCTCGACGGGACGTAGCCCCGCCGTCGGTCCGAGCGCCGATTCCCGAGATCGACCCGCGTGAGGCCCGGACTCAGTTCACCCGACCCGGGTCGACCCAGACGGTGAACCCGTCCTCGCCCTTCAGCACGCCCCGGACCGGCCCGTCGGCGACGGACGTGTCCACCGCGTCCTCGCCGATGCTCACCATGCGGTTCACTTCGTCCACGAGCCACCCCGTCGCCTCCGTTCCGGTTCCGTCGTCCCCCGAGAGCACGACGACGTACTCGACGCCGTCGCCGTTCGCGGCGGACGCGCGTGACCCGCCCGCGCCGAAGGCGACCCCGGGGTCGAGGACGGACGTGGTCCGTCCGCGAAGGTCCATCACGCCGAGCACCGACCGGTCCGCGTTCGGGAGCGGCGTGAGCGCCCCGTCCATCCGGACGACCTCCTCGACGCCCTCCAGTCCGATGCAGTACTCCTCGCCGCCGACGGAGAACTCGAGCACCTCGAGTTCGGTCGCGACGCCGGATTCGCTCATGGGCGGCTAGGGTCGCTCGTCGGCCAGCACGTCCTCGGCGACGTCGTCGATGGCGTCGACGTGTTCGCCGGCGTTCCGGATGGCGTCCGACTGCTCGCGCACCGCGGCGTCGATCTCGCGGGCCTCCGTGAGGATCCGGTCCGCGTTCTCGGCCGTCTGGTCCACCATCGCGGAGATCTCCTCGGCGCTCGCGGCCTGCTGGTCGGTCGCGGTGGCGACCTGGGTGACGCCGACGTCGAGTTCGTCGACGGAGTCGGAGATGTCCTCGAGATTCTCCATTGCATTATCGACTTCCTTGATTCCGTCTTCGACCCGCTCGTCGCTCTCGTCGAGCGCGTCGACCGCCGAGGACGTGTCGGACTTGATGCCGTCGAGCGTCGACTCGACGTCGGCGGCGCGCTGCTGGGACTCCTCCGCGAGCGACTTGATCTCCTCGGCGACCACCGAGAATCCGGCGCCGGCCTCGCCCGCCCGAGCGGCCTCGATGCTCGCGTTCAACGCGAGCAGGTTCGTCTGGTCGGCGATGCCGTTGATGACGTCGATGATGACGTCGATCTCGTCGACGCCGTCGTCGATCTTCCGGACGCGCTCGGAGACGGTGGTCGAGGCGTGTCGGACCTCGTCCATCGCGTCGATGACGTTCCTGGCCGACTGGCGGCCCTCGCTGGCGAGGTCGCTGACCTCCTGGCTCTCGGCCGCGACCTCCTCGGCCGAGGAGGCGACCTCCTCGACGGCGGCGCTCATGTCCGTGACCTCCGAGCGAACCTCGCCCATCCCCTCGCTCTGTTCGCGGCCGAGGTCCACGATCGCGTCGGTCCTGCCGGCGATCTCCTCGGAGGCCCCCTGGAGCTCCGCGAGCGCGTCGGACACCCCGTCCTCGACGTCGTCCAGTTCTTCCTCTACGGCCGATTCAACCGTCCGCCCGTCGTTCGTGGTGTGTGATGACACAACCGGCGGCGACGACCCGTTCCAATATTACCGTTCCCTCCCGATTACACGTTCAAATAGCTCCAGCCGTATTTTACTCGGACGTACGTGGATCGCTAGAGGCGTTGCGCCCCCGCCACACGTCGAGCGGGCCGGTCCGTTCCCGGCGAACTCCCGTCGACGGTCAGCGGTCGGCGGTCGATCATCGGTCGAACGGCCACGGGAGCCGACGGATCACGCGGGCCGACCGATTCTCCGTGGCCGACCGCTCGGAGCCACCCCCGTCCCCGCAGTTCGCGTCCGCGAGCAGCGCCTCGTACCGGGCGATGAGGTGCTCCCGCTCCCGTTCCTTCACGACGAGCTGCTGGCGAAGCCGCGCGTTCTCCCGTCTGAGCCGAACGACTTCGGGCGCGTCGTCGCCGCCGTAGACTAGCCCCGGAACCCGGGCGTCGCTCCCGCCGTCTGGCTCTGCGGACATGGCCACAAGTAGGACCCGACGGGCCAAAAACCTCCGTCGGACGGCCGTGTCACGCGCGGGTGACGGTCGCCGTTTCGGGTCGTTCGCCGCCGACGCTCCTCCTCGACGTCACTCCAGCAGCGCGCGCACCGCGTCGACGTCGTTCGCCACGGGTTCGGGGTCGTCGCCGGCGGCGAAGGCGGCGTCGGGGTCCTTCAGCAGGTGGCCGGTCGTGAGGCAGGCCACGTCCTCGTCTGCGTCGACGACGCCGCGCTCGCGGAGTTTGCGGAGCCCGGCGACCGAGGCGGCCGAGGCCGGTTCGACGCCGACGCCCTCGCCGGCGAGCGCGCGCTGGGCGTCCGTGATCTGCTCGTCGCTCACGGCGACGGCGGTGCCGCCCGTCTCGCGGATGCCGGGGAGCGCCTTCGGCGCGTTCACCGGGTTGCCGATGCGGATGGCGGTCGCGATCGTCTCGACCTCCTCCCAGCGGCGGACCTCGTCGGCGCCCGACTCGACGGCCTCGACCATCGGCGCGGCGCCCTCGGCCTGGACGCCCGTGAGCGCCGGCACCTCGTCGGGTCCGAGTTCGTCCGCGGCAACGAGTTCGCGGAACGCCTTGAACAGCGCCGCCGTGTTGCCCGCGTTGCCGACGGGGAGGACGATCCGGTCGGGGTAGGTGCCGTAGTCGGCCCGGAACCCCTCGAGGATCTCGAAGCCGATCGTCTTCTGGCCCTCCAGCCGGAACGGGTTGAGCGAGTTGAGGAGGTAGACGTCGCCGTCGGTCGCGAGTTCCTGGACGATGTCGAGGCAGGCGTCGAAGTTGCCGTCGACCTCCAGGATCCGGGCGTCGTGGAGGCTGGCCTGCGCGATCTTGCCGGCCGCGACCTTGCCCGACGGGAGGAGCACGAGCGTCTCCATGCCGGCGCGGGCGCCGTAGGCTGCCAGCGCCGCGGAGGTGTTGCCCGTGGAGGCACACGCCAGCCTGTCGACGCCGAGTTCGCGGGCGACGCGGACGCCGACGGTCATCCCGCGGTCCTTGAACGACCCCGTGGGGTTCATCCCCTCGTGCTTGATCCGGAGGCGGTTCACGCCGACCGACTCGCGGAGGCGGGGGACCTCGTGGAGCGGGGTGTTCCCCTCCGGTAGCGAGACGCCCTCGGAGAAGGGAAGCGCCGCGGCGTACCGCCAGACGCCCTCCCCCGAGAAGTCGTCGAACGTGGGAAGGTCGTCGTAGCGCGCCTCCAGCAACCCGCCGCAGTCGTCGCAGGTGTACCGGATGGCGTCGAACGGCGCGAACGTCGCGCCGCAGGCGATGCACTCCAGCCAGGTGCCGTCGTCGGCTTCGGGCGGGGCCGACCGCGCGGGTTCGTCGAGGACGAGGTCGCTCATTGCCGGGACGTGGACCTCGGCGACCAAAAGTCGGCGGATTGTGGCGGGTAGTGCCGAGCGGCGCTTGGAGGCCGCGAGGCTCGGGAGTGCCGGGCGATGCTGGGAAGCCAGTGAGTCGGGCGCGTCCCGCCCGCACGGAGCGGTCAGCGGCCGCGGTCGTCAGATGAGACGGCGTCCTCGACGGCCCGGACGACCGGTTCCACGCGTTCGTCGGGGTCGAGCGCCAGGAACGCCCCCTCGTCGTCGTACTCGACGAGCGACCGGAGCGTTCCCTCGACCTCCGCCTCGACGGCGGCGCGGACCTCGTCGGCGTCGAGCGCGACGACCGAGGACGCGTCGGAGACCGACACCGGCGGGGGTGGGCGACGGACACGAAAACCCTTCCCGATTCGTCGACCTCGAGCGCGCTGAAACGTGCCGGAACGCGACCGACGGGGACGACGTGTCGAACGGGAACCGAACCCGCGCCGCCCGCCGTCGAACGCCGCCGCGTCGAACCACCGAAGGCTTATGGCCGGTCCCGCGGACCCCGCGGACGTGTCAGCCCCGTTCGCCCCTCCCTCCGCCGGACTTCCCCGAAGCGACGGGGACGCCGATGCAAGTCGCCGCCCGCGCCACGTCGGCCGGCGAAGCCTCCTCGCCGGCATCGGCACGGTCGGCCTCCCGACGCTCGCGGGGTGTAGCGCGGTCGACGAGGCCGTCGACGGCGAGCGCAGGCGGTTCCCCGAGGGCGACTGGCCGATGGTCGGACGGGACGCCCGGAACTCCTCGTCGTTCCCCGACGCGCGGGCGCCCCGGTCGGTCGAGAAACGGTGGGAGGCGCCGATCGGCACCTGGCCGTTCACCGGTCCCGTCTCGGCGGACGGACTCGTACTCCTGCCCGCCGACGGGCGCCTCCACGCGTTCTCGACGCGAACCGGCGAGGAGGAGTGGGTCGCGGACCTCCCCCACGACGTCGGCGGGACGCCCGCGATAAGCGGGGACGGCCTCGTCTGCGTCTCGACCCGCGAGCGAACCGGCGACGGGGACGGGGCGTTCCTCCACGGCTACGGTCTGCAGGACGGCCGGCGCCTCTGGAGCCGGCGCCTCGGGCCGGGGCGGCCGTACGCCGTCCGGGTCGACGACGGGACGGCGTTCGTCCGCACCTCGACCGCCTGCGTCGCCGCGGACGTCGCCGACGGCGAACCGCTGTGGCGAACCGACGGGTTCGACCCGATCGAGTACGACGAGTACAACCTCGACGGTGTCTACGCGATCGAGGCGGCCCCGACGGTCGCCGACGGTCGGGTGTACGTCCCGGCGCGGAACGCCCTCGTCGCGCTCGGCCGGGAGGGGGGCGCCGAACGCTGGCGGGTCGACGTTCCCTACTGCTACGCCTCGCCGTCCGTCGGCCCGGACGGAACGGTGTACGCGCGTGGCCACGCGGAGGGAGTCGCCGCCGTCACGCCGGACGGGTCGGTGATCTGGCGGGTCGACGACGGCGGCGTCGGCGCGCCCGCCGTGACCGACGACGCCGTGTTCCTCGCGTACGCCGACCTCGTCGAGGTCGGGCGCGGGGAGGGGGCGGAGCGCTGGCGATACGACCTCCGGGCGGACTTCGTCGGGGCGACGCCGGTCGCCTTCTCGGACGTGGTCGTCGGCATGGGCGTTCGTCCCGGGGCGGTCCGCCGCCGGTCGCGACCGTTCGGTCTCCTCGGCCGCGGACGTCGGTGGACGCTCCCCGACTCCGCTGCGGACGTCGTCTCGCCGTGCGTCGCCGACGGACGCCTGTTCGTCGTCGACTCGATCCGGGGGCGACTGCTCGCTTACGGCTGAGACCGCTCCGGGTCGCGTCCCGGATCGCCGAACTCCTCGATGCGACCGTGAACCGTCTCGGCCCACTCGTCGAGCGCGGCGTGGAGCATCCCCTTGGCCTCCTCGAGCGGGGTCGCGGTGTACTGGTAGACGTAGCCGCCGGGGTCGAGCAGGCGGCGCTCGCGCTCGGCGAGGTTCTTCTCCAGCAGCGTCGTCAGCGAGCGGTTCACGTTCGAGCGGTCCCGGTCGAGCACCTCCGCGAGCTCCTCCACGGTGCTGCCCGGGTGCTCGCGGAGGACGAGGTAGGTGCGGCTCTCGTGCTCCTGAATGCCGAAGACGCACGCCATCACGTGCTGGAACGTCGGCTCCTCGGCGTTCACGAGGTCCTCCATGTCGGGTGCGTCGCTCATCCGTTCGACGCTACGGGGGAGCGGGGTTAAACCCCGTCGATGGGGCCGAGCTTGCCGTCCGTCCGCCGTCCCTCGGTCGGGGGTCCTCCGCCCACTCGCGGCCGTACGGTCCACCCTCGCCCTGCGGTCACTTCTCGCGGGCATAGCCCATCTTCTCGATGCAGGCGCGCATCTCCGCCTCCTCGGCGTGCTTGTGCAGCCGCGTGGGCGTGTCGCAGTAGAACGTCTTCCCGTCGTGCCGGAGCGTCAGTTCGCGCTCCTCCCCGAACAGGTCGGCGGTGACGACGACGCGCCGGCCCCCCCGCATCGCGTCGATGATCTCGTCGGCCGTCAACTCGCCGGCCTCGATGCGAAGCGGGTCCATCGGCTACGACTGCGGGGCCAGCCGCCATGTTTCTTGCCCCGCGACCCGAACCGCCCCGCATGGACGCACGAGCCATCGACCACGCGACGCTCCACGTCCCGAGCGACGGGCTCGCGGACGCCGCGGCGTTCTACCGCGACGCGCTCGGCTTCGACCTGGAGGGGGTCGACCGGTTCGAGGCGGGCGAGACGCCGTTCTTCGACGTGCGGCTGGCGCCTGAGCACCTCCTCCACCTCTGGCCGACCGAGGAGTTCACGGAACCGGACGGGACGAACTACGACCACCTGGCGCTCGTCGTCGAGCAGTCGGTCGAGGAACTCGAGGCCGAACTGGCCGACGCCGGGGTCGAGGTCGAACGGCGGCTGGAGAACCCGACCGGTGCGACGGGACGCGCACCTGCGGTGTACGTGCGGGACCCGTTCGGGTACCGCCTGGAGCTGAAACAGCCCGTGGGGGAGTGAGGAGACGGTCGGCCGACGGAGCTGCCTCAGTTCGTGGTCGACTTCTTCGGAACCGACTGCCAAGGACGCTCGCCCGTCGGCTCGCTCAGTTGGTAGTCGACTTGGACCGCCCCTCGCTGGCGTCTTCGATGGTCTCGGCGGGCGGCTCGACGCCCTCCGCGGCCTCGGCGGACTCCATCTCCTTCTCGGTGTCCACGTGCCATCGGTCGACCTCGTCCTCGTACTCGCCGAGGCGCTCGGACACCTCCGCCTTCAGCTCGTCGTCGTTGACGTTCACCTCGAAGACGAACGCTGGGCCCTCCTCCTCGCCGCGGGTGGTCTTCTGGATGTTCGCGGAGACGAGTTCGTTGTCGAAGTAGTACGGCGCGATCTGGGTCATCACCTTCCGGTAGACGGTGTCCTCGACCTTCCGGACGGCCTTCCGGCCCGCCGAGTCGGCCGCGCGGGCGACGTGGTCGATGGAGTCCTTCCAGGAGTCGAGCGCGCCCTCGCTGTCGCCGTTGTCGACCTTCTCGTAGGACTCCGAGAGTTTCTCGCCGGCGGTCTGGAGGTCGTCCTCCGGGGTCTTGCCGGCCTTCTCGCCCTCGCCCTCGCCCACGCTGGCCTGTTCCGCGGTCTTCTCGTTCACGTCCTCGCCGAGGCGCTCGTGGACCTTCGGGCGCCACTCGTTCCACTCCTCGAACGCCTCCGACGTCGCCTCGCGGACGCCGGCCTCCTGGAGGGCCCGGGTGATCCGCTCGCCGTGTTCGACGACGTCCCCCCAGTCCCCGCGGACCTTGAACCCGGAGATGCTCTCCTCCATGGTTGATTGGCCGCCGTACGCCCCCGAGAGGGATAAGCGTCCCTCCGCCGTCACGCAGCCGTCGGACGGCTGTCATTCCCGGCCGCGACCGTCCTACCGGTTCCGGCGGCCCGCGAGCAGCGAGGCGAACCCGCCGAGCCGCGACGCGAGCCCCCGCGTCTCCTCGGCGTAGGGGTCCCGCGTCGCGCGCTCGGCGTCGTCCCGCCCCTCCTCGGTCTCGTCGGTGACCGTCGTCGCCGGGTAGACGGTGGACTCCATCCCGCGCGTTCCCATGGTACTCGTTCCCATATGGGTCGATGTCGGTCATAAACCTTCGGCCGTCGCGGAACCGTCACGTTTGGGTGGGGTCGCCCCGCACCCCGACCATGGACGAACAGGACCGCGTGGCGGCGTTCCTCGACCGGCACGACCTCGAGAGCGACCCGGAGTTCCGGGTGCTCGACCTGGTCTCGGAGGTGGGCGAGATCGCGAAGGGGGCGAACGTCTCGACCGGGTACGGCGACGACCGGGAGGCCCTCGACGTCGCCCGCGACGAACTCGGCGACGCGCTGTTCTCGCTGCTCTCCGTCTGCGAGGCCCTCGACGTCGACGCCGGCGAGGCCCTGGCGGAGGCGCTCGACAAGTACGAGACCCGGATGGCGGAGTCGGGCGACCCCGGTTCCGGGGAGTAACTCGCGGCGGGCCACCGCGGACCGATCGCCGACGCCCCGCGGCAGCGCCGGCGGGTGTCCGCCCGCGACGACGCCGCGGACCTGCTCCACGACGCTCTGCCGGCCATCCGGAGGGTGGGATGGAAGGGGCCAGCTTCCGGAGTTGACGCTGGAGTAGCGCCGACCGCAACCTCGGAAGCACCGGTTGGACGCTCGTCCGAGACGTGGACTCAGAGCGCTTCCTTGTACGCTTCCAGCGTCCGCTCGACGTCCTCCTCGGTGTGGGCGTACGAGACGAACTGCGACTCGAACTGGTTGGCCGTGAGCCAGACTCCCCGCTCCTTCATCTCCTGCCAGAACACCCGTTCCCAGCGGTCGGTCGCCGCGGCGTTCACGTCGGCGCCGTTCTTCGGGCAGACGTCGTACCTGGGGCACGACTCGCGCTGGGTACAGCCGGCCTCGCAGTGGCCCTCGAACGTCTCGGGCGCCTCGCGGGTGAAGACCGTCTTGAACATCGAGTCGGTGCCGACGACGGTGTACTCGGGCGCCTGCTCCTCGCAGACGTCCTGGATGCCCGACCTGAGGCGCTCGCCGAGGGCGTTCACGTGGCCGTACACGTCGTGTTCGGCGGCGTACTTCAGCGTCTCGTAGCCCGCGGCCATGGTGACGGGGTGGCCCGAGAAGGTGCCCGACTGGAACACGCCGCCGGCGGGGGTGAACCCCTCGAGGAGCTCCGCGCGGCCGCCGACGGCGCCGACGGGGAACCCGCCGCCGATTATCTTCCCGAACGTCGTGACGTCCGGGGTGACGCCCAACTCGCCCTGGGCGCACTGGAGGCCGCCGACGCGGAAGCCGGTGATGACCTCGTCGAAGACGAGCAGCGAGCCGTGCTCGTCGCACAGCTGGCGGAGCGTCTCGTGGAAGCCGTCGACCGGGTGGACGATGCCCGTGTTGCCGAGGATCGGTTCGGTCAGGACGGCCGCGATCTCCCCGCCGTGCTCGGCGAACACCTCCCTGACGGCCGTCTCGTCGTTGAACGGGACCGCGACGGTGTGCTCGGCGAACGACTCGGGGATGCCGGGCGTGGAGGGGTGGGTGCTGTAGTCGCCCTCTGCCTCCACGAGCGTCGACTCCTGGGCGCCGTGGTAGCCGCCCTGCATCACGACGATCTTGTCGCGGCCCGTGTAGCCCCGCGCCAGACGGACGGCCGAGACGGTCGCCTCGGTGCCGCTGTTGACGAACCGAAGCATCTCGACCGAGGGGACGTGCCGGGCGACGAACTCCGCGAGGTCGACCTCGACCTCGGTCGGCGCGCCGTACATCGGCCCCTGGCTGGCGTGGCCCTGGACGGCCGCGGTGACCGGTTCGGGGAGGTCGTGGCCGAACAGCAGCGGCCCGTATCCCATCACGTAGTCGACGTAGCGGTTGCCGTCGGCGTCGACGACGTGGGCGCCGTCGCCGCGCTCGACGAAGAACGGGTACGGCATGCTCGCCCGGACCGACGAGTTGACCCCGCCGGAGAGGACGGACAGCGCCCTGTCGTACAGGTCGCGGGAACGGTCGTGGTTCATACGAGGCCTTGACGCGGCCCGCGGAAAGTAGTTACCGGGTCGGGCGCCACCAGGCCCGAGCTGCGGGGGTTCATCGTGCCGGCGACGAACCTGCGGGTTGCTTCGAGGGGAGACCGTCGTTGTTCGAAGTCGAAACTCACCCGAAACTCGCCGCCAAGTATTAAGATATCGTGCCATGGAAGGTCCGGCGGCGGAAGCCGCCGGAGTGGCGGTCGATTCGGACGCGCCGCCGTCCGTCGGACGGCTGCGGCGGTCGGTCGCGACGAGTCGGCGTGACACGGATGGCAGGGTGCGGCGCCGGTTGGTGGGCGCGGGTCGCGGTGACGCCCGCGCCCGATGAGCCCAGTACCCTCGCCGCGCCCGACCGCGTCCGCGCCGCCCGCCGGAGGGGGCGTCCGGTCGTATCGCGGTACGTTCCGTCGGTCGGAGGTCCGTGATCGGTTCGGTCCGTTTACAGTGTTCGGTTCGATGGCGGTGCGACGGCTCCCGGGAGTCGACGCCTCACACGGCGACGGTCCCCCGTTCGCCCGTGCGGATCTGGTATGCGTCCTCGACGGGGAGGACGAACACCTTCCCGTCGCCGGGTTCGCCGGTCCGGGCCGCGTCGCGGATGGCCACCGCGACGTCCTCGGCCGGGATGTCCGCGACGACGCACTCGATCTTCACCTTCTGGTGGAGGTCGACCGTGTACTCCTCGCCGCGCCACTGTCCCTTCTTCGCGGGCTGTGAGCCGCGGCCGGAGACGTTGGTGACCGTCAGCGACGGGGCGCCGATCTCCGCGAGGCCGGTCTTCACGTCCGAGAGCTTGTCCGGACGGACGAACGCCGTCACCATCTTGATGCCGCCGTCGTTCGGCGCGCCGCCGTCGGCGCGCACGATGCCGTTCTCCTCCGTGAAGCCGCCGTCGGTGACCGTGTCGGGGCTGCCGAACTCGGGGTAGGTGTTGACGCCGTGTTCGGAGATGTCGAGCCCGTCGATCTCGTGTTCGCGGGAGACGCGGATCTCGCCCATCGCCCTGATGACCCCGAAGACGACCGCCGTCGCGACGACCGTCCACGCCAGGATGACGACGACCGAGATCAGTTGGACGACGAACGTGTCGACGAGGTAGCCGATGCCCGCGCCGCCCCAGAATTCGGTGGCGACGAACGGGAACGCCAGCGCGCCGAGCACGCCGGCCGAGCCGTGGACCGGGAAGACGGCACAGACGTCGTCGATCTTCAGCCGCTTCTCGACGAACTCGAAGACGATCGGGAGCTGGATGCCGGCCAGCAGGCCCACCGCGACGGCGCCGGGCCAGACGATGGCGTCGGTGATCGCCGTCACGCTGACGAGGCCGGCCAGCAGGCCGTTCGCGACGTACAGCGTGTCGACCTTCCCGGTCTTGTACAGCGTCGCCGCCGCGGCGCCGATGGCGCCGGCGGCCATGCCGAGCGTCGTCGTCGCCGCGACGCGGCCGACCGTGGCGAACGCGCCGAGTTCGAGCGAGCCGTCGGAGACGGTGAACACCGTCGCGGCCGTGCCGACGTTGAAGCCGTACCAGCCGAACGCCAGGATGAGCGTCCCGAGCGCGGCGAACGTCAGCGAGTGGCCGGGGATGACGTTGACCGAGCCGTCCTCGTTGTAGCGGTCCATGCGCGGGCCGACCACGTAGGCCGCGGTCAGGCCGGCGACCCCGCCCATCGCGTGGACGATGACGCCGCCCGCGAAGTCGTGAAAGCCCATCGCGCCCAGGAAGCCGCCGGCCCACGTCAGGCCGGTGACGACCGGGTAGATGACCGCCGCGAGCAGCACCGTGTAGGCGACGTACGCGCGGAGCTTCATCCGCCCGGCGACGGCGCCGGAGACGATGGTCGCCGCGGTCATGGCGAACACCGCGCCGAAGAGCCAGCCGACCCAGGCGTTGGCCCCCTCCGGCGCGAGCGTGGCGAACGCGTCGGCGACGCTGACGGCGTCGGGACCGGTCAGCCCGCCGACGAGGGCGTTCACGCCCGCGCCGACGAGGAAGAAGAGCGTCACGCCGACGCTCCAGGTCAGCAGGTTCTTCGTGAGCTGGTTCGCGACGTTCTTCGAGCGCACCTGCCCGGCCTCCAGCATCGCGAAGCCGGCGTGCATGAAGAAGATCAGGAAGGTGACCACGAGCACCCAGAGGAAGTTGACCCCCTCCGCGATCACCGCCGGGTCGGCCTGGAGGAGCGTCACGCTCCCACCCCGAATAGTTCACGCTCGTTCACCGATTCACCGATTTCCGCGTGATCCGTGTCGGGCATCACGACACAAGGGCTGATTCGGAAGGCAATAAACCCCATCGTTGAAGAAAGAAAAATATCGTAGGAACATTCGGATGCGCGTCCGGTTTAATACGATATAAGGGGTGTATTAGGGCGTACATCGGCCAACGGTTCGGCAAACGTTGCGAACGAACTTGACGCACGTACTGTCGACGCCGTGGTAGTTTCGGGGCGAGCGCGCCGCGCGCGGTTCCGTCGCTGCCCGTCGGTTGGCGCGGCACGGTGCTAACCCGCCACGACCCTCGTCCGGACCGGTCACGGCCTCGAGTCCGGGACGATGCGTCGGTAGCCAGGCCGGTCACGCCCTCCGGTCCGACCGTCGAGGGAGCGCTCCGAGCGGCCGACCCGTCTCCGCACGATCAGCCTCTGAGCACGAGGAAGTAGGTGATCCCGGCGACGACGGCCGTCCCGACCCCGAAGTTCCACGTCGTGAACTCCGCGAGGCCGACGAAGCTCAGCGCCGTGAGGGCGACGTACACGAAGGCAGCCGACAGCAACAGGTCGAGGACGAGGAGGACGCGGATGTCGCCGTCGGAGGCCATCGTCGGAGGCGCGTCCGCCGACGACTTAGACCCACCGGGTCGCCCGGGGCCGGCGTCCCCGGTCGCGGGCGAGGGCGACGCCGGTTCCGCTCGCCCCGGCTCCCCGCCACCTTTTCACCGCCGGTTCCGTAGGTCGTCCATGCGCGAGGTCGAGGCCAGCAGGTACGTGGCCGCAAAGCCGCCGGAGGTGCGGGCGGCGCTCGATCCGGCGGCCGTCGTCGAGGCCGAGGGGAGCTTCGACGTGCGGGACGTGAGCGAGACGCCGAAAGGGACCGTCGTGACCGCCGGCCGCTTCGGCGTGACGCTCCGGTTCAGGTTCGAGGAGCGGGAGGACGGCCTCGCCTACGAGCAGATCGAGGGGCCGCTCTCGACGCTGGAGACGACAGTCACCGCCCGCCCGAAGAACGAGGGAACCGAACTCCGCGGGCGCTCCACGGTGGCGGTCCGCGGACCCGACGTGCTCGACAGGCTGGCCGCCTGGAAGCGACGCGGCGAACTGGAGCGCGGGCTGCTGGTCCTCTCGAAGCGCGGCTGACGGCCGCGGCGTCGGCGGTCCGGGGTCCACGACGGCCGTGCGTGCCCGGCGGGCGACCGCTCGTGGATTGAAGGGCCTCGGGGGCGACCCTGAGATCACGGGCATCGTTAGCACGATCGTCGAGGCGTTCGCGGCCTCGACGCAGTCGCCGAACCGGGGCGCGGGCGGCGAGGAGACGTCCGCGGGCGCGTACTGGTGTACCGACTGCAGCCGACGGATCCGCGACGTGGACTACGAGGCGTCGGAGACGCCTCGAGACGGGGGCGGTGGAGCCGCCGGCGTCGAGGGCGAGGAGCCGCCGCCCTGTCCCGACTGCGGCGAGGAGATGACGTTCGAGCGCTCGGCCGCCACGACCGGCTGCGCCTGCTGAGGAACCCGAACCTCCTTTGCGGGGGCACGTCCTCGCGCGTCGGCTCCGCCGACGCGCTACGGCCGGACCCCGCAAAACCCGTTCAGGCTGTGGGATTCCGGAGGAATCCCACTGCTGACGGGAGATCTTCGATTTCCCGTAATGCTGCCGGAAACCGGCGGTTTCTGGCCGCAAGACGAGCTCCGCTCGTCAGTGCCAAAACGCCGCTCGCTCGGGGTTTCCCCGTCCGCGAGCGGGTCGTCGACGTGGATGAGCGCCGCTCCTGTTACAGCGCCACCGGGTCGTCCTCGAGACCGGGGAACGGGTTCTCGAAGCCGTCCGGGTCGAGTTCGAACTCGTCGTCGGTGAGCAGACAGTCCTCCAGCGCGGCCCGGACCGCGTCATCGTCCATCCCGCGGCCGATGACGACGAGTTCGGTCCGGCGGTCGCCGTGCTCATCGTCCCACTCCACGTCGGGGTTCATCCGCCGCTGCATCTCCCGGCGCGACTCGGACATCGCCGCCATCCACTGCCGGTCCGGTTCGACCCGGACGGAGGGGCCGGCCTGGCTGAGGAACAGCGCCGCCTCGTCCCGGCCCGCGACCCAGACGGTCCCCTTCGATCGGACGACCGAGTCGGGGAGGTCGCGCACGAACGCGGCGAACCGCTCCGGGTGGAACGGCCGTCGCGCGCGGAAGACGAACGAGTCCACCCCGTAGACGGCCTGTGGGCCGTGGTCCCCGTGGTCGTGGCCGTGAGCGCCCTCGCCACCGTGCTCGTGGTTCCCCTCGTTGCCGTGGCCCCCCTCGCCACCGTGTCCCCCCTCGTCGACGTGCCGGTTTCCGTCGCGGTGTTCCTCCGCGTGCCGGGCCGCTCGCTGCCACGCCGCCGTCTCGCTCACGGTGTCAACGTCGAACAGGCCGGTGCCGAGCAGGTCGCCTGGGTCGACCTCGCCGTGGGTGGTCCGGACGACGCGCGCCTCCGGGTTGAGCGAGTCGAGCAGCGCCTCGGTGCCGGCGAGGTCGTCCTCGCTCACGAGGTCGCACTTGTTGAGCAGGAGCACGTCCGCACACTCCACCTGGCCGACGAGCAGTTCCGAGAGCGGGCGCGTCTCCCCGCCCTCGCGCTCGACCTGCCCCGGCCGCGTGCGCCGGAGGTCCTCCGTCTCGACCTCCTCCCCCTCGGTCAGGGTGTCGCGGAACGTCTGGGCGTTGACGACCGTAGCGAGCGTGTCGAGGTCGTAGGGGGCCGAGGCGGCGCCCGTGGTGAACAGTCGTGCGACCGGGGCGGGCTCGGAGATGCCCGAGGACTCGACGACGAGGTAGTCGAACTCCCGCTCGCGGGCGAGGCGGCTCACCGCCACCTCGAGGTCGTCCCGCAGGTCACAGCAGATACAGCCGTTCGACAGTTCGGCGACGCCGTCGGCCCGGTTCTCGACTCGCGCGGCGTCGACGTTCACCTCGCCCATGTCGTTGACGAGGACGGCGATCCGTCGCCCGCCGGGGTACGAGAGCAGGTGGTTCAGCGTCGTCGTCTTCCCGGCCCCCAGGGCGCCGCTGAGGATCGTCACCGGCGTGCCGCCATTCATACGCCCCCGCTAAGCGCCTCGCGAACTTAGGAGTCGTGCTATCCGGCGAGCGACTGCGCCCTCCCGGCCGTCCGGTGCCGGGAGGGGAGGAGAGGGGCCGACGCGCGACCCGGGGGGAGGACCGTCCCTGAATAAGATGCACGTAACAATGCCCGAAACGGGCGAACCCGTTCCCCACATGAGAGCGCCAGCGAACGAGTTCCGGGAGTACCTCGCGCCGGGCGAGTCGGTCGTCGACGCCGGGACGGGAACGCTCGTGGACGACGCCCGCCGGCGGGAGGGAGCGATCGGCGTGACCGACCGGCGTGTGCTGTTCGTCGCCGAGGACGGGGGGTACGTGGACGTCGCCCAGTCGTGCATCTCCTCGATCCGGAGCCACCCCCGGACGACGGTCTCCTCCGAGGAGGCCAGGTACAGGCTGGCCGCGGCCGCGGGGGCGCTCCTCGCCGTGGCGGCGGTCGTCGGGGCGGCCGTGCTGACCGCGAGCGCGCTCGGCACCGCCCTCTTTCTCGTCGGCGTCGGCGGGTTCGTCCTCGCGGAACACGTCCGGCGGAGCGGCCCCGACGTCGTGTGGACCGCGCTGGAGCGGGTCGGCGAACGCCTCCCCGAGCGTCCCGGGGTCGTCGATCCCGTCGGCCCCGACCTCGACGGCTTCGACCGCCTCGGCGTCGACCCCGGCGGCCTCGAGCGCCTCCGCGGTCGCGTGCGGGAGGCGGGCGAGCTCGACGAGCGCGAACTCCTCACGTTCGCGTTCGGGGGCGTCGGGCTGGCGGCGTTGATCGGCCCGGTCGCGCTCGCCGCGAGCCTGGCCGTCCTCCCGCTCGCGCTCGCCGCGCTCGGGGGGCTGGGCGTGGCCGACTACGCCTACCGGCGCGAACGGGTCCTCGCGCGCGCCGCCGGCTCCCGGCGGCGCGAACAGGAGGTGAGCATCCACCTCGCCGACGGGCGGATCGTTCGGCTCCGGGTCGACGCCGCGGGCCGGATCGACCGCGCGCTCAGCAGGCGGGTCGGCGAGGGGCGGGCGAGCGCCGACGCGACGTCGCCGCAACTGTAGCCGCCCTCCGGGAGGGCGGCTCCCCGACACGGCACGAGGGCCGCCGCCGCGGCACCGCCGATCCGTCGTCGACGCGGCACCCGCGCCGTCGCCCGAACGCGACCCGACACCCTTATCCTCACACCGTGACAGGAGACCACATGGACCTGTCCCACCGTATCGCCGCGTTCCGCGAGACGGTCGAGGAGTGGCTGCGCGGGCTCTACCACGGGATGGTCTCCCACCGTGCGTACGAGTACATCGAGCAGGAGGCCGAGGACCAGGAGGACGCGTTCCTGCTCGCGTGTTTCCCGGACGCGTTCGGCATCCCGAGCCCCGTCTCGTACTACACCGCCGAACTGCTCCCGTACCTCGGGCCCGAGTTCGAACAGTGGGAGCGCCGGATGTGGGACCGCGGCTCCGTGCTGGAGCGGAAGGGCCACCAGTTCCACTACTGATGCGCCGGTTCGTCTTCTTCGGCGGCAAGGGCGGCGTCGGCAAGACGACCGTCTCCTCCGCGTACGCACACAGGTGCGCTCGCGGGGGGCTGGACACGCTCCTCGTCTCCACGGACCCTGCCCACAGCACGGCCGACGTGTTCGACCAGGCGTTCGACGACGACCCCACGCCCGTCGACGGCTACGACTCGCTCGAGGTGATGGAGATCGACCCCGAGGAGGCCGTGGACGACCACCTCATGGGCATCAAGCGCCAACTCGGCGACCAGGTGAGCCCCGCCATCGTCAACGAGATCGACCGCCAGATCGAGCTCGCCCACCGGACGCCGGGCGCCCACGAGGCCGCGCTGTTCGACCGCTTCATCGACGTGATGCGCGAGGCCGAGCACGACCGCGTCGTCTTCGACACCTCGCCGACGGGCGGGACGCTCAGGCTGCTCTCGCTCCCGGAGTACCTCGGCGGCTGGATCGACCGCCTGCTGGAGAAGCGCGAGGCGAGCGTGGACCTGTACGAGAAGGCCGCCATCGGCGGACGCGAGCCGCGCCGGACCGCCATCGGCGACCCGATCATCGCCCGGCTGCGCGAGCGGAAGGGGAACTTCGAGTTCGCCGGCCGGACGCTCCGGGAGGAGGCAGCCTTCTTCCTCGTCGTCAACCCCGACGAGCTGTCGATCCGGGAGACGCGCCGCGCCGTCGAGAGCCTCTCCTCGGAGGGGCTCGCCGTCACCGGGCTGGTGGCGAACCGCCTGACGCCGGAGCCGGAGGACCACGAGGACGGCAGGGGCGCCCGGTTCCTCCGCGACCGGGTGGCGACCGAGCGGGAGCGGCTCGACGAGATACGGGAGACGTTCGATCAGCCGCTCGTCGCCGCCATCGGGACCCGGACCGAGGAGGTGAAAGGCGACCTGCTCGGCTCGGTCGCCGAGGAACTCGACATCGAGGTCTCGGCGGAGACGCCGGGAAGGTGACCCCACGGGCGGCGGTCCTCCCCCGGCCGTGCCGCTCGACGGCCCCGCGCCGTTCGAAGTGCCGACCCGTCTTGGCCGGAACGAGCGACCGGTCGCTCGGCGGACCTGACGGATCGAAACCACGTCGATCGAGCGACCCGGCGGGCGCGTACCGGCACGTCGACCCATGATCCGGGCCGGGACGGCCGAAATAAGTGTGAACGTTTATGTATTCCATCCCCAATCGTGAGGACGGGTATCACACATGGTTCAGGTAATGTGGTTGGTAATCGGGGCGTTCGTGACGTTCTCCGCCGGGTACCTCGGGTACTCGCGGTACCTGTCACGGTTCGTCGAACTCGACGACGACCGCGAGACGCCGGCGCACAAGTACGAGGACGGACAGGAGTACGTCCCGTCCTCGAAGCCGGTGCTGCTGGGGCATCACTATTCGAGCATCGCCGGCGGGGCGCCCATCGCGGGACCCATCACGGCGACCGCGGCGTTCGGCTGGCTCCCGGCGATCCTCTGGGTCGCCATCGGGAACCCCCTGTTCGGGAGCGTCCACGACTTCATGTCGCTCTCCTCGAGCGTCCGCCACGAGGGGAAGTCGATCGGCTACATCATCGGCGAGTACGTGGGCGAGCGCGGCAAGAACATGCTGCTGTGGTTCGCGTACCTGACGATCATCCTGGTCGTCGCGGCGTTCGCGTACCTCATCGGCGCCGTGCTGAACGCGTTCCCGCAGGCGGCGACCGCCTCGGTCATCTACATCGCGCTCGCGATGCTGTTCGGGGTGTACCTCTACCAGTTCGACCTGCCGTTCCTGCCGGGCGCCGTCGCGTTCGTCGCGATGGTGTTCGGCGGCGTCTGGGTCGGCCTGCAGTACCCCCTCGCGCTGTTCGCGACCGACGCGCTGCCGGCCGGCACCATCGTCCTGTTCGGCGACGGAGGCGGCTGGCTTCCGCTGGCGCAGGCCCTCGGTCCGAACTTCGCCGGCTGGGTCCTGATGACCATCCTGTACGCGTTCGTCGCGAGCGTGCTCCCGGTGTGGGTGCTGCTCCAGCCGCGTGACTTCCTCACGTCCAGCCTGCTGTACACCGGCGTGGGCGGGATGCTGCTCGCCGTCATCGTCGGCACCGTCATCGGGTTCTCGCCCGTCACGGTCGACGTCGCCTCGGCCGGCATCGAGGGCGTCGAGGTCGCCACGCTGGTGACCCAGGTGGAGCCGTTCACCGGGTTCGTTCACGAGGACCTCGGGCCGCTGTTCCCGTTCCTGTTCGTCACCATCGCGTGCGGGACGATCAGCGGCTTCCACTCGCTGGTGTCCTCGGGGACGACCGCCAAGCAGCTCGACAAGGAGAGCGACGCCCGGCTCATCGGCTACGGCGGCATGATCGGCGAGGGGCTGCTGGCGGTCACGGCCATCGTGGCGGTGTCCATCATCGCGGGCAGCAACGCCTCGCTCACCTCCGCGCTGGTCACGTTCCCCGCCGGCGGCGGGGCGCTGTTGACCGTGTTCGGGCTGAGCGTCACCGCGGCGGCGACGTTCATCGGCCTCGTGTTCGTGAGCTTCCTGCTCACGAGCACCGACACGGGGATGCGGCTCGGCCGGTACATGATCGAGGAGATCGTCGGGACGCCCGAGACCTCGACCCAGGAGACCGTCGTCAACCGCTACGTCAACGCGGGCATCCTGGCGCTGGCCGGCTACCTGCTGGTCGCCTCCGGCACCTGGGAGAACATCTGGCCGCTGTTCGGCGGCGCGAACCAGTCGCTGGCCGCGCTGGCGCTGCTGGTCGCGACCGTCTGGCTCGCCAACTGGAAGGACACGAAACAGCTGGTCAGCACCGGCGTCCCGCTGGTGTTCATGATCGGCGTCACGGTCGTCGCGCTGCTGTGGATCGGCATCTACCGCAACCCGTCGACCATCCTCGCCGGCGAGGCCGGCGGCACCATCGCCACCGTCTCGCTGGCGTTCCAGAGCGTCATCGCGCTCGTGCTGGTGGGGCTCATCCTGGCGCTGTTGCGCCTCGGCTACTCCAACATCAGGGAGGCCCGCGGCGGGCTCGACACCGAGGCGATGCGCGGCGAACCGTCCGACGACTGACCGGCCCCCGACCCGATTCCCTCCACGTTTTTCCACGTCGACGGCGACGGCCGTACGGGACCGCCCGATTCCGACGGGAGCCGCGACGCCGGCGAAGAACCGCGACGGCGGCGGAAACGGCCGCTCAGCGCCGGAGCGGCCCCAGCAACCGACCGAGGACGCCGGGCGACTCCCGCTCCGGCTCCGCCCAGAACGCGAACGCCTTCGCCACGTCGGCGCCGGGACTGGCGGCGGCGTCCTCGACGTCGGGCGCGACGACCGCGAGGTGGATCTCGTAGTGGCCGTAGTAGCCGAACTTCAGCAGCGTCCGGTCCTTGAACCCCTCCACGAACTCGCGCACCTCGTCGGTCACCCGCGGGGCGACGACGACGAACGTGAACTCGGTCCCCTGGTGGGTCTCGTCGGCCTCGACCCACTCGTCGGCCAGGTCGTGACCGAGGTCGACGAGGCGTTCGAGGTCCGCCGGCGTGACGCGCTCCGCGCGGCGCGCGAACAGGTGCTCGCGGACGCGGCTGTTGGCGAACGAGATGGAGGGGTGGAGGAACTGCTTCCGGCCGTCGATGCGGAGCAGGCCGTACAGGTCGAACCGCTCGCGCGTGAGGCCGCCGGCCGACCCGGCCGGGTCGGCGGTTCCGTCCTCGCTCGACCCGCCGGCCGCGCTCTCGGCCGACCCGCTGGCCCCGACCTCGACCGCACGGTCCCTCTCCAGGTCGTAGTTGAACTTCAGCGCGTCGCCGACGCGGTCGAGGTACTCGTCGTCCCACTCGGGGGCCGGGTCGGCGTCCGGTCCCGCGCCGTCCGCGTCCGCGACGTCGCCCGCGGACGGCGGGTCGTCCCAGGTCATGCGTCCTCGTAGGGGTGTGCGTCGCCGTTCACGGCCGGGGCGCCGACGACGAGCGCTGTCGTCTCGACGCCGTCCTCCGGGACGTGAGCGAACTGGGGGGCCTCCGGTTCGACGACGAACGCTTCGCCGGATTCGACGACGTACTCCCGCTCGGGCGTCTCGACGTGGAGCGCCCCCTCGAGGACGTAGAACGCCTCCTCCTGCTCGTCGTGGTAGTGGTACGCGAGCGGGACCGCCTCGCCCGGTCCGACCTCGTACCGGTGGAGCGCCAGCTTCTCCAGCCCGCAGGCGTCGCTGATGGACCGCTGGACGGAGGGGCGGTCCGGGGTGGGCTCGAGCGTCGCCGGGTCCACGTGGTGGTAGCTCATACCCTCCCCTACGCGCCGCCACTCAAAAGGGCCACGACAAGCGTTAACTATCCGCCGGCCCCACGTTCCGGTCATGGGAGACAAGGAGGTCGAGTCCTGCGGCCGGTGCGCGATGAGCACCGTGACCGAGGTGCTCGAGGACCCCGCCGACCCCTACCAGGGCCCGCGGATCGAGCTCTCGGAGCGGGAGGCGCGCGCCGTCTCGCCCGCCGCGTGGCTCGAGGGCGTGACCGACAGGCTCGACGAGTGGGCGACGAAGCTCACCTACGGCCGCTGAGCCCGACCCCGCCGGGCCGGATTCACAGTTCGGCGACGACGGCCTCGGCGAGCGCCGCGAACTCCGCCTGTGCGGGCACCACGTCGACCTCGACGCCGAGGTCCTCGGCCGTCTCGCGCGTCGGGTGTCCGATGCAGCCGACCGTCGCGTCGTTCAGCCCCGCGAGCGCCGCCTCGCGGACCCCGCGCTCGTCCGCGGCCTCGAGGAAGTGCTCGACCGTCAGCGACGAGGTGAAGCAGGCCGCCGCCAGCTCCCCTTCAGCGGCCAGTTCGACTGATTTGCCGGCGTTCTCGGGGCGGACGAGCCGGTAGAGCACCGTCTCGTGGACCGTCGCGCCCGCGGCCCGGAGCCCGTCCAGCAGGACCGGGCTCCCGTGGTCCGAGCGCGCGACCTCGACCGTGACGCCCGACGCGTCGCCGACGCGGTCCTCGAACTCGTGGACCAGCCCCGTGGAGGAGTACTCCGCCGGGACGAGATCGACCGTCCAGCCCGCCTCGCGGGCCGCCTCGGCCGTCGCGGAGCCGATGACGGCCAGTCGAGCGTCGCCGGGCGACCAGCCCTCCCCCGCCGCGAGCTCGACGCCGGTCTTCGAGGTGAGCACGACCCACTCGGCCGACTCGGGGGTCGCGCCGGTGGGTTCGACCGCCAGCATCGGATCAGCGACCGGTTCGACGCCCAGATCCGAGAGGAGCTCGACCGCCCCGGCCAGCCGCTCGTCGTCGGGCCGGAAGACGGCGACCTTCATTCGGAACCTCCGCCGTCGGCCGTCGCGTCGGCGCCGCCCCGCCCCCGGAGGAACTCGACGACGCGCTCGCGGGTCGCCGCCACCTCGCCGATCACGGTCACCGCGGGCGGCTCGATGCCCGCCTCGTCCCGCACGTCGACGACGTCCGCGAGCGTCCCCGTCGCGACGCGCATCTCCGGCCACGTGCCGCGCTCGACGAGGGCGACGGGCGTCCCCGGGTCCATGCCGGCCTCCCGGAGCGCGCGGGTGTACTCGGGCAGCTTTCCGACGCCCATGAGGACGACGAGCGTCCCGCCGGAAGCGGCGAGCGCGTCCCAGTCCACGGCCGACTCGGGCTTGTCGGGGTCCTCGTGGCCCGTGACGAACGAGACCGAGGAGGCGTGGTCGCGGTGGGTGACGGGGATGCCCGCGACGCCCGGCGCGGCGACGGCGGAGGTGACGCCGGGGACGACCTCGAAGGGGATCCCGTGTTCCGCGAGGCGTTCGGCCTCCTCGCCGCCGCGGCCGAAGACGAACGGGTCCCCGCCCTTCAGCCGCACGACCGTCTTGCCCTCCTCGGCGAGTTCGACCAGCCGGTCGTTCGTGTACTCCTGGCTGGTCCGCTCGCCGCCGGCGCGCTTGCCGACGTCCTCGCGCTTCCCCTCGGGGATGGCTCCGAGGATCTCCGGGCCCGGAAGCTTGTCGTGGAGCACCACGTCGGCCTCGTCGACGAGTCTGCGGGCTTTCACCGTGAGCAGCTCCGGGTCGCCCGGGCCGGAGCCGACGAGGTAGACGAAGCCGGACGCCTCCCGCCCCGTCATCCGTCCTCCCGGGCGGCCTCGCCGTTCGCGTCACCCTCGCGCCTGGCCTCCTCGATGAGTTCCGCGGCGCCCCGCTCGCGGAGTTCGGCGGCGAACTCGGCGGCGGCGTCCGCGTGGTGCCGGACCGGCAGGTCCCGGCTGGCCGCCACTTCCTCGGTGCCGTCGGCCGAGAGGACGCGGGCACGGACCTGGACGTGCTCGCCCTGGAGCAGCGCGCCGACGCCGATGGGGGCGATACAGCCGCCGCCGAGTTCCGCGAGGACCGTTCGTTCCACGGTCGCCGCGATCCGGGTCGGCGGGTGGTCGACGGCCTCGCGGATCGCCTCGACGACGTCTCGCTCGGCGGCGGTGACCGCGATCGCGCCCTGCCCGGGCGCGGGGACGAACTCCGCGCGCTCCAGCCGCTCGACCTCGTACTCGGGGCGGTCCAGCAGGCCCGAGCGCCGCAGCCCCGCCTCCGCGAGCACGATGGCGTCGTACTCGGGGTCCGGCTCGTACTCCATGGCCCGGCGCTGGAACTCCGAGAGGTCGTCGAACCACTCCTCGACGGTCCGGTCGAACTCCCCGGCGTCGTCGCTCGACGTGAGGTCCCCCTTCCGCTCGCGCTCCTCCTCGGTGCGCGCCTCGTGCTCCCGCTGGAGCGCCGGCCCGACGAGCTTCCGCAGGCGGGTGTCGACGTTCCCCCGGAGCGGTTCGACCTCCAGGTCGGGCCGGGCGGCGAGCACCTCCGCCCTCCGGCGGAGCGAGGAGGTGCCGACGACCGAGCCGGACGGGAGGTCCGCCACGGTTCCGCCCTCGAGGGTGACGATTACGTCGCCGGACGGCGCGCGCTCGGGCACGCCGGCCACGACGAGGTCCTCGGGCATCTCGGTCGGCACGTCCTTCAGCGAGTGGACCGCGGCGTCACACTCCCCGGAGAGCACCCGCTCGTCGAGCGCCCGGACGAACGCCCCCGTCTTCCCAAGCCGCGTGATGAGCTCCTCCGAGAGGCGGTCGCCGCGCGTCTCGACCTCCACGAGTTCGACCGAGCGCCGGCGGGTGGAGAGCGCGTCCGCGACGCCCTCGGCCTGCACCCGGGCGAGCGCGGAGCCCCGCGTCGCGAGTCGCAGCGTGCCGTCAGTCATTGTCGGGTGTGCGGCGGCGGCGGGGAAAACACGCTCGCTTCTGCCCCGGGTGGTTTCGTCGGTGGATCGACTACAGTCTCTCGATTCGGAGTCGGCCGGAAGCGGGCGGCCAGTACGGCCGGCGCACGCGACACTGGCCGAGGAGTTCGGTTCGCTACCTACGGAAACCCGGGGTTGCGACAACTGTGAAGGGAGAGCGACGGATCGGTCAGTAGTCCCCTTCGTCGGGAAGACCGCTGCCGCAGCGAGTAACGGCGTCCAGCGTTCGGAGGTCCTCGTCCGTCGTCCATCGCACGTGCTCCGAGGAGACGTGCGAGAGCGAACCACACGCGGTCGCCCGAAGGCTTCCCTCTTCACACGGCTTGTGTAGGGTACGGGTGTGCACGTTCAGTACTCGGTCCATGGTGGACCAGGACATGAGTTAGCCCCTAAAGTGGCTACGCTGCCCCTGCCAGCGGAGACACACGGTGGACTCTCGTTCGTTGCTCGGTGACGGCGGTTCGCTACTCGATTCGGGGCACATCGAGGTGACTTCGCCACTTCAAACGGAGAAGAAATTAAGCACGAATAAATAAAATAAGAACCACATGTCCGGCTCCCTACCCGAGCGAGACCGCCCCGAACGGAATCGGTCTGAAGCTCACCGACGGCTTCCGCAGGTAGTACAGGACGGAGGGGCGGACATCGACAGGTTCTTCGACGCATTGGGGGAGACGCGCCGTCGTCTCGTCCTCCTCTATCTCAACGACCACGGCTGTGCCGACCTCGACCGACTCGTGGCGTTAGTCGCGGAACACGAAGGGGTCGAAACCGACGATAGGGAGGTCGAACGGATCCGCTTGAATTTGCACCATCAGCAGCTTCCGAAGTTGGCGGACCATGGGCTCGTCTCGTACGACCCCCGAACGAACGTGGCATGTCTCGAACCCTTACCGGAGGCCGTCGAGGAGATCCTGGACCTCACTCAGGAGCTCGAACAGTTGGACACTCAGTAGGCCCGGGAGGGGACGGACTCGTCGTTACTCGGACTGGAGCGATACGTTCGCGGACGTACGTAGCGTTCAGTTCCGCCTCCTCGGCCGATTCGCCCGCTCGTGTCTCGAGATCGGACTCCGCTCGGTTCCGATGGGGTGGGGGTGGAGGCAGACCACTACCGCTTGGCAACTGAGGTCCACCAGTCACCTCGGAGCACGCTCCGCGGAACCGCACGAAACCCTCCGATCTTCGGCAGCGGGCGAGAGCTTCGCTCTCGCGGCCTCAGCGAATCTCCGATTCGCGGAGTGACGAGACGGCACCGCCGTCTCGAACCATCACACTCGCCATGCTCGTGTGAGCCTCGCGCGCGAGTGCTCGCGTCGCGCGCGAGTGCTCGCGTCGCGCGCCACCCCTGCTGCCGACGCCACCGTCGGCTGACCGACGAACGAGACCATCGGGGCGGACTACCCACGGCGGGCACAGCGGTAGTCAGGCCCCCGTCGCTCGGCCGACCGTCCGGCGGGTGGGACTGAACGGGGCAGCGGGGGCTTTCGGGTGCGCCCCGTTACCGTCGATCACTCGCGGAACCGGACCGACCCCAATCCTCGGACACTGAACCCACCCAAACGTTGCCGCACCTGCACGATTTAAGCCGATAGAGCACGATGACCCGAACGATGACGGACGCCGCCGTCGCTCGCGCCCGCTCTTCCGTCGAGCGACGCGTCGGCGTCCCGTCGCGACCGCCGCGACGACCGGGCCTCTGAGCCCACACTACCCCCACCTCCCCCGCCGGTTGCTGACGTGCTCCCCGCCGAACAGGCTCCCCGAGTCCGCACTTCACAATTTTATTCCAAATCCAAAAGCGCCGAATTTAATACCCTGAAGCCCACAGCTATCGGTAATGACACGCGTGGCACTCGCGTTCAGCGGCGGACTCGACACGACGGTCTGCGTGCCGCTGCTGGAGGAGGAGTACGGACACGACGAGGTTATCGGCGTCACGGTCGACGTCGGCCAGCCCGAAGAGGAGTTCGCGGAGGCCGAGGAGACGGCCGAGGCCCTCGACCTCGAACACTACGTCGTCGACGCCAAGGCGGAGTTCGCGGAGCTGTGTCTCGACTCCGTGCGCGCGAACGCGACCTACCAGGGCTACCCGCTCGGCACCGCGCTCGCGCGCCCGGTCATCGCCGAGAAGATCCTCGAGGTGGCCGTGGAGCACGACTGCGCCGCCGTCGCGCACGGCTGCACCGGCAAGGGCAACGACCAGCTCCGGTTCGAGGCCGTCTGGCGCGCCTCCGACCTGGAGGTCATCGCGCCCGTCCGTGAACTCGGGCTCACCCGCGAGTGGGAGATCGAGTACGCCGACGAGAAGGACCTGCCCGTCGAGGGCGGCAACGAGGGCGCGTGGTCGATCGACACGAACCTCTGGTCCCGCTCGGTCGAGGGCGACGACCTGGAGGACCCCACCTACGTCCCGCCCGAGGACATCTACGAGTGGACCGACGCCCCGGGCGAGGCGGGCGGCGAGGAACTCGTCGAGATCGAGTTCGAGGACGGCTACGCCGTCGCGCTGAACGGCGAGGAACTCGACCCCGTCGAACTCGTCGAGGAGCTCAACGAACTCGCGGGCGCCCACGGCGTCGGGCGCACGGACATGATGGAGGACCGCATGCTCGGGCTGAAGGTGCGCGAGAACTACGAGCACCCGGCCGCGACCGTGCTGCTCACGGCCCACGAGGGGCTCGAACAGCTCGTCCTCACCAAGTCCGAGCGCGACTTCAAGACGACCGTCGACGAGGAGTGGGCCCAGCAGGGCTACAAGGGGCTCGTCGACACGCCGCTGATGGCGTCGCTGGAGGGCTACCTCGACGCGAGCCAGTCGAAGGTCACCGGCACGGTGACCGTGAAGCTCCAGGGCGGGCAGGCTCGCCCGGTCGCCCGCGACTCCGAGTACGGCGTCTACTCCGAGTCGGCCGCCTCGTTCAACACGGAGACGGTCGACGGCATCGAGCAGGCCGACGCGACCGGCGTCGCGAAGTACCACGGCTTCCAGGAGCGCCTGGCGAACGAGGTGCTCGAGAACGCGAAGGAGAGCGCGACCGAGGAAGCAGTCGAGGAGAAGGCGACGCTGACCACCGACGGCGGCAGCGAGGAGTAGTTCCATGGACACCGGCGAGGGAGAGGCGCCGGAGGCGCCTCACGAAGGCGGCGAGGGCGCCGGAGTCATCCGGCGCGAGCGCTTCGCGGGCGGCCCGGCCCGCTCGTTCCTGTCGAGCCTCGCGGCCGACGAGCGCATCCTCGCCGCCGACCTCGCCGTCGACCGCGCGCACGTCGTCATGCTCGCCGAACGGGGCATCGTCGGCGACGACGAGGCGGCCGACGTCCTCGCCGCCCTGGACGACGTCGAGGCCGAGGGGCACGACGCGCTCCCCGACGGTGAGGACGTGCACGAGGCCGTCGAGTCCGCCGTCGTCGACCGCGTCGGCCCGGACGGCGGGAAGATGCACACCGCCCGCTCGCGCAACGACGAGGTGGCCGCCTGCATCCGCCACCGCCTGCGGGGGGACCTGCTCTCGGCCGTCGAGGCGACGCTCGCGCTCCGCGAGGCGCTGCTCGACGCGGCCGCCGAGGAGGCCGAGACGGTCATGCCCGGGTTCACCCACCGGCAGTTCGCCCAGCCGACGACGGCGGGCCACTTCCTCGCCTCCTACGCCGGCGCGCTGGAGCGCGACACCGCGCGCCTGCTCGACGCGTACGACCGGACGAACCGGTCGCCGCTGGGCGGCGCCGCGTTCGCGGGCACGCCGTTCGACGTCGACCGCGAGCGGACCGCGGACCTGCTGGGGTTCGACGGCGTCGTGGAGAACTCGACCGACGCGTCGTCGGCCCGCGACTTCCTCGCGGAGTCGTGTGCGGCGCTGGCGACGCTCGCGACGACGCTCTCGGGGCTCGCGACCGACGGCATCGAGCACGCGAAGGACGGCTACCTCGTCCTCTCGGACGACTACTCCTCGACCTCGTCGATCATGCCCCAGAAGAAGAACCCCGACACGCTCGAACTCGTCCGCGCGGCCGCGGGCGACGCGGTCGGAGCGTTGACGGGGCTGTTGACGACGCTGAAGGGGCTCCCCCGCGCGTACAACCGGGACCTCCAGCGCGCGACGCCCCACGCCTGGACGGCCGTCGACTCCGTGACCGAGGCGACCGAGGTCGCCGCCGGCGCGGTCGCCACCGCCGAGTGGGACGCGGAGGCGTGCGCCGCCGACGCGGGCGCCGGGTTCTCGACGGCGACGGGCGTCGCCGACGCGCTGGCGACGACGGGCGTGCCGTTCCGGACGGCCCACGAACTGGTGGCGACGGCCGCGGCCGAAACGGAGGATTCCGCCAGCCCCGACGCTCTCGCCGCAAATCTTGACGCGGCCGCCGAGGAGGTACTGGGGGAGTCCCTGTGGACGCACGTGAGCCGTGAGGACGTCGACGCCGCGCTCGACCCGGCCGGGAGCGTCGCCGCCCGCGATTCGCGCGGCGGCCCCGCGCCCGACGCGCTGGCAGCGTCCCTCGCGCGCATGGAGGATTCGTACGACGACCACGCGGTCGCGCTGGCCGAGCGCCGCGACGCGCTCGACGCCGCGGCCGACGATCTGCAACGGGCGGTGAGCGAGCGTGTCTGAGTCGCTCCCCGCCGTCCGACGGGTTCGACGACGCCGGGAGCGACGGCGAGCGGTGCGACGACCGCTCCGCGTCGCGCCGCGACCGCCGCGAGGGCCCGGCGTCGTGCCGCGACGACCGGGGCGACCGACGCCGGCCGTCGCGCCGATCCCGGTGCCTGCCCCGTCCCCGGTCCCGGCGGGCGAGGTCCCGCCGCCGGCCCTCCTCGGGGCCACATCACACATTTCCGACATCGAAACGGAACACGACGGTTTCAGCCCCTCTCGACTCCG
Organism: Halorarum salinum; assembly: GCF_013402875.1. Classification (NCBI taxonomy): domain Archaea; kingdom Methanobacteriati; phylum Methanobacteriota; class Halobacteria; order Halobacteriales; family Haloferacaceae; genus Halorarum; species Halorarum salinum. Next base: position 442,449 of record NZ_CP058579.1, on the reverse strand, counting down.
ATAGCGACGACCCCGTCTTTTAATTTAAATTACAAAACCGACGGATTAAAGGTGGTGAGGCGGCTACGGTCGGGTACACCATGACGGAAGCAGAATGCGTCGAGTGCGGGTCCGCGGTGACCCTGCACGACGACCTGGAGATCGGGGAGATCGTCGACTGTGGAACCTGCGGCGCGGAACTGGAGGTCGTGGACGTCTCCCCGCCGGTCCTCGAGCGAGCCCCGGAGCTCGAAGAGGACTGGGGGGAGTGAGATGAGGGTCGGGCTCCTCTACTCCAGGATCCGCAGGGACGAGAAGCTCCTCCTCTCGGAGCTCCGCGACCGCGGCCACGAGGTCGAGAAGCTGGACGTGCGCAAGCTCCGGTTCGGCCTCGACGGCCTCGACGCGAACGGGGCCGACGTTGCCGACTGCGACGTCGTCCTCGACCGCTGTCTCGCCACCTCGCGCTCGCTGTACGCGACGAAGTACCTGCAGCACTACGGCGTCCCCGTCGTCAACGCGCCGGAGACGGCCGAGACGTGCGCGAACAAGGTGAAGAACAGCCTCGCGCTCGAGGCCGCCGGGGTTCCCACGCCAGCGACGGAGGTGGCGTTCACGACCGACGCCGCCCTCGAGGCCATCGAGGCGTTCGGCTACCCCTGCGTGCTCAAGCCGGTGATCGGCTCGTGGGGCCGCCTGATGGCGAAGATCGACACCCGCTCGGCCGCCGAGGCCATCCTCGAGCACAAGGAGACGCTCGGCCACTACGAGCACAAGGTGTTCTACGTCCAGGAGTTCGTCGAGAAGCCCGGCCGCGACGTGCGCGTGGTGGCCTGCGACGGCGAGCCCGTCGCGGCGATGACGCGCACCTCCGACCACTGGCTCACGAACGCCGCGAAGGGCGGCGAGACGGCCGAGTTCGAACTGGACGACGAGGCGAGGGAACTCGTCCGGAGGGCGAGCGACGCGGTCGGCGGCGGCCTGCTCGGCGTCGACCTCATGGAGGTCGGCGGCGCCGGCAGCGGCGAGTACACCGTCCACGAGGTGAACCACACGGTCGAGTTCAAGGCGCTGAACGGCTGCGTCGACGTCGACGTGCCCGCGGCGGTCGTCGACTGGCTCGAACTGAAGGCGGACGTGGCTGCGGAGGCGGCCGCGGTATGACGACGAGCGCCGAGGACGAGGGGACGGGCGAAGGGTTCACCGCCGCGGTCGTCGGCGGCTCCGGCTTCACCGGCGGCGAGCTGCTTCGCCTGCTCGTCGGCCACCCCGCGTTCGAGGTCGTGCAGGCCACCTCCCGCGAGTACGAGAACAAGACGGTCGGCTACGTCCACCCGAACCTGCGGGGGCTCAACCTCCGCTTCTCCTCGCCGGAGGAGCTGGAGTCCGTGGACGTGCTGTTCGCGGCGACGCCCCACGGCGTCTCCATGCAGCATATCGACTCGTTCCGCGACGCTGCGGGGCTCGTCGTCGACCTCTCGGCGGACTTCCGCCTGCCCGAGGCCGACGCCTACGACGAGTGGTACGACGGCCACACGGCGACCGAACACCTCGCCGACGCGGAGTACGCGCTCCCCGAACTGAACCGCGGGAACCTCCCCGGCGCGGAGCTGATCGCCGCGGGCGGCTGCAACGCGACGGCGACCCTGCTGGCGATGAAGCCGCTCGTGGACGCCGGCGTCGTGACCGGCGACGACCGCGTGGTCGTGGACGTGAAAGTCGGCTCCTCCGAGGGCGGCGCGAGCGGCGGCAAGGCCTCCTCGCACCCCGAACGCTCCGGCGTCGTCCGGCCGTACGCGCCGACCGGCCACCGCCACGAGGCGGAACTGGAGGCGTACCTCGACCTCCCGACGGCGTTCACCGTGCACGCGGTGGAGATGGTCCGCGGCGCGTCGGCGACGTGTCACGCCTTCCCCGACGGTCCCGTCACGAAGGGCGACCTCTGGGGCGCCTACCGCGAGGCGTACGAGGACGAGCCGTTCGTGGACCTGGTCGCCGGCGGCGGCGGGACGTACCGCTACCCCGAGCCGAAGGCGGTCGCGGGGACGAACCGCGCGGAGGTCGGCTTCGCGCTGGACCCCGGTAACGAGCGCGTCGTGGCGTTCGGCGCCATCGACAACATGATGAAGGGCTCGGCCGGCCAGGCGGTCCACGCAGCCAACGTCGCACTCGGCCTGGAGGAGACGGCCGGGCTGGACCAACTGGGGCTCCACCCCGTGGGTTCGCCATGACCGGGACTCCCGACCTCTACACGGACGGAGGAACGGAACCGCCGGTCGTCGTGAAGCTCGGCGGCGCCCGCGCGGTCGACCCCGCGGGCGCGGTCGGCGACGTGGCCCACCTCGTCGCCAACGGCCGGGAGGTCGTCGTCGTCCACGGCGGCTCGACCGAGGTGGACGACCAGCTCGAGGCGCTCGGGCGCGAGCCCGAGTACGTCGAGACGCCCGGCGGCGTCACCGGTCGGTTCACCGACGAGGACGCCATGGAGGTGTTCGAGATGGCGCTGCCCGGCAAGCTCAACACCGAACTCGTCGTCGGCCTCCGGAACGCCGGCGTCGACGCGCTCGGCCTCTCGGGCGTCGACGGCGGCCTCCTGGCCGGCCCCCGCAAGTCGGCGGTCCGCGTTCTGGAGGACGGCAAGAGGAAGATCAAACGCGGCGACCACTCGGGCCGCATCGACGCCGTCGACGACGGGCTCCTTTCGGGGCTGCTCGCCGACGGCTACACGCCGGTGCTCTCGCCGCCGATGCTCGGCGAGGAGAGCGACGGCGACGTCACGGCGGTCAACACCGACGCCGACCGCGCGGCCGCGGCCGTCGCGGGCGCGCTCGGCGGCGAACTGGTCGTCCTGACGGACGTTGCCGGCGTGTACGAGGACCCCGACGACGCCGACACGCTCATCGGCGCCGTGGACGGCCCCGCGGACTTCGAGGACCTCGAGGCCGCGGCGGAGGGGTTCATGACGCGCAAGGTGATGGCCGCGAAGGAGGCGCTCGAGGGCGGTGCCGCGGCGGTGTACGTCTCGGACGCGAACGTCCGCGACCCCATCGTCGCCGCGCTCGACGGCGCCGGCACGCGGATCGACCGCGCCGCCGTGGTCGGATCCGGCAGCGACGCCGAGGGCGGCGAGGACGCCGAGGGGGTGGAGCAGTGAGTTCCCTCGACGTCGCCGAGGACGAACTCGGCGAGGGGTTCGTCTTCTCGGAGAAGCCGCTCGGCATCGAGTCGGGCGAGGGCGTCCACCTCACGGGCGCGAACGGCACGGAGTACCTCGACTTCGGCGCCTCCTACGCCTGCACGCCGCTCGGGCACTGCCCGCCCGCGGTCGTGGATGCGATCCGGGAGCAGGCGGCCGAGTTGCTGTACGTCCAGGGTTCGTACCCCGTCGAGGCCCGCACCGAGTTGTACGGGAAACTGGGCGCGCTCGCGCCCGGCGACCTCCGGAAGGTGTGGCTCTGCAACTCCGGGACGGAGGCGAACGAGGCGGCGATGAAGTTCGCGCGCTCGGCGACCGGCCGGGAGAAGATCGTCGCCGCGAAGCGGGGCTTCCACGGCCGGACGATGGGCGCGCTGGCGATGACCTGGAAGAGGAAGTACCGCGCCGCGTTCGAGCCGCTGGCCGGCGGCGTGGAGTTCGTCGACTACGGCGACGCGGACGAACTCGCCGACGCCGTCGACGACGAGACGGCGGCCGTCTTCCTCGAACCCGTGCAGGGCGAGGGCGGGGTGAACCCCGCGACGGCCGACTACCTGCACGCGGCCCGCGAACTGACCGAGGACGCCGGCGCGGCGCTGGTGTTCGACGAGATCCAGACGGGCCTCGGGCGGACGGGCGCGCTGTGGGCCTGCGAGCACGCCGGGGTGGTCCCCGACGCGCTCACGACCGCGAAGGGGATGGCGTCGGGCCTGCCGACGGGCGCCACGCTGTGTGCCGACTGGCTGGCGGACGAGGCGGGCGACCACGGCTCGACGTTCTCCGGCGGGCCGCTCGTCGCCGCCGCCGCGAACGCGACGCTCGACGGAATCGTCGAGGAGGACCTGCCCGGCCACGCCGAGGCGGTCGGCGACTACCTCCACGAGGAACTGTCGGCCGCCGTCGAGGAGCACGACCTCGGCGTCCGCGAGGTGCGCGGGCAGGGGCTCATGGTCGGCATCGAGGTGAAGCGCGGGTCGAACCGCCTGCTGCGCGACCTCGCGCTGAACCACGAGGTGCTCGCGCTCCCGGCCGGCCGGTCGGTGCTGCGCCTCCTCCCGCCGCTGGTGGTCGAGGAGGCGCACGTCGACGCGGTCGTGGACGCGCTGACGGAGGTGCTGTAGCGCGATGGCGTCCGCCGTCGACGACGCGGACGATGCCGGCGACGCGCTCGACACCGAGGGGCGCCAACTGCTGTACGACCTCGTCTCCATCCCCTCGCCGTCGGGCGAGGAAGCGGAGGCCGCCGAGCGCCTGGCGGCGTTCTTCGCCGAGCACGACCGCGAGGTGTTCGTCGACGAGGTCGGGAACGTCCGCGCGCCCGCCGACGACTCGGTGCTGCTGACCTCCCACGTCGACACGGTACCCGGGGACATTCCCGTCCGCGTGGAGCACGACGCGGGGGACGAGTACTCGCCGGACGGCGACGCCGTGCTCTGGGGGCGCGGCAGCGTCGACGCCACCGGCCCGCTCGCGGCGATGGCCGTCGCGGCCGTCGAGACGGGCGTCTCCTTCGCCGGCGTCGTCGGCGAGGAGACCGACTCCCGGGGCGCCCGGTTCCTCGTGGAGGACCGCGAGGCGCCCGACGCGGTCGTCAACGGCGAGCCGTCCGGCTGGGACGGCGTGACGCTGGGCTACCGGGGCTTTCTCGCCGGCACCTACGTCGCGACGAGCGAGTCGGGTCACACCTCCCGGCCCGACCCCAACGCGGTCGAGCACGCGATGAACTGGTGGCGCCGGGTCGAGGACTCCTTCGAGACGGAGGACTACGAACCCGTGTTCGAGGGGGTGACGACCAAGCCCGTGCGCTTCGACGGCGGGCTCTCGGCCGACGGGCTGTCGATGGAGGCGACGATGGACGTGCAGTTCCGCGTGCCGCCCGAGATGGAGGCCGCGGACGTGCGCGAGCGCGCCGACGCCGAACTCGACGCGGGGACGGTCCACTGGGAGGAGCCCATCCCTCCGGTGATGACCAGCCCGCGGAGCGAGGTGGCGACGGCGTTCCGTGGGGCGATCCGACGAGCGGGGGGCGACCCTCGACTCCTCCGCAAGACCGGCACCGCCGACGTGAACCTGTTCGCCGCGGCCTGGGACGCTCCGATGGCGACCTACGGCCCCGGCGACTCCGACCTGGACCACGCCCCGAACGAACGCCTCCCGCTCGCGGAGTTCGACCGCGCAGTCGACGTGCTGTGCGCGGTGAGCGAGCGCCTCAGCGACCCAGCATGAGCACACCAACCCACGACCCCGACACGACCGCCGACGCCGACGAACCGTTCCCGACCGACCTGCTCGACGTGGACGACCTGACGGCCGACCAGCTGGCCGCGCTCCTCGATCGCGCGACCGAGCTGAAGACCGGCAGGGACCTCACGCAACTGCCCCGGACGACGCTCGCGATGCTGTTCGAGAAGCCCTCGACCCGAACGCGGGCGTCCTTCGAGACGGGGATGACCCAGCTCGGGGGCCACGCGATGTTCCTCGGCCCCGGCGACATCCAGCTCGGCCACGGAGAGCCGCTGAAGGACACCGCCAGGGCGCTCTCGGGCTACGTCGACGCCGTCATGGCGCGGCTGTTCGACCACTCGGACCTCGAGACGCTCGCGGAGTACGCCGACGTACCCGTGGTCAACGGGCTGACCGACGACGCCCACCCGTGCCAGACGCTCGCCGACCTGCTGACGATACGGGAGACGTTCGACGGCTTCGAGGACGTCTCGGTCGCGTGGGTCGGCGACGGCAACAACGTCGCCCGGTCGTTCGCGGTCGGCTGCGGGGTCGCCGGCGTGGACCTCGCGGTCGCCACCCCGGAGGGCTACGGCCTCGGCGAGGACTGCATCGAGCGCGCCGCGGCGGCCGGGAGGGCGCCGACGCTCGCGGACTCGCCCGAGGGCGCGGTCGAGGGGGCCGACGTCGTCTACACCGACGTCTGGGTGAGCATGGGCCAGGAAGAACTGCGCGAGGAGAAACTACCCGCGTTCGAGGGGTACCAGCTGAACGAGGACCTGCTCGGGGGCACGGACGCGAAGGTGATGCACTGCCTGCCGGCCCACCGGGGCGAGGAGATCACCGACGAGGTGCTGGAGTCGGACCGGACGCTGGTGTGGGAGCAGGCGGAGAACCGGATGCACGCCCAGAAGGCGCTGCTCGTGGAACTGCTCGCGTAGGACACGGCCGCATTCCTGCCGTGCGATCGCAGCAGGGGTGGCGCGCTTCGGCCGCGCCCCGTGCGCGGCCGAAGCGCGCGAGGGATGAGCACCGCAAGCGACCGGAGGGAGCAAGGAGCGCGATCGGTTGGGGAGGCTGGTGGACTTCAGTGGGCAAGCAACGGGGGTCCGCGTGCCGACGACGGAACCGACGGCGCCACGGTCGGCGACACGTCGGCGGACGTTCGAGCCGTCCGCCGACCCCGACTACGGCTCCGGCGGCGACCCCGAGTACGCGTCGTGATCGGAGTAGAAGTTCAGCATCGCGAACTTCAGCTTCCCGGGCCTGATGTCGATTAACTCCTCCCGCTCCTCGGGCGGGAACGTCCCGCGCACCGAGTACTTCCCCATGTCCGCGCTCGTGTACCGCTTGTCCAGCAGCAACCGAACCCCGAAGTCCTCCGGCGAGCGGATGACCCGCCCGAGCGCCTGTCGCGTCTTCCGAACGGTGGGGATCTCGACGGCGTACTCCCACCCGGCGTCCCGCGAGCGCTCGGCGAACACGCGGTCGTAGGCGTCCTGCACCGCCTCCATGCGCTCGGAGAGGTGCGGATACGGGACCCCCACGACCGCGACGGTCCGGGCCGCGTCGCCGTCGAAGCTCACCCCCTCCGCGAGCGTCCCCCACAGCGAGGTGAAAAGCGCCGCGTCGTCGCTCCCGACGAGCGTCGTCCGGAGGTCCTCCGTGTCCTGGTCCGAGCCGTCGAGCAGAACGGTGCCGAGTTCGGGGTCGCCCGAGAGCAGTTCGTGGTAGCGCTCGGCCTCGGCGTACGACGGGAAGAAGAGGAGGCTGTTGCCCGGCGTGAAGCGGACGGCGTCCGAGAGCGTCGACGCGACCGTCTCCTGGGTCCCGGGGTCGTCGCGCTCCGAGGAGAACAGCGCCGGCGTCGACACCGAGTACGTCCGGCGGTTCTCCTCGGGGTAGGACAGCTCGTAGGCGAGCGTGGCCGGCGAGTCGAGTCCGAGCACGTCCTGGGTCACGTCGAATGGGCGCAGCGTCGCGGACATCAGCACCGAGCCGTACACCTCCTCGAACAGGTCCCGGGTGACCTCCCGCGGGATGCAGGTGTACAGCTCCGCGCGGCCGTACACCTCGTCGGTGCCGGCGTCCCTGCGGACCGACACCATCGGGTGCTGGCCGAGTTCGCCGCCGCCGTCCATCCACGCCGAGACGAACGCGGCCGCCGAGAGGAGGTGACACTCGCGCCGGGTGGTGGTCTCGCCGTCGCGGTAGGCGTCCTCGTACTCCTCGTCGAGGCGCTTGCCGAGCTGGAGCGCGAGGTCGCACTCCGCGCGGATCCCCCGCCCCTCGTAGCGGTCGAGGAACGCGAGCGTGAGGTCGTCGCGCCGGTCCTCGTTCGCGACGGAGACGTCGAACCAGTTCTCGCCGACCCGCTCGCGCTCGCCGAAGCCGAGGTTCTCGTCGTACGTCGCCCGGAGCGCCTCGGTGAACGCCCGGAGCACGTTCTCGGCCGGCTCGGCGCGGGAGTCGTCCGTCTCCTCCAGTTCCGAGAGCGCCGACTCGAGGGTGTTCTCCGTGAGCGCCTCGCTGGCGTGCTCGCGGGCGGCGCCCTCGACGTTGTGGGCCTCGTCGAACACCGTGATGACGTCCTCCGGCTCGCGGTCGAGCCAGCGGAAGAACTGCTCGCGGATGGTCGGGTCGAGCAGGTGGTGGTAGTTGCAGACGACCAGTTCCACGTCCTCCATTCCCTCCTTCAGCAGTTCGTAGCCGCACAGCCCCTGGCGCTCGGCGTACTCGTACACCTCGTCGGGTCGCCGGACGTCCCGGAACAGCCACGAGAAGAACTCGCCGGTGTCGGCCGTGAGGTTGTTCATGTAGTGCTCGCAGACGTTCGTCGCGTCCTCGATCTCTTCCTCCAGCGACTCGAGTTCCGCCGCGACCGCCTGCCGGGCCTCCGCGGCGGAGCCGGCGTCGCCGCCGTTCACCCCGCCCCCGTCGGATCCTCCGCCCCCGCCGTCGCGCATCTCGTCGGTGAGGTCCTCCAGCCGGCGTTCCAGTTGCTCCCTGTCCTGCCGGTCCTCGACGAGCGAGCGGGTCGTGTCCCGGAGCGTCTGGCACTCCTGGTAGTCCACGTCGATGTGGCACATCGAGGACTTCCCCTTGAACACCGTCGCGCGGATGGGCTCGGCCTCGTTGATGGCGCGGGCGTCCTCGACGAACTGGCGCATCTGCTGGTGGACGTTCGTGGTGATGACGACCGTGCGGTCGTGCTCGCGGGCGTGTGCGAGCGCCGGCACGAGCGCCGAGAGCGTCTTCCCGGTGCCGGGTGCGCCCTCGAGGAGCACGTCCTGGCCCCGCGCGAGCGCGTTGCCGACCCGGTCCATCGCCTCCCGCTGGTTCGGGTACGGCTCCTCGTACGGGAAGAAGCGCAGGTGGTCGTCCGTGGTCGACACGGTCGTAGTAGCGTGTCATCGGATTTGAACGCTCGGGTGCGCGGCTCCCCGGTCGCTGGCCGCCGGCACGACGCTCCGCTGACTTTTTCGCCGCCGCCCTCCTTCACACGCGTATGAGCGATACAGACCCCGGCGACGGCGGGGACGCCGGCGACTCCGGGTTCGACAAGGAGGCCGAACGCGAGAAGCTTCGCGAGAAGTACGCTCGCGACGAGGAGAAGCGCGAGTCGACGCGCCGGATGAGCGAACTGCTGCTCAAGGGTGCGACGATGACGAACAGGCACTGCGACACCTGCGGCGACCCCCTGTTCCGGCAGAACGGCCAGGAGTTCTGCGTGACCTGTCGGGCCGAGCGACCCGCGAACGACGGGACGGTCGATGGCGACGGGGCGGCCGAGGGCGACGAGGTGGCGGCGGACGACGCGGACGCGCCACCGGCGACGGACGCGGCCGCCGACGCGACGGACGGAGCCGCGGACGCCCCGCTCGACGGGCGGCCGGACGACGACCCGGCGGGGCGCGACGACCCCGCGGGACGGAACGCCGGCGATGCACCTGCTGCCCGACGGCACGCGGGCGGCCGGCGACGGGCGCCGCCGTCGGGGTCGGGGTCGAACGACGGCGACGACCCGCGGCGGACCGGCGCCGGACGCCGATCCGGCCCCGACGGCCGGTCGGAGGCGTCGACGGCGGCGGCTCCACCGTCGGACGCGGCCGGCGACCCGGGCGAGGCGACGGACGCGCTCGTCGCGGCGGTGACCCGCCACGCGACCGCCGGCGCCGACGCCGACGACCCGCGGGTCGCGCGCGACCACCTCGCGGCCGCCCGCGAGGCGGCGGAGGCGCTCTCCGCCCTGCGGCGCTGAACGCGGTCGGGTCCCGACTCGACGGCCGGTCGTACCTCGACCGGCTCCCTACTTGCCGACGAACACCGGCACCCACCAACGCCGAGGCGGACCCCGAGGACGTCCAGTTCGGCCTCGCGGCCGAGGGCGTCTACGAGGGACGCGCCATCCACACGAGGGCGACGACCGGGCCGTACACGCTCGGCGGGGAGCGGATCGACCGCGTCGCCCGCGAGTACGCCCACCACTTGGGCGGGCATCGCGAGGTGGAGGCGGCCGTGGGCTTCCTCGACCCGACCGACGGGCCCCAGGTCACCGAGACGGCGCTGGCGTCGCTCACGGGCTGTCTCAACGCCGCCGTCTCCATGAGCGCCATCGGCGCGGGATCGAACTCGACCGCCTGGAGACCAGCGTGTCCATCGACTGGGGCCCGTTCGTCTTCCTCCACCTGGCGGACGTAGAGGACGGGGCCGGCGATCCGATCGACACGTTCGGCGACCTGAACGTCGACATCGACGTCGCCGGCGAGGGTCTCGACGGGGCCGACCGTCGGTACCTCGAGGAGTCGGTCGGCCGCTCGGCGGTGTACGACCTGGTGACGCCGGCCCACGCATGTGAACCGAACCTCCGCCTGACGGGCGCGTCGGAGCCGTCGGACGGCCGTTAGCGCCGTACTGACCCAGTTTCGACCGCGTTCCCGCCCGTTCGTCCCCCGAACCGACGTCCGGTTTTTTGTGACCGGGGCGGGAGGAACGATGTATGACGCTGTCGCCGTTCACCGCGCTGGGGGGTGGGGACGGGCTCCCCGAGGGGGCGCCGTACTTCGGGGGAGAACTCGAGGGTCGACGCCTCATGGCACCGCTGCTCGACGTGGACGCCCCGGCTCTCGCCGACCAGCTCGGGGTCGCCGCCACGCTCGCCCGGATCGCGGACGCGTCGGTCGGGGTGCTGGACCCCGGCTGGGCCTCCGAACGGACGCTTCGCGAGGCGCGCGACCGGGTCGCCGACGACGACGCGGCCCGCCTCCTCTCCCGGTCCCTGGACGGGTCGACCGGGCGAGCGGGCGGGCGAGCGGCCCACGGGAGCCGCCTCGTCGACGAGGTGCTCCGCGCGGTCGACGGCGACGACGTCGACACGCTCGTGCTCCCCGGGGGATCGCCGAGCGACCTGCTCGGCCGGGAGGTCGCCGAGCGGATCGCCGTCCAGGCCGACTGCGACGTCGTCGTCGCGAACGGCGAGCACGGCTACGGGGAGGCGCCGTCGATCCTGGTCTCCATCGCCGGCGGTCCCCACTCCGGGCTCGCGGCGGACGTCGCCCGGCGCGTCGCCGAGGACTGGGGGGCGTGGATCGACGTCCTCCACGTCGTCGACGGGGACGCCTCCGCGGACGAGCGGGAGCTCGCGGAGGAGTACGTCGACGCCGCGTCCCGGCGGATCGGGCGGCCCGGGACGACCACGACGTGGGTGCTCGAGGCGGACGACGCCGCCGAGGCGATCGTCGAGCAGTCGCGCTACTACGGGCTCACCGTCCTCGGCGCGCCGACGACGGGCCGCCTCCGGCAGCTCCTCTCCGGATCGACCAGCCGTTCGATCCGCGAGAACGCCCGGAGCGTCGTCCTGTCGGCACGGAACAACACCGGCCCGTACTCCCTGGGCGGGGTCGAGTGAGGGCCGCCTTCGACCACCCGTTCGGGGAGTGACGGCCGGGTCGAACCTACTCCGGGTACTCCTCGCCCACGACCTCGCGGATGCGCTCGGCGGTCACCTCGCCGACGCCGGACACCTCCAGCAGGTCCTCCTCCCGGGCGGTCATCACCGCCTCCACGGTGCCGAAGTGCTCCAGCAGCGCCCGCGAGGTCACCGGGCCGATGTCCGCGATGGAACTCACGACGTACTCCTGCTGCTCGGCGAGCGTCTTGGCCGCCTTCTCGCCGTGGGCCGACACCTCGCGGTCGTTCGTCTCCTGCTCGCGCTTCGCGATGACCTCCAGCAAGTCCGCCGTGTCGGCCTCGTCCTCGGTCCGCAGGACGGAGGCGTCGAAGTCGATGGCGAGCGAGGAGAGCGCCCCCCGGACCGCGTTGGGGTGGACGTTCCGCTCGCCGTAGAGGTCCTCGCCCTCGACGATGACGATCGGACGCGAGTAGGCACGGGCCGTGTCCTTGACCTGCTCGAACATCGAGCGATCGCCGCCGACGAGCGTGTCGAGGAAGTCCGCGACGGACTTGCGCTCGACGGCGACCCGGTCCGAGAGCACGTAGTCGCCGACCTCGAGCGTCTCGAGCCGGGTGGTGACCCCATCCCGCGTGGAGAGGTCGCGCGCGATGGTCGAGTCGAGTTCGCGTTGATCGACGACGATCTCGGTGCCCTCGACGTCGTCGTTCGTCCCGGCGGTCGCGACGACGCCCCCGTCCGACGTTTCGGCGTCGTCCTCGGCGGCCGCCGAATCGTCCCCCGCGCCCGCCCGGTCGTCGACCGCGGAACCCGACCCGTCGTCCCGGGGGTCCGACCCGTCGCCGGTTTCGGCGTCGAACTCCGTCAGTCCGGGCTGTGCGCTCCCGCTCGCCGCTCCGTCGGCCGAGCCCTCGTTCCCGGAGTCGGCGTTCGGGCCGCCCGCCGACCCGCCGCTCGACCCGTCCCCGTCGAACGACGAGAGGTCGGCCTGGCCGTCGCCGCCGAGTTCCGCCTCGACGTTCTCGGCGACGCCCTTCAGCGACCGGAGCTCCTCCTCCATCTGCTTCTCCTTGCGCCGTGAGATCCAGAAGTACGCCTCGTCGCGGGTGTCCTCGGCCATCAGCACGACGACCTCCCCCTCGTCCTGCCGGCCGGTCCGGCCCTTCCGCTGGATCGACCGGATGGCCGTCGGAACTGGCTCGAAGAACAGCACGAGGTCGACCTCCGGCACGTCCAGCCCCTCCTCGGCGACGGAGGTGGAGACGAGCACCTCGAACTCGCCGGCGCGGAACGCGTCGAGCGTCTCCCCCTGCTGCTTCTGGGTCATCCCGTCGCTCCCCTCCTTGTCGCCCTGCCCGACGAACCGCCGGGTGTCGAAGGAGGCCGAGAGGAACTCCGTCAGCGCCTCTGCGGTGTCGCGCGACTCGGTGAACACGATGACGCGCTCGCCGCCGCCGATGCCGAGCGTCTGGGCGAGCAGCACCCTGGTGCGCCGGAACTTCGGGTGGAGGTCGTCGAACGACTCGGCCTTCCGCATCGCCTCCCGCACCTTCGGCTCGGCGATCATCCGCTGGCTCGCCTTCGACGCCCCCGACGAGCGGGCGGCGTTGCGCTGGCGCTCGAAGTAGCGCCGGAGCGCCTCGACGCTCTGGGTCTCGACGAGTTCGACCGCGCGTCGGAGCTTCATCACCTCGGCGTGGACGGACATCCCCTTGTACGCGTCCGAGTTCCCGCCGTCCATCATGCGCTGGAGCTGCGCGCGCATCTCGTTGAGCTGTTTCTGGGAGACGTCGGGCTGGGTCGTGTTCGAGACGCCGAGCGACTTGAGGCTCTCCAGCCGGTCCCCGATCACCTCGTTCAGGGAGTTCCGGATCTCGATGATGGAGTCGGGGAGTTCGATCTTCTCCCACTGGACGTCCGTGTCGTAGGTGTACTCCGAGACGTCCGAGTCGGCCTCGGTCATCACCTCGACCTCGTCGAGCCCGAGGTTCTCGCAGACGATCAGGATCTCCTCCTCGTCGCCGCCCGGCGAGGCGGACATCCCCGTGACGAGGGGTCGCTCCGCGTCGGCGTGGTAGCGATCGGCGATGTAGACGTACGCGTAGTCGCCGGTCGCGCGGTGGCACTCGTCGAAGGTGACGTGGGTCACGTCCGCGAGCGAGACGCGGTTGCCGACGAGGTCGTTCTCGACCACCTGCGGCGTGGCGATGACGACCCGCGACTCGTCCCACAGCGCCGCGCGGTCGTCCGGCTTCACGTCGCCCGTGAACACGACGATCTCGTCGTCGGGCACCGACAGCGCCTCGCGGTAGAACTCCGCGTGCTGCTGGACGAGCGGCTTCGTCGGCGCGAGCAGCAGCGCCTTGCCGCCGACCTCCGCGAGTCGGTGGGCCGTCACGAGCAGCGAGACGGTGGTCTTGCCCAGCCCGGTCGGCAGGCAGACGAGCGTGTCGGCCCGCTTCGCCGTCTCGGCGAGCTGGACCTGGTAGCGCCGCCGCTCGATGAACCCGGGGTTCAGGAGGGCGTGGTCGACGTACTCGGTGTCGGGGTCGGCGGCCTCCGCCATCAGCGGCTCTTGGCCGTCACCGCGGGTAAAACTTCGCGAACCGCGGCGGAACTGAACGGCCGGCTCAGCGGTCCTCTCGCCCCCGGGAACCGAGGGCCCGCTCCTCGCAGGCCGTCTCGGGGACCGACACGCCCATGAGCGCCGCCCACTCGGGGATGTGACAGTCCTCGGACTCCGTCATCGGTCGATGTGACGGCGAGATTCCTCTTAACGATTCCCCCGGCGACTGCGTCGACGTCGTCCGAACGGAGCCGTACGGGAGTCGGTCGCCCGGCGCGCACCGGCCACACGCTATGTGGGACCTTCGGTCTCGTGCGGTCTCCCTCGCTCGCCCGAACGGAGGCCCGGTCGCCGCGCGCCGATCGGCCGGTTCGCTCCCGCCATGCGCGAATCGACCCCGTTTTCCGCCCCCGCCTCCTCCCCTCGGGCGTGATCGCCGTCGTCGTCTCACGGGCCGACAGCGCCTCCGAGCACACCGGCGAGCAGTTGCTCGCGCTCGCCGACTGGACCGCACGCGAGGACGACTCCCGACCGGACGCCGACGGCGGCGGAACGTACCACCGGACGACGGTCGGGGGGACCGTCCTCGAACGCCGCGAGTTCGACGACCTCCACATCCGCCTCGACGACCCGACGCCCGCCTTCTCCGAGCGCCCCGACTTCCTCGTGTTCGTCTCGCGCCACTCCGGCGACACGGGTCCGCTTCTCACCTGCCACTTCACCGGGAACTTCGGGCCGGCCGAGTACGGCGGGAGCGACCGCGCGTTCGCCCCCGCCTGCCCCGGCGTCCAGCGCGCGCTCGTCGCCGGGTTCGACGAGCACGCGCCCGAGGGGTACGACGTGGCCGTCGAGTGCACCCACCACGGCCCGACAGACGTCGCGGTCCCGTCCGTCTTCGCCGAACTCGGCAGCGACGAGGCCGAGTGGGACGACCCGGCGGGCGCGGCGGCGGTCGCGCGGGCCGTCCTCGACCTCCCGGAACGGGACGCGACGGTCGCCGTCGACGGGGGGGACGGTCCGGTCGAGGGGGTCGACGACGCGGACGGTTCCGACGGGTCCGCGCCGCGGCACCTCGTCGGCTTCGGCGGCGGCCACTACGCCCCGCGGTTCGAGCGGGTCCTCCGGGAGACCGCGTGGGGGGTCGGCCACGTCGCCTCGGACTGGCAACTGGAGGAACTCGGCCACCCGGCCGAGCACCGTGACACGCTCGCGGCCGCCTTCGCGGCGAGCGACGCCCGGTTCGCGCTGCTCGAGGGCGACCGTCCCGCCCTGGAGCGCGCGCTCCGGGACCTCGGGGACGGGGACGCGGACGCCGGGACCGACGTTCCGTCCGGCGTTCGCGTCGTGAGCGAGACCTGGGTGCGCGAGGCGGACGACCGTCCGCTCGATCTGGTGGCCGCGCTCGAGGCCGACCTCCGGCCCGTGGACGAGGGGTTGCGGTTCGGGGAGTCCCGGTCGACCGACTACGAGGTCCACTCGCTCCCGGCGGACCTGCTGGCGGAGGCACACGGAATCGACGCCGACGCGACGCTGGCGGCCGTGGAGGCCCGTTCGGTCGCCTTCGAGACGAGCGAGAACGGCACCCGCGCCGACGGCCGGGCGGCGTTCCCCCACGCCGACGCCCGCGAGGAACTGATCGACGACCTCGCCCGCGTCCTCCGGGGGAAGTACGACGAGGTTACCCGACTGGACGGCGCGGTCGTCGCCCGGGTCGCGGCGTTCGACCCGGCGGCCGCGGTCGAGCGCGGCGTCCCGGAGGGGCCGGAGTTCGGCCGCCTCGCGGCCGGGGAACCCGTCGAGGTCGGCGGGGAGACCGTCCGGCCGGCCGAGGTCCGCCGCGAGCGCGAGGAGCGGTTCCGAGTCTGATCCCCGAATCGGGCGGTAGGCCCCCGAAATGTCTGACGCGTGGCAGACGAGAGGGGAAGGATAATAACGCCCGGGGAGGTAGGCCCGGCATAACCTATGGACTCCATCGTCGAGGACGCGATCGACGAGGCCGAAGGGGAGGGGCAGTCCGCCGACGTGCCGGAGGGTGCGACGGTGGACGACCCCGCTTCGGGCGCCTCCGACCCGACCGAGGGCACCCCCACCTCGGGCAAGATGACCGACGAACAGCTGGAGGACGTCCTGCAGGACCTCCAGACGAACATCACCGTGGTCGGCTGCGGCGGCGCGGGCGGCAACACGGTGAACCGGATGGCCGAGGAGGGGATCCACGGCGCGAAGCTGGTCGCGGCCAACACCGACGTCCAGCACCTCGTGAACATCGAGGCCGACACGAAGATCCTCATCGGCCAGGACCGCACGAAGGGCCGCGGCGCCGGCTCGCTCCCCCAGGTCGGCGAGGAGGCGGCCATCGAGTCCCAGGAGGAGATCCGCGACTCCATCTCCGGTTCCGACATGGTGTTCGTCACGGCCGGTCTGGGCGGCGGCACCGGCACCGGCTCGGCGCCCGTCGTCGCCAAGGCGGCCCGCGAGATCGGCGCGCTCACCATCGCCATCGTCACGACGCCGTTCACGGCCGAGGGCGAAGTGCGGCGGACCAACGCCGAGGCGGGTCTCGAGCGCCTGCGTGACGTCGCCGACACCGTCATCGTCGTCCCGAACGACCGGCTCCTCGACGCCGTCGGGAAGCTCCCCGTCCGGCAGGCGTTCAAGATCTCCGACGAGGTGCTGATGCGCTCGGTGAAGGGCATCACGGAGCTCATCACCAAGCCCGGCCTCGTGAACCTCGACTTCGCGGACGTCCGCACCGTCATGGAGAAGGGCGGCGTCGCGATGATCGGCCTCGGCGAGTCCGACTCGGACACGAAGGCCCAGGAGTCCGTCCAGTCGGCGCTCCGTTCCCCGCTACTCGACGTGGATATCTCCGGCGCGAACTCCGCGCTGGTGAACGTCACCGGCGGGTCTGACATGAGCATCGAGGAGGCAGAGGGCGTCGTCGAGGAGATCTACGACCGGATCGACCCCGACGCGCGCATCATCTGGGGGACCTCCATCGACGAGGAACTCGACGGCACGATGCGGACGATGATCGTCGTCACGGGCGTCGATTCGCCCCAGATCTACGGCCGAAACGACGCGGCCCAGGCGAAGGCGGAGCGGAAGCTCGAGGACATCGACTACGTGGAGTAGTCGGGTGGGCAGGACGTACCGGTCGGCGAGAGGGTCCACGGTTCCCGCTCTACCTCCGAACGTTCGATCGACCCTGGAGCCACGGCTCCATCGTGGGAACCACCCGGGTCGCTGCCGGCACGACCGCCTCGGGAACCCTCGGAACGGACGGGTCACGGGCGCCGGCGACGCACCCGGCTACAGCAGATCGGGGAAGCGCTCGGAAAGCGAGAATCCCCGTGGTCCCCACGTTTCCTCGGCCGGCAGATTCAGGTCGTCGGTCCGGGACGTACCACACGAGTCGACCACCGATGTCCACATCGCCCGCTGATTCGTTCGACGTCGTCGAGGCGACCGTCGCCGACGTTCACGCCGCGATGGCGGACGGGCGAGTCACCGCCGAAGCGCTCGTCGACCGCTATCTGGCGCGTATCGACGCGTACGACGGCCGGCTGAACGCGATCCTGGCAGTGAACGACGACGCTCGCGAGCGTGCCCGCCGACTCGACGCGCGGTTCGAGCGCGACGGCCTCGCGGGACCGCTTCACGGCGTTCCGGTGATCCTCAAGGACAACCAGGACACCCACGACATGCCGACCACCGCGGGGTCGGCAGCGCTCGCGGGGTCCAGGCCGCCGCGGGACGCGTTCGTCGTCGAACGGCTCCGGGAGGCCGGCGCCGTCGTCGTCGCGAAGGCGAACCTCCAGGAGCTGTCGTTCGGCGTCGACACCATCAGCTCGCTCGGCGGCGAGACGCGGAACGCGTACGACCTCGACCGCCGACCCTCCGGATCCAGCGGCGGTACGGCAGCGGCCGTCGCGGCGAACCTGGCCACCGTCGGGACGGGCTCGGACACCTGTTCGTCCGTCCGATCACCGCCCGCGTTCAACGACCTCGTCGGCGTCCGCCCGACGAGGGGGCTGGTCAGCCGGTCGGGGATCGTCCCGCTGAGCGAGACCCAGGACACCGCCGGCCCCGTCACTCGGACCGTCGCTGACGCCGCACGAATGCTGGAGGTCATGGCCGGCTACGACCCGGACGACCCGGTCACGGCGACCGGTGCGGACGAGGTTCCGGCGGACGGGTACGTCCCGCACCTCGACGCCGACGGGCTCGACGGCGCGCGCATCGGCGTCGCACGGGAGTTCTTCGGCCTCCGGGACGAGGAGAGCGCGTCCGAGACGGACGCTGCCGCCGTGACGACCGTCGTCGAGGAAGCCGTCGAGGAGATGGCCGCGGCCGGCGCGGCGATCGTCGACCCCGTCGACGTGGTCGACGTCGACTTCCTGAAGAGCGCCCGCGTTCTCCAGTACGAGTTCGCTCGCGACTTCGACCGGTACCTCTCGGAACTCGGGGACGCAGCGCCGTACGGTTCGCTGGCGGAGGTCCACGGGACGGGGGAGATCGCACCCTCGATCGAATCGAGGATCGACGAGGCCGGCATCCTGGACGTCGACGTCGAATCGCTGGACGAGAACGCGGGGTACCTCCGCCGGCTCCGGCGACGGCAGCGACTGAGAGGGACCACGCTCTCCCGCATGACCGAACTCGACCTCGATGCCCTGCTGTACCCACCGTCGAGGGTTCCGCCCGTCGAGATTCCAGAGCACCAGCCGTTCACGGAGATGAACTGCGAGCTCTCGGCACACACGGGGCTGCCCGCGATCGTCGTTCCGGCCGGCTTCACGGACGCCGGACTCCCGGTCGGCGTCGAACTCCTCGGGCGGGACTTCGCCGAACCTCGCCTGTTCGAGCTTGCGTACGGCTTCGAACGGGCGACGAACCATCGGCACCCGCCCGAGCGGTTCGGGGAACTCGACGGCGTGTGACTCCGAATCCGGTTCGACGGGTACGTGCCACCGTTTCGACGCGACTTCCCGCCACCCGTCGTTCGAGAACGCCCGGTCGTCGATCCGCACGCTCCGTCGCGATCCGATCCGCCTCACCTCCGACCGAACGGGGCCCGGACGATCGACCGCCATGACCGCCGTTCAGCGGACCAGGAACACCTGCCTACGGCCGTCCGCGCTCACACCGGATGCAACAGATATAGATGCCACGGCGAAGTATCCCCGGCAACGATGGACGTCAAGTACGACCTGAACAGCTACGTACGGGTGCTCAAACTGGCGAGCACGCCCTCCTGGGAGGAGTTCTCCCAGGTCTCGAAGATCGCCGGTGCGGGCATCTTCCTCGTCGGCTTCCTCGGGTTCGTCATCTTCGCGGTCATGTCGTTCCTCCCGGGGGGTGTCTGAGTTGCCCATCTTCTCGGTGAAGACGACGGCGAGCCAGGAGCGCACCGTCGCCGACATGATCGCCAGCAAGGAGATGTCGGAGATCCACGCGGTGCTCGCGCCCGACCAGCTCACGAGCTACGTGCTCGTCGAGGCCGACGGGGACGCGATCATCCGCCGCGTGCTGGAGGAGGTTCCCCACGCCCGCGGGCTCGTCGAGGGCCCCGACGGCGAGGCCGGCCGATCCTCCATGTCCGAGGTCGAACACTTCCTCTCGCCGACCCCGGACGTCGAGGGGATCGCGGAGGGCGACATCGTCGAACTCATCGCCGGCCCGTTCAAGGGCGAGAAGGCGCAGGTCCAGCGCATCGACGAGGGCAAGGACCAGGTGACCGTCGAACTGTACGAGGCGACGGTCCCGATCCCGGTGACGGTCCGCGGGGACCAGATCCGCGTGCTGGACAGCGACGAACGGTAGTCCCCCACGCCGCGCCGCCGGTCCCGGCTACACCGCTCCGTTGATGCGTTCGACGACCGACTCGAGGTCGACCTCCGACTCGACGTCCTCCTTCACTTCCTCGCGCACCCGGACCGCGTCGGAGTCGGCGTCGTAAGCCCGGACGAACTCGGCGCGCGTGTGCTCGTCGAACGCGTGTCGGATGGCGAAGTAGCCGTCGGGGACGACGGTGCCACACACCTTGCACTCGTGGCGCTCGTGGCGCTCCGTCTGGTGGACGACGGCGTCCTCGACGCCCTCGAACGACGCGTCGCACCCGCCGATCGCGCAGGCCCACCGGGTCATGCGGGGTTCCACGCCCGGCGCCCCCAAAAGCGTTTCTCGGGACCGCCGGAAGCGCAACCACTAACCTCCGTCCCGTCGATTTCCTGTCGTGAGCGACGCCCCGACACGCGTCGACCTCCACGTGAAAGTGCTCGACGAGCGAGTCGTCGAGCGCGCCGCCGAGGCGGGGGTCGACACGCTGGTGTACGCCCCCCACTTCACCCGGCTCCCGGAGATCCGCGCCCGCTCGAGGCGGTACTCGACGGACGAGGTGACCGTCGTTCCCGCCCGGGAGGTGTTCACCGGCGACTGGCGGAACCGCCGTCACCTCCTCGCGCTCGGCCTCTCGGAGCCGGTCCCGGACTTCGTCACCTACGAGGCCGCGCTCGCCGAGTTCGAGCGACAGGAGGCCGCCGTTCTCGTCCCCCACCCGGAGTTCATGAACGTGAGCCTCACGCGCGCCGAGGTGAGCGCGTATCGGAACCGCCTCCACGCCGTGGAGACGTACAACGCGAAGCTGTTCGCCCGACAGAACGAGCGCGGCGTCCGGATCTCGAACGCGTTCGACGTTCCGGGGTTCGGCTCCTCGTACGCCCACCTTCGCGGCACCGTCGGCGCCGCCTGGACCGAGTTCGAGGACGACGTGCGCGACGAGGAGGCGCTGGTCGCCGCGCTCAGGGACCGCGTGGAGCGGACGGTCGTGAAGCGGTCCGACCCGGCGACGCGAGCGCGCCGGCTGGCCGAGTTTGCCCACCTCGGAATCGAGAACTCCTACGGGAAACTGGACCGGCTGTTCCTGTCGGGGATGGAGCCGACCCACCCCCGCCACATCGCCTACCGGGGCCGGTTCGACGAGGTCTCCGTCTACTGAGTCGACTCCGATTCGGCCCGGAGTTCCGCGAGGCGGCTTCAGTTCCCTTCGTCCCCCTCCACCGATTCGAGCAGGTCCGCGAGCGCCCGCCGGGCGATCCGCCCCTTGATCTCGGCCCTGCTCCCGTCGAACTCGTAGCGCGAGACGGCCGCGCCGCTCTCGCCGGTCCCCCAGTCCCCGCGACGGGCGACCCCGACGAACACGGTGCCGACCGGCTTCTCCTCGGTCCCGCCCGAGGGGCCGGCGATGCCCGTCGTGGCGACGCCCCAGTCGGTCCCCGCGGTGTCGCGTATCCCGCGGGCCATCGCCCTGGCGACCGGCCTCGAGACGGCGCCCTCCTCGTCGAGGTGCTCGCGCGGGACCGCGAGTTCGGTCAGCTTCGCGTCGTAGGAGTAGGTCACCACCCCCCGGTCGAAGTAGTCGCTCGACCCGGGGACGTCGGTCAGCAGGGAACCGACCAGCCCGCCTGTACACGATTCGGCCGTCGCGACGGTCGCCCCGGCCGCCCGAAGGGCGTCGCCGACGCGCTCCTCGATCGGCGGGTCGATCGCGGGTTCGTCCATGGCGGCCGCTTGGTCGGGTTCGGTCAAATATCCGCGGGTCGGCGTCGACGGGCCGGTGCCGACGTCGTGACCGCGGGAGTAAAGACCGGCGGGGACCCAGCGACGCCCATGAACTACGAGCGGCCGCAGTTCTTCCACCTGATGCAGTACGCCAGGGCTGCCGAGGGAGACGTGGTGGACATGGTGTCGGGCGACCCGGACTGGGAGCCGCCGACCGCGCTCCGGGACGGACTCCGGGAGTACGCAGACGCGGAACCGGACGAGTTCCAGTACCCCCCGAGCGAGGGGCTCGTGGAACTGCGCGAGGAGATCGCCGCGCGCCGGAACGTCGACCCGGGTCGGATCGTCGTCACCAACGGGACGGGCGAGGCGAACTACCTCGCGATGGCGGCGGCGCTGGATCGGAACGCCGGCTCCGAGGTGCTCCTCGCGGATCCGGTGTACCCGTACTACCCCGGCAAGACCGAACTGCTCGGCGGCGACACGACCCTGGTGCCGACCGAGCGCGACGGCTCCATCGACCCGGATCGCTTCCGCGAGGCGGCCAGCGAGGACACCGCGCTCGTCCTGGTGAACACGCCGAACAACCCCACCGGGGCGGTGTACTCCCGGGAGACGATGCGGGACCTGGCCGACCTCGCGGCGGAGGTGGACGCGACGCTCGTCTCCGACGAGGTGTACGACCACTTCGACTTCACGGGCGGGTTCGAGTCGGCGCTGACGCTCGACTCGGACCGCGTGATCGTCACTTCGGGCTTCTCGAAGTCGATGGCGATCACCGGCTTCCGCGTCGGCTACGCGGTGCTCCCCGAGCAGTTCGTCGGCGGCGCGAAGACGCGGCACATGCTCGTGAACGTCGCCACGTCCCGGCCGCCGCAGGTCGCGGTGCTCCGGGCGCTCCGGGGGACGGAACCGGAGTACTACGAGCGGGTCAGGTCGATGCTCCGCGACCGGGTGAGCACCTTCACGGACGCGCTCGACGTGGCGGACGCCGAGTACACCACTCCCGACGGGGCGTTCTACGTGCTCGCGCGGTTCGACGGCTTCCCGGGGACGATGGCGAACGCGAAGCGACTCGTCGACGGGGCGGGCGTCGCCGGGATGCCGGGCGAGACGTTCGGCTCGGCGCGTGCGGAATGGTTCCGGTTCGCGCTCGTCACCCCCCGCGTCGAGGAGGCGGCCACACGGCTCGCGGACTACTTCTCGTAGCCGCTCGCGGGCCGTTCGAGCGGCCGTCGCCGGATGGCTCGGGCCCGTGAGGGCCTACGCGGACTGTCGGTCCCGATCGCCGTCGGGACCGTGGACGTCCGCGGGGTTCTGGTTGCGGTTTCGTACTTGAACCCTCGTATCCAAGACGTGGTTCGACCGTCGGCTCGACGGAGTCCGCGACGGCCGCGGCTCGACGGGGACCAACGGATAGACAAGTCCCGAACGCCTCGACGGACGTAATGAGCGACATCGACGTCGAACCCGTCGAACGCGTGGACGACGGGGAGGAGGACGCCGTACCGGGAGCGGGGACGCGGATGGGGGAGGCGGTCGACGTCGCGGGGACCGCCGAGCGCGACGCGCCCGAGTACGTCCTCTACGGCGGGAAGGGCGGGGTCGGGAAGACGACCTGTGCGGCCGCGACCGCGCTCGCGAGCGCGGCCGACGGCGTCGCGACGCTCGTCGTCTCGACCGACCCGGCCCACTCGCTGTCGGACACGCTCGGGACCTCGATTCCGGCCGAGCCCTCGCGCATCCACGAGGACGTGCCGCTGTACGCAGCCGAGATCGACCCCGACGCCGCGATGGACGAGGGGCTGTTCGGCGACGCGGCGGGAGCGGGCGAGGACGCGGACCCGTCGGCGGGGAACCCCCTCGGGGGCCTCGGCGGGTTGGGAGGGGCCATGGGGGGCGGATCGGCCGGGGACGGGTCGACGGGGGCCGGTCCGATGGAGGACGGGCCGCTCGGCGCGATGCTCGGCGGGCCGATGCCCGGCGCGGACGAGGCCGCGGCGATGCGCCAGTTGCTCGAACACCTCGACGACCCGCGGTTCGACCGCGTCGTCGTCGACACCGCCCCGACCGGCCACACGCTCCGACTGCTCCAGCTTCCCGAACTGCTGGACTCGATGGTCGGTCGCCTGATGAGGCTCCGTCAGCGGTTCTCCGGGATGATGGAGGGGATGAAGGGGCTGTTCGGGATGGGCGAGGGCGGCCCCGGCGGGCCGGACCTCGACGAGTTGAAAGGTCGGATAGCGCGCCTGCGGTCGGTGCTCCGGGACCCCGAGCGAACCGATTTCCGGGTCGTGATGGTGCCCGAGGAGATGAGCGTCATGGAGTCCGAGCGCCTCGTCGAACGGCTCGACGAGTTCGGGATTCCCGTCCGGACGCTCGTCGTGAACCGGGTGATGGAGGACCCGGGCGACGTGGCCGGCGGGGCCATCGACGACGACTGGGTCGTCACGCCGGATCTAGAGGGCTGTGAGTTCTGCCAGCGCCGCTGGGAGGTCCAGCAGTCCGCCCTCTCGCGCTCGACCGACCTGTTCCGCGGCCGCGACGTGAGGCGGATCCCCCTGCTCGCCGACGAGGTCCGCGGGCCGGACGCGCTTCGGGTCGTCGCGGCCTGCCTCGCCTAATCGTCGGCGCCCTCCCCCGCGAGTTCGCTCGCGAGCGCGCGCGCCTCCGCGACGTGCTCGTCGGCGTCCGTGTTCCCCGTTCCCTCGATCTCGGCCAGCAGGTCACGCACGTGGCCGGTTCGCTCGCGCACGACCGCGGACTCGGCGGACCGTTCGACGAGGTCCCGGGCGACCGCCTCCGCCTCGCCGAGGTACGCGCTCGCCTCCCGCTCGACCGGGAGTTCGGCGGTCGCGTCGAGGTGGTCGTGGAGCCGGCGGAGTCGTTCGTCAGTCATCGGCGGTCGGTCGTTTCATCGCACCAGTCGCGGTCATCCGAGCTTTCGCACGAGCGACCAGACCCCGTCGGCGAGCCACGTCGGGACGTAGCGCCCGACCTCGCCGGCTTTGGCGAGCGGGCCGACGGGGTAGCGGGCGGCCGGCTTGGTCGCGCTCGCGGCGTTGACGATCTCCTCGGCGACCCGTTCGGGAGGGATCGAGCCGACGCCGCCCCCGCCGACGGCGTCGTAGTCCTCGTAGAGGCCGTAGAACGACTCGTAGGCGCCCGAGCGGTCGAGCCCCTCGAGTTCGGCCCTGGCGCGGTCCTCGAACATGCTGTCGACCGGACCGGGCTCGACGAGCGCCACGTCGACGCCGAACTCGCGGACCTCGCTCCGGAGGGCGTCGCTCATCGCCTCCAGCGCGTGCTTCGATGCCGCGTACACTCCCGTGCCCGGGACGACCGTCCGGCCGAGCACGCTGGAGACGTTGACGATGGTGCCGTCCTCGCGCCGGCGCATCGCCGGGAGGACTGCCCTGACGAGCCTGTGAGGCCCGAAGACATTCACGTCGAACTGGGCCTCCACGGCGTCGGTGGACACGTCCTCGACGGGTCCGATCTGCCCGTAGCCGGCGTTGTTCACCAGGCAGTCGATGCGGCCGGTCTCGTCGAGCATCTCGTCGACGACCCGTTCGACGTCGTCCGGGTCGGTCACGTCGATGGAGGCGATCCGACAGCCCTCCCGCTCGCCCAGCGTCTGGACGTCGGCGGGGTTCCGGGCAGTCGCGTACACCGTCCACTCCTCGTCGAGAAACGCCTCGGCGGTCGCGCGCCCGATGCCGGACGAGCAGCCTGTGATGAGGACCGTCCGTTCCATGTCCCCACGTCGGCGGCCTGGGTGTTAACTTTCGGCCCCCTCGGCCGTTCGTGTTTCTCCCCGCTCCGCGATTCGGGCCTGGGCCGTTCGAGGAGAGTTCCGAAGCCGTCGCCGAGGTGCGCTCGACGAACCCGCCGGTTGGCGCGCGGCGGCCGCGCCTCGGTCACGCGAGCGAGGGTGACCGCACGGGACCGAAGGTCCCGGGTAGTGCGCGGCCAACGACGCGCGAGGGACGAGACGCGCAGCGAGCGAGCATCGCGATCGGCTGGGGTGGCTGTGGGTGCGGCGGGTGGGACTGAAAGGGGCCGCGGCCGTCGGCGCTGGCGCGGACCGTCAAGCACCACAGCGTCCGAACGCAGTGAGGGCGCGAGGAGCACAGCGGCCGCACCGAGCCGACAGTCGCGGGGGCTTTCGGCGTCTGCGCTACGATGCCCGAACCGATCAACGAACCGAGCGTCGCAGGGGCGGGCGATCCGAACGAAACGAACTACCCCTTACGAACCTCGCGCTTCGCATCGTCGGCGTACGAGTCCGCCAGCCGCGTCGGCTCGGGGAGCTTGTAGCCGTCGCACAACCCGGCGACCAGATCGACCGTCGTCTCGGCGCTCACGCGGTGGCCCGGGCTGACGTACAGCGGGTTGATGACGGGATTGGTGTCGTACTGGCGTGACTGGTAGGCGTAGCCGATGACGGTCCCCTCGGGGGCCGTGACCCGGCCGTTCGCCAGGATGGGCGTCCGCCAGCCCGCGGGCCGGCCGTCCGGTTCCTCCTCCAGCCTCCCGCAGAGGAGGCTCTTGGCGACGCCGACGGCGGGCGCGTCGAGCATGACGCCCACGTGGGTGGCGATGCCGGCCTCGCGGAAGTGGACCCGCCCGCTCCCGTCGAGGACGTACAGGTCCGGTTCGGCATCCAGGGTCGCCAGCGCGTCGAGGACGGGGCCGCCCTCGCGGAACGAGAGCAGGCCGGGGATGTACGGGACGTCCAGCGGCGAGACGGCGTAGGTCCGCTCGACGACCTCGCTTCCCCGCGTCACCACGACCGCCGAGACGGCCCGATCGTCGAGGAACGCCTGGTCGATGCCCGCGACGAGGGGCGGGTCCGGGAACCGGGCGGCGGCGTCGGCGGTGTTCGTGCCGTCCGTGGCGTCCGCGCCGGCCGCGGGCTCGACGCCGGTCGCGAGCGACCGTTGGCCGGCGTCGAGTCGGACCGCGGCGGGGTCGAACCCCAGGTCGTCCTCGAAGACGGCGGCGGCCGCGACGTCCCGCTGGAGCGCCTCCATCGCCTCGCGGGAGAGCGAGGGGTCGGGGCGGAACTCCGGGCGGACGACGTCCGGCATTCAGAACCGGCCGCGACCCGGGCCGCCGGGTCCGCCCGGCCCGCCGAACCGGAGCGACTCGGGCGCCTGTCGTTCACCCTTCACGAGCGCGCCGTACGCGAGGCCCATCCCGAGGCCGGCGAGGTGGGCCCAGTTCGCGACGTTCCCGTTCCCGAACGTTCCCAGCCCCGCGAAGATGGAGAACGCGGCGAACCCGAGCGTGAGCACCCACAGCGGCATGGGGAGGATGAAGTAGAGGTACACCTTCAGGTTCGGCCGGAGCACCGTCAACAGCCCCATGACGGCCATGATGGCGCCCGAGGCGCCGACGACGCCGGGCGAGCGCGGCAGCGCGCCGCCGGTCATGTAGAGGGTCGCGCCGACCTGCGCGAGGCCGGCGAGCGCGCCCGACGCGAGGAACAGCGCGGTGAAGCGCTTCGACCCCAGTCGCCGCTCGACGACCGGTCCGAAGAAGTACAGCACGATGCTGTTGAACACGATGTGGGTGAACCCGCCGTGGGCGAAGATGGAGGTGAACCACGCCCAGACGTACTCGGGGTGGGCGAACTGGAGGACGAACAGGTCGAGTTCGAGCTGGCGCGAGACCAGGCCCCCGACGACGAGCTGTGCGGCGAAGGTGAGCCACATCAGCCCGAGGAACACGAACGTCATGTTCCCCCTGAAGAACCCGACTGCGCCGCCGGTGGAGGTCTGCCGGTCCACGTAGGAGCTCATCCGCGAGGTCACGCCGCCCGAGTCGCCGCCGCGGTCGTCCACGGAGTCGTCGAACCCCGAGTCGAAGACGCCGCCGGGGTCGTTCCACTCGTTCAGCCCCGGACAGTCGTGGTTCTCCGGGAGCCGATGTTCCGCGCAGAACGTCCGCCCGCAGCGACGGCACTGGTACGGCATGTTCTCGTACTCGCCGCACACCTCGCATCTCGCCATTACCCGCCCTTACCTGCGGGCCGGTAATAGGAGTTGCCTCCGAGCGATGCGGTTCCGCGGCGTACCGGCGCCGTCTCCCCCGACGCCGGACGACCGCGGAAGCCCGGACGTCGAACGTCCGCTCGACCGTACTTCGTCCGCCTTCGCGGTCACGCGCGCCGGTCGGGGAACTCTCGTCGTGAGACCGCCGGACATCCACGGCCGACGTCCGTCTCCGTCGACGAGCGGTCGTGCGAATCCGATACCCGGCTCGTCGTTCTCGGTGGAGCGGGGCGCTCCCCGGATCGGGCTACTCGTCCTCGTCGGTCTCGGGTGCTTCGAGGTCCTCGTCCTCCTCCCGGGGGTGCTCGGGCTCGAAGTTCGCGGGGATCACCGTCGGGTGGTTCACGCCGAGGGTCGGTCGTTTGGCGGCCATGCTCGGTCGGCACTAGCCGCCGCCGCGGCAAAAGATTACCCATAATCATAACACATCCTCCGGACCGGGGCTATGTCCGGAGGGCATGAGCCGGCGTTACGGCTGGCGGTTCGTGGGGTCGCTTCGGGAACGGGGCCCCGGGCTCAGCCGAAGTGCTCCTCGTAGAGGTCCTGTGCGTGTTCGATGGCGTCGTAGGCGGCCTGCCGGTCCTCCCAGCCGAGCGTCTCGACCTCCTTTCCCTCCTCGAGGTTCTTGTACGTCGAGAAGAACTCGTCTATCTCGTCCTGCGTCTGCTGGGGGATGTCCGCCAGGTCCTCGACGTGGTCGTACCGCGGGTCCTCCGAGGGGACGGCGACGACCTTGTCGTCCTGCTCGCCGTCGTCGTCCATCCTCATCAGGGCGACCGGGCGGGCCTCGACGATGCAGCCGGGGAACGTCCGGTCCTCTAGCAGCACGAGCACGTCGAAGGGGTCCTCGTCGTCGTAGTACGACCGCGGGATGAAGCCGTAGTCGGAGGGGTAGTGGACGTTCGAGTGGAGCACGCGGTCGAGGACGACGCCCGGGATGTCCTTGTCGTACTCGTACTTGTTGCGTTCGCCCTTCAGACACTCCACGACGGCGTAGATCTCCTCGGGGGCGTTCGGCCCCGTCTCGAGGTCTTCCCAGAGGTTCGTCATGCACCAGTGGCTTCCCGGAAAACGGGCAAAGTCCTTTCGGCACGCGCTCGCCCGGACGGCAGTCGCGTCCGCGTCGGCGGTCGCGGACGCTCCGACGGCAACCGCGCGCGAGGGACGAGGCTCTTTCACCCGGGGAACGCAGGCCGAGGATTTATCCATTCGGCTGTCCGACACTCGCCCGAGGCGCACGCTCGATCCGACGACTTCGGGGGAACGGTCGATCGGAACCGTCGATTAGCGCCGTCTCTCGCCTTCTATCGCCAGAAAACGCCGTCTCGGTTG
Source organism: Halorarum salinum (assembly GCF_013402875.1). Lineage (NCBI taxonomy): Archaea > Methanobacteriati > Methanobacteriota > Halobacteria > Halobacteriales > Haloferacaceae > Halorarum > Halorarum salinum. The sequence continues at coordinate 413,620 of NZ_CP058579.1, read as the reverse complement.
CCAACTATTAAATAGACAGGTGACATCTCTACCCCTATCGCATGTCAGAGGCACAAACCAAGAGCGACAGTGTGGGCGTCGCTCGCGACCTGACCGCGTTCCAACAGAACATCCTCGTCATCCTCGCCGAGGAGCCGATGTACGGACTCGCGATCAAACGGGAGCTCGAATCGTACTACGACGCCGAGGTGAACCACGGTCGGCTCTACCCGAACCTGGACGACCTGGTCGAGATGGACCTCGTCGAGAAGAGCGAACTCGACAAGCGCACGAACCAGTACGCGCTCACCGAGACGGGCCGCCAGGCGGTCCTCGACCGGATCGACTGGGTGCTCTCCAAGTACGTCACCGGGGAGGACCGCGCGGACGAGGTCCGGGAGCGCATCGACGACTGACGCCCGACCGACGGCCGGTCGGCGAGCCGACGATCACGCGGGGAACGACGACTCGAAGGGGGGCCCGCCCGGGGGGTCGGGCCCACCCCGTTTTTCACCTGCCAAGCTACCGGTCCGTCGATTCGAACACGAACCCGACCGACGACTCGGCGAGGTCCCGCTGTTCGTCCGTCGGCCACGCGTTCCGCGGGAAGTACTCCGCGAGGAACTCCGCGACCTCCTCGTCGGTCGCCTCGTCCATCCGCTTGGCGTAGTGGTTCCCCATGAAGTCGGCGAACGCGCGCGCGTTCGCGCCGTGTGTCTCGCCGTGTTCTGCGGTCACGCGCTCGACGAGCGACGCGTTGTACTCCTCGACCGCCTGCCAGTCGTCCGGGTCACCCGGACCCGAGAGGGGACGTTCGATCGCCCGCGAGGTGTCCTCGATGCGGTCCACGCGAGCGAGGCCGTCCTCGAGCCACTCCTCCGGGTGCAACACGAGGGTGTCGTCCCCCTCGCGGACCCGCGCGGTGAAGTCGTGCTCGGCCAGCCGCCGCTCGCGGTCCGACCGGTAGGCGGCCGCCTCCTCCTCGTCCACGGCCTTTCGGGCCAGGCGGGTGAGTCGTTCGGCCTCCTCGATCAGGTCGGCGGGGAGCTCCTCGTCGCCGTCCGGTTCCGATTCCGCGTCCGCTTCGGGTTCCGCGTCACCTCCCTCGTCAGCCCCCGTCTCCACCCGGTCCCTCCCGTCCGGTTCCACGTCGTCCGGCTCGTCGGTCCGTTCAGGCACCATCGAACGCCTCGTTCGCCAGTTCGTCGGCGCGCTCGTTTATCTCCCGCGGGACGTGTTCGAGGGTCCAGCGGTCGAACCCGTCCAGCAACTCGCGGGCGCGGACCCGCTTCTCGCGGAGCGTCGGCTCGTTCACGTTCCACTCGCCGCGGACCTGCTTCACGATCAACTGGGAGTCGCCCCGCACGTCGACCTCGTCGAGCCCGTAGTCGCGTGCGCCCTCCAGCGCCCGGATCAGCGCGGCGTACTCCGCCCGGTTGTTCGTCGTCTCCCCGATGCGCTCGGAGCCCTCGGCGACGACGCCGTCGCTCGTGACGACGGCCCAGCCGATGGCCGCCGGCCCCGGGTTTCCGCGGGAGGCCCCGTCGAAGTAGACGTGTCCCCGCCCGCCCCCACCACGGAGCAGCGTCGTCAGCCGCGCGGGGTCGCTCCCCTGGACCACGACCTTGTCGTCGTAGGCGACCGCCGTCGCGCCGTCGCGCTCCGCGCGCCACTGCTCGTGGTCGGTGTTGCCCTCGGAAACGACGACCCCGGCGTCCTCCAGTCGCCTCCGGGCGGACTCGGTGTCGCACTCGATGACCGGCATACCTCACGCTGGAACCCCTCGACGCGAAAGCGTTCCGTTCGCGTTCAGTCGGTCGGTTTTCCTCCTACCGGGCCAACGTTGAAGTGTGCAGCGACGGATAGTATAAAAACGCGATGACACGGCCCACCCGCCAGCGGGAGGAACGGGAGCGACGACAGTGGGAGGACCGAGGGGAGTCCGAGTCGGACGAGGGGACGGAGCTCGATCCGGAGGACGTCGACGAGGAGGACCTCGTTCGAACGGCTGACGGGGAGCTGATTCACGAGCCGACGGGGCTCATCGTGGAGGACGACCAGATCGACCGCGGGCCGGAGTGGCGGGCGTTCAACCACTCCGAGCGGCAGTCCAAGTCCCGCGTCGGCGCGCCCGTCACCGAGACGATGCACGACAAGGGCCTCACCACCACCATCGACTGGAAGGACAAGGACGCCTACGGTCGCTCGCTCTCCTCGGAAAAGCGTTCCCAGATGCACCGCCTCCGCAAGTGGCAAGAGCGCATCCGCACCAAAGACGCCGGCGAACGCAACCTCCAGTTCGCCCTCTCGGAAATCGACCGCATGGCCTCCGCGCTCGGCGTGCCCCGCTCGGTGCGCGAAGTCGCCTCGGTCATCTATCGCCGCGCGCTCAAAGAGGACCTCATCCGCGGCCGCTCCATCGAGGGGGTCTCCACGTCCGCGCTGTACGCCGCCTGTCGGAAGGAGGGCATCCCCCGCTCGCTCGAGGAAATCTCCGAGGTCTCGCGGGTCGAACGCAAGGAGATCGGCCGGACGTACCGCTACATCTCCCAGGAACTCGGCCTCGAGATGAAGCCGGTCGACCCCAAGAAGTACGTCCCGCGGTTCAGCTCCGAACTCGAGCTCAGCGAGGAGGTCCAGAACAAGGCCAACGAGATCATCGAGACGACCGCGGAGGAGGGACTGCTGTCGGGGAAGTCGCCGACGGGCTTCGCGGCGGCCGCGATCTACGCCGCCTCGCTCTTGTGTAACGAGAAGAAGACCCAGCGGGAAGTCGCCGACGTCGCCCAGGTGACCGAGGTCACCATCCGCAACCGCTACCAGGAGCAGATCGAGGCGATGGGCATCCACAGTTAGGGCGTCGTCCCAACCCCGGAACCGAACTTTTCGTCCGGAACGCGTCCCGTCGAGCGACGCGTAGCTTCAAGTACGGTGACGGGACCACCGCCCCCGTGACCTGAGCACCGCCGCGCGGCGCTCCGCGGTTGCCTCCGGCCCGACGGGAGCCGGTCCGGACACTCGTGACGCACCGCCGCGCGGCCCCGCCGTCCGCGTCGCCTGCTCGCCCCCGCTCCCGACCCGCCACTCCCACGCTCGGCCCGCGAGCCGCCGCTACGGGGAACGTTCAAGCCCGTTCGGCCGCTAGCCGGCACCGAATGAAGCTGGACGAGTTCGTGGAGTTCGAGGCCAACGAGCGCGCCGAGCGGCGCCGGCTCGCCTCGGAGAAGTCGTACGAACTCCTCGATCACATGGAGTCGTTCCAGCACCGCTTCGAGGAGGCCACGAGCGGCGACTCCGTGTTCGGCTCCGTCTCCCCGTCCATCTTCGTCGGTCGCTCGAACTACCCGAAGGTCTCGACGGGCATCCTCTCGCCGGTCGGCCACGAGGCCGACGCGGCCAGCTTCGAGACGAACGCCGGCTGGTACGACGAGCGCGTCTCCATCTCGGACGTCTTCGAGCGGCGCACCTCGCTGCTCAACTCCAACAGGGCGGCCGACGTGACGAACGTCCACGACGCGTGGAACGGCTTCCTCGGCACCCAGCGCGAGGTCGCCATCGCCGACCGCCCCGTGGACGTGGAGATCGGACTCGACGACGGCCCGGACCTGGACTTCGACGTCTCGGAGGCCGACATCGCCACGCCCACCGGCCCGCGTGCACGCGCCGAGTCGGCCGAACTCACCGAGAACCCGCACGTCCCCCGCCCGGTGAAGAAGACGCTGGAGGATGACGACTGGAACGCCGAGGGCGCGATGACCTACCTCTACCGCCGCGGGCTGGACGTGTACGACATCAACACCGTGCTCTCGGCGGGCGCGCTGGGGCGCGGGGAGGACCGCCGACTCGTCCCGACCCGGTGGTCCATCACCGCCGTCGACGACACCGTCGGCAAGTACCTCCGGGGGACCGTCCGCGACGCGCCGAGCGTCGACTCGGTCCAGGTGTGGCGCAACGAGTACCTCGGGAACGCCTTCTGGGTCGTGCTCGCCCCGGGCGACTGGGAGTACGAACTGGTCGAGATGAAGGCGCCGGGGAGCATCTGGAACCCGGACCCGGCGACCGGGACGGCGATGTCGAGCGCCCACGAGAACCGCGACGGGCGGACCGGCTACGTCGAGGAGACCGCCGGCGCCTACTACGCCGCGCGGTTCGGCGTACTCGAACACCTCTCGGCCGAGGGTCGACAGGCGAAGGTGCTCGTCCTCCGGCACGTCTCGGACGACTACTGGGGCCCGGTCGGCGTCTGGCAGATCCGCGAGGCGGTCCGGAACGCGTTCGAGGGCGAACACGGGGAGGCTGAGACGTTCGAGGCCGCGGTCCGCTCGGTGGTCGACCACCTCCCCGTGTCGCTCGGGCGCCTCCGGTCGAAGTCCACGATGGTCGCCGGACTCCAGTCGAGCCTCGCGGACTTCGGGGTGTAGAAGCCATCCCCGTCGACGTCCGTGCCGCCGGGGGTCCCGGCGCGTGAGGCCGATCAGACCGTGTCCAGATCGTCGTACGCGGCGTCGACCATCTCGCCCGTCTCGGCGACGATGTCGTCGATCGCCTCGCGGTCCGCGTCGAGACCGAGCAGTCGCGCGATTCGCATGATGCTCACGTGGTACACCGTCTGGACGCCCGGGTCCTCCTCCCAGACGACGACGTTACACGGGAACAGTGCGCCGATCCGGCTCCCCGTCGCGTCGAGCGCCCGGTCGGCCATCCCCGGGTTGCACGCGCCCAGCACGTAGTACGGGTCGCGGCCGGCGTCGACCTTCTCGTTCAGCAACTCGGACGGCGAGAACTCGACCGGGACGCCGAAGCCGTTCGCCAGGAACGTCTCGCGGACGTGTTCGACGGCGGCCTCGTGGTCCATCTCCAGGGTCGCGCGCTTCTCGCCGACGTCGCCGGCGGACACCGCCTCGGGATCGAACGGGAGCGTCATGTGCGGAGGTTCGCCCGAGCGCGGGAAAAGGTTACTCGCGTGCCCGGGGTCGTCGGCCGGTCACTCGGCGGTCTCGACCGGGCCGCGTCCGACGACGTCCTCGACGGCGGCGACGAACGTCTGCCTCCGGTCGAAGTACGTCACGTCCACCGCATCGAGCACCTCGTCCAGTTCGCACGGACCGTCCGGCGTTCGGATCACCGCGTCGCCCTCCTTCTCGACGATTCGGGACTTCTCCTGGGGCCAGGTGAGTCGCGAGGCGACCCGCGCGACGGGGGCGCCCTCGACCGCCGGCCCCTCGCCGAGTTCGACGGCGGGCTCCTCCGCTTCCTCGGATTCGTCGTCGGCCATGGACGGAGGTTCGAAAGCGCCGGGTGTAATCCTTTCCGTTCGCGGCGTTTCGGGGAGTCGCCCGCCGGCCCGCCGCCGTCGAGGCGGTCGTCGCCGAACGGTGAGGAACCGGACGCCCGACCGCGGCGGATCGCGGCCACCCCGTTGGGGAGTCGAATCCGAGCCCGCGGCTCCGCCTCCCCGTCACGCCCGTCGAACGACCACGTCTGACATACTGTTTTGTGTGATGGTCTCATAGCCGGGGGCATGACCAGTCTTTCGGAGGTGTACGAGGGGCAGGTTGGCGAGTACGCCAGCCTCCGTCGGCTGTACCTCGGGGTGGGGCTGTTTCTCCTCGGCGCGCTGCTGGTCGTCTGTGGCATCGCCGTCGCCACGACCGAGTCCTCGATAAGCGCGCTCGGCCTCACCGACGCCCGACAGTACGGCGGCGTGCTCGGGGGACTCGGCGTTCCCGCGGTGTTTCTCGGCATCTTCACCGTCCTCCCGGCCGGTCGACGCACCCGGGCGGCCGCCATCGTCGGCGCGGGCGTCGCGTTGCTCGGCGTCGCGCTGTTCGCCCACGCGTACCCGTGCCAGTGGTCGGGATCGAACTGCGGCGAGGGACTGGTCAACCTCACGCTCCCGACGTCGGGCGTCTACTTCCTCGGCATCATGACGACCTTCTGGTGTCTGTTCGTCGGCGTGGCGAACTTCAAGTCCCGCAACGACCCCGGCGGAACGGTTCGACTGCAGGTCACCCGCCAGGGCGAGACGGAGATCATCGAGGTCCCCCGCTCGCAGGTCACCGAGGTCGACGGTGCGAAGGGCGCGATGGGTCGAATGGGAGGGATCGGCTTCATGGGGAACACCCCGGACGGCGACGTCGAAACGCAGACGAACCGCCGCGGCGACCTGGCGACCTCCGCCCCGGACTCGCCCGCGTCCGAGCCCACCCGACGCGGTTCCGGGCGGCGCGACTCGACGAGTCAGGGTCCTGCGAGTCGTGATTCGCCCGGACGTGATTCGTCCGGGCGCGACTCAGCGAGCCGCGAGTCCTCCGGGGGCGATTCACCCGCCAGCGACGGCGGCGCGTCGACGCAGGACATCCAGCCGCTCCGGGACCGACCGGGCGGAGCGTCGACCGCCTCCGCGTCCTCGCCCGCCGCGGGTTCCCCGTCGGATCAGTCGACCCAGTCGGCCCCGTCGACGGGCGATACCGACGCGGCAGGCGACCGGCCGAAGAACGCGGGCGACGCCTACTGCGGCTCCTGCACCCACTTCCAGTACGTCAGGACCGAGAACGGGATGCAGCCGTACTGCGGGCTCCACGACGACCTGATGGACGACATGGACGCCTGCGAGGAGTGGAACCCCCGGTAACCCCCGGATCCCGAGGCGGCTACAGACGCGCGAGCGTGTCGCGAACGTCGTCCCAGTGGCTCCCCTTCCAGAAGTGCTGCCCGCAGTCCCGACAGCGCCACGTCGGCCCGTCGGCGGGTGCGTTCGACGGCCGCGGCTCCGAATCGTCGAGCCACGCCAGCGGGCCGTTGCAGGTTCCACAGCGCGTCGGTCGGTCGGGCAGCGAGAGGTCCAGGCCGGCGGCGCGCAGTTCGCGGAGCTGGTCGGTCACTTCGCGCGACTCCAGCAGCAGCGCGCCGTCGGTTCGGTCCGCGAGCGACGCGTCGCGCGTGAGCAGCCGGCGCCCCTCCGCGGCCGCCAGCCCGCGGAGCCGGTCGTCGTCCTCGATTCCACGGTCGAGCGCGTAGGCGGCGTCGTAGCCGCACATCCTGAGGTACGTCGCCAGCGTGCCGAGCATGGCGTCCAGGAGGAGGCGGTCGCGTTCGTCCGTACCGTCCGGCCCGGCGTCACCGTTTCCGCTCCCGTCGGCTCCGTCGGGGGTCATCAGTCGTCGAGGAACTCGCGGAGCCCCTCGGCGTCCCGCGCGTTCACCACGTCGGCGGTCTCTGCCCAGCCACGCCGGGCGGTGTGGACGCCGTAGCGCACGTACTCGAACTCCGAGGGCGAGTGGGCGTCGGTGTCGACGGCGATCGGGGCGCCGGCGTCGACCGCCGCGCGGACGGCGTCGCCGTTGGCGTCCAGCCGTGCCGGGTTGGCGTTCACCTCGATGGCGGTCCCGGCGGCGGCGGCCGCCTCGGCGAGCCGCTCGAAGTCCACGTCGAGGCCCGCGCGCCGGTTGATGAGCCGTCCCGTTGGGTGGCCGAGCACGTCGACGTGCGGGTGTTCGACGGCGCGGACGAGCCGGTCGGTCGCCTCCCCTTGGTCGAGCGCGGCGTGTGGGGACGCGATCACGACGTCCAGTTCAGCGAGCAGGTCGTCGCTGGTGGTCACGTCGCCGTCGGCGTCGACGTTCGCCTCGACGCCGTGGAACACCGGGATCGCGGCCTCCTCGCGGACGCGCTCGACCGCCTCGGCCTGCTCGCGCACCTCCTCGTCGGTGAGCCCCGCGTCGCCGAACACGCCCGGCCCCACGGCGTGGTCGGTGACGCAGTGGTAATCGTAGCCCCGCTCGGCCGCTGCGGCGACCATCTCCTCGACGGTGTAGCCCCCGTCGGACCAGTCGGTGTGGGTGTGCAGGTCGCCGCGGACGTCCTCGTGTTCGAGCAGGTCGGGGAGGTCGCCGTCGAGGGCCGCCTGGACCTCGCCCGTGTCACACCGGATCTCGGGGGCGAACACCGGCAGGCCGAGCGGCTCGTACATCTCCGCCTCGGTCGCGCCGCCGAGGCGCTCGCCCGCACGCTGGTCGGCGTCCGGGTCCGCGACGTCGGAGACGTCGAAGATGCCGTACTCGTTCATCTTCAGCCCGCGGTCGATCGCGAGGTTGCGGACCCGGAGGTTGTGCGCCTTCGACCCGGTGAAGTACTGGAGGGCGGCGCCGAACTCGTCGGGGACGACCGCCCGGAGGTCGACCCGGACGTCGTTCGCGCGGACGCTGGCCTTCTGCTCGCCTGCCTCGATGACCGCGTCCGCGAGCGGCCAGTCCGTGAACGCGTCGACGACCGCCGGCCCCGTCTCGGTCGCGGCGAGCACGTCCACGTCGCCGATGGTGTCCTTCCACCGGCGGATGGAGCCGGCGACCTCGACCGCCTCGACCCCCTCGATCTCGTGGAGGTACGCCAGCACGTCGTCGGCGATCGGGCGGGCGTCGCCCAGGCGCTGGCGCTCCCCCGCCTGCCGGGCGAAGGCGACGTTCTCGAGGACGTTCTCCTCGGTCTTCGGGCCGAACCCCTTCACCTCCCGGATGCGTCCGGCCTCGGCTGCCTCCTCGAGTTCCTCGAGCGTGGTCACGCCGAGTTCCTCGTACAGCGTGCCGACCGTCTTCGGGCCGACGCCCTCGACGCGCGTCAGGGCGACCATGTCGACCGGGAGTTCGGCGCGGAGCTCCGCCAGCTCCTCGATCTCGCCGGTTTCGAAGTACTCCACGACCTTGCTCGCGATGGCGTCGCCCACCTGGTCGATCTCGGCGACCGCCTCCTCCCCCTCGGCGGCCATGTCCTCGATCGCACGGGGGTGGTCGCGGACGTTCTCGGCGGCCCGCCGGTAGGCGTTCGGCTTGTAGGAGACGTCCCGGGCCTCCAGCAGGTCCGCGAACTCCTCCAGCAGCGCGGCGACCTCTGCGTTCCTCATCGTCCGTGCTCTCGCGGGGACGGAACTTAGAACGACGGGCCGGGCGGGACCGACTCGCGAGCGGGAACGTGGACGAGCGAGGGCGGCGGTCCGGGGCTACCGTCCGCCCCGACGGCCGCTCGACTCGTCGTGCCCGAGCGCCTTCTTCAGGAAGCTCATCCACCGCTTGCGGTCCATCGCCTCCTGGCGCTCGGCCTCGGACTCGAGGTCGGGCGGCCGGAGCTGTTCGAGCGCCTCCAGCGCCCGGTCGATGCCGATGATGCTGGCGGCGAGTTCCTCGCCGGTCGCGAAGTCCACCTCGTCCTCCTCGATGCGCTCGAGCCGCTCGATGCGCTCGCGGCGGAGGTTCCGCTTCGCCCGCTCGACGCGGTCGCGCTCGCCCTCGGGGACGGTGTCGCGCCGTTTGATCTCGAAGACGAACTCGCGGAGGTCGATCGGCTCGCCCTGGACGTCGATCCGATCGGGGATGTCCACGCCGATGGTGGCGCTCTCGCGGTTGATCCGCTCGAGGAGCTGTTTTCGTTCGTAGGGCTGCACTTCTGGGTGGGCGTTGGGGGGTGAGGGGCTTTTGTGTGTCGTTGCTTCTTCGTCGTCGGTTGATGGGTTGGTTTGGCCATCCGGGTGACGGCTGTTTTTGATTCGGCTTTCGTGGTGACGGCTGCCTCGAGAGCCCCCGCGGAGGTCTCGGGTCGGTGCGGCCGCTGCGCTCCTCGCGCCCTCACCCTGTTCGGGCGCTGCGGTGCTTGCCAGTCGCGCCGTCGCCGACAGCCGCGGGGGCTTTCTGGACGTGTTCGGCGACGCACTAACTGAACCGGAAAGCGATAGCTGCGGGGGTTTCGCGGTCTGCACTCCGACACTACCAGAGGGGAGTCTGCCCGACCACCTACGACCCGAGTACCCATCCGGAAACCGATCACCGAGAACTCCGGACCACCCGAATCCTTAATGACCGTTCCGGCAATTAGTGCGTCCATGTACGACGAGGAGGACCTCGCGGCGATACGCGAGGCCCGCGAGGAGTGGGAGGCCGAGACCCGGGACCCGGCCGTCGACGCCCACGGCGAGCGCAAGGAGCGGTTCGCGACCGTCTCGAACCTGGAGATCGAGGACCTCTACACCCCCGAGGACGTCGCCGACCTCGACTACGGGGAGGACCTCGGCTTCCCCGGCGAGGAGCCGTACACCCGCGGCCCGTACCCGACGATGTACCGCGGGCGCACCTGGACGATGCGCCAGTTCGCCGGCTTCGGCACCGCGGAGGAGACGAACGAGCGCTTCCACTACCTCATCGAGAACGGCCAGACAGGGCTCTCGACGGCGTTCGACATGCCGAGCCTGATGGGCAAGGACTCGGACGACCCGCTCTCGGACGGAGAGGTCGGCAAGGAGGGGGTGGCCGTGGACACCCTCCGCGACATGGAGATCCTCTTCGACGGCATCGACGTCGGCGAGGTGTCCACCTCGTTCACCATCAACCCCAGCGCGCCCGTCATCTTCGCGATGTACGTCGCGCTCGCGGACCGGCAGGGAGTCCCACGCGAACGGCTCCGGGGCACCTTCCAGAACGACATGCTGAAGGAGTTCATCGCCCAGAAGGAGTGGGTCATCCCCCCGGAGCCCTCACTCGATCTCGTCACCGACACCGTCGAGTTCGCGATTCGTGAGACGCCGGGCATCTACCCCATCTCCGTCTCGGGCTACCACATCCGCGAGGCCGGATCGACCGCGATCCAGGAGCTCGCCTTCACCCTCGCGGACGGCTTCGCCTACGTCGAGGACGCCGAGGAGCGCGGGCTGGGCGTCGACGAGGTCGCCCCGCAGCTCTCCTTCTTCTTCAACTCGCACAACTCCATCTTCGAGGAGGTGGCGAAGTTCCGCGCGGCCCGCCGCGTCTACGCGAACGTGATGGACGAGTGGTACGGCGCCGAGGCCGACGAGGCGAAGCGCCTGAAGTTCCACACCCAGACCGCCGGGCAGTCGCTCACGGCCCAGCAGCCGCTCAACAACATCGTCCGCGTGACGATCCAGGCGCTGGCGGGCGTGCTCGGCGGCACCCAGAGCCTCCACACCAACTCCTTCGACGAGGCGCTCGCGCTCCCCGGGGAGGAGGCGGTCCGCGTCGCCCTGCGCACCCAGCAGATCATCGCCGAGGAGTCCGGCGCGGCCGACAGCGTGGATCCGCTCGCGGGTTCGTTCATGGTCGAGAGCCTGACCGACGAGGTCGAGGAGAAGACGATGGCGTACCTCGAGGAGATCCGGGGGATGGGCGACGGCTCCGTCCGCGACGGCGTGCTCGAGGGCATCGAGCAGGGCTTCTTCCACCGCGAGATCCAGGAGGCGTCCTACGAGTACCAGGAGCGCGTCGAGGAGGGCGAGGAGGTCGTCGTCGGCGTGAACAAGTACGCCGTCGACGAGGACCCCGACACGGACCTGCTCCACGTCGACGAGGAGACCCAGGAGCGCCAGCTCGACAGGCTGGCGGAGGTGAAGGCCGAGCGCGACGACGCGGCCGTGGAGGCGGCGCTCGCCGACCTGGACGGAGCCATCGAGGACGGCGAGAACGTGATGCCCGTCCTCGTCGAGGCCGTGAAGACGTACGCCACGATGGGCGAGATCATGGACGTGTTCGAACGCCACTACGGCGCCTACCGCGAGAAGATCGGGCTGGCCTCGTAGCCGGGCGCGCCGTCGTTTCAGTTCCGAGAGGCTCCGCCAGCGAGCGAACGCACCCGCGCCGTGGGGTAGGTTTTATCACGGTCTATTCCCACCTTTCAATGAGTATGTCAGACGATGACGTGCAACTGGAGGCCCGGCTCGAGGAGCAGGAGGAGTTCGAGCCGCCGGCGGAGTTCGTCGAACAGGCGAACGTCTCCGACGCTGGCATTTACGACGAGTTCGAGGAGAACTGGCCGGAGTGCTGGGAGGGAGCGGCCGGGATGCTCGACTGGGACGAGGGGTACGATCAGGTGCTCGACGACTCGAACCCGCCGTTCTACGAGTGGTTCACCGGCGGGTCGCTGAACGCCTCGGCGAACTGTCTCGACCGGCACCTCGAGGAGCGGGGCGAGGAGGTCGCCATCGAGTGGATCGGCGAGCCGACCGACGAGGACGACCGGACGTTCACCTACGAGGAGCTCCACCGCGAGGTGAACGAGTTCGCGGCGGCGCTGCGGGAGCGGGGCGTCGGCGAGGACGACGTCGTGACGATGTACATGCCGATGGTGCCCGAACTGCCCGTCGCCATGCTGGCGTGCGCCCGCATCGGCGCGCCCCACTCGGTGGTCTTCGCCGGCTTCTCGGCGGAGGCGCTCGCCACCCGGATGGACTCGGCGGACTCGGAGTACCTCGTCACCTGCGACGGCTACTACCGCCGGGGCGACCCGCTCGACCACCTCGACAAGGCCAACGAGGGGCTCTCGATGGTCGAGGGCGACGTCTCGGACGTGGTGGTCGTCGACCGACTCGGCCCGAACGGCGACGACTTCGGCCACGACCTGGCCGGGAACCAGCACGACTACGACGCGCTCGTCGAGGAGCAGTCCGGCGCGACCGTCGACCCGGTGGGACGGGACGCCGAGGACATGCTGTTCCTCATGTACACCTCGGGCACCACGGGCCAGCCGAAGGGCGTCAAGCACACCACCGCCGGCTACCTCGCGTGGGCCGCCTGGACCTCCCACGCAGTGCTCGACGTGAAGCCGGATGACACGTACTTCTGTGCGGCCGACATCGGCTGGATCACCGGCCACTCGTACATCGTGTACGGGCCGCTCGCGCTCGGCACGACCTCCGTGATGTACGAGGGCACCCCCGACTACCCCGAGCGCGACCGCCTCTGGGAGATCATCGAGGAGTACGGGGTGAACCAGCTCTACACCGCGCCGACCGCCATCCGCGCGTTCATGAAGTGGGGCTCCCAGTTCCCCGAGCGGCACGACCTCTCCAGCCTCCGCCTGCTGGGCACCGTCGGCGAGCCCATCAACCCGCGCGCGTGGAAGTGGTACTACAAGCACATCGGCGACGAGTCCTGCCCCGTCGTCGACACCTGGTGGCAGACCGAGACCGGCGGCATGATGGTCACCACCCTGCCGGGCGTGAAGAACATGAAGCCCGGCTCCGCGGGGCCGCCGCTGCCGGGCATCGACGCGCGGATCGTCGACACGAACGGCGAGGAGGTGGAGGCCGGCCGCGCGGGCTACCTCACGGTCAACAAGCCCTGGCCCGGGATGCTCCGGACGCTGTACAACAACGACGAGCGCTTCATCGAGGAGTACTGGAAGGAGTACTCCGACGTCGACTCGGACGACCCCGACGACTGGGTGTACTTCCCCGAGGACGGCGCCAAGATCGACGACGACGGCTACATCACCGTGCTCGGCCGGGTCGACGACGTGATCAACGTCTCCGGGCACCGCCTGGGGACGATGGAGATCGAGTCGGCCATCGTCGGCGTCGAGGGCGTCGCCGAGGCCGCGGTCGTCGGCGGCAACCACCCCGTGAAGGGCGAGGCCGTCTACGCCTACGTCATCCTCGAGGACGGCTACGAGGGCTCCGAGGAGATGAGCGACCGCATCGTCGAGGGCGTCGAGGACGCCATTGGCCCCATCGCGCGGCCCGAGGACGTCGTCTTCACGCCCGAACTCCCGAAGACCCGCTCCGGGAAGATCATGCGCCGCCTGCTGGAGGACATCGCCAACGAGGACGAACTGGGCGACACCTCGACGCTGCGGAACCCGGACGTGGTGGAGGACATCCGGGTGAAGGTCCAGGAGGAGTAGGCGACCCGGTCGATATTCTTCGGCGGTTCGCTCGGCGTCCCTGCGCCCGGTGGACGTCGAAAGGGAGACGATCGAGGGTGCGCGATCCGACGCCGAGCGGGAATCGCGCCACGGGCGAGGAGGGGTTTCGGGACGGACGTCCGTGTGAAGGTAGGGAGGCGTGGACGGCCGACGCGGGGTCGGACTCCCCGTCGGCCCGGGTCAGACCCGTCGAACTCCCGTCCGTGAACTCGACTCCGGCGAACGGCCACCCGTCGGGGAAGCGTCGTCGAGGGATGGGTTTCGTCCCGACGGCTTCGTTCGAACACGTTCGAGTTACTACAGATTCGACGGCCGGAGAAATTATAATGAACGATCCCGATTTTCCATCGGATGGTCGACGGAGAGGGGGGAGACGCCTCGACCGAAACCGACGGAGGAACCGTTACAGGGGCCGCCCGGAACCACCGCGACACGAACTACCTCGAACGCGAGGTGAACCTTCTGAACCCTAGCACGCCGTTCATGCGGGACCACCTCCGCGTGGTCTGGACCGGCTTCGTCGCCTGGGCGCTCGTCGTCTTCGGCCCGGTGACGCTGACGTTCGTCGCGCCCGGCCCCATGACCGCCAGGATGCCGGTGCTCGGCTTCCCGCTGCACTACTTCCTGGTCGCGATCGGGGCGCCCGGCGGCGCGCTGGTGCTGTCGTTCTGGTACGCGCGAAAGCGTGACCGGCTCGACGAGAAGTACGGCATCGAACACGGACGGGGTCCCGGGACGGCGGCCGGCGACGGGAGCGCGGTCGCCGCGGACGGGGGCGCCGACGAATGACCGCAGGCGCGTTCCTCCAGAGCGGCCTCCTTCCGGAGGGGCTGAACGTCTCGTTCAAGCTCGCACCGGCCGTCCTGGTCGTCGCGATGCTGGCCCTGTTCCTGGGCATCGGATACGCGTTCCGCGTGGCCGACACCGAGGAGATGTGGGTCGCCGGCCGGTCCATCGGGAACGTCGAGAACGGAATGGCCATCGGCGCCAACTGGATGTCGGCCGCCTCGTACCTGGGGATGGCGGCGCTCATCGCGCTGTCGGGGTTCTACGGCCTCGCGTTCGTCGTCGGCTGGTCGGCGGGCTACTTCATCCTCCTCATCTTCCTGGCCGCGCAGATGCGCCGGTTCGGGAAGTACACGGCCCCCGACTTCGTCGGCGACCGCTTCAACTCCGACGCCGCCCGCGCCATCGCGGCGGTCACGACGTTCCTTATCGGGTTCGTCTACGCCATCGGGCAGGCGCGCGGCATGGGACTGGTCGGGCTCTACATCTTCGGCGACGTCGGCATTCCCGGGCTGAGCGGCTACCAGTCGATGGTCGTCCTGATGATGGCGATCACGGTCGGCTACCTGACCCTCTCGGGGATGATGGGGGCGACGAAGAACATGGCGGTCCAGTACGTCATCCTCATCGTCGCGTTCCTCGTCGGCCTGTACGCGGTCGGCCTCTCGCAGGGCTACTCGACGGCCCTGCCCCAGATCGAGTACGGCGCGATGATCGGCTCGCTCAGCTCGGAGTTCAGCGAGCCGTTCGTCAACGAGAGCTACTACCTCTGGATCGCGACGGCGTTCTCGCTGGTCGTCGGGACCTGCGGGCTGCCACACGTGCTCGTCCGGTTCTACACGGTCGAGAACGAGCGGACCGCCCGCTGGTCGACCGTCTGGGGGCTGTTCTTCATCTGCCTGCTGTACCTCTCGGCGCCGGCGTTCGCGGCGTTCGGGACCGACCTGTACTCGCGGAACATCGGCGCGGTGTACGGCGACCCAGGCATGACCTCCGCCGCGGGCGACGTCATCGTCGTGCTGGCGACCCAGCTGGCGGAGTTGCCCGAGTGGTTCGTCGGACTCGTCGCGGCCGGGGGCATCGCCGCGGCGATCGCGACGGTGTCGGGCCTGTTCATCGCCGGCTCCTCGGCCATCTCCCACGACATCTACGCGAACATCGTGAACGAGGACGCGAGCCAGCGCCGGCAGGTGCTGGTCGGACGAGCGAGCATCGTCGCGCTCGGCGTCGTCACGACGCTCGCGGCGCTCGACCCCGCGGCGCCGATCGCCGCGCTGGTCTCGTACGCGTTCTCGCTGGCCGGCGCGGTCCTGTTCCCGATGTTCTTCCTCGGGCTCTGGTGGGAGAACACGAACCGGCAGGGCGCGCTGGCGGGGATGACGACCGGCCTGATCGTCTGGACCGTCCCGATGATAAACGAGGTGCTGCCGACGTACGTCGGCTCCGGCGAGCCCTACTCGGCGACGCTGGCGGCGGCGGTGCCCGCGATCGGGTCGGCGTTGATCGCCGTCCCGGTCGTGTTCGCCGTCACCATCGGGGTCTCGCTGGTGACGGATGAACCCGACATGGAGACCAAGCGCCTGGTGCGGCAGTGTCACAGCCCCGAGCCGATGACGAGGATGCAGTCCGCCGAGGACGTCGCGGCGACCGACGGCGGCGAACCGGGGGACGACTGACAGTGTCCGAGCGCGCCGCCGCGCGTCCCCGCCGCCGATGAGCCGGCTCGAGGCGATCGGCGACCACGTCCGGGAGAACCGCTCGGGCATGTTCGTCGACCTCGTGTTCGCCATGACGTGGGTGACGGCCGTCTCGCTCGTCTTCGAGTGGCTCCAGGGGCCACGATGGGCCTACTACCTCGCGATGTTCGGCGGCGTCCTCGCCTACTACGGCTTCTTCTGGTCGCTGGACGCCGCGAGGGAGGCGCGGGGCGCGAGCTGAGTTCCCCGCCGACGCACCTCCGCGGGCCAGCCACCGGCCCGTTCGCGGGGCGGACGCGTCCGCTGAAAGTGCCCTCGACCTTTTCCTCGCTTCACGTCACCCGTTACCAACCCCACAACGATTATCACGAACGTCCCGGAAGTTCCGGGCGAGCATGGAGAAACCGCTGCTAGTGACGGACTTTCTCGACCGCGCCCGCCGGAACTACGGGGACCGGGAGGCGGTCCTCGCCGTCGACGGGACGCGATACACGTACGACGAACTCGGCGAGCGGGCGGACGGCTTCGCCGCCGCGCTGCAGGAGCGCGGCGTCGGGAAGGGCGACCGAGTCGCCGTCCTCGACCCGAACACGCACTACCACCTCGAGGCCGCCTACGGGAGCTTCCAGGCCGGCGCGGTCCACACGCCCCTGAACTACCGGCTCGTGGAGTCGGACTTCGAGTACATCCTGAACGACGCCGGGGTGACGGCCATCTACGCCGACGCCGAGTACGCCGACCGCATCGAGGCCGTCCGCGACAGCGTTCCGACCGAGACGTTCATCACGAACGACGCCGACGCCGTCGAGGGTGACTGGGAGGCGTTCGACGAGGTCCTCGCGGACGCGGGCGGGTACGAGCGCCCGGTGATGAGCGAGGACGAGGTGATCACCATCAACTACACCTCCGGGACGACGGGCGACCCGAAGGGCGTCTGCCGGACCCACCGAACCGAGACGCTCCACGCCTACACCATCGCGGTCCACCAGGAGCTGCGCGACGACGATACCTACCTCTGGACGCTGCCGATGTTCCACGTGAACGGCTGGGGCCACCTCTACGCGGTCACGGGGATGGGCGCCAGACACGTCTGCACCCGCGGGGTCGACGCCGCCGAGGCGTTCGACCGCCTCCGGAACGAGGACGTGACGTACTTCTGTGCGGCGCCGACGGTGCTCAAGATGCTCGGGGACCACCACGACGAACACGGCGGCGCCGTCGACGCCGGGCAGGACGTCCGGGTCGCCACCGCGGGCGCGGCCCCGCCGGAGGCGACCGTCCGGACGATCGAGGACGAGTTCGGCTGGTACCTCAAGCACGTGTACGGCGCCACCGAGACCGGCCCGCTCATCACCACCTCGGACGCCCGGCGCTACTTCGAGGACGACTCGGACGACCGCTTCGCGGTGAAGAAGACGCAGGGCTTCGGCTACCTCGGCACGGAGATCCGCGTCGTCGACGAGGACGGCGAGGACGTGGCCGAGGACGGCGAGACGGTCGGCGAGATCGTCGTTCGCGGCAACCAGGTGATGGACGGCTACTGGGAGAAGCCCGAGGCCACCGAGGAGGCGTTCGACGACCGCGTGGAGGGGTACTACCACATGGGCGACCTCGCGGTCGTCGACGACCGCGGCATGATCACCATCCAGGACCGCAAGAAGGACATCATCATCTCGGGCGGGGAGAACATCTCCTCGATCGAACTGGAGGACGCGCTGTTCTCCCACGACGCGGTCGGCGACGTCGCGGTCATCCCGGTGCCGAGCGAGGAGTGGGGCGAGACGCCCAAGGCGTTCGTCGTCCCCGCGAACGGCGACCTGGCGGACCCGGGCACGAGCGAGGGCGAGTTGCTGGCGTTCTGTCGGGGGCGGCTCGCGTCGTTCAAGGTCCCGAAGCACGTCGAGTTCGTGAAGCAGTTGCCCAAGACGGCGACCGGGAAGATCCAGAAGTACGAGCTTCGGCAGCAGGAGTGGGAGGGCGAGGATCGGATGGTCGGTGAGGGGTGAGTCCGATTCGGTGAGCTTCGAGTTCTGACGGGTCCTTCTCTTCGCCGGCGGGATTTTGCCGTGACGACTGCCTCGTCCTGTCGACTGTGGCAATCGGCCGGCTTTGTCGTGGTTGGTTCGGTCGTCGTCGAACAGTTCCAGACAGCCCCCGTGGTTGCCAGTTTCGATGCGGGTGGCTTCGTCGTGTCGTAGTTCTCGAAAGCCCCCGCGGGGCTCGAGTCGGTGCGGCCGCTGTCGTTCGAGGGACGCAAAGCGTCCCTCGTGATGCGGTGAGAACTCGAAGAGTTCTCACTGCTGACCAGACGCCTTCGGCGTCTCGAACCATGGTACAGTCGGTGCGGTGGCGCGTGCCGGCTGGCCTCCGTGCCAGCCGGATGCGCGCGAGGGATGAGCGACCGAAGGGAACGAATCGGCTGGGGAGGCTGTGGTGCGGTGTGGGTGGGACTGAAAGGGGCCGGCGTTCTCGGCGAATCCCGGTCCCTCAAGCACCGCAGGAACGAGGCCGAAGGCCGAGTGACGAGGAGCGCAGAGCGGGCCGCGGGAGCCGAGAACGCCGGGGGCTTTCCAGACGTTCTGAAGGGACTTGGACTCGATCCCTAGCCGAGAATTGCGGGGACTTTCGGGAACTACTCCCCGGCATCCGGATGGGCTCCGGGATCGAGACCCAGCGAGAAAATCGCCGTAATTTGTCCGACACCAGCCGTCTCGCAAAACGATCCGAATCACCGAAACACGTCCCCCGCAGTCCCGCCGTCCGCGCTCGCGCCGCTCCCGAACCGGAACCCGCTCGAGCCGCCGCCGACGGTCATGCCGAGCATGTCCGGGCGGCGCCGCAGCGCGTCCGCCACGCCGCGGTAGGCCATCGCGGCGTCGCTGTCGGGCGCGTACGCGACCGCCGGCTGGCCGGCGTCCTGGGACTCGGGGATGGCCTCGTCGTGGGGGACGTGCCCGAGCAGGTCCGTGTCGAGGAACCGGGCGATGCGCCGCGCGGGGGGCGAGCGCCCGGTGCCGGACTTCGTGAGCACGACGCCGCCCACCGGCGCGCCCGCGCGCTCGGCGACGGTCATCGTCTTGTCCGCGTCCCGCACCGAGGCGACCCGGGGCGTCGAGACGAGCACCGAGGCGTCCGCGAGCTTCGTCGGCACGACCGTCTCGCGGCTGACCCCGGCGCCGGTGTCGACGACGACGGCGTCGTAGCGCGCCTTCAGCGCGTCGAGCGCGCCGGGGAAGCGGTCGAGGTCCGCGCTCACGAAGCCGTCCAGTTCCGTCCCGCTCGGCACCACGTCGAACCCCCCCGCCGCGGGGTAGGTGGCCTCGTCGACCCCCGCGCCGCCCGCGAGCACGTCGTGGAACGTGCGTCCGCTCTCGACGTCCACGTCGAGGAAGTCGACGGCGTTCGCCATCGCCAGGTCCGCCTCCACGACCGCCACCGCGCGCCCGTCCTCCGCGAGCGCGGCCGCGAGGTTGAGGCTCGTCGTCGTCTTCCCGACGCCGCCCTTCGCGCCGACGACGGCGAGCACCCGTCCGTCCATACCGTCGACGGCGGACCGCCCCGGCTTAATCACGACGCTCCGAGTATCGAACGTGATACGACCGAACGCTCCGCGGCCCCGGCGGTCCCCTCCGCCGGCGGCCGTTCAGAGGTACGCCGCGTCCCACCGCACCGGCTTCCGACGGTTCCCGCAGTCGGGACACGACACCGTCCCCATCGAGTCCATCAGGATCGAGACGCTCCCGCAGTTGCCACAGCGGTACCCCTCGCGGGTCGTCCGGTCGGCCTCCGCGTACGTCGCGTAGAACGGCGCCTTGGAGGCGCGTTCGGCCTCGTCGTAGGCGACGTACAGCGTGCTCCCGTCGGCGGTCGTGAGCGGTTCGATCCGCTCCGCCTCGCCGTCCTCCTCGAGGAGCTTCGTGTACCGGCGCTCGCGGAACGACTCGTCGCCGATCTCGACGGTGCGTTCGTCCCCCTCGGTGAACCCCTCCTCCTCGTAGAACCCCGTCCCCGCCTCGTTCGCCACGAGCACCCGCCCCTCGATCCGGGTCGCCCCGCGGTCGTGCAGCTCCGACTCGACCCGCCGGAGGAGGTCGGTGCCGACGCCCCGCTCCCGGTAGTCGGGGTGGACGTGGAGCCAGTCGATCGCGCCGATCGGCTCCCGGCGGTCCACGACGTAGCTCTGGGCGAACCCGGCGACGCGGCCGGACCCCTCCGCGTCCTCGGCGACGACGAACACGACGTCCTCGTCGGCCAGTTCGTCGGCGAGGTCCCCGGCGTCGTACCACGCCTCCACGGCCTCCCCGATGGCCTCCGTCGGGACGGCGTGGCCGTACGACGCCTCCAGCGACGCGCGGGCGACGGTCCGGACGCCGTCCACGTCCTCGGGGGTTGCTTCACGCAGATTCATGTAGTTGGTTAGCACGGACTACGCCTAAAGCTATGCGGCGGTCGCCGGCGCTGCCGGGGACCGTGCGTCTTTGTGTCGGGGTCGAGAACGGCCCGTATGGCGGAGACGTTGTGTTTCGACATGTACGGGACGCTGTGTGACACGAGCAGCGTCCGGGAGACGCTCGCGGCGGAACTCGCCGTGTCCGACGCGCTGGTCGCCGAACTGGACGCGACCTGGCGCGCGAAGCAGCTCCAGTACGCCTACCAGGTCGCGTTGATGGACGACTACCGTCCGTTCTGGGACGTCACGCGGGACGCGCTCGGCTACGCGCTCGACCAGTGGGGCGTGGCGGCGGACGAACCGACCCGCGAGCGCGTGCTCGCCGCCTACGAGCGCCTCGACCCGTTCCCCGACGCAGTCGAGGCGCTGACTCGGCTGTCGGAGGCCGGACACACGGTGACGGCGCTCTCGAACGGGAACCCGGAGATGCTGGGGACGCTCGCCGGGAACGCCGGGCTGGCGCCCCACCTCGACGAGGTCATCAGCGCCGACGAGGTGGACTCGTTCAAGCCGGACCCCGCCGTGTACGAGAACGCCGCCGAACGCACGGGCCGGGACGTGGGCGAATGCCGACTCGTCTCGGGGAACGCCTGGGACGTCGCCGGCGCCGGGAACGCGGGAATGCGGACGGCATGGGTGAACCGGAGGAACGATCCGTTCGAGCGGGCCGGCCCCGAACCGTCGCTCACGGCGTCGTCGCTCGCCGACGTCGCGGGCGAACTCGCCTAGCCAGACTCGACGAATTCCCCGGGCTCGGCTCGACGAACTCGTCCAGTCCGACGAACCGACCGACCGCCGGGCGAAGCCGTCCGTCGGCACGGCCTCAGCCGATGAATTTAAACGTGGAACCCTGGACCGTTCCGGCGAATCGCGCGTCATCCGGGCGAGACCATCACGAACGTTCCTTATTTTTCACGCCGATCGCCGTACTAAAACGACGGCAGTGTGATAATGATTATCATGCAGAATCTTCAGAAGACATATTATCAGTATTATCACTAACTAAGGGAATATACACGGAACGTTCATTAACGAAGTTCCCACGGGTAGTTGCATGGCGCGCGATAGCGAATCACTAACCAGGCGCGACGTGCTGAAGACCTCGGGCGCGGCCGGCGCGGTCGGACTCGCGGGACTGGCCGGCTGTACCGGCGGCGGCGGCGGCGGGGACTCCGAGTACCCCGCGCTCGGGAACTACCCGGTCGAGGGGGACACGGTGACGTTCGGCTTCAACGTGCCGACCACCGGCCCGTACTCCTCCGAGGGCGAGGACGAACTCCGCGCGTACCAGCTGGCCGTCGAACACCTGAACAACGGCGGCGGCTGGGTCGACGACTTCGGGGACCTCTCGGGCGACGGCGTCCTCGACTACGAGGTCGACTACGTGGAGGGCGACACCGCGACCGACGCCGACACCGCCCGCGAGTCAGCCTCGCGGATGATCGAGCGCGACGACGTCATCATGTTCTCGGGCGGCTCCTCCAGCGCGACTGCCATCGCCATGCAGGGGCTCGCCCAGGAGGAGCGGGTGCTGTTCATGTGCTGTCTGACCCACTCGAACGACACCACCGGGAAGGACTGCCAGCGGTACGGCTTCCGGGAGATGTTCAACGCGTACATGACCGGACAGGCGCTCGCGCCGGTCGTCACCGAGGACTACGGCAGCGACCTCTCCTTCTACCAGCTGTACGCCGACTACAGCTGGGGACAGACCCAGCAGGAGTCGATGCGGATGTTCTTCGAGGAGGCCGGCTGGTCCGAGGTCGACAGCGTCGCCACCCCGCTCGGGGAGAGCGACTACCAGTCGTACCTCTCGGAGGCGGCGAGCTCCGGCGCGGACGCGCTGTTCCTCAACCACTACGGACTCGACGGGGCGAACTCCCTCTCGCAGGCCGTCGAGGCCGGCATCGACCAGGACATGGAGATCGTGATGCCGCTGTACAACCGGCCGATGGCGCAGGGCGCGTCCCAGGCCATCGAGGGCATCTACGGCACCATCGCGTGGGACTCCCAGATCGACAACGGTCCGTCGAACACGTTCACCGAGGCGTTCGGGGAGGCGTACAACGGGCGGGTCCCGTCCGGGCCGGCACAGATCGCATACGCCCAGACGCTCCAGTACGCCGCGGCCGCCGAGCGGGCGGGGACGTTCTACCCGCCGGAGGTCATCAGCCAGCTGGAGGGCTACGAGTACGACAACATCGGGATGGGCGCCGAGACGATGCGGGCGTGCGACCACCAGGCCCAGCGCGACATCCCGATCGTCCGCGGGCTCCCGGAGTCCGAACAGGGCGACGGTCAGTTCTTCGAAGTGGTGAACGTCACCTCCCGGGACGACGTCGGCTACGCGTGTGACGAGGGCCCGGCAGCCGACTGTGAACTCGGCGACGACGGCTCCGAATAACCCGACCGCGGTTCACTCGCCACATTGATATTCGTGTACGATACACCCACGATCATGATAGAAAATCTCACACACTGTGGGGGAGCGGCGGCGTGAGCCTGTTCGCCGACCTCCTCGGGGTGTTCCTCAACGGGCTGCAGGCCGGGGCGATCTACATCCTGGTCGCCATCGGCCTCTCCATCATCCTGGGCACCCTCAAGTTCGTCAACTTCGCGCACGGCGCGCTGTATCTCGTCGGCGCCTACGCCGGCCTCCTGATCGCGAACGAGGTGTCGCTCAGCAACGGCCTGCTCCAGCGGTACGGCTACGACACGGTCGGCCTCGGATGGGGGTTCCTCCCCGCGCTGGTCATCGTCCCGG
The DNA here is from genome assembly GCF_013402875.1 of Halorarum salinum. Classification (NCBI taxonomy): domain Archaea; kingdom Methanobacteriati; phylum Methanobacteriota; class Halobacteria; order Halobacteriales; family Haloferacaceae; genus Halorarum; species Halorarum salinum. The sequence continues at coordinate 390,246 of NZ_CP058579.1, read as the reverse complement.
CACTGGTGTTCGTCGTGGGGCTGGCGATGGAGCGGTATCTCGCCCGGCCGTTCTACGACCGGTCGGACCTCGACCAGATCCTCGTCACGTTCGGGCTCGCCATCATCGTCCAGGAGGCGGTCCGGGTGCTGTTCGGCGGCCAGAGCATCAACTTCAGGCGGCCCGGCTGGGCGTCGGGCCCCGTCGCGCTCCCCGTCGTCGGCAACTTTCCGAAGTGGCGGCTCTACGTCATCGCCATCACGGCGGTGCTCGTCCTCCTCGTCTTCCTGCTGGTCGAGTACACCGACTTCGGGCTGGTCGTCCGCGCCGGCACGCGGGACCCGGAGATGGTGCAACTGCTCGGCATCAAGCTGACCCGGCCGTACATCGTGATGTTCGCCATCGGCGCGGCGCTCGCGGGCGTCGCGGGCGTCGTCGGCGCGCCGCTGGAGAACGTCAACCCGAGCATCGGCATGGAGACGCTCGTCCCGGCGTTCCTCGTCGTCGTCATCGGCGGGGTCGGCTCCATCCGGGGGGCCGTCGTCGGCGGGGCGGCCGTCGGGATGGTGTACGCCATCCTGGTGGGCGCGCCGCTGGCGAGCATCCCCGTGATCGGCGGAGCCCTCTCCTGGTCGGCCTGGTCGCAGGTCGGAATCTACGCGCTCGCGGCGGTCGTGCTGCTGTTGCGCCCGGAGGGGCTGTTCGGCAGCGAGGAGGTGTCCTGACGTGAGCGACGAAGTCGGAACGTCGACGGAGGAGGAGACGTTCGTCGGCGCCGGCCTCTACGACCGCTGGCGGACGGTCCAGGGCAACGAGGCGACGGTGGCGGCCATCACGGTCGCGGCGGTCGCGGTCTTCCCGTGGCTGTTCGCGGACGCCCCCGTCCTCAGCGACGTCCTGCAGGGCTACCGCGGCCTGGCGTCGCTCATCCTCATCTGGGGCATCTTCGCCATCGGCTTCGACCTGCTGCTCGGCTACACCGGACTGCTGTCGTTCGGACACGCCGCCTTCTGGGGCGGCGCGGCCTACGCGGCGGGCATCTTCAGCGCGGAGGTCTCTGGCCTGCCGCTCTTGGTCGTGCTCGCGGGGACGACCTTCGCCGTCCTGCTGTCGTGGGTGCTCGGCTACCTCTCGCTGCGCCGGGGCGGCATCTACTTCGCCATCCTGACGCTGGCGTTCGCCCAGATGCTGTTCTACATGGCGGCCTCGCCGCTGGCGTCGCTCACGAACGGGGAGAACGGCTTCACGAGCGTGCACGTCGAACCGCTGTTCGGCGTGATCGACCTCGGGCTCCCGGTGTTCTGGCCGGTCTCGATCCTGCTCGGCGAGATGCTGTACGTGTTCGTCGCGGCGTTCTTCGTGCTCGCCGTGGTGGTCGCGTACCGCGTCCTCAACTCGCCGTACGGCATCGTGCTGAACGCCATCCGCGAGAACGAACAGCGCGCGGAGTTCGTCGGACTGAACGTCCGGCGCTACAAGCTGATGGCGTTCGTCATCTCGGGCGCGTTCGCCGGGGTCGCGGGCAGCCTGTTCACCATCCACGGCAACTACGTCCCGCTCGAGTCGCTGTACTGGACCGAGAGCGGCGAGATCGTCATCATCACGGTGCTGGGCGGCGCGGGCTCGCTGTTCGGCCCCATCCTCGGCGCGGGGCTGTACCTCTACGTCGAGAACGTCGTCAGCGGCTTCGGGACGATCGGGACGCTGTGGCACCTCATCCTCGGGGTCATCTTCGTCGGCGTCATCTGGCTGTTCCCGCGGGGGATCTGGGGAATCGTCGAGGACGTCCGCGAGGCCGTCCGCGATCGCATGGGGGGTGAGCGCTGATGACGCTGCTCGAACTCGACGGCCTCACGAAGGAGTTCGGCGGCCTCGTCGCCACCGACGACGTCACCTTCGACGTCGAGGAGGGCGAGCGCGTCTCCATCATCGGCCCGAACGGGGCCGGCAAGTCGACGCTCATCAACCTCGTCACCCGCCGGCTCGAACCCACCGCGGGCGATGTCCGGTTCAAGGGCGAGTCGATCCTCGGGAAGAAGCCACACGAGGTGGTCCAGCGCGGCATCAGCAAGTCGTTCCAGACCGCATCCATCTTCCCGGAGCTGACCGTCCGGGAGAACGCGGAGATCGCCGCGCTCGCGGCCGAACACGGCTCGTTCCGGTTCAACTTCCTGCGCCACCGGGACCGCTACCCGGCCGTCGCCGAACTGACCCGGGAGACGCTCGAATCGGTCGGCCTCCACGGCCAGCGGGACGTGCCGGCCGAGGACCTCCCGTACGGCGACAAGCGCAGGCTCGAACTCGGCATCGCGCTCGCGAGCGAACCCGACCTCCTCCTGATGGACGAGCCGACCGCGGGCATGTCCCCCGACGAGACGAGCGACACGGTCGAACTCATCGAGGAGGTCAAGGAGCAGCTCGGACTCACGTTCATCCTCGTGGAACACGACATGGAAGTCATCTTCAGCATCTCCGACCGCATCCTCGTGTTGAACCGTGGCGAGATCATCGCCGACGGGACGCCCGAGGAGGTACAGGGCGACGCGGCGGTCCAGGAGGCGTACCTCGGGGGGGTGGAGCTTTGAGCCCCCCGGCCGAGGCGGACGTCGCCAGCGCGGCCGCGACCGAGGCGGCCGATACCGACGAGCACCTGCTCACCCTCGAGGGGGTGGACGCCTACTACGACCAGAGCCACATCCTCCGGGACCTCTCGGTGCACGTCGAGGAGGGCGAGGTGTGCACGCTGCTCGGGCGCAACGGCGCCGGGAAGACGACGACGCTCCGCGCCATCGCGGGCGCGCGTCCCCCGGACGTCAGGAGCGGGCAGATCCGGTTCCGGGGCGAGGACATCACCGACGCGGCCACCGAGGACGTCTCCTCCATGGGCATCGCGCTGGTGCCCGAGGAGCGGCGCATCTTCCCGAACCTCTCGGTCGAGGAGAACCTCCACCTCGCGGACGTGGCGCGCAACCGGTCGAACACGGTCGGTCGGAGCGTCACGATGGGCGAGGGCGGGATGACCACCGCGGAGGTGTACGAGGAGTTCCCGCGCCTGGAGGAGCGTGCCGACCAGCGGGCCGGCACCCTCTCGGGCGGCGAACAGCAGATGCTCGCGATCGCCCGCACGCTGAAACAGCAGACCGACCTGCTGATGCTCGACGAGCCGTACGAGGGGCTCGCGCCCCAGATCATCGCCTCGGTCGAGAGCGCCATCCAGCGCATCGCCGACTCGGGCAAGACCATCCTGCTCGTCGAGCAGAACGCCGTCGCCGCGATGAACATCGCCGACCGGGCGTACGTGCTCGACCAGGGCGAACTGGTGTTCGCCGGCGGCGCCGAGGAGCTCCGGGGCGACGAGGAGATCCGCGAGCGGTACCTCGGCGTATGAGCGACGCTCCACCCGCGGACGTGGAGCCCGAGGCGCTGCTGGACCGGCTCGTCGACGCCGGCGTCGTCGACGAGGCGCCCGACGGCGAACTGACGGCGACCCGGCCGTTCGAGTCGGTCCACGCGGTGTACCGCGACACGTACCTGGAGGTCGACGACGAACGGTTCCGCGGGACGGTCGCGGAGGTGTTCGACGTCGACGAGGCGGAGGCGGCGACGCGCATCGAGGAGCTCGGCGTCACCCGGGCGGAACTGGCCGCCTACCTCGCGCTTGGGTCGTTCCTCGAGGAGTCGCCCCCGCCCGTCGAACTGGCGACGATGGCGGCCATCGTCGTCGAGGTGGCGCCGCCCTCGCCGGTCCCGGTCGGCCAGCGCGAACTCGCGGACGACGACTACGAGTCGTTCCTCGCGGACCACCCCGACGCCGTCCTGTTCGTCTGGCGTCGGGACTGTGCACCCTGCGACCGGATGAAGGGGGACCTCGACGCGCTGCTCGACCGGCTTCCGGCGAACGGCGCGGTCGCCGGCATCGACGGCGGATCGGCGGACGCGTTCCGCGAGGCGTTCGCGGTGGACGCGGCGCCGACGACGCTCGTGTTCCGCGACGGCGACCTCGCGGCCCGGGAGAGCGGCCGGCTACGGCCCGGCGAGTTCGCGGACCTGCTGGCGCGGGCCGACGGCCGGAGCTGAGTAGACCCGTCCCATCCGTCCGCGTTCCCCGTCGCGGTTCGACGGCCGGCCGCCGCCCTCGGTCACGCCCCGGTCGTCATCCCGGTCACCATCACCGGCCGGTCGGCGTTGAGGATGACCGTCTGGGTGACGCTGCCGAACAGCGCCTTGCCAGCCGGCGAGCGCTTGCGCCCGCCGACGACGATCACGTCGGCGTCGCCCTCCTCGGCGAGTTCGAGGATGGCCTCGGCCGGATCGCCGCTCGACTCGTCGATCTCGACCGCGACGCCGGCCGCCTCCAGCACGTCCTCGGCCGCGCGGACCGAGGCCACCTGCGTCGCCGACGCGCCGCTGGGGTTGTCCTGGAAGACGTGGAGCAGCGTCACGCGCTTCTCGCCGGGGTCGCCGGGGAGGTTCGTGACCGCCCGAGCCCCCGCCTCCGCCCGGTCCTCGTTCTCGTCGACGCCGAGTACGACGTGGTACATGTCCGCACGCTCTCCCCGGCGAGGATTAGTCCTTTCGCCGAACTGACCGTCCCGCCGGCGTCCGGACCGCGGTGGAACCCGGACGCATCACCCGTCGTCGGGGGCGTCGTCGATGTCCGCGGAGACGTACGCGACGAGCAGGAGCGGGACGCCGAGGAGGACCGCGACGGTGACGGCCCCGTAGGCGGCGAACCCGACCGTCGAGACCGGCAGCGCGATCAGGCCGAACAGCCTGGGCGCGGAGAGCCCCTCGACGAACACGGAGACGAGCACGCCGGCGGCCCCGCCGACGAAGACCAGCAGGGCGTACAGCACGAGGACAAGCCGCCGCCCTCCCGTTCGGCGCATCGATCCGACGTCGGGTTCGGTCACGGTCGGCGTTCGCCCGCCCCGCGAATATGGCTTGTGCTCTCGAACCCGCGTTCGACCGTTCGAGCCGGCCGATCGGGTCGAACGCGGCCGCGTCGGACGATCGTCTGACGCGCGTCTCACACAGACATTTGTGGTTCGGTATCGTGCCATGGGGTGTATGGTACGTGGTTCGAGTACGGGGTCGGCTCGACGGGACGGCCCCCCGAACCTGCTCGAGGTCACGGGTTCCATGAAAGGGGTAACTCATGAGTGCACTATCCAGGGTCGAGACGGCGGGAGCGAGTTCGCGGACGACCGAGACGGACGCTGAGGCGGAGCCGACGGCCGAACGGCCGTCCGGGCCGTCGGAGACGTCCGAGGAGGGGCCGACGGGGCTCTCCAGGGGTCGCGTCTTCGAGTTGCTGTCGGCGGAGCGCCGGTGTGAGATACTGGAGAAACTGGACGAGGAGGGAGGGAGCACGACCATCGGCGAGCTCGCGGAGCACATCGCCTCGAAGGAGAACGGGACCGATCCCGGCCACCTCTCCTCGGACCAGCGAAAGCGCGTGTACATCGGTCTGTACCAGTGTCACCTCCCGAAACTCGACGACGCGAACGTGATCGACTACGACCGGGACCGCGGGGACGTCGAACTCGGGCCGGGGGCGGCCCGGCTGTTCGCCTACCTGTCGCTCGACCCGGCCGAGGCTACACGGGACGAGCGGGGAGGGGAGTCCGAGGACGCCCCCCGGCCGGTCGGAACTGTCTACAGGTTCGTGGACCGGTACTGGCCGACGGCCTGGCGTGGGAGCCCGAACTGACGAGTCGAGGCCGCTCGACGCGCCCGGCCGGCAGGGGTACGTCGGTCGACGGCGCCGGCCGGAACGACGGGTCTTTGCCGCCGCCGCCCCCAGTCCCCGTCGTGAGCGACAAGGACCTGCTCGGCGTCATCCTCGGCGGCATCGCCCTCCTCATGTTCGCTACCGGCCTCGTCCTCGTCCTGGTGTAGCCACCCGGCGGCGACGGTCGCGACGGTCGGCTCGCCCCGTTACGGCGGCGTGACTGTTCGGCGGGACGCACCGCCCGAAAAACGACCGCCGCCGGACCCGCGCTTCCCGACCGTCCGTCAGTTCCCGTCGTCGCGTCCGCCGCCGGTCGCGGGGTCGTCGTCCCCCCGGCCGCCGTCGGCGACCGCGGTCTCGCGCCTGCGGTCGAACCAGTCCCACTCGGCCGTGTTGAGGTCGTTCTCCGAGAGCCGCCACGGGTCGCCGCTCTGCACACGGGGCCCCTCCATCCACGAGATGCCCAGGTTGTACACCCAGACGATCCCGCCGACGAACAGCATGAGCGCGCCGAGGGAGGCGATCTGGTGGAGCGTGGCGAACTGGGGCAGGTACGTCGCGTACCGGCGGGGCATGCCGCCGTATCCCAGCAGCACCATCGCGAAGAACGTCACGTTCGTGCCGGCCATGAACAGCCAGAAGTGGATCTTCGCGAGGCGGCGCTGGTACCAGCGCCCGGTGACGAGCGGGAACCAGTAGTAGATGCCGGCGAAGCCGGCGAAGGCGATGGCGCCCATCACGATGTAGTGGAAGTGACCGACGACGTAGTACGTGTCGTGGAGCACCAGGTCGACGGGCACCGACGCGAGGAACACCCCGGTGACGCCGCCGATGATGAAGTTGGAGACGAAGCCGATGCAGAACAGCATTGGCGCGGTGAGCCGGAGCTTCCCGTTCCACATCGTCGTCATCCAGTTGAACGTCTTCACCGCGCTCGGGATGGCGATGGCGAGCGAGACGGCCATGAAGCTCGCGCGGAGGCGCGGGTCGATGCCCGTGGCGAACATGTGGTGGGCCCAGACGCCGAACGAGAGCACGCCGATCGCCAGCGTCGAGTAGACGACGAACTTGAACCCGAACAGCTTCCGCCCGGCGAACCGCGGCAGGACGTAGCTCACGATCCCCATCGGCGGCAACACGAGGATGTACACCTCGGGGTGGCCGAAGAACCAGAACAGGTGCTGCCAGAGGATCGGATCGCCCCCGCCGACGGTGAAGAACGTCGTGCCGAAGTTCCGGTCGAGCAGCAGCATGACCAGGGCGCTCCCGAGCAGCGGGAACGCGAACAGGATGAGCCCCGACTGGGTGAGGATGGTCCACGAGAAGATGTCGAGGTTCGCCCAGGTGACCCGCTCGTCGCGCTCGGTGAAGATGGTCGTGATGAAGTTGATGGCGCCCATCGTCGCCGAGACCCCGGTGAGGTGGAGTCCGAGCATCATCAGGTCGACGCCGACGTTCGCCTGGTTCCCGTTGCCGACGCCGGCGGAGATGGGCGGGTACATCGTCCAGCCCGTCTGGGCGGGGATGACGTCCGGGAGCGGGAAGAACCCGGCCCAGATGAGCAGCGCGCCCGGCGGCAGCAGCCAGAACGCGATGGCGTTGATGCGCGGGAACGCCATGTCGTCCGCGTCGATGAGCAGCGGGATGAGGTAGTTCGCGAACGCGGCGATGATGGGCGTCCCGAACAGGAACAGCATCGTGATGCCGTGGCTCGTCATCAGCGAGTTGTAGAACGTCGCCGAGCCCAGCACCTCCGTCTCGGGCGTGGTGAGTTCCGCGCGCATGAGCATCACCATCAGCCCGCCGACGAGGAACGCGATGGTCCCGTAGAGCCCGTAGAGGAGCCCGATGTCCTTGTGGTCGACCGTCGTGAGCCACCGGATGAACCCGGCGGGCTTCTCGCGGTGGACGTAGCCCGAGTCGCCGACGGCCCCGCCGGCACCCAGCGGGGTGTACGACCGCCAGTCCTCCACCCGCGCGAGGAAGACGGCCACGCCCACGAGGAACGCCCCCATGAGCACCGTCAACAGGAGTTGGCCGGTTAACTGCATGGGAGGAACTCGAATTCGGAGGCACAAGAAAGATTCGAGTCGGGCGCGACGGCCGGACGGCGACGGGCGTCGGGGCCCGCGGGCCCCTCGGGGAACCGGAGCTACCGCCCGGCGTTACTGCTCGGGGGCCGTCTCGCCCTCGGTGACGGTCGACTCGGCCTCCCCGGTCGTCTCGGCCCCGGCGGCGCTCGACCCGTCCTCGGCCGACCCCTCGACGGCGTGCTTCTCCTCGGCACCCCGGACGGCCGCCTGGCCCTGGTGGTACACCGACGAGCGCTGCTCGTCGCCCGCGATCGCCTTCCCGGAGACGTACGTCAGGACGAGGAGGCCGATGAACGGGACCGCGTGCAGGCCGATCATGAGGAGGTTGCCGAAGAGACCGTCGTCGGCCCACGGGTTGAAGATGAGGTACCCGACGCCGAAGATCAGGATCATGCCCAGCGGGATGACGTTGACCGTCAGGTCCAGCAGGGTCTCCCTGTCGAAGATGGTTGCCATAGGTGTGCTTTGCACAGCGCGGCCAAAATACCTTGTCGGTTCGCTCCAGCCGAGGCCGAACCGCCTGCCGTTCGCGCGCCGGGGCGGGGGACCGCGCCGATCGAGGTGTACGGACCGTTCAGGCGGCGATTTCGGACTCGTAGTCGAACAGTTCGCCCGCGACGCCCGCCAGCAGCATGAGCAGTCCGGCGCCGACGGTGGCGTACCCGCGCGGGGCGAGCGCGACCTCGGTCGCCGGGTCGGCGTACACCAGCGCGGCGCCGAGCGCCATCGCGAACAGCGCGACGACGGCGAGCGCGCGCCACGCCGTCGAGGCGTAGCCGGACTCGGTGACCATTCCGGCGATGGAGCCGCCGAACAGGAGGACCCCGCCGACCGCGAGCGGGATGATCCCGAACAGCAGCCCCAGTTCCGCGATGGGCAGTCCGAGCGCGACGAACAGCGGCCACGGGCTGGCCATCCGGTACTGGTCGCTGAGGCCCGGGTTCTCGTCCATGCCCGGAGTTACGCCCGGTCGCATCAAAGGCTGTCGGTGTCGTACGGCGGGCACGTTCGACGTGCCCGGGGCGCACGTCCCCCGTCGACGCGCCCCGAACCGGGCGGCGCTCGTCCGCCACGCGATGCCCATCCGCCACGCCGCCGTTCACGGCACGTTGACGCCGTGCCGGGAGAGGTAGTTGGAGACGGCCTTGATCTCCACGGGGCTGCCGATGATCCGGCACATCGCGTCGCCCTCTCGGAACACCGTGACGGTGAAATCCGCCTCCACGTCCGCCCGGACGGGGTCGAGCGCGTCACAGGGGAGGACGATCTGCGTGCTGTCGCGGAGACGGGAGGGATCCGGCATCTCGTCTTGTCTCCACGGTTACGAGCGTGCCGTATAACCGTGTCGAAACGCGCATCCGCCCGTTCGGGGCCGTCTATCCGCCGAAAATGGCGGATACTCCCTCGGAAAAACGTATTGTACGAGTGACGTATCGTGCCGGCGGGTCCGCGCGGGTCCGGTTTCGCCGGGCGAACGGGGATCGCTCGCCGGTACGGACGGTCCGCCCCGACCGAACCGAAGGAAAGCGTTTAGGCGCACGCACGGCCGAGTCGGAGGTGATGGGACTGGAGGAGGAGATCGAGGACCTCCGCGAGGAGATCGCCGAGACGCCGTACAACAAGGCGACCGAGGAGCACGTCGGTCGCCTGAAGGCGAAGCTCGCGGAGAAGAAGGAGAAGCTGGAGAACCAGTCCTCCTCCGGCGGCGGCCAGGGCTACGCGGTCGAGAAGACCGGCGACGCGACGGTCGCGCTCGTCGGCTTCCCCTCCGTCGGCAAGTCCACGCTCATCAACGCCATCACGAACGCCGACAGCGAGACGGGCGCCTACGAGTTCACGACCCTCGACGTGAACCCGGGGATGCTCCAGTACCGCGGCGCCAACGTCCAGATCCTCGACGTGCCGGGGCTCATCGAGGGCGCCGCGGGCGGGCGCGGCGGCGGGAAGGAGGTGCTCTCGGTCGTCCGCACCGCCGACCTGGTGGTCTTCCTCCTCTCGGTGTTCGAGATCGACCAGTACGAGCGCCTGCGCGAGGAACTGTACCTGAACAAGATCCGCCTGGACGCGGAGCCGCCGAACATCTCCGTCCGGAAGACGCACAAGGACGGCATCCGCGTGACGATGGGCGACTCGGTCTCGCTCGACGAGGGGACCGTGAAGAGCGTCCTCCGGGAGCACGGCTTCGTCAACGCCGCCGTGACCATCCCGCACGACCTCACCATCGACGAGCTCATCGACGGCGTGATGGACAACCGGGTGTACCTCCCCTCGATGGTCGCGGTGAACAAGGCCGACCTCATCGACGAGGAGTACCTCCCGACGGTCGAGGCGGAGCTCCGCGAGCACGGCCTCGACCCCGAGGAGGTGACGTTCATCTCCGCCGAGGAGGAACTCGGGCTCGACGGCCTGAAGGACCGCATCTGGGACACCCTGGGGCTCATCCGGATCTACATGGACAAGCCCGGCCGCGGCGTCGACTACGAGGAGCCGCTCGTCCTGCGCGAGGGCGACACGGTCGCGGACGCCTGCGAGAAACTGGGCGGCGAGTTCGAGGACCGATTCCGCTTCGCCCGCGTCTCCGGCCCGAGCGCGAAGCACGACGACCAGCAGGTCGGCACGGGCCACGAACTCGCCGACGAGGACGTGCTCCGGCTGGTCACGCGGAAGTGACCCGTTCGGCCCGCGGGGCGACGCTCCCCCGCAAGGCCGTCCCCCGCGCGACGCCGACCCGGGTGGTCGCCGCCGTCCTGTTCGTCGGCCTCCTCCCGTGGTCGGTCCAGTCGTTCACCGGCGGCGGATTCGTCCTCCGTTTCCTCTGGGGCGCCGTCGGGTTCGATCCGCGCCTCTCCGTCTCGCTGCTCTCCGACTACCCGCTGTTCGCCGGGCCGCCGCTGTTGCTCCAGTGGGCCTCGGCCGTGCTGTTCTGGACGCTCGCGCTGCTGTCGGCGGGGATCGGCTTCCTCGACGCCGAGGACCCGCGCGTCACCGCGGGCCTGCTCGCGCTCGCGGGCGTCACGAACCTCCTTGTCGCGCTGGAGTTCGGGGTCCAGCCCGAGCGGACTGCGTACCCGGTGGGGACCCTGGCGGCGTGGGCGGTCGCGGGCTGGCGGTACCGGGCGGCGCGGTCCTGACCCGGGCGGCGCGATTCGACTCGACGGCGAACTTCGACCCGCGGTCCTCTCTCACTCGACGGCCACCGAGAACGCTGCCGTGTGGGTGAGCAGCGCCCCGGTCCCGGCGGCGAACGCGGCCACCGCCTCGGGACGGTGTTCGGGTTCGAGCCACGCCCTGCCCTCCCTCCCGGTTCCCTCCCAGTCGGCCAGCGCGTCCTCGACGGCGGCCCGGACGCCGTGACCGATCTCGGGGAACCGGAGGGCGACCGGGTCCGCGTCGACCCCGTCGTCCTCCACGGGCGTCATCGACAGCACGGTCCACACCGTGGTACTGAAGAAGGCGGCGTCGGTCTGCTCGGCCTCGCTGCCGAGGTAGGTCCGCCCCTCGCGCTCGAAGTGGCCCCCGAAGAACTCCTCCCTGACCCACTCGCCGCGTTCCGTCTCGGGGTAGGCGCCCGGCCAGTTCCCCTCGATCGCGTCCACGGCGAGTTCCCGTCTGTCGGCCGGGAGCGAGGACACCTCCGTGACCGTCCCGTCGGTCGGGACGGACTCGACGGGGTCGGCCGAGAGCCGAAGTTCGTATCGCGGGCCGCCCTCGGCGCGGACCTCGAAGGTCCCGTCGAGCTCGCCCCCCGGCGTGCGGAGGTCGACGGTCCGGAACTCCGCCACGAGCGGGTCGGGCGCGTACACGGGGACCGACTCGTGTCCCCGCACGGACCCGCCCGTCCGGGCCGCCTCGCGGAGCCAGTCGCGGAGCCCCGCCGGGAAGACGGCGAGCGGTGCGTCGGGGACGGCCTCGTGCGGTCGCAACACGAGCTCCGCGGGGGGATCGTCGGTCGACGTCGGGTCGGTCGTGGGGTCGGTCGGCGAGTCGCTCGGCCGAACTGTGCCGGAGTCGCCCGTGCCGGTCGGGGTCTCCCCGCCCCCGCCGCCACAGCCGGCCAGCCCCGGCGCGCCGGCGACGGCGAGCGCGCGGAGGGCGTCGCGTCGCGAGCGTCCCATGGCCGGGGCTGCTCGTCCGGACGGTAAGTGCTTTGAGGGGAACGGGCCGGTCCGAACGCCCGGAGAGCCCGTCCGAACGTTCTATGCGCTCGGTTCCGTACTCGCCCCCGTATGACCGACGACTACCGGATCGGCGTGATCGTCCCGAGTTCGAACGTGACGATGGAGACGGAGATCCCGGCGATGCTGGACGAGCGGCCGGAGCTCTACGGCGAGTCGTTCACGTTCCACTCCAGTCGGATGCGGATGCAGAGCGTCACGGAGGAGGAGCTCGAACGCATGGACGAGCAGTCGGAGGACTGCGCGACGCTGCTGTCGGACGCCCGCTGTGACGTCATCGCCTACGCCTGCCTCATCGGAATCATGGCCCAGGGACCGGGTTACCACGAGGAGAGCGAGGCCAAACTCCGCGAGCGGACGGTCGAGAACGACGGCGACGCGCCGGTCGTGACCAGCGCCGGCGCGCTCGTCCGGGCGCTCGACAGGCTGGAGGCCGACCGCGTCGCGCTGATCGCGCCGTACGTGGAGGAGCTCACGCGGACGGTGATCGACTACTTCGAGAGCGGCGGCGTCGAGGTCGTCGACTACGAGACGCTCGAGTGTCCGGACAACCTGGAGGTCGCCGAACTCGACCAGCGGAACCTCGTCGACGTCGCGGACGGGCTGAACACGGACGACGCCGACGCGCTGGTGCTCTCCTCGTGCGTCCAGATGCCGTCGCTGGCGGCCGTCCAGGCCGCCGAGGACCGGTTCGGCCTCCCAGTGTTCTCGGCGGCGACCGCGACGACCTACGAGATCCTCGACGAACTGGGCCTGAGCACGCAGGTCCCCGGCGCGGGCCGCCTGCTCGACGGCGGCCTGAACGAGGGGTCCGAGCGGACGGTGCCGACGGCGGCGGACGACTGAACGCCGGCGGACCAACTGGGGCGGCGGAGGGTCGCGCGACGGCGCGGTGGCCGGCCGGCGGCGTGACCTGGCCGACCGGCGGCGACCGACCCGGCGACGGACGATCCGTCCCGGCGGCCCCCGCCAAACCGTTCGACGTCGGTACCCTTTTCGACGGCGCGGCCCACCCATCGAACATGGCATTCACGCTCGACCACGTCATGATGCGCGTCGAGGACCTCGACGAGGCGATGGAGTTCTACACCGGTCACTTCGGCTACGAGGAGAAGAGCCGGTGGGACGCGGACACGTTCACGAACGTCCACCTCGGGCCCGCCGACGCGGGCGAGGACTCCGCGACGCTCGAACTCACGTACAACCACGACGACCGCACGTACGACATGGGCGACGCGTGGGGCCACATCGCCGTCCGCGTCGACGACGTGTACGACGCCTACGAGGAGCTGATGGACGCGGGCGTCGAGGACTACCGCGACCCCGACTCCTGCGGCGGCCGCTACGCGTTCGTGAAGGACCCCGACGGCCACGAGATCGAGATCGTCCAGCGCGACCACGGCGCCCGCTGGTCGCTCGACCACACGATGATGCGCGTCGAGGACGCCGCCGAGGCGCTCGGCTACTGGCTGCGCACGTTCGAGTACGAGCACGCCGGTCGCTGGGAGGCCGACACGTTCGCCAACTACTTCATGAAGCCCGAGGACGCCGGCGAGGAGGCGATGTCGGTCGAACTCACGTACAACTACGACGGGCGGAGCTACGAGATGGGCGACGCCTGGGGTCACCTCGCGGTCCGCGTCGACGACCTGGAGGAGGACTGGGAGGCGGTGCTCGAGCGCGAGTCGGAGGACTACCGCGATCCCGAGTCGTGCGACTTCCGGTACGCGTTCACGAAGGACCAGGACGGGCACGAGATCGAACTGGTCTGATTCCGCTATCCACTTTTGGCGGGTGGTGTTTCGGTGGGCGCGTGGGGAACCGTGGCGATGACCGTGAAAGCTCCCGCCGCTGTCTGCTTCGTGGCTGGTTCGGTCATCGCAGCACAGTTCCCGAAAGCCCCCACCGCTGTCGGCTCCTGTATTGATTCGTGCGCCGTGGCCTCGTTCTCGATAGCCCCCGCGGGGCTCGGGTCGGTGCGGCCGCCGCGCCCCTCGCGCTCCCTTCGGTCGCGCTGTGGTGCTTGGCGGTCCGCGCCGTTCACGAGAGCTTTGCTCTCGCGAGCTCACGAGACGCTCTGCGCCTCGTGAACGTCCCCGCCCCCGCGGGGGCTTTCGGGAACTCCCCCACGACGACCGGACTAACCTCGAAACGGAGGGTCCTCACGACGACTCGAACCGCGAAGCATCGCCACCCGACTCAGAACGAAACCACCGGCCGCGAGACGATCCACAGCGAGAGTACGGTGTAGCCGACCATCAGCGCCAGCAGCGGGGCGTGCCCGCGACGCGCTCCCGCTCCGCCGCCGTACCGCCGGACCGCGACCCCGTGGGCCGCGACCACCGCCACGACGTGGCCGACCACCACGAGGAGCACCTGCGACGCCCAGAACCCCTCGATGGGAAGCCAGCCCAGCGGCTCGATCGGCCCGACCGGGACGCCCCCGGCCCGGAACGAGAGCGTCGCCAGCCGGCCGAGGTTCCCGAGGACGTAGGGGTAGTTGTGCGCGACCTCGTAGGCCGCCGCGATGGGGAGGACCGTCGGAGAGAACGCGAGCGTCGCGCCGCGCCACGACGTCGCCCCCGACCGGCTCCCCGCCCCGTGTCGCGGTTCCGTGCCCCGACCGAGTCGGTCCGCGAGCGCCGCGACGCACGCGAACGCGACGAGGAACCCGAGCAGGCCCGCGACGTACAGGAGCACGCTCGCGACCGGGCCGACGCCCAGCGCGCGCCGGGTGCCGAACAGGAGCGACTGGAACTCCGGCGTGTTCGTGAACCCGTCGAAGCTCACGGTGTACACCGCGGCAACGACGAACGCCGCGAGCGAGGCGTCGGCGACGGGGGTCGTACAGCCGGTCCACGGGAACCGGAGCGACACGCGCGGGCCGTTCGAGTGTCGCCCGCCATCGTCCCGGTCGCGCTCGCGCCGCCGGCTCTCGCACTGTCGACCCTCGCGCTCGTCGAGGACGGCGACGCGGCCGAACGACCGATAGAGGACGGCGAGGACGTCCGCCCGGCGGAACCACTCGCGTCCGAAGCAGACCCCGCCGACGAGCATCGCGGCGGCGTAGCCCGCCACGACGCCGGCCGTCGACCGGGGGGACTGCGGCGTCACGGTCAGCGTCGCCACCACGCCGACGCCCGCGACGAACCCGAGCGTGGCCGGCCAGTGGGCCAGCCTGTCGGGGTACTCGCCCAGTATCGCGATCGGCCCGCCCTCCAGGCGGCACAGCAGCTCGTAGGCTGTCAGCCACGGCGAGAGGGTCGGCCAGACGGAGCCGACGAGGACCGCGAGCGTCGCCAGCCCGCGGAGCCACACCGGCCAGACGAACGTCGTGGCGGCGTTCTCGGCGGCGACCTGCGGGCCGAGGATGCCGTCGAGGACGGCGGCGACGACCGCGACGGCGAACGCTCCCCTCGCAGCGGTCCGCAGGGCCCCGGTCGGCCTCGTCGGGAGCCGGACCCCCGGCCTCCGGTCGAGCGTCGGGACGCTTCCGGACCCCTCGAGCAGCGCCGCGGTCGCCAGCACCGTGACTGCCGCGCCGGCGAGCAGCAGCGGGAACGGGAGCGGCGCGTCGAACCGCGAGGCGCTCACGTCGTGTGCGGCGGCCCGGCCGACGAACGCGGCGAGCGCGACGGCCCCGGCGACGAGGGCGGCGACCGCGCTCGCGGCCGGCCGCGCGCTCGACCGTGCGTCCGCCTCCATCGACCGGAGGTTCGGCGTGGAGGCGAAAAGCCCCGCGGTTCGGCTCCCGAGGGGCGCCCGCTCGCTCCCGGGCGGCGGGTGGTTCGACTCTCGAACGCCCGCCCGCTGTGGGACGGCTTATACGGTTCGCCCCGAAGGGTGGAGCATGCGCCCGCGAACGGCCGTCGCGCTGCTCGTCGTCCTCGGAGCGCTCCTCGCGGCCGTCGGCGCCGTCGCCCTCGGGGACGACGCGACGCTGTCCGAGCGGTGGGTGAGCGACACGGCGACCGACATCAGGGCCAACCACCACGCGGTCGCCGCCGCCCGGGTCGACGGCGAGGGAACGGTGTACGCGCCGGTCAGCGGGGCCGGCGGAACGGAACAGTGCCGGCTCGTCGCGCTTCACGCGGGCAACGGGTCCGAGCGGTGGGACCACGGGGTTCCACCGGCGAACTGTACGCTCCACGCGGTCGCCGACCCCGCGGTCGCCGACGCCGACGGGGACGGGCGGGCGGAGGTGTTCGCCGCCTCGACGACCGAGGACCTGCTGGGACTCGACGCGCACACCGGCGAGGTCGAGTTCCGGGAGCGGCTCTCGGCGTACGGCTACACGAAGCCGGTCGTGGCCGACCTGACCGGCGACGGCCGCGCCGAGATCGCTGTCGTCGACGTCCGCGGGACGGTCCACGTGTACGCCCCGGACGGGTCGCTCCTTTTGGAACGCACGGTGGGCGGCGTCGTGAACGGCGAGCCGCGGGCGGGCGACTTCACCGGCGACGGCGGGACGGATCTCGCGGTCGGCACCACCGACGGGCGGGTCGTCCTCCTCGACGGCGAGGGGAGGACCGTCTGGAACCGGAGCGGCCTCGACGAACCGGTCGGCTGGACGACGAGCGCGGACGTGGACGACGACGGCTCCCCGGAGGTCGTCGTCGCGACGACGAAGGGGACCGTCGGGGTGCTCGACGGCGCGACCGGCGAGACGCGGTGGCGCCGCGACCTGGGGACGCTCGCCGCGGTCCACGCGGTCGGCGACGGGGACGACGACGGCCGAGCCGAGGTGTACGCGGTCGCGGCCGACGGCCGGCTCCGGTCGCTCGACGGCGAAACGGGGGAGGGGGAGTGGACGACGGCGCTCACGACCGAGGAGACGCGGATGACGCCCCCGCCCGTGCTGGGCGACCTCGACGGCGACGGCGACCCCGACCTCGTCGCGACGACGAACGACGGCACGGTCACGATCGTCGACCCCGCGACCGGGGACGTGCGGGCGACCTACGCCCGCGAGGAGCGCATCTACACCCATCCGACGGTCGCGGACACGGACGGCGACGGATCGGACGAGGTGTACGTGATGTACGGGAACGGCCGCGTGGTCGCGCTGGAACTGGACGGCTCGGCTCGCTCGCCGTTCTGACCCGGTTCCACCGCCAGGACCGATCGCCGTCGGGAGCCACACGCCCCGGTATCAGAGCTGTGCATCGGATCAGTAGAGATAAATCAGGCGGTTGTCGAGTTCCCCTCCATGTCCCGTTCCCGCCGGGTCCCGTACGTCGACGACGACGTCCAGTCGCTCGAACTCGTCGTCGCCCGGTTCGAGCGTCGGGTCCCCGACGTGACGATGGGGACGGCGTCGTCCCCGGAGGAGGTTCTCGGGGACCCCCGCCGTCTCGCGAACGTCGAGTGCCCCCTCACGGACTACGAGATGCCCGGCACGAACGGGATCGAACTGCTGGAGACCGTCCGCGAGGAGCACCCGTCGCTTCCGGTCATCCTCTACACCGCACGCGGGAGCGAGTCGGTCGCGAGCGAGGCCATCTCGGCCGACGTCACCGACTACATCCGCAAGGGGGGCGGCGAGGACCACTGGGACCTGCTCGCGAACCGCGTGCGAACGGCGGTCGACCACTACCGGGCGACCGAGAAGGTCGACGAGGTGACCCGCAGACGGCGGCGGATTCTGGGCCGCATCACCGACCGCTTCATCGCGGTCGACTCCGAGTGGCGCATCACCGAGGCGAACCGGCAGGCGGTCTCGGGGTTCCCCGGGTCGCGCGAGGACCACCTCGGCGACGACTTCCTCGAACTGATCCGGGGCGAGGGGAGCGACGACGGGAACCCGTTCGTCCCGGCCTACCGGGAGGCGATGGAGACGCAGGAGCCAAAGACGGTCGTCGGGCAGTCCGAGGCCGACCCGGACAGGCTCCACCAACTGCTCGAGAACCTCCTCCGGAACGCCGTCGAACACGCTGGGCCCGCGGTCCGGGTCGGGGTCGGCACGCTCGCGGACGGGCGGGGGTTCTACGTCGCCGACGACGGCCCCGGGATCGCGGAGGGCGACGTGGAATCGGCTACGGGCTGAGCATCGTCCGGGAGGTCGCGGAGGCGCACGGCTGGACGGTGTCCGCGACCGGGTCGGCATTGGGAGGCGCCCGGTTCGAGGTGGACGGCGTCGTCACGTTCTGACCGAGCCCTCGGGCCCTCACCCGTCGAACCGGCCGTCTAGCCGCCGGTTGCGCGAACGGAGCCGTTCGACCTCGACCCCGTTCCGTCGCCTCCGACCCCGTCCCCCCGACTGGGGAAACGAATTCCGTATACGAATTGTATGAAAACCGTGGACAAGTTATTTGGTGCCGTTCGCCATGTCACTAGCCATGACGGCCGGACCGCCGATCCACGAGTTGCACTTCGAGGACGCGCCGAACGTCGAGGACGTGCCCGGACCGAACTCCCGGGCGTTGCTCGCGAAACAGCGCGACGTGGACAGCAGCGCGGTCGCCTATCCCGAGGACGTCCCGGTCGCGTTCGAGGAAGGGATGGGGGCGACCGTTCGCGACGTCGACGGAAACACGTACGTCGACCTGTTCGCGGGCATCGGCGTGCTCAACGTCGGCCACGCGAACCCGTACGTCCTGGAGGCGGTCCACGAGCAGGCGGACGAACTCGTCCACACCGTCGACTTCCCGACCGAAGCACGACTCGAACTGATCGGGAAACTGGACGAGATCGCGCCGGCCGGGTTGCGGGGGGAGAACCGGGTCGTCTTCGGCGGCCCGACCGGGAGCGACGCGATCGAGGCGTCGATCAAACTGGCGAAGTACAACACGGGCGGCGACGGTCTCGTCGCCTTCCGCGGCGCCTACCACGGCGCGACGTCGGGCGCGATGAGCCTCACGTCGAACCGCGGGTTCAAGGAGCGGTACACGCCGCTGCTCGGCGACGTCGTCCACGCGCCGTACCCGTACCCGCTCCGGCAGGGGAAGAGCCCCGAGGAGGCCGTGGACCGGGCGCTCGAGGAGGTGCAGGCGATCGTCGAGGACCCGTACGGCGGCCTCGCGAACCCGGCCGGCATCTTCGTCGAGCCGATCCAGGGCGAGGGCGGCGTCGTCACGCCCCCGGAGGGGTTCCTCCGGGGGCTCCGCGACGTCGCCGACGACAACGACGTGCCGCTCGTGTTCGACGAGATCCAGAGCGGCCTGGGCCGGACCGGCGAGTGGTGGGCCTGCGACTGGGCCGGCGTCACGCCCGACGTCATGACCTCGGCGAAGGCGCTCGGCGGCGTCGGCTTCCCGCTGTCGGCGACGATCTACCACGAGGACCTCGACACGTGGGGATCGGGCGACCACGCCGGAACCTACCGCGGCCACGTCGTCGGCATGCGGGCCGGCACCCGCGCCATCGAGTACGTCCAGGACCACGACCTGCTGGCGCACGCCCGCGATCTCGGTTCGTACATCCGCGACCGGCTCCGCGAGGCCGGGGAGGGCACCGACCGACTCGCGGAGGTGCGCGGCCGCGGCCTGTTCGTCGGCGCCGAGTTCGTCGACGGCGACGGCGATCCGGACGGCGACGCCGTCGACGAGATACAGCAGTACTGCTTCGAGCACGGCGTCCTCGTGTGGACGGCAGGTCGCCACGGGAGCGTCCTCAGGCTCCTCCCGCCGCTCGTGCTGACCGAGGACCTCGCGGAGACGGCGATGGACGTGGTCGCGGACGCCATCGAACACGCCACGGCGACGGGGGCGACGGCGCGATGACCGACCCCGACGCGGATGCGGGGTCCGACCCGGGGGCGGGGTCCGACGACGCGGCGACGGTTCCCGTCGTCACCGACGGCGCGCCCCGGAACGACAACCCCTACTCGCAGGGGGTCCGCGCCGGCGACACGCTGTACGTCTCCGGCTACGGGCCGGTCGACCCGGCGACGGACGAACGGGTCCCGGGGAACGTCCGCGCACAGACCGGGCGCGTCCTCGACAACGTCGCCGCGGTCGTCGAGGCGGCCGGCGGCGACGGCCTCGACGACGTGGTGAAGGTCACCGTCTACCTCACGGACCTGGACGAGTACGGTGCGGTCAACGAGGCGTACGGCGCCCGGTTCGGCGACGACCCGCCGGCCCGGGTCTGCGTCGAGGTGTCGCGGCTCCCGGACGACGTGTCCGTCGAGATGGACGCCGTCGCCTACCTCGGCTGACGGCGGGCCGGTCGGGACGCCGGACTCCGGCGGGACGCCGACGCCGGGCGGGGCCTCCCGACGGGGGTGTCCACCGTTCGCGAGCGCGGCGTACACGATTACCGATCATCATTAAGTGGCCACGCGGCCTACCGCGTCGCATGCTGTCACACGACGTGCGCAACCGGCTGTCCGAACTCCGCCGGGAGTTCCACCGGCACCCGGAACCGGGGTGGTGTGAGTTCCGGACGACGAGCCGCGTCGTCGCCGAACTGGAGCGGATCGGCGTGGACGAGATCGCCGTCGGGCGGGACGCGCTCTCGTCGGAGCACCGGATGGCGGTCCCCGACGACGCCGAACTCGCGAAGTGGCGCGACCGGGCCCGCGCGGCCGGCGTGCGGGAGGACTTCCTCGAACGGATCGGCTCGGGTCACACCGGCGTCGTCGCCACGGTGGAGGGGGGCGACGGGCCGACCGTCGGCCTCCGCGTCGACCTCGACGCGATCTCGCTCCACGAGTCGGACGAACCGGGTCACCGTCCGGCCGACGAGGGGTTCCGCTCCGAGCACGACGGCTACATGCACGCCTGCGGCCACGACGCCCACCTCGCCATCGCGCTCGGCGCGGTCGAGGCGGTGAAGGCGAGCGGGTTCGACGGGACCTTTCGCGTGTTCTTCCAGCCGGCCGAGGAGATCTCGGGCGGGGGGAAGCCGATGGCCGAGGGCGGCTACGTCGACGACCTCGACTACCTGCTCGGGTTCCACGTCGGTCTCGACAACCCGACCGGAACCGTCGTCGCGGGCGTGGAGAAACCGCTCGCGATGGCACACGTCACCGCCTCGTTCGAGGGGGCGAGCGCCCACGCGGGGAAGGCGCCCAACGAGGGGGCGAACGCCATGCAGGCGATGGCGACCGCCGTCCAGAACGCGTACGCGATCCCGCGCCACGCGGACGGGATGACCCGGGTCAACGTCGGCAGGGTCGAGGGCGGCACCGCGAGCAACGTCGTCGCCGAGGAGATCACCATCCACGGCGAGGTCCGCGGCGAGACGACGGCGCTGATGGAGTACGCGCGGACCGAACTCGAACGGATCCTCTACGCAGCGGCGGAGATGCACGACTGCGACGTGCGACCCCGCGTCATCAGCGAGTCCCCCAGCGTCGACAGCGACCCCCGACTCCGCGACCTCGTCGCCGAGGTCGCGGGCGGCGTCGCGGGCGTCGAGGAGGTCGTCCCGACCGCCGACTTCGGCGCGAGCGAGGACGCGACGTTCCTGATGGAACGCGTCCAGGAGAGCGGCGGGTTCGCCTCCTACGTCGTCGTCGGGACGGACCACCCGACGAACCACCACACGCCGACGTTCGACGTGGACGAGCGCAGCCTCCCCATCGGCGTCGACGTCCTCGCGGACGTCGTCGCCGAAATCGGGCGACGGCAGCCGTAGCGGGCACGGCGGCGGAGCGGTTACGGCGGCGACACGAGCGTCGACGCCGACTCGAGGGACCACACATTTGTAGGAGGGTCCCGAACCCCGGCGCGTCCGTGGCCCGATAACGTGCCACGCATGGGAGTTTCATGTGACTGGACGGTGGCTCGGGGCGGTCGATCGGTTCCGAAACGTGGGCTACGTCGCGGTAGCGGTCGGTGCGGGCGTCCTCGTCCCGGGATTCGGCTCCCGCCTGGAGCCGCTCGTCACGCCGCTGGTGATCCTTCTCGTCTACGGCTCGCTCCGCGGCTGGCGGTTCGACGAGGTCGAGTTCGCGTCCTACGGCTCCCTCGTCGCCCTGTCTCTCGGCATCTCCTACGTCCTGTTACCCCTCGGGGGAATGCGCGTCGCGAACGCGCTGCTCGCCGACGGGGCCGTCCTCGGGTTCGCCGTCGCGCTCTCGGTTCCGACCACCGTCGGGAGCGCGATCATCTGGACCCGGTTCTCGGGCGGAGACGTCCAGCTCGCGACGACGATCTCGATCGTCTCGCTGCTGCTCGCGCCGGTCGCGACGCCGGTCGTTCTCACGCGGCTGGTCGACGTCCGGGCGGCCGTGCCGACGACCGCCATCCTCGTCGACCTCCTCACGATCATCGTCGGCGGGGCGCTCCTCGCCGCGGTCGTCCCCGCGAGGGCGGTCCCCGCGCGGGCCGTCGACGGCGGGTCGACGCTCGCCATCCTGCTGCTCATCTACACGAGCGTCGCGGGCGTCGAGTCCGCCGCGATCGACGGCCGGGTCCTCGCGGCGATCGTCGTCGTCTCCGTCCTCCTCCTCCTGCTGGGACTGGTCGCCACGACGGTCTGTGGCGCCGGACTGCGTCTCGACCGGGCGCGGGTGCTCCCGCTGTTCTTCGCGAGCAGTCTGAAGAACCTGGGGATCGCCCTCCTCGTCGCGCTTCCGTTCGCCGAGCCCCTCGTCGTCGTCGCGATCATCACCTACTACGTCGTGCAACAGCTAGCCGGGGCGGCGATCGCCGACGCCGTCACGTGACTCCTCCCCGACCTGAGGACCGCTGTATCGCTGGTCGGGTAGCTGGCTTCATCGAAACTCCCGCTCATCGAACACTTGTCCGCATGAAGGAGCCGCGAACTGCACGTACCAACTGATCGTCGACCAGCTACTCGTAGTGTCACGGCTTCGCCCTGACCGAACAACCTCGTCGAAAACGTGTAATTTTGACACGGCTCAGCGGGAATCAGGTGCAAAACGGGTACGGGTATCGATCACTCGGGCAAGAGGTCACGGGGGCCTCGAGCGAGCGCGCTAAATACGCGCTCTTCGACTTTCCGGAGGTGTTCTCCCACGGTCGTGGGTGCGATACCAATGGCCGCAGCGACGTCCGCGTGCGTCGCCTGACGAGGGTTACTGTAGTACCCAACGTCGACTGCAGCCTCGAGTACCTCTCGCTGGCGAGCCGTCAACTGCCTCGTGAGCGAGGACTCGTCCGGTTCGTAATCGCCGTTCTCGACGATTTCGAACGCGAAGGTGTCCTCCCCCACGGCGTTCCGAAACTGCCGCCGAAAGCCCTCGTCGGTTCCCAGATACGTTATTCGAAGCGAGCCGTCCGAGGTGAAGCGGATCGGCGTTTCGATAACGATGTCCAACTCCCGTTGCAGTTCCAGTGCACGCCTCGATACCTCCGTCGGCTCGAACCGACTCACCGCCATCCACCGGTCATCGCCGGCTACGAGGAAGTCGACGACGAACGGTGATTCCCGCATTATCTCCTCGTACCGCCCCCGATCACCGCTCCCCTCGGCGAACAACAGCACCGTCCCGTCGACGAGCAGCTCGACGTGGTGAATTGCCTCACGCGTAATCGAAGGTTCGGTCGTGAGTTGCTTCCCAAGCGGATGAAAAGAGCCTCGTTCGGAGGGGTGGACGAGGACCGTGAGATATCGCATACGGGGAGACGTCCGCGAGGGCATTTGGCGTTGTTGAAACCCTCGAGCAGGGATGGGTTTCGACCTTCCGTCGGTCGATAAAGCGAAGCTACCTATCCTACTCGGGCGCTGACTCGGGTTCCACCGCGGCTGGTGTTTTCGATTCGGCCTCTCGAAGCCGTTCTCCAGCGCTGTACAATTCGCAGGCGAGGAATCCCATTCCAAGCACGCTAATCGGCGGTATCAGCGGAATCGCTCGAAGAACGGCTTACCATCGGGGCTGTGTTCGAAACGAGCCTCGGCCTCCTCGATGACGTTTTTACCGGCTGTTTCACGAGCAAGCCCGTCGGATGCTCGCATTTCAACGAAGCCCGGCTTTTGAATAACCATGGATACACCGCAGTCGACGCTTGGGAATCCGCCTCGAACAGCGCGGTATGAGACGAACGCAACTCGCTGTACGTACCGGGATAACTACCGACGAAGGAACGTCGGATCGACGTTTCACCGAGGGTACCACAGTCGCACCCGCCTGCTCGAACGCGGTAACCGATTCGTGTCGGAGTCGACGATGACACGAGAAATGCCCGAGGTCGCCATCGTCGGGGGAGGCATCTGTGGACTCGTCACGGCACTCGCGCTCGAACAGCGGGGGACGACACCGACCATCTACGAGGCGGCATCCGAGTATCGACCGGTCGGCGCCGGACTCCTCCTGCAGACGAACGCACTACTCGTCCTCGACCACCTCGGGATCGTCGACCGCATCAGAGACGTGGGGATTCCCCTCGGCGATAGCGTCATTCGGTCCCCAGGCGGGCGAGTGTTGAAACGGTTCGACCTGGATCGGCTCGAACGCGACGAGTTCGGCCACGGGTTCGTGGCGATACACCGTGGTGACCTTCAGGCCATCCTGCTCGATGAACTGGACACCGACGTCGAAACCGGAGCGAAGTGCCGGGCGGTGACCGACGTCAACGAACCGACCGTCCAGTTTGCGGACGGTACCTGCGTTCGACCGGACGTCGTCGTCGGGGCGGACGGGATCAACTCAGCCGTCCGCGACGCCGTCGTCCCCGACGTCGAACTGCGGGCGCTGGACAGTGTCGCATACCGGGCAGTTGCGACCGTCGATCTGCCCGAGGAGCACCGAATGCGGGGTATCGAGGTGTGGGGGAAAGGAGCTTACACCGGCGGTGCACCGCTTGGCGAGGATCGATTCTACTGGTTCGGGACCGCACCCACGTCCCCGACATCACTTCCGGCCGACCACCCCAGACCGGTATCCGAACTCCGCGAGCAGTTCGCCTCGTATCCCGAGCCGATCCCCTCCGTGCTCGAATCACTAGATGACGACGACGTCTTCGTCACTGCCCTGGAGGAGGTACCGACGCTCGACCGCTGGTCCCGTGGGGCAGTCTGTCTCGCCGGCGACGCCGCACACGGGATGCTACCGTTCGCCGGCCAGGGTGCGGCACAGGCGATCGAGGACGGCCTCCTGCTGGCTCACTCCATTTCCGCGACCGACGATCGGTCGGACGCGTTCGAGGCGTACGAACGGGAACGAAAACCGAGAGCCGACCGGATTCGCTCGGAGTCGCAGTTGCTCGGGAGGCTCGGATCGATCCGATCCGGAATCGGAGCAGGAACGCGCAATCTGTTGGTCGGACTCGTTCCTGACGTACTCTTTCAGCGCGCTCGTCGGCAGCGAGCGTCGGGTACGTCGCTCCCGGAGACCGCTCTCGGAGCGTCCGACCACTCCGGCTAGCCGAACGAGACTCCATGCAACAACCCCCGTAGGAAACAGGGGTAATGCACTCTACTGACTAGCAGAGCTAGACTACTTCTGATCGGTCCATCCCCCATATCGAACGCACGAGGCCAGTACATTCCACCTGCTGAGGCTTTCGGGAGCCGCAAAACCGTGTACGTTCCCGGACCGGGAGCGCCGCCTCCCGGCGCACCGACTCCCCGCCGACCACCGCATGGCTGCTGTTCGACGGGTGTACCGGCGGTTCACCGACCGAGGTGTGGCGGTTGTTCGACGAGCACACTACCCGTCGACCGTGGGACGACTGCCCGTCGGCGGGAGAGACGGCCGTGAGGCCGCGACGCCCCGTCAAGCGTCCCGTCGGCGTCGGCAGTTCGGGGGGCCGACCGCAAGGGTTAATCGTCGAAGTACACGTTATCTGTGTATGGTCCAGGACGACGTCCCCGACGCGCTCGAGACCGCGGCCGACGCGGAGCGACCGCGCGGCATCCTCACGCCCTCCGACCGCGACTTCCTGCTCGGACGGAAGACCGACTACACCGACCACTCGAAGAAGCAGAAGCGGAACCGCATCCGCCGCCGGGTGCGGAACGCCGTCCTGGACTTCAGCATCCTCTTCGGCTACCTCGAGGAGCGGGACCGGAACACCGTGTTCGACCCGGACGACGAGGACCGCGAGGCGTACACGCAGGGCATCACCGACATGCTCGCGTTCCTCCACCTCGGGACGATGGGCTACTATACGCCGTTCAAGGACATGCTCTCGGAGGGCGTCGGCAAGGCCGAACAGCGGCTCGCGGGCTCCGACTATCGCATGGTGAACGTCGAGTTCAACGTCGACCCGGTCGGCCAGATCGACGTCGACGAGGTGGTCGAGAAGATCGAGAACGACGAGTTCGCCCAGATCACCGACGCGGAACTCCGGGCGTTCGTCCGCCTGCTCACCATGTCCGACGAGTTCTCGCCCGACGCGGCCCGCGAGGAGATCAAGGACAGCGTCGACGAGTTCCTCCGGAACGTCGACGAGAGCGCCGAGGCCCGCGAGCGGGCGGCCGAGGAACTGACGAACTGAACTGGCTTCCCGCGGGCAGAACGGCTTCGCGCGGCCGCGCCGTCCCGCCCCCATCCCGTCGTTCGCGCTCGCGTCCCGCTCCTCGGTCGCCCCCGCCGACCCGTCATTTCGGCGTTCGCCGCGTTCCCACGGCCCGAGCTGCCGCCACGGCCGCCCCGTTTCGACCGCATTAGTACCGGATTACGCACGTTTAGGTATACGCTTTCCGTTTATAGCAGGTACGAAAAAGGAAAACATTTATCATGGTTTCTAACTATCGGTGGGACATGCCACCAGTCAGCACGGTGCACGGGCGGTCGAGAACCGGGGAGCGCGACGAACCGGAGGCGCGTTCGGCGGACCGCCGCGGTCCCGGAACGGGGGTGGTGCCGGGATGAGCGAGCGGACCGCGAGCGGGACGTCCGATCCCGGGGGAGAACCGGGCGCAGTCGCGCGGTTCCGCGAGGAACTCGACCCCGTCGTGTTCGTCTTCGGCGCGGGGCTGACGGTCGGACTCATCCTGCTGTACTTCCTCTCGCCGGGGACCGTGGAGCGCTGGATCGGGATCGCGAACGACGCGATGCTCGGCTACCTCAACTGGGCGCTGTTGCTCATCGTCTTCCTCATCGTGCTGTTCCTGCTGTTCCTCATCGTCGGCCCGTGGGGCTCGATCACGTTCGGGGATGACCCGCCCGAGTACAGCTTCCTCTCCTTCTTCGCGATGCTGTACTCGGCGGGGTTCGCGGCCGGCGTCGTCTTCTGGGGGCCGACCGAGGCGCTGTTCTACTACGACAGCCCCTCGCCGCTGTTCGACGTCTCCGGCGGGACGAGCGAGGCGATGGTCATCGCCGTCCAGCAGACGCTCTTCCACTGGGCGCTCCCCCAGCTCGCCGTCTTCACGATCATGGGGATCGCCATCGGCTACTTCACCTACAACTACGACGACGTGCCCCTCCGGGTGTCGTCCGCGCTGACGCCGATCATCGGCCGTGACAACCTCGACGGCCCGGTCGCGAAGGTCATCGACGTCATGGCCGTCTTCGCGACCATCGGGGGCGTGGCGACCTCGCTGGGGTTCATCGGGAGCCAGTTCATCACCGGCCTCAACTTCCAGTGGGGGATCGACCTCGGGAACACCGGCGTCATCCTCGTCGTGACCGCGATGACCCTGCTGTTCACGGTGTCGATGGTGCTCGGCGTGAACCGCGGCATCCGCCGGCTCTCGAACTTCAACATGATCCTGTTCGTGCTCCTCATGGTCGCGACGTTCGTCATCGGCCCGACGGTGTTCCTCGTGCTGCTGGGGACGCAGGCGTTCGGCGGCATGATCAACGACTTCGTCTCGATGAGCCTGTTCACCGGCGCGGGCGTCGACGGCGGCACCGAGTGGGCGAACGCGTGGACCGTGTTCTACTGGGCGTGGGCGCTCTCGTGGTCGCCGTTCGCGGGCCTGTTCATCGCCCGCATCTCGCGCGGCCGGACCGTCCGCGAGGTCGCGTTCACCGGCATCGGCGCGACGTCGGCGGCGACGATCCCGTGGTTCACCGTCGTCGGCGGGACGGCCGTCTGGGCCCAGCACAACGGCGTCGCGGAGATCCTCGGCCCGGTCAACGACCAGGGCGCCTCGGTCGCCGGCTTCGCCATGTTCGAGGCGTTCCCGTTCGGGTCGGTGTTCATGGTCGCGTTCATGGTGCTCGTGACCACGTTCTTCATCACCTCCGCGGACTCCTCGACGCTCGCGGTGTCGATGATGACCACCGGCGGGAAGGCGAGGCCCTCGAGCATCAACCGGGTGTTCTGGGGGGTCGTCCTCGGGATGTTCGCGGCCATCCTCATGACGCTCGGCGGGGAGGGCGGCGTCTCGGCGCTCCAGTCGGCGGCGATCATCACCGGCGGCCCGTTCGCGTTCGTCTGCCTGTTCGCGATGCTCGGGCTCATCAAGGAGTTCGGCTCCAAGTTCGGCCGGGTGCTGCTCCGGGAGGACTCCTGGATCGTCGGCTCCCGCCCCGACCGATCGACGCGGGCGGAGCCGGGCGACGACGACTGAGCGGCCGGCCGGGCCCGGTCGACCCGGCCGGTCATACCAAGTTTTAATGTACGATATACACATAAACTGTGTATGGATAGGGACACGGCCGTGCCGGACGCGGAGGCCCTCCCCGGTCCGAACGCCCGGGAGTGGGTGTCGTTCCATGGGGCCCGCGCCGCGCCGAGCGAGTACTCCCACGAGTTCGTCTGGGACGTGACCGCCGAGGCCGACGGTCCGTTCGTCACCGACGTCGACGGCAACGTCCTGCTGGACTTCACCTGCCACATCGGCGCGGCGCCGCTCGGGTACGACAACCCGAAGGTGCTGGACCCGCTGGCCGAGTTCGACCTCGTCGAACCCATGAAGATCGCGGGCCAGGACATGTACTTCGGCGCCGGCCCCACGCCCGACGAGTCGGCGATACCCGGCTCGAGCCACCTGATGGAGGGACTGACCGAGGTGTCGAGCCAGTACGGGATGGACACCGTCTTCCTCTCGAACTCGGGCGCGGAGGCGATCGAGAACGCGATGAAGATCACGCACGACGCCCGGCCGACCGCGAAGTACGGCTTCTCCTTCGCCGGAAGCTTCCACGGGCGGACGCTGGGGGCGCTGTCGGTCACCAAGTCGAAGGAGGTGTACACGCGGGGCTACCCCCAACTGGCCGGCGTCGAGACGGTCCCGTTCTGTACCGACCGAACGTGCGACCCCGAGGGCTGCGACTGCGGCTTCTTCGCCGGCGGGAGTTCGCGGCTCCGGAGCGCGCTCGCGCCGGAGGGGGGACACGTCCCCCCGGAGGAGGTCGCGTTCGTCGTTCTCGAACCGATCCAGGGCGTCGGCGGCTACCGCTTCCCCTCGGAGGCGTTCGTCGCGGAGATCGGCGCAGTCTGTGACGAGTACGACGTCCCCCTCGTCGTCGACGAGATCCAGTCGGGCATCGGCCGCACGGGGGAGTGGTGGGCCTCCGACCACTACCCGATCGAACCCGACGTCATCTCCGCGGCGAAGGCGCTGCGCGTCGGCGCGACCATCGGGAGCGAGGAGCTGTTCCCGTCCGAGAAGAACCGCCTCGGCTCGACGTTCGGCGGCGGCGACCTGCTCGCGTCGGCGATGGGCGCGCTCACGCTGGAGGCGATAGAGGAGCACGACCTGCTCGCGAACGCCACCGAGCGCGGCCGACAGGCGAAGGAACTGCTCCGGGACGACGCGCCCGACCCCGTGGTCGACGTGCGCGGCAAGGGCCTGATGCTCGCCGTCGAGTTCGACACCCCCGATCGCCGGGACGCGGTCGTCCGGACGGCGCTGAAGCGCGGCCTGCTCACGCTCGGGTGCGGCCGGAAGACGATCAGGCTGCTCCCGCCCCTCGACGCGACCGAGCGGGAGATCGACCTCGGCATCGGGCTGTTCCTCGATGCGGTCGAGGCGGAAGCCACCTCGCCGACGGCGGTCTGAGGTCGGTCAGGCGCGGTCCGCCGCGGGGCCGTCGGCGTCGACGACCGCGACGTCGTCCAACGCGTCGAGCGCCGCGAGCACGTCCGCGAGATGGCCGGGGCCGCTCCCCTCGAGGCCGACCGTCACGGGCACCCGGTTCGGCCGGTCGTCGGCGCCCCGGCGGGCGCGCTCCAGCGCGTCGAGCTCTGCACCCTCCGCCTCCACCGTCTCGACCACGTCGGCGACGGCGGTCGGCCAGCCGTCGACCGCCAGCCTGGCCTCCGCGTACCGGCCGAGTTCGCCGAGTCCGGTCCGGGCGAGTTCGGCGTGCTCGGCGAGGTTCACGTTCCCGCCCGAGACGAGGACGCCGACGCGCTCGCCGCTCACGTCCGGTTCGTCGGACAGCAGCGCGGCGACCCCCGCGGCGCCCGCGCTCTCGGCGACGGTCTTGGCCCGCTCGGCCAGCAGCGTCACCGCGACCGCGAGTTCCCGGTCGGTGACGGCGACCACCTCGTCCACGCGCTCGCGCGCGACGGCGAACGTCGACTCCAGCATGCGCGTGTCGGCGATCCCCTCCGCGACGGTGTCGACGTCCGGGAGCTCGCGGATGCGGTCGGCCGCGAGCGACGGCTTCGCGTGGAGCGCCCCCTCGGGCTGGACGCCGACGACGCGGACGTCGTCGTCGAGCGCCCCCATCGCCGTCGCGACCCCCGAGATCAGCCCGCCGCCGCCGATGGGAACGACCACCGTGTCGAGGTCGGGGTACTGTTCCGCGAGTTCGAGTCCGGCGGTCCCCTGGCCGGCGATCACCGCCGCGTCGTCGAACGGGTGGACGAACGCCCGGCCCGACTCCTCGGCGATTTCGAGCGCGCGCTCGTAGGACCGCTCGTAGATGTCGCCCTCGACGACCACCTCCGCGCCGTAGCCCCGGGTCGCCTCGACCTTCGCTGCGGGCGTCACCTCGGGGACGACGACCGTCGCGTCGACGTCGAGCAGCCGCCCGGCGAGCGCGACGCCCTGGGCGTGGTTGCCGGCGCTCGCGGCGACGACGCCGGCTTCCCGCTCGGCGTCCGAGAGCCCCGCCATCCGGTTGTACGCCCCGCGTATCTTGAACGACCCCGTCCGCTGTACGTTCTCCAGTTTCAGGCCGACGGAGGCGGCGCCGCTCAGGTCCGCGAGCGTCCGGGAGGTGTCCAGCGGCGTGCGGTGGACGACCCCCTCGAGGCGGCCCCGGGCCGCCCGGACGTCGGCGAGCGAGACGACGTCGTCGGCGGCGGGCCACCCGTCCCCTTCCCCCCGGTCGTTCCCGTTCACGATTCCCGACCGCCGTCTCCGGTCCCGCCCCCGGCCCGGCCTCCAGCCGGTTGCCGCCGTGGTTCCCGTTCGGCGAGCGCTAGCACGGCGTCCGCGAGGACGTCGACGCCGATGGGGAGGCTGCGCTCGTCCACGTCGAACGTCGGCGTGTGGTGGCTCGTCGGGTGGTCCGTCCCGACGATCAGGTACGACGCCAGCCCGCCGTTCCGCTGGACGCGCTGCATCAGGAACGTCGCGTCCTCGCTCGCGCCGAAGTCGGCGGTCGGGACGACCTCCTCGACGCCCGCGACGCCGCCCGCGACGTCGCCGATCAACTCGACGAGTTCCGGGTCGCTGTCCGCCCGGGGCGACTCGCTGACGACGTCGACGGCCGCCTCGCAGCCGTGCATCTCGGCGGCCGTCCGGAGCCGTCGCCGGAGCGCCCGCTTCGTGAACTCCATCAGTTCGGTCGTCTCGCCGCGGGCCTCCGCCTCGAGGTGGGCCCGCTCGGCGATCACGTTGCTCGCCGTCCCCGCCTCCGCGCGGCCGACGTTGACCCGGGTCATCCCGTCCGCGTGGCGCGGGATCGCGTAGACGTTCTCGATCGCGGTGCCGAGCGCCTGCATGGCGTTCGCCCCCTCGTTGGGCGCCTTCCCCGCGTGGGCGGAGGTGCCCCGGATCGTCGCGTCGACGTGGCACATGGCGAGCGGCTTCCGGATGCCGGCGACCACCCGGCCGGTCGGGTGGTCGAGGCCGACGTGGACCGCGAGCAGGTAGTCGAGGTCGTCCGCGAACCGGCTCTTCGCCATCGGGCACCCGCCGCCGCCCGTCTCCTCGGCCGGCTGGAAGAAGACGACGAACCGACCCGCGAAGTCGCTGTCGCGGATCGTCTCGAGGACGGCGAGCCCCCACGTCATGTGGGCGTCGTGGCCGCAGGCGTGCATCGTCCCGTCGACCTCGGAGCGGAAGCCCCCCGCGACCGGGGCGTGGTCCCCGTCGGTCGATTCCTCGATGAACAGGCCGTCGACGTCGACGCGGAGGCCGACGACCGGCCCCTCCCCGCGGTCGAGCCAGGCGACCGCGCCGGTGTTCCCGCCGGCCATCAGGTCGAGCAGTTCCCCGTCGGCGCCGCGGTCGCGCGCACGTTCGACCCACGGCTCGAACGCGTCGTCGTCGGGGACGGCCATCCGGTCCGCCGGGTCGTACGCCTCCGGTCCGACCGCGATTCCGTCGGGGTCGATCGCGCGGAGCTCCTCGACGAGTCGGCTGGTCGTGTGGAACTCGCGCCACGCCGGTTCGGGGTGGCGGTGGAGGTCGCGACGGAGCGAGGCGAGGCGGTCACGAACCGATGACATGGGCGTCCATGGCACGTCCATCGACTTAACTGTACACAGTTCTCGTGTATGTCAAATACACATAAGCGATAAGGGACGACCCCGCGAACCGCAAGATACGCGTCGCCGGGACGCGGGAGCAACCACATGTCGGAACATCCAGACGTCGTCGTCCTCCGGGAGGGAACCGAGGGGTTGTCGATGGAATCGTACGCCGAGACCCTGCGGGAACGGCTCCCCGACCGCCGCGTCGAACTCGCGCGGACGCCGCGGGCCGAGCGGGAACTCGTCCGGGACGCCCGGGTCGTCACCGGAAAGGGCATCGACGAGGACCTGCTCGCGGGGGCGGAACGGCTGGAACTGTTCGCCTGCACGTTCGCGGGGACCGACCATCTGCCGACCTCCGCACTGGTCGACCGGGGCGTCGTCGTCACGAACGCCGGCGGCATCCACGCGCCGGGCATCGCCGAGCAGTCCATCGGAAACATGCTGGTGTTCGCCCGTCGGCTCCACGAGGGGTGGCGCCGGAAGGAGAACGGGGAGTGGCGCCACTTCCAGTCCCACGAGTTCGCCGACAGCACCGTCACCGTCGTCGGACTGGGCTCCATCGGACAGGCGATCGTCCAACGGCTCGACGGGTTCGAGGTGGAGACCATCGGGGTGCGCTACACGCCCGAGAAGGGCGGGCCGACCGACGAGGTGGTCGGGTTCGACGGGGACGAGATCCACGAGGCGTTCGCCCGTAGCGACTACGTCGTGATCGCGTCCCCCCTGAACGACCTCACCCGCGGGCTCGTGGGGGATGCCGAGTTCGCGACGCTGCCGCCGCACGCGGTCCTCGTCAACGCCGCCCGGGGCGGCATCGTCGACACCGACGCGCTCGTGGCGGCGCTCCAGTCGAACGCGATCCGCGGCGCCGCACTCGACGTGACCGACCCCGAACCGCTCCCGGGCGAGCACCCGCTGTGGGACCTGGAGAACTGCCTCCTCACGCCCCACACCGGGGGTCACACGCCGAACCACTGGGACCGACTGGCGGACATCGTCGCCGACAACGTCGTCGCGCTCGACGGGGACGGCGGGTTGCGAAACGTCGTCGCCGGCCTCGCGGACGACTGATCGGGGCCCCGACGCGCGACGCCCCCGGTTTTGGCCGACCAAAAAACCGCAAGGACTTTGTATTCTTTAGGCGGGCCTAAATTCGTGACCCGAGACATCGAGGGGCGCGAAGCGCCCACGCGGCGCGAGTACGTGACGTACGGCGGCGCACTGTTCGGCGGAACGCTGCTCGCCGGCTGTACGGGTGGTTCCGGGTCGGAGTCCACGCCGACGGGGACGGACGCGGGAGAGCCGTCACCGAACG
Organism: Halorarum salinum; assembly: GCF_013402875.1. Classification (NCBI taxonomy): domain Archaea; kingdom Methanobacteriati; phylum Methanobacteriota; class Halobacteria; order Halobacteriales; family Haloferacaceae; genus Halorarum; species Halorarum salinum. The sequence goes on along the minus strand of NZ_CP058579.1, from coordinate 356,485 downwards.
CGGGGGACCCGGCGTCACCCGAGCCGGACGCCGACGAACGCGGCCCATTCTCCGTCACGATGGAGCCGATGGGCGAGGTCTCCTTCGAGGGGACGCCCGAAACGTGGATGGCGTACTTCAGCACCTACGGCGACATGGCCATCGCACTCGGCCGACTCGACGGACTCCGCGGGCTCGTCTTCACGGAGAACTGGCCGACGGCGTTCTACGAACGCCTCCCCGGCGTCGACGTCTCCTTCGACGACGTCCCGCAACTCTTCGCGGGGGGCGGCCTCGACAAGGAGGCGTTCTACGAGATGGACTGCGACGTCCATCTGATGGACCCGAACTTCATCAGCCGCCTCGCGGACGACTGGGACGCGGACGACCACGGGGCGATCGAGCGAGACGTCGGGCCGATCATCGGGAACTCGATCCGCCGCCGCGACGAGGACTGGCACGACTACGCCTACTACTCGCTGTACGACGCCTTCGAGACGATCGCCGAGGTGTTCGACGAGCGGGAGCGGTACGAGGCGTTCGAACGCGTTCACGACGACCTGCGCTCGACGATCCGGTCGAACCTCCCGCCGGTGGACGAGCGACCGACCGTCGGGCTCCTGTCGATCAACTCCGATTTCGAGGACGGGGCGTTCTACGCCTACCCGGTTCACGACGGGAACGGACACAAGCAGTATCGCGATCTCGGGATGCGGGGCGCGTTCGACGACCACATGGAGGGGAGCTACGGGGAGTGGGACTACGAGAAGCTCCTCGAAGTCGACCCCGACGCGCTCCTCTTCCAGTACGGGTTCTCCCACGTCTCGACCGAGGAGTTCGAACGCCGGATACGGCGGATGAGCGAGGATCCGGTCGGACGGAAGCTGACGGCGGTCGAGAACGGCCGGCTCTACAGGGGCGGCACGTCGTATCAGGGACCGATTATCAACCTGTTCCAGACCGAGGCGGCCGCAAAGCAGTTCTACCCCGACGCGTTCGGCGAGTGGAACGGCTTCGAGTCCGCCACGGGGGAGGCCGATCGCCTGTTCGACTACGAACGCGTCGCATCGATCGTCGCCGGGGACTTCTAGGCCCGCCGGTCCGCCGTGTCCGCCTTGCCGGTCCGATCCGGGCGGGGCCGCTACGGACGCTTCGGGCGGGCCCCGGCCCGCCTCGGCGCGGGGCCACGCGGGGCTACGCCGTGAACAGCCGACGGGGGAACTCCGCGAGCGTCTCCGCGCCGTCGGCGGTGACGTGGAACGTCTCGCTGATCTCGACCCCGAAGTCGTCGCCCCAGATGCCGGGGATCATGTGGAACGTCATGTCCTCCTCGAGCACCGTCCCGTCGCCCGGCCGGATGCTCGCGGTGTGTTCGCCCCAGTCCGGCGGGTAGCCCAGCCCCATCGAGTAGCCGATGCGGTCCTCCTTCTCGACGTCGTACTTCGCGATGGTGTCGCGCCACGCCTTCTCGACGGCCTCGCAGGTGACGCCCGGTTCGGCGGCGTCGAGCGCGGCCTCGATCCCCTCGACGACGACGTCGGCGGTGCGTTCGATCTCGGCCGGCGGGTCGCCGACGAAGGTGGTTCGCGCGAGCGGGGAGTGGTACCGGTGTCGACAGCCCGACAGCTCGATGATCACCGGGTCGCCGTCCTCGAACTCCCGGTCGGTCCAGGTGAGGTGGGGCGTCCCCGTGTGGTCCCCGGAGGGCATCAGCGGGACGATGGAGGGGTAGTCGCCGCCGTACCCGTCGGTGCCGGTGATGAGCGCGTCGTAGATGGTGGCGGCGGCCTCGTACTCGGGGACCCCCGCCCCGATCGCGTCCAGTCCGGCGACCATCGCCTCCTCGGAGATGCGGGCGGCCTCGCGCATGTACTCCAGTTCGCGCTCCGACTTCTTCACCCGTGCCCAGTTCACGAGCAGGGTCGTGTCCTCAAACTCCGCCTCGGGGAGGTTCGACCCGAGCCGGGTGTAGGACTTCGCCGTGAAGTAGTACGCGTCCATCTCCAGCCCGATCCGGCCGCCGTCGACGTCGAGGTCCGCCAGCACGTCCGCGAGGAAGTCCATCGGGTGGAGGTCGTGCGGCGAGTGGACGTGGTCGTCGCTGTACGACCTGATGTTCTCCTCGGAGAGCCAGGTCGTCGCGCGCGCGCCGTTCGCGTCCATCTCGCGGCCGACCCACACCGGTTCGTCGCCCTCCGCGGTGAGCACGACCGCCTGGTGGACGTAGAACGACCAGCCGTCGTACCCCGACAGGTAGTTCATGTTCGCCGGGTCGGAGACGACGACGGCGTCGAGGTCCCGCTCGTGCATCCGCTCGCGCGTCCGTTCGATCCGGCGCTCGTACTCGCTCGCCTCGAAGATGTCGCGTTGCATGATACCGAGTCGCGTACGAGGACGGCGGGGGCGAGAATAAAACTTTTCGTGTATATCGGGAACGGATTCCGTATATCGGGCCGCGGACCGGGTCGCCGGACGGGCGCGTCCGTAGGGGGCCCCTACGTGGCCGTCGTCGACGCCTAACCGACCCGTCCCCGCTGGGAGTCGCACTACGCACTGTATACCAATGCCTCGCCGGGCCGTCACCCAGCACGATGACGGTAGTGAAAATCATCAAGGTGCTCGGAACGTCGAACGAATCGTGGGAGGACGCCGCCCGGCAGGCCGTCGCGGAGGCGAGCGAGACGGTCGACGACATCCACGGCGTCGAGGTGGAGGACTGGACCGCGAGCGTCGAGGACGGCGGGATCACGGAGTACAAGGCGACCGTCGAGATAGCGTTCCCCGTCCACGAGTCGGCCTGATCGACGAACTCCAGCGAGTTCGTCGGGCAGCTCCAGCATCGGCTGGAACTCGCGGAGGGGGGCCGGGCGGTTCGGGCGGCCCGGGCCACGCTCTCGACGCTGGGCGAGCGGACCACCGAGGGGGCGGCCGACGACCTCGCGAGCCCCCTCCCCATGGAGGTCGACCGGTTCCTCGGGGAGGCGGGCCAGCGCTTCGGCTTCGACGAGATCGCGGACCGCGTGGCGGAGCGGGAGGAGGTCGAGCGCTCGGACGCGGTCTACCACGCGAAGGTCGTGCTCGCGCTCGTGGGGAGGTGACCCCGGGAAACGAGATGAACCGGGTGCGGGGTCAGATTCCCGAGGAGTTCGACCCGCTGTTCGAGCCGGTGGACGCGAACGAGGGGTGACCGACGACGGCGGGACGCGGCCGGCGACTCCGGCTCAGTCGGGCGGTCCGCCCGGGGCCGCAACCGCTTAGGGGGTTCGCCACGGCCATGCGTGCATGCAAACAGTGCTCCTCGCAGCGGGCGAAGGCACCCGAATGCGACCGCTGACGGCGGAACGGCCCAAGCCGATGCTCCCCGTCGCGGGGCGGCCGCTGGTGGCCCACGCCGCCGCGGCCGCCGTCGCGGCCGGGGCCTCCCGCCTGGTCGTCGTCGTCGGCTACGAGGCGGCGCCGGTGCGCGAGCAGTTCGGGGACGAGTTCCGCGGCGTGCCCGTCGAGTACGTCGAGCAGCCCGAGCAGCGCGGCACGGCCGACGCGGTCCGGACGGCGGCGCCGCGCCTCGACCCGGGACCGTTCGCGGTGCTGAACGGCGACGCGCTGTACGACGAGCGGTCGCTCTCGACGCTGTACGACGTCGCGCCCGCGGTCGGCTCCTACCGCGTCGACAACCCCGGGGACTACGGGGTCCTCCACACCGAGGAGCGCGGGGACGAGACGGTCGCGACCGGCGTCACCGAGAAGCCGGCCGACCCGCCCTCGGACCTGATCAACACCGGGGCGTACGTCTTCCCGGGCGCGGCCCAGGACTGGCTCGACGTGGAGGAGAGCGAACGCGGGGAGCTAGAACTGACCGACGTCCTCACGCGTGCGTGCGAGCGGACGGACGTTCGTGCCGTCCCCTTCGACCGCTGGCTCGACGTCGGGCGGCCCTGGGAACTGCTCGAGGCGAACGAGTGGAAGCTGAGCGAACTGGAGCGCGACGTCCGCGGGGAGGTCCACGGGGACGCCGACCTGCGCGGCGCCGTGGTCGTCGAGGAGGGCGCGTCGGTGGACGCGGGCGTGGTGATCGAGGGGCCGGCGCTGGTTCGGTCGGGCGCGAACGTCGGGCCGAACGCCTACGTCCGCGGGTCGACGCTGCTGGAGTCAGGGTCGAAGGTGGGCCACTCGGTCGAGGTGAAAAACAGCGTGCTCATGGCGGGCGCGACGGCCGGACACCTCTCGTACGTCGGGGACAGCCTGCTCGGGCGGGACGTGAACTTCGGCGCCGGGACGACGGTGGCGAACCTCCGCCACGACGGCGAGGCGGTCCGGCTCCGAGTGAACGGCGGCGCGGTCTCGACGGGCCGCCGGAAGTTCGGCGTGGTCTGTGGCGACGACGTCAAGACCGCCATCGACACGAACCTCAACGCCGGCGTGAAACTCGGCACTGGCGCGACGACGACGCCCGGCGAGTCGGTGCTGCGGGATCGGTAGCGTCGCGGAACGGTCGGCCGCCGTCGAGACGCTCGACCGGACGGCCCGCTATCCGCCGGATCGGCACTCGTAAGGTACCCCTACGTCGCGGTAGGGTGGTATCCATCTCGCTCGCATCCGAACGCCACGTTCGAACCGACTCGCCCACAAAGTACTTACGGCAGGAATCGGCGAGAAGCGCTCAACGGCCCGATATCGGGTGTGTGAAGCGTTGTCCCGCCGCTCGTTTCACCACAAGACATTTATAACGAGCGTTGAATGATTCCCTTACCCCTACCCGACGGTGACCCTACCAAGTATCCCAGGCCGAGTCCGCCTCGCGGGCGGTCGGAGGCACGGGCGAACGGAGAAGTCGCCAACCGAAAACAGACAATCATGACAAACGACTATACAGACAAGGCACGCGCGCTGTTCCTTGCAGCGCTCATGGTCTTCAGCGTCTTCGCTGGGACCGTGGCGTTTGCGGGGTCGGCGGCTGCGGCCGCTACCGGCGTATCCGCAACTGATGCGGATCTTAACAACGGTGGCTCGACGGATATCTCCGTCGACCACGATAGTACGGCGAGTGCAACTGCAGCATACGTCATCGATGTCGATGGTGACGGTACGTACAACAGTAGCACGGACATTTACGCCTCCGCTGCTGCTGATAACACAACGACAACCGACTTCAACGGTGTCGATGTGAGTTCCCTCTCTGAGGGTGACTACAATGTCTACGCCGCTCACGGTAATACGAGTGAGGCGGATGAACCCACCGCCGATTCTGATGTTACCGAGAGCGGGTGGGCTGAGACCACAGGAACGCTGACTGTCACCGACTCGACTTCGGACGAGTACGACGCTGACCGGTTCATGACTATCAGCGAACTCGACGGGTCGGTCCTGTGGGGCGAGTCCGTTGCTGTCGAAGACTTCACCGGCAACGACAGTGTCACCCTCCGGAGCGTTGATGGTGATGACACCACGACTGTCGAGTCGCTGAACGTCGACGACAACGGCGTCATTGAGTTCGACTCCTCGGAACTCGACAGCGGAAACTACGAACTTCAGGGTAACAACCAGGACGGAACGGTTTCGTTCGAGGTTGCCGACCAGACCTGGTCGGCTGAGTTCGCGGCTGACGAAGTTCAGTCCGACGATCAGGTCGACGTCGAGTTCGACTCCTCGCGTGCGTCCTACGACATCATCGTCTCCGCTGACGGCCTCGATGCGGAGGACCTCGCGGCACTGTTCGAGCAGGAAACTGGCTTCGACGATGTGTCCACCGAGGACGAGGATAGTGTCCGGCTTGCGGGTGTCACGGACGGCACCTACGAAGCGGACTTCAACAACACCGACATCGACACGGGTGAATACGAGTTCACCTTCGAGTCGGCTGACACCAGCGCCGAGGCTACGGACACGATCAACGTGACCGAGGCCGGCGAGGGTGACGCCACCATCGTCAACTCTACGGTTGAACAGCAGCAGGGTGACATCGCCGAGTTCACTATCGAACTCGACGAAGTTACTACTGGGACGGTCGTCATCGGCGACCTTGAGAACGACAACTACCAGCTGAACTTCACCGTCGACGACGGTGACGGTGACTCCGACGACGCCGACGGCGAAGTGACCGTCCGGTACAACACCTACCTGGCTGGTCAGGACTCTGACAACGTCGTCACTGCTGTGAGCGACGACGACTCCGTCAATGTGACGGGCGAAGAGTCCTTGAACGGCAACCTCCTCGATGACGGTGACTACGACATCCGCGTCAGCCCGACCGAAGCTAACAGCGATGCTGACGTCGACGACGCGATGGACGATGAAACCGACCTCGCCACGCTCGTGCTTGATGAGCGCTCGACCGACGAGATGAACCTCTGGCGCGCGAGCGAGGACAACGCGGACGACCTCCTGAACGAGGACGACGAGCAGGCCAGCGCACTCTCGAGCGCACTCGAGAACGATCTCGTCACGGAGACCGACTTTGTCGCTGGTGACGAAGATGGGAACGCTGACACCCTCATCATGCAGGTGTCCGCCTCGGGTCTCGAGGGCCTCCTCTCGGGTACCGATGGCTCCGTCTCGACCAGCGACTTCCGTAGCGCGCTGGGTGACGACAACTCGCTTGGTCTGAGCATCGTTCAGACCGAGGGCACTGTCGGCAACAACGCGGACGCGAAGGAAGTCAACGTGAGCCAGAGTACGAGCGCGTTCTCGCTCATCGCTGACGGGGAGAACGACGAGTACTACATCGTCTTCAACCCCGAGGACTCCAACGTGGAGTTCGAGGACACGGATGACGAGTTCGAGGCCGGTGACGAGTTCACCGCCACGCTTGACGTCCAGGACGCCAAACTCCTCGACGTTGATGAAGGCGACGGCAACAGTATCGCTGCTGACTCGGACGACTTCGAATCGGTGAACAGTTCGTTCGCCTACGAAGAGGCGACGGGCTCCTTCGAGGACCCGACGAACGTGACGGCCTCCGAAGAGGCTGAAGTCACGGGCGAGACCAACATCGCACCCGGTAGCGAGATCAGCATCCGGATCCAGTCGACTGACGACACGGAGCCGCGGTTCATCGAGACCGCCTCCGACAACGTCGTCAACGCTGACGGTACCTTCTCGGGTACGTTCGACCTCAGCGACAACGCTGCTGGCGACACGTTCGAAGTGAGCGCCCGCAACACGTTCGCTGACATCGACGCTGCCGACGGCAACATCGTCGAGTCTGTCGGCACGTCCACGCCGGGCACGGACGACGGCACGCCGACGACCGACGACGGCACGCCGACGACCGACGACGGCACGCCGACGGAAACCGCCACGCCTACCGAGGGCGACGGTAACGGTGGCGACGACACGCCGACCGAGACGACCACGCCCGGCTTCACGGCCGTGCTGGCTCTCATCGCGCTGATCGGCGCCGCGCTCGTCGCGGTCCGTCGCGACTAACGCGAACCACGACTGACCGGCGGAACCGGTCACCGCTTCCGCTTCACGCGGAACTGCGGACCCATTCTTTCGACGCGCTCCACCGGCGAGCGGCGGGACCGCCCTCGAGCCGTTTCCGTTACGGATCGCCTACTGACGACCGGTCGAAGTCACGACTTAGCCCCGCTGAACGCGCTCGTTGAAGCCGTCACCGCCGCGTCGCGGCCGCCCTCGAACCGCCCGACAGGACAAGGGCTTTACCGGACCCGGGCCATCCCCCGCACATGCAGAGCGCCGTCGGGAGCGCGTTCGCCCCCGCCCGCGAGGCCGTCCTCGCGGCCCCCAACGGCTACACCGACGCGTTCGCCTGGGTCGTCGTGCTCGCGTTCCTCGGCGGCGCCGGCGTCGAGTGGGCCGCCCGCTCGGGTCGGTTGCCGGCGGGCCACGAGCGGACGGGCCGCGCGGTCGTCGCCGGCGCGTGGGCGCTGTTCGCCGCCTTCTGGCTCGTGCTGTTCCCCCACTTCGCGTTCGAGCAGAAGAGCTACGTCGAGGGGATCCTCGCGCTGGCGGCCGTGCCCGCCTGCCTGTCGGTCGCGAAACTGCTCCTGACGGGTCGCGACTCGCTGTTCGTCCTCTCCCGGTCGGTCGGCTGGATGGGGCTGGTGTACCTCCCGTTCGAGACCGTCCCGCCCGTCTCGCTGTTCGGGACCACGTTCCCGGCCCCGAAGGAACTGCTCATTCGGGCGGTCACCGTCCAGACCGGCGCGCTCATCGAACTGCTCGGCTACCACCCCGAACTCGTGGAGGGGCCCGTCCTCGGCTACGCGAACGCCTACCGGTTCACGACCGGGGGCGGCCACGAACTCGTCTTCGAGATCGTGCTCGCGTGCACCGGGCTGGGGAGCATGGCCATCTTCGTGGGGCTCATCTCCGCCGTGCGCGCCCCCCTCCCCCGAAAGCTCCGGGCGCTCGCCGTCTCCATCCCGACCATCTGGGCGCTGAACCTGCTGCGCACGACGTTCATCGGCATCGCCTTCGGGAAGCAGTACCTCCAGGTGTTCGTCGACGAGGTGCTGTTCCTGTTCGGCTCCTCCGACCCGTACATGGTGTCCTTTTTCCTCTCGGACCGGGTCATCAGCCAGGTGCTCGCGGTCGTCGCGCTCGTCGGCATCACCTACCTCGTGGTCAGGGAACTCCCCGAACTGCTGACGGTCGTCGAGGACGTGCTGTATCTCGTCACCGACGAGGAGTACGACCTCCACGGCTCGGTCGATCTGCCGGCCGAACCCGCTGGCGGGTCGGAGTCGGGGCGGCTGTAACCCGTCCGCTCCCCTCCGCTTCGTACCGGATCAGAACTCCGGGAGGACGTCGGCCGGACAGCCCGCGAGCGTCGCCAGCGCGTCGGCCTCGAGGTGGTGGACCTCGCCCGGCACCACCAGCATGTGCAGCGGCGCGCCGAAGTCCCGCTCCGAGAGCGTCGCGAGGGTGTCGGCGGCGACGACGGGGTCCGGGCTGCCCGCGCGCGCGATCGCGACGCCGATCGCGTCGGGGTCCCAGTCGGCCGCGAGCATCCCCGCGGCCTCGCTCGCGGTCATGAACTCGTCCGGTTCGCCCTCGGCGGGCCCTGCGGGCGAGGAGCCGGCGACCTTGATGTCCAGATACACGAGCGTGTGGAGCCCCCGCTCGCGGTTGTCCTCGATGCCGTCCACGACGCTCGCGGGGAGCCCCTCGGCGCCGTGGGCGTACGGGAACGGGAGCGTTACCGCCTTCCCGAAGCGATAGTTCTGGAGGCCGGTCAGCGAGGATGCGGCCGACTGGGCGGTGACGCCGTGGATCACCCGCGTGTCGACGCCGCGCTCGGCGGCCCGCATCCGGAGGTCGACGTGGGTCGTCGAGATCATCGTGTCGCCGGCGGTCAGGAACGCGACGTCGGCGGACTCGGCGGCCTCGAGGATCGGCTCGGGATCCCGCTCGACGCCCGCCCGGTCGCGCACCTCGATCCCGACGCCGTGGTACGCCTCCAGGTCGGCGACGCTCGCGCCGACCAGCCGGCTGGTGTAGAACTCCGCGAAGACCCGATCCGCCGCCCGGAGCGCCTCCCGTCCCTCGACGGTGACGGAGCGCTCGTCGTAGAGGCCGAGGCCGACGAAGGTGAGCATTGGCGGCTGTGGGGCGGCGGGGCGTTTCCCGGTTTCGTTTGCGGGTCGCCCCGGCGAGCGCGACCGGCGCGCGGCGTTTCGAGCGGCCGTGGCGGCTCGGAACCGCGGCGTGCCGTCGGCGCCTCGAACCCGTCCGTTAATCGACCTCTATCGCGGGAACCTTGAAATGGCCCGTTTCCCATGACACTCGTATGTCTCAACGAGGGTATCGCGCGTCGGGTTCGGTTTCACGGCGTCCCGCGGCGCGGTCGTCGGGGACGGGTGCTCGCGCGCGCCGCGCGTCGGGGACGGACCGTGGCGGGAGGGTTCGGCCGTGAGCCTCATCGCGGTCGGCGACGTCTCCCACCCCGACCTCGCGCTGACGCCGACGATCCGCGCCTGCCCGGAGGCGTCCATCACGGTCATCCCGCAGTCGGCGACCGACCCGCGGACGGGCATGTTCTTCTTCCTCGTCGAGGACGCGGACGAGTCGTTCGACGCGGCGCTCGAGGACGACCACACGGTGAGCGAGTGGAGCCACGTCTCCTCGTCCGACTCCGCCCGGATCTACCGGATGCGTCACGGCCCGGGGACGAAACTCGTCTCGCCGAAGACCGTGGAACTCGGCGGGCTGACGCTCGAGTCCACGAGCACCTCCCACGGGTGGCGGATCCGGCTCCAGTTCCCCGACCGGGAGACGCTCGCCGAACTCTGGGAGTACTGCGAGGAGGAGGGGATCTCGTTCGACCTGGCCCAGATGTACCGCCGGGAGGGGTGGACGGAGGGGCGGCCGACCAACCTCACGTCGGCCCAGCGGACCGCGCTGGTGACTGCCTACGAGGAGGGCTACTTCGACGAGCCGCGGGGGGCATCGCTGTCGGACGTCGCGGAACTGCTCGACATCTCGCCGACCGCCGTCGGCGGGCGCATTCGACGCGGGTCCGCCGAACTCGTCGAGACGATGCTGATCGAGGACGAGGACTGACCAGCGCCGGGGTGGCCGCCGCGGTTCCGAGCGCCGAAGCGGCGACTGGCTAGACCGCGCCGAGGTGGTCGTCGCGCGGTTCGTACAGCGCCCCTCGCATCCGGGCCTCGTGGACCGCCTCGAGCGTCTCCCCCACGGTGGCCCCCCGCCGGCTCATCGCCGCCGCGACGACGCCGAGCGGGACCCCCCGATCGAACGACGGCTGGATGGCGCGGACGACCGCCTCCACGCCCCCCTCTTCGGGAACGCCGTCGACGGATAGTTCGGCCCGCTCCATCTCGGCGTCGTGGCCCGTGATCGCGCGATGGCGGCGCTGGAACGCGACGACCTCGTTGGGCTCGTCGGTCGCCACGCGGGTGTCACACGAGGGACACCCGGCGACGAACGCCGGCCCGCCTCGCCCGTTCCGCTCGTTTCGCTCGCTCATCCCGTCCTCCCCTAGGCGTCGTACGCCTCCTGTGCCAGCCGGTGGAACCGGTGGAGCGTGTGCTCGTTCGGTCCGAGCTGTGCCTGCCCGAGCGCGCCGGCGTTCTGGCCGCGGTACTGCCGTTCCACCAGCTCGAAGTCCTCCTCCTGGAGCTGCCTGCTCGTGCGGACGAACTCCTCCTCCTCCTCGCTCAACTCGGCGCTCTCGAAGAAGTAGTCCGCGACGAGCTGGAACCGCCCCTCGTCGATGGGGTCGATGATGTACGTCCCGTAGCCGTCGGCGGTGCCGTACATGTTGACGGTGAAGTTGGGCCAGAAGTAGTAGAACTTGGCCTCGTGCTCGTCGTGGATGCGGAGCTCGTCGTCGACGTCCTCCGCGTGCGTGTAGTGGAGCACCCAATAGTAGTCGTTCACCTCCAGCTCCGACTCGTTCAACGAGATGCCCTCGATCCAGTCCTGGTGGTTCGCCTGGCAGTGGTCGCACTCCGAGTAGTTGCCGCCGAACGTCTTCCAGTTGCACTCGACCTCCGAGACGATGCGGCGGGCGTGCTCGTACTCGCCGAGCGGGAGCGCCTCCAGTTCCTCCTTCAGCCCCGCCGCCTGTTCGGCGAGCGGGAGGGGGTCGTCGTCGAAGTTGACGAACACGAACGGCCCGATGCGCTCGGTGGCGACGTCCCTGAGCCCGTTCGCCTCGGGGTCGAGTTCCCGCACGTCCTCGTCCTCGAGGTCCGCGTTCATCCCGGCGTGCTCGAAGCTCCGCGGCGTGCTGGCGAGGTCGCCGTCGAGGTCGTACGTCCACAGGTGGTACGGGCACTTGATGCGCCGCGCGTTCCCCGGGTCGGTCATCGGCGTGTCCTCGACCATCTCGGAGCCCCGGTGGGCACAGACGTTGTAGAACGACCGCACCTCCCCGTCGTGGTCGCGGAGGACGATGACCTGCCTGTCGCCGACCGTCCGGGTGAAGAAGTCGCCCGTGTCGGGGATGCAGTTGACGTGTCCCGCGTACACCCAGTACGTCCCGAACACCTTCTCCTTCTCCATCTCCCACACGTCGGGGTCGGTGAAGTACCGCGTCGGGAGCGCGTTCGTCTCCTCGGTGATGTCGGGGCTGACGGCCTCGACTCGGTCGGACCCGTCGTTCCATCGCGTCATGTGCTACACTATCCCACGATTCCCGGGTAAGTCTTCACCAGAAATGCTACGCACCTATAAGTACCACCCGAACCGACCGCGTCGGAGTCGGGCGGTTTCCGTCCCGAGGGACGCCGCCGGACGGACGCGCCTTAAGGGTCCGAGATAATGGTGGGGAACCGTCAAGAGCGGGGCCGAGTAACCGACACGGGTCATGGACGAGACGGACGAGCGGTACGACGTCGTCGTCGTCGGCGTGGGGGGGATGGGGAGCGCGACGGCGTTCCACCTCGCCGACCGGGGCCACGACGTGCTGGGGCTCGAACGCTACGACGTCCCGCACGCGCGCGGCTCCTCGCACGGCATCACGCGCATCATCCGCCGGGCCTACTACGAGCACCCCTCCTACATCCCGCTCGTCGAGCGGGCCTACGACCTCTGGGACGACCTCGCCGAGCGGACCGGCCGACCCGTCATCCACCGGACCGGCTCCGTCGACGCCGGGCCGCAGGGGGACGTGGTCTTCGAGGGGTCGCGCCGCTCCTGCGAGGAGCACGACATCCCCCACGAGGTGCTGACGGGCGCGGAGGTGAACGACCGGTTCCCCGGCTACGATCTCCCGGCGGAGTACCGGGCGCTCTACCAGCCCGACGGCGGGTTCGTCGTCCCCGAGCAGGCGATAATCGGCCACGTCCGGGCCGCCCAGGCCGCCGGCGCGGAGATCAGGGCGCGCGAGTCGGTGCGCGACTGGGCGGAGACGCCCGACGGCGGCGTCCGGGTCTGGACGGACCGGGGGACGTACGTCGCCGACGGCCTCGTGCTCGCCGCGGGCGCGTGGAACGCGAAACTGGCGGACGCGCTGGACGGGCTCGCGGTCCCCGAACGGCAGGTGCTCGCGTGGTTCCAGCCTGAGACGCCGGCGCTGTTCGACCCCGACGCCTTCCCCGTCTGGAACCTCGCGACGCCCGAGGGACGGTTCTACGGGCTCCCCGTCTACGACGTCCCCGGGTTCAAACTCGGGAAGTACCACCACCTCGGCGAGGGGGTCGACCCGGACGACCACGAGACGGAGCCGTCGCGGGCGGACGAACTCCTCCTGCGCGACTTCGCGGGGAAGTACTTCCCCGAGGGGGCCGGCCCGACGATGCGGCTGGCCACGTGCATGTTCACGAACTCCCCCGACGAGCACTTCGTCCTCGACACCCTCCCGGAGCACCCGCAGGTCGCCGTCGGCGCGGGCTTCTCGGGACACGGCTTCAAGTTCGCCAGCGTCGTCGGCGAGGTGCTCGCCGATCTCGCCGTCGACGGGGAGAGCGAGCACCCGATCGACATGTTCGGGCTCGATCGGTTCGAGTAGTTCGGTTTCGGCTTCGAAGCCGGTGGGGTCGTCGTGGAGGGGTGCCCGAAAGCCCTCGTGGCACTCGGCTCTTGGGTCGGTCCGTTTGGCGTCAAGCAGTTCCCGAAAGCCCCCGCGGCTGTCGACTCGGTACGGCCGCTGCGCTCCTCGCTCCCTCCGGTCGCTGCGGTGCTTGGCGGTCCGTTCCTTCGCCGACAGCCGCGGCCCCTTTCAGTCCCACCCACCGCATCCTCACCCTCCCCAACCGCCTGCGCGTCTCGGCTCGCTCCCTCCGGTCGCTCGCCTGCGATGCTCGCCCCTCGCGCGTCGTCGGCCGCGCACGGAGGCGCGGCCGTCGCGCGCCACACGGCTCCCCCGTCGTCGTCCCGACCGAACCCCCGGCCGTTCGTCGACTCCTCGGGTCCCCCCGAGCGCCGCCGCTTCTATAACCCACAGATAGTTCAGGCGGGGACATATGGGACCGGGCCGCCATCGGTTCGTGTTACATGAGCACAGGGACCACGCTCCCCGATCGGGCGGGAACCGTCGTCGTGGGCGCGGGCTGTGTGGGCTGTAGCGCTGCCTACCACCTCGCCCGCCTCGGCCGGGAGGACGTCCTCGTCCTCGACCGGGGGCCGCTGTACGAGACCGGCGGCTCGACCTCCCACGCGCCCGGGCTGGTGTTCCAGACGACCGGAAACAGGCTGATGTCGCGGATGGCCGCCTACACCCGGAATCTGTACGACGGCTTCGGCGACTTCCGGACGAGCGGCGGGATCGAGGTCGCCTACACCGAGGACCGAATGGACTTCCTCGAGCGCAAGCGCGAGTGGGGTCGGGCCCACGGGCTGACGGGCGGGCGGCTCCTCTCCCCGGAGGAGGTCGCCGAGTTCGTCCCCCAGATCGACGAGTCCGTGATCCACGGCGGCTACTACCTCCCGTCCGACGGCAAGGCCCACGCGGTCGACGCCTCAGAGACGATGGCCGAGCGCGCCCGTGAGCGGGCCGGCCACCGCTTCGTCGGGAACACCGAGGTGACCGACGTGGAGGTCGACGACGGCGAGGTCGCGGCCGTCGTCACCGACCGCGGCCGCGTCGAGTGCGACGACCTGCTGCTCGCGACGAACATCTGGGGCCCGCTGTTCGGCGACATGGTCGGCACGGACGTCCCGCTGGTGCCGTGTGCCCACCAGTACCTCGTCTCCGAGGAGTTCGAGCAACTCGCGGGCGCGGATCGGGAGATCGAACAGCCGATCCTCCGCCACCAGGACTACTCGCTGTACTTCCGCCAGCACGGCGAGCGGTACGGCGTCGGCTCGTACAACCACGAACCGCTGCTGGTGGACCCGGCCGACATCCACGGCCCCGAACGGCTCGAGGATCTCGGGCTGGAGTACCCGTCGCTCCGCGAGTTCACCGCCGAGCACTTCCGCGAGAACACCCACCCCGACCACGACCGGTCGGCCCGCGACGCCGCGAGCGAACTCGTCCCGGCGTTCGAGGACTGCGGGTGGGACTCCCGGATCAACGGGATGTTCTCGTTCACCCCCGACGGGATGCCGATCCTCGGCCCCGACGAGGACGTGGACGGGCTCTGGTGGGCGCTCGCCGTCTGGGTGACCCAGTCGGGCGGCGCGGGCAGCGTCGTCGCCAACTGGATGGAGGAGGGCGTCCCGCGGCTCGACGGCGAGCGGGTCGACGCGACGGGCGCGCACGTCTCGCGGTTCCAGCCCCACGCGGGCAGCCGGGAGTTCACCTACGGCCGCGGCGGCCAGCAGTACCGGGAGGTGTACCAGCTCGTCCACCCGCGCGAGCAGCCGACGGGCCAGCGGGGGCTCCGGCGCAGCCCGTTCCACGACCGGCAGGACGACCTCGGGGCGGCGTTCTACGACAGCGGCGGCTGGGAGGTGCCGCAGTGGTACGAGTCCAACGAGGAGCTCCTGTCGGAGTACGACGTCCCGGGCCGCCCGGGCTGGCGCGGCCGGCACTGGTCGAAGGCACAGGGCGTCGAGCACCTCGCGGTCAGGGACGGCGTCGCGATGTTCGACATGACCACCTTCACGGGGATCGAGGTCGCCGGCCGGGGCGCCGAGTCGTTCCTCCAGGGGCTGCTGACCAACGACGTCGCCGTCTCCCCCGGCCGGATGCGCTACACCGCGATGTGCAACGAGGACGGCGGCGTCCTCGCGGACCTCACGGTCAGCCGACTCGCCGAGGACCGCTACCTGCTGTTCACCGGCGGCGGCAGTTCCGCGACGCTGCACTCCCGCTGGATCCGCGAGCACGCCCCCGACGACGGCTCCGTCTCGGTCGCCGTCCACGACTCGGACACGGCCGGCGTCGGCGTCTGGGGCCCCGACGCGCGGAACGTGCTCGACCCGGTCGTCGAGGCCGACCTCTCGAACGACGCGTTCCCGTTCTACTCGGTGCAGGAGACGTACCTCGGGGGCCTCCCGGTCACGATGCTCAGGCTGTCGTACGCCGGCGAACTGGGCTGGGAGATCTACACGCCGACCGAGTACGGGGCGCGGCTGTGGGACGCCGTCCGGGAGGCGGGCGAGGAACAGGGCGTCGTGCCGATGGGGTGGGCGGCGCTCGACTCGACGAGCCTGGAGAAGGGCTACCGGCTCTGGGGGAGCGACCTCACTCCCGAGCACGACCCGTACGAGGCCGGCATCGGCTTCGCGGTGGACCTCGACACGGAGTTCCTCGGCCGCGAGGCGCTCCTCTCGGCCCGGGACCGCGGCGTCGACCGGAAGCTGGTGCCGATCACGCTCGACGAGGAGGGGGCGGTCGTCGACGCGGGCCACCCGGTGCTCGACGGCGACGAGGCGCTCGGCTACGGCTGCCGGGCCGACTACGGCTACACCGTCGACGCCGGCATCGTCTACGCCTACCTGCCCGCCGAGTACGCCGACCCGGGTCGGTCCGTCGAGGTCGAGTACGGGAACGAGCGCTACCCGGCGACCGTCCGGGAGGAACCGCTGTTCGACCCCGAGCGCGACAAACTGATCCGGTGAGCCGGGAGCGCCGGTCGCCACCGTCCCGGCGCCGACCGCCGTCCGCCTGCCCCGATACCGGGGCGGATTGCCCCTTCCGTAAATAAACACCTCCGTAGTTCGGGGTCAACCGTTATACAGGAATATGCTAATTGCTCTCACGGGTAATGTTCACATGACGGATGACCGCGTCCGGAGGGTGGTCGTATGAGCGCGTCCGAGGGCGCCTGGGAGGAGTTCACGGACGAACTGGACTACGTCGTGTTCGGCGTCGGCTTCGTCGTCTCGTTGCTGGCCGTCCTGGCGTTCGTCTTCCGGGACGAGGCGGCCGCGAACCTCATGAACGGCGTCAACGACTTCCTGTGGACGGGGTTCGGGTGGGCGTACCTGCTCGCCATGTTCCTCCTCGTCGTCTTCGTCGCGTTCCTCATCTTCGGGCCCTGGGGGAACATCACCCTCGGCGGGGAGAACGAGGAACCCGAGTTCACCTTCCCCGCCTACTTCGCGATGCTGTACTCGGCGGGGATCGCCGCCGGCATCGTCTTCTGGGGGCCCGCCGAGGCGATCTTCCACTACGACACGGTCTCGCCCCTGATCGGCGCCGACTCGCAGACGCCCGGCGCGGCGGTCGGCGCGATCCAGTACACGTTCTTCCACTGGGGCATCTCCGCGTGGACCGCCTACGTCGTGATGGGGATCCCGATCGCCTACTACGCGTACCGCTACGACGCGCCGCTGCGGATCTCGACGGTGCTCGCCCCGTGGGTCGGCCTCGACAACCTCGACGGCCCCCTCGCCAAGGTGATCGACGTCCTCGCGGTGTTCGCGACGCTGGGCGGGGTCGCGACCACGCTGGGGCTCGTCGGGAGCCAGTTCCTCGTCGGCATCGAGTGGACGACCGGAACGGGGGTGGGCGACCTGACGACGGTGCTCGTGATCACCGGGCTGACGGTCGCGTTCACCCTCTCGGTCGCGCTCGGGGTCGAGCGGGGCATCAGGCGGGTGTCCTACTTCAACATGGCCCTGTTCGTCGTGCTGATGGTCGCGACGTTCCTCCTCGGCCCGACCCGGTACATCATGGCGCTCGGAACCGAGGCGCTGGGCGTCTACGTCAACCAGTTCATCTCGATGAGCTTCTACACCGGCGCGGGCGCCACCGAGGGCGCCGGCGTGGCCGCCTGGGTCGGCGGCTGGACGGTGTTCTACTGGGCCTGGTGGTTCTCGTGGACGCCGTTCGTCGGCCTGTTCATCGCGCGCATCTCCCGCGGCCGGACGGTGCGGCAGGTGGCCGTGACCGGGGTGCTCGCCTCGACGGCCATCACCATCCCGTGGTTCGCCACGATGGGCGGGACGGCCATCTTCCTCCAGCAGAACGGTCGTGCGGACATCCTCGGCGTCGTCGGCAACCTCGGCGAGGCGGCCTCGGGCTACCCGCTGTTCGAGGCGCTCCCGCTCGGCGGCCTGCTGACGGCCATGTTCCTCGTGCTCGTGACCACGTTCTTCGTCACCTCCGCGGACTCCTCGACGCTGGCGCTCGGGATGCTGACCACCGGCGGCGCCCACAGGCCCTCGACGATCAACCGGGTCGTCTGGGGCTTCCTCATCGGCGCGCTCGCCTCCCTGCTCATGGTCGTCGGCGGCGTCGACGCGCTGCAGGCGGCCGCCATCATCACCGGCGGCCCGTTCGCGCTCGTCACGCTGATCGCCGTCGCGTCGATGATGACCGCGTTCGGGAAGCGGCGGCCGATCTTCCTCCGCGAGGAGGACGGCGTCTCGATGCCCGGCTCCGAGCGGGTCGTCGAATCGGGCGTGTCGGACGACGACTGAGGTCCGTCGTCCGCGGCGGCCGTCCGCCGCCCCGTCGTGGAGATCACCCGAACTCCGGTTCGGACCGCCCGCCACCCGGGTCGCGGGGAGAACGGAGGGGGTTCGGGGTCGCTACCCGAACAGCGACTCGCAGCCGTCGACGACGACGCGGGGGCCGTCCTCGAGGTCGATCGCGAGTTCGAGCGAGCCGTCCTCGTCGACGTCCGCGGCCGTGACGTCGATGGCGACCTCCTCGCTCCGGTCGCCCTTGCGACTCTCGCCGTCGCCACCGCGCGCGAGCGTGACGTCGACGTCGCCCGAGCGTTTCTCGCCCGCGTCGAACTCGAGCTTCGAGAGCGGGTTCTCCGACTTCCGCCGGGAGTCGCAGTTCCCGACGGCGACCGTGGCGTCGGTGACGAGCCCCAGAAGCGTGTCGAGGTCGTCGATCCCGAGGTCGTCGCTCAGCCGGACCGTGGCGGTCCCGTGCTCGTGCTCGTCGTCGTGGAGCGTCCCGACGACTTCGACGTCGGCGCCGGTCAGGTCCGTGATCGACTTCTCGTCGACCGGGCCGAGGAACACGTACAGCGCCGAGGCGTCCTCGGACCCGCGGACGCTGTCCGGGACGAGGACGACCAGATCCTTCGTCCCGTCGCCGGTGAGGTCGCCCCGGGCGGTCACCCAGCCGATCCGCTCGTCGACCGGGATGCCCGTCGCCCGGTCCGGGAGCGGCTGGACCGGCGTCCGAAAGTCCTCGGGGTCCTCGCGCACCCGGAAGATGCCCCAGGCGCCGGCCTCGAGGCGCCGCCGCTGTTTCATCTCCTGGTAGATGTGGTCGCCGACGCTCTCCGCGAGGCCGCCGGCGTCGTCGAGGAGGTCGCGCTCGTCGGACCGCCCGACGATGTGGCGGTCGTCGACGCCGATCTCGGGCGACGCGTCGACGTCCTCGAAGCGGGGCCACTGGTGGGCCGCGAGGTGGAACGAGATCCCGCGGGCCTTGTCGGCGCCCTGGCCCACCACGAGGCTGACCGGGTCGCCGAGCAGCGCGCGCGGCAGCGGCGTCGCGGGGTCGCCGTGGACGTCGGAGTCGTACACCTGGTACTGGTCGTCGTCCTCCTCGAACCGCCGGACGAACGGTTCCGCGCGGTAGTTGATCGCCATGTAGCCGTGGTCCTCGGGGTCGCCGAGTTGGTTACACGGGTCGTCCGGGTCGACCTCCTCGTCGTGGCCCGGCGGCACCACGCAGTCGTCGGGGTCGTCCTCGTTGAGGATGAACTGCGCGTCCGCGAACAGCAGGTTGACCAGGCGCTGGTCGGGACCGTCGGGGGTCTTCACCATGGCCTCCGTGGAGAGCCCCTGCGGCGTCGGCTCGGCGGTCCTCGGGTCGACCAGCTCCGCCTCGGGGGGCGTCGCGATGACGTTGCCGTAGGCGCCGTGGTGGCGGGTGCTCCGGACGTCCGCGTAGTCCCAGAAGATGGAACTGGGCGTCTCCTCGTCGACGAACCACCGGTAGGTGATCGTCTCGCCGGGGGCGACCGTCTGGTCCCAGTTGAACCCGACCGTCGCGCCGTCCGAACCTAGCACGTCGTACTCCAGGTGCGTCGCGTGCATCGACATCCGCTTCGACCGGTCCCAGGGGTGCTCGGTCCGCATCTCGGGGTGGGCGTGGTCCTCGAACTCGTCGGGGTCGACGCGGTTGGTGAAGTTGACCTCGATGCAGTCGCCCAGGTTCGCCCAGAGCGTGAGCGGGACGGGGGAGTCCCCGTCGCGGACGTCGTCGGCGTGCTCGTCGAGGGTGTAGACGACCCCGAACTCGTCCCGGTCGCCGTGGTCGTTGTACTCGATCTCGGCGTCGACGGCGCTGACGTCGAACGTGCGGACCGGCGCGTCGTCGGGACACGGGTCGCCCGGGTCGGGCGCCCGCTCGGGCGGGTCGCCCGTGATCTCGTCGTTCTGCCGCTCGTCCTTGTCAGGCGGGAACTCCCGGTCGTCGTCGTCGTCGTACAGCAGCCTCGCCCGGTGCCCGAACTCCGTCCAGTCGAAGTCGGCGAACGGCGCCGGGTGGCCCATCTCCTTCAGCTCCTCCTCGGTGATCTCTTCGTCCGGGAGCCCCCGGTCCGGCAGGGGCTGGAGGTGGTCGGTCGCCGCGCCGAACCGCCGGTGGATCCCCCACATCCCCTCCCAGAGGTCGTCGATGATGGGGGAGCCGTACAGGTGGTCCCTGACGGGTAGCCCCGCCGGGTTCCCCAGCTCGGTGAACGCGTCCATGTCCGCCCCCTCCATCCCATCGCCCTCGGGGTTCAGGTCGAGCGTGAACGCCTCGGACGTGCCGAGGATCTGGGAGGTCGACTCCTCCGGATGGTTGCCCTCGGACTCGAAGTGGCGGCCGTTGACGTGGAAGGTGTGCTGCTCCTCGTAGGCGCCCATCCAGAGCCGGATCCGGACCGGGTCGCCCTCGTAGGTCTCGAGCAGCGGCGTCGACGGGTCGCCGTGGACGAACGAGGAGAACACGTACGCCGGGTCGCAGTCGTCGCGGATGTGGAACGGCGTGTTCCGGTAGTTGATGCCCATCACGCCCGCGTTCTCGTTGTGTTCCGCGTCGTCGTTGACGAGTTCGCCGTCGCGGTCGACGAGCTGGGCGAAGTCGTGGTAGGCGAGCGCGAACTCGCGGAAGTCCTCGCCGTCGGGGTTCTCGATGATGGCCTGCGTCCCGCTGCGAACGGGGTCGCCGCTGTAGGGATCGAACCACTCCGAGTTCGGCGGCTCGACCACGAGCGAGCAGAACGAGCCGTGCATCACGTCCTCGATGCCGGTGATGTGGTCGTGGAAGAAGATGGTCCCCTCCTCGTCGGCGAACCACCGGAAGAAGTTCCTCTCGCCGGGCTGGGCGTCCTGGCGGTAGTTGAACCCGGTGGCGAGCGAGTCGGAGCCGAGCACGTCGTAGGAGACGAAGTGGATGTGGGTCGACTTGCCGCCCTCCTCGACGGGGACGCTCTCGGGCAAGGCGTCGTCGTCGCCCTCCGGGAACCTGTCGGCCGGGATGGCCGCGAGGTTCTCGTCGGTCACCTCGTTCTTGAAGGTGACGTCGACGCAGTCGCCGACGTTCGCGCGGACGACCAGCGGCTCGGGGTTCAGCTTCCCCTCCTTTATCAGTTCGACGTCGTTCACGTCCTCGTCGACGAGGACCTTCCCCGTGTCCGGGTCGACCTCGCGGTACTTCTCCAGGACGTAGACGATGCCGTTGGGGTCGTGGTGGCCGTCGTCGTTGTAGACGACGTCCGCGGGGAGCGCCACGATGGTGTAGTCGCGTTTCATTCCCTCGATCTGGACGTCGGGTTCGAACCCCTCGATGTCGGGTTCGCAGGGGTCAGTGTAGGGGGCGCCCGGGAGGATATCGTCGCCGTTGCGGGTGAGCGCATCCTCCTCGTCGGGTTCCGGGTCGCGGAAGTCGTCGAGGCCCGCGGCGCCGTACGGCGGGTACGGCGGCGCCTCGCCGAACTCGCCGGGGATGAACTCCGGGAACCCCTCGACGTCGGAGTCGGCGGGGATGGGCGGGTCGTTGTCCGGGAGTTTCTGTAATCCCTCTCGCTCCTTGTCGAGCACGCGCACGAGCCCCCACATCCCCTCGCCGTAGTGCGGGAACAGGTGGCAGTGGAACAGGTAGTCGCCGGGGCTCCCGTGGGCGCCGCCTGCGCCGGTCCGGAACGCCTCCTCGAAGGTCATGTCCGGGCGGACCGTCTCCAGGTCTTCGATCGATCCGTCGGCCGTCCCGAACGCCGTGGTGAACGGCTCGTCGTACACCGCGCCCAGCCCCAGCGTCTGTGAGTCGATCGTGTCGGACCGCTCGTCCGGCGGCGTCTCCTTCCAGCGGTGGCCGTGGAGGTGGTGGACGTGGTTCTCCTCGATGGACGCCCCGACGGAGACGGTCTTGACCGGGTCGCCGAGGTACATCGGGTAGGCGTTGTCGCCGCCGCCGGGGTCGCCGTGGACCCACGAGTTGTAGAACGCCTCCCGCTCTATCGGGTCGTCGAGCGGCGGGATGCGGTTGCCGGTGGGGTCCGCGCGGTAGTTGATGGCGTGGACCATCTGCGGTTCGTCGCTGTCCGGGAACGTGAGCTGATCGCCGTCCCGGGTCACGATCCCCTCCGGCGTGTGGTAGTGAAGGAGGATCTGCCGGTAGCTCAGGCCCGGCACGAAGCCGCGATCGACGGCCTCCTCCGGGACGTCCTCGGGGACGTGGACGTCGGCCTGGACGCGACCCTGCGTCTCCTTCCCCGTGTACGGGTCGGTCCAGGTCGTCCCCTTCGGGAGGACCGAGACCGAGCCGAACAGGCCGCGGGCGGTAAGGTTCGCCTTCTGGGGGGGCTCGTCGGCGCTGTCGTACGCCTGGTTCGCCCCGTCGAGGAAGAAGTGCGTCCCGAGGCGGCGGGCGTCCCAGCGGTAGGTGATGGAGTCGCCGGGCGCGACCGTCGTGTCGGGGTTCTCCCCGACGTTCATCCCGTCGGACTCCCGGACCTCGTAGGGGAGCGCAGTCTGGTGGATCGACGCGCGGCGGTCGAGGTCGTTGTGGAACTCGACCTCGATCACGTCGCCGAAGTTGGCGCGCAGCGACAGCGGCTGGAGGACCCGCGTGTCGCCGTCCGCACGCAACTTCTTCGGGATGTCCTCGCAGAACGCCTCCTCCTGCTCGTCCTGGAGGACCACGCTGTTCGCGCACGGGACCTTCCCGGAGAGCCGCTTGGCCTCCTTCAGATCCTCCTTCAGCACGAGGATCGCGGCGTTGGGTTGGTGAAGCCCGAAGCGGTTGTAGACGAGGTCGACCTCGATGGCGTGGACCTCGAAGTGGCGGACCTGCCCGTCCTCGGGTTCCTCGGGGACGTCGCCCGCGAGGCCGTTCTCGGCCGCGATCGCGGTTCCGTTCGCCAGCCCCGCGCTCGCGGCGAGGGCGCCGCTTCCCTTCAGGAACGTCCGGCGCGGATAGGTCGACTCGTCCCCTTCCTCCTCCAGTTCGCGTAAGACGTGCTTACCCCCGCCGTCGGTACGCTCGTTGGCGGGTAGGCTACCAGATGGCTGTTCGTTCTCACAATCTTCGTTGTCCGGTGGCATTCGAGTATGAGTACGGAATCCAACAACATTGTAACTGGATTTATAAAAAATCCTACCCGAGTGCTAGTCGGCAGTACGGCGCGTATATCGGTCACAGGAGGCGCGAGGCCTCGTTCCCTCCGCTGTAAACCTACCGGGGAGGGCCGGCGACGCCGAGACGCGACCCGCGGTTCCGGCGTGATGGGCCATCCCCGGCGACCGTCCCGGACGACGACGATCCACGGTCCGAGTGTGGGACGCTCGGTTCGGGGAACGGCGGACGTCGGTGGAAGCTGCTTTCGGCGTCGTTTCGGCCGGGAGGGGCGGGAAGCCGGTGGAGGGGTCGTGAACCACGGTCGGAGCGGAGCTCCTCCCCGGCTCAAATCCCTCCACCGAGGCTCTTCAGCCTCGGTTCGTTCGGAAGAAAGAGCCGGTGGAGGGATTTGGAACCCTTAGACGCGAGAGGCACGCTGTACCTCGTCGCTACCGCCGGTCCATACGCGGACGCACCTCTGCGAATGGCCTTACACAAGGCCAACGATGGAACTCAAGCCAACCCCACCCCGAGACGCCAAGAGCCGATACCTGACACGGAAAGAAGCCCACGTCAGCGAGAAGACCCTCTATAACTACAACACCGCCCTCAAGCGGTTCCTCGAATACCTCGCCACCCAGAACATCGAGGACATGAGGAACGTAGACAGCGACGAGATAGCCCGCTTCGAGGCATGGCGACTGGACGACGTGAAGCCGATAACGGCCCGCAACGATATGCGGACCATCAAGAACTTCATCCAATTCTGTGAGTCTATACAGGCCGTCCCCGTCGGTCTCCACGAACTCGTCCAGACAACGAAGGTCTCCGACGAAGACGAGATATGTGACGACGTCCTCACAAGACAAGAAGCGAAGGCCATCCTCAAACGCCTCTCCAAGTACGACTACGCAAGTCTTCGCCACGTAATCGTACTCACCCTCTGGAAGACCGGGATGCGACTTGGAGGACTACGTGCCCTCGACGTAGGTGACTTTGACGAAGGCCGTCCCGCTATCGAGATTCGACACCGGGCCGAATCGGGAACGCCACTCAAGCGGAAATCAAAGAGCGAACGGGACGTTCTGATTACCCCTGAAGTGGCCGAGGTTCTGGCCGACTACATCTCCACCCAGCGCCCGGACGTGACCGACGACCACGGACGAAAGCCGCTAATCGCTACCGACTACGGACGTGCATCCCGGACGACCATCACCAAACACGTCTACCTCTCTACCAGCCCGTGCTTCCACAACGGCGGGAAGTGTCCGTTCGACCGAGACGCCGATACCTGCGAAGCGACTCAATGGGGACACGCCTCGAAGTGTCCCGGCTCGGTCAGTCCCCACGCCCTTCGCCGGGGATACGTCACGGCGGCTCGGAACGCAGGCCAACCGAAGGATGTGACGGGTGACCGAGTGAACATGAGTGGAAAGATTCTGGATAAGCACTACGACAAGGGGTCTTACGACGAGAAAGCCGAACGGCGGAAGGACCACCTACGAGACATATAGCGCTGAGGCCCCCTCACGGACCGTTCCTGTCCTCGGCGGTTCCGTGACCAAACCATCAGTTTCATGATGGATGTTAGGAGACTGCCCGAGGGGCCGAAGTTTCGATTGTTGATAGAGACAAAACAGACGAGAAGGTGCGGTGTTCCGAGGGAATCGAGTCAGTAGTCCCACGAGCAAACCCAGAAGACCCCTTCCAGAACTTTCAACTATTCGATAGGTTTATGCCGACCGGGCCATAAAGGATAGTATGGCGCTGAAGCCGAACAAGCGACAGGCCGTACTACTTCAGGAGCGGATTCAAGAAGCCCTTCACAATAGTCGTCTTCCAGAGGGCGAGAAAGCCGAACTCCGAGAGTTCAATGCTGACCTCAAACACTACCTCCGGTAGATGGTACTGCTGAAGGTACTACTGAGGGCCTGAATCAGGCGAGAAGGCGTGAAACCAAAAACTAACCAAACCTTGACACAAGAAGACTATCACAAGTTCGTATCCGGGTATCTATGGTGGGATGAGGAGACCGGGACGGTTCGCAATCTGAATGGCTACTCTGTGGAGAACCAAGATGAAGCGCCCGCGATGTGGCCTTCGGACGCGGCTCGGCTTGGGAAATGGCTGACAGAGGTTGGGAATCGAGAAGCCCCCTTCTATATCTACTATCGAGACTCCTACAAAGACCACATCGTTCAAGACGGCGACACCCTTTGTAGCCACACCGTCAACGTCCCCGACCCCAACTCAGATTCGTTGAAGCCGTTCCCTGAGGTAACCGACCACGAATGGAGCCTCATTCTCTCGTATCGGAAGGGCTTCTGCAACCATTGTCCGAGTATCGCTCGGCGGAAGGAGATATGGCCGGAGGAACCGCCTCACGACCCGCCGTCATTCTCCTGCCCCGAATGTGGCGACCCGATAACGGGCATCCACGAGATAGCCGGTATGACACGGGCGGAACATCCGGATGGACGCTCCCATGAAATTGACCGAAATGCGTACCAGAAGTGGCGACGTGGCGAGACCGTTAATGAGGATGCAGTCTAAGCGCCTTCCGACGTGGACCTGACGCCTGACAACATTGAGTTCTTCCGAGAAGCAGGGGCCTCAGAGGAGTTCCTGACCCTGATTCAGGTTAGTCCGGACGATGTGAACCGGAATCCTGTGCGGCGAGAAGCCCGCTGCTACGTCTCCCATACCGACCTTGACGGGGACCCCGAGGACTTTCCTCCCGAAGGGAGCCGCTTCCTCAGGAACGTCTGGGACGGCGACCTGTACGACGCATATCGCCAAGGGGACTTCGTGACTGCGACCCTCCTCACAACCGTCTTCGGAAAAGACCGGCTCAATTCGGCTCGACCCAGACCCGAACTTCCCACGGTCGAAGAACTCGGGTCTACCCCGTTTATCGTCTCAGAGCCACGACCCCAACCCGACGCGAGGGAGAACTTTATTTAAGGCGCTTGATATAATCCCCGTGCATCCTTTTTGGGGCCGTTTTCTTCATGCTACCCAAACACAGAATGACGGGCGGGCCGCCACTAACAGTAAGAAAGATTCCATATAATCTATTTTGGTATATCTGGCATCTTCCAACCAAAGCAGAGCAAACTCCGAACCGATAGAAATTATATCGACATAATGTAGGTTGGATTCGTATTCGTTGTAAGCTCCTACGAGGCTCGTGGTTCGATTCTGTACTCTAGATGATGGTTGCCCCTCGGTCCAAAAAAGAATCCAGCTGGGAGCATCCTCGGACGTCTGAGGGGCAACTGGTTGTCTATGGCTCCCCCAAACCCGGGGGTTGGCCTGATATGGCTGATTTTCCCTACTCCTACAGGACCCTATGAGAGGGAAGAAGGGGGAAAACCTACGGAAAGGGGGTAGTAGGGAGAGTCCCTTTAGGAGTTGTCCTATAGAGGAAGGCGGTACCAGAAAGGGACCAAAATGGGACAAGAAGGGTGCTGTACCACGAAGAGGATAGCGGATTGAGAAGGGACTGCGGTCCTCATAGGAACTTATTGGGACAACAGTCTGAATAGGAGTGGTGGTCCCGGTTAGGAGGGGTATCCAATGGAGGAGTCCGTATTCTCCCATTCCCATCGGTAACAGACCCCTCAGGGGCAGGAGTTGAGGAAGGAATCCTCTCGGGAACCAGTCGGTCGATGAACTTCTGAGGCAGATATGAAGTGAATGGTTGGCTACTATTAGGGGGAATACTACAATATCAGTCAGGTACAGAGATAATGTCGTCCGGTTCTGACTCCCATTGGTTCCCTCTGGAAGCGGTGGTGGAGCGCCGGACTTCTTGTCCGTTTCAGAATCTGTATTGGACGAGAAGCGACCAACGACAGCAAATCGACCTCCGTTACAACGTATCGCCTCCTGTTTCGGCAGTCGCTGGGATACGCAATAGGGAGACGGTTCCGCTCTCCTATCCCGGTATCCTATAGTGGGCTCTGGGCCACCTCTCCGAATCCCCTCAACACTATTAAGATACAACCCTTTATATACCCTGTCTGGGGTTTATATACTCCATTCAGGCCGAAAGCATGGTCTCAGCCTCCTTCCAATCAACAGACGACCACTGAATGTGGCCTTGGACCTTCTGGATACAACGCCGGACAGTTGTGTCTTGGTAAGAGAATCCCTCCATGAGATGAACGAACAACTCGTCATTGTTCTCGTCGTTTCGGTTGGGGTGATAGGCCCGGTCGCTCCGACAGTCGTTCCGAAGGACGATAGCGCAGATACAGACTGCGATTAATTCCTTGTCAATCCCAGCCGGAGAACTCCACTTCTGGAACAGTGCCCGGTCCATCTCCATGCGGGCGACCTTCTTCTGAAGGGGATTCAGCTCAACGTAACCCGCGACGGCATCGAGAATCGTCAAACTGTCCTGTCTCTGGAGCATTGGATTGTCTCCCCACTTGTACGAGAATATTCCTTTGTTGAATGCCCTGAGACGGCTGTAGTGTACTATAAACGACTTCATTCCGTCAAGTCTGTCCTTTGATGGATAATCCGCGTTCTCATCGTCGGGGTGGAATTTAGTAGCGTTCGGCGTGTCGGGTTCCGTAATCGGCTCTGGTTGTGACTCGTCGTACATAGTGGTCTGTGAGACAACCCAAGATGCTCCAGTTGGCGCGTGCTTCTCGTCCAGAAAGGAGAATCAGCACACGGACCAGCAAAAACCCGGTCTTGACCAGTCCGGGGACGCTTCCTCGGTTCTCTCAAGATTAAACCCAATCGTAGGGTATTAACTGTACCGGACCGCAGTCAGGCGTTTTTCTCCGGCGGAAGGCCCCTTTCGGGTGTAGGAGTATTACGTAGGTCCGAGGGTGTCTGCCTCAGAACAGCACTCAGTGGCTCTGTTGAAATCCCATTCTTCAGAGGTATATTAGCACGAAATGCGCGTTTACTACAGGTGCGAATTGGTCTTTCGGTAGCCCTGCGACTCAGCAACAGAAACCCGTATAGACCTTGGGAAAGTTTCACACTCGCTCGGATGACGCATCAACTATGAACCGTCGTCAGTTCCTCGCCAGAACCGTTCCAACAATCTCTGGAATATTAGGTGGGTGTCTTGGTACTACTACCTCCTGCACGGACGACGGAAGTTGGCCACCGACCGTCCAAGTTGATGAGTTAGAACTGGTTCCGGGTGGCTTCGCAATATTAGAAATTCATGTGGAAGGCATCACAGAGTTCCAATTCGACACGCAATTGTACCGATGTGGTTCCACCGATGCTCCAGTCAGATTCGGAGACGTTGAGACCTCACCGGATATTGATTTTCAAGCCGATTCATGCCCGCCGATTTGGTTATGGAACGACTGCACAAGTGTTACCGTGAGCGCGCCAGTTCATGTTGCTCCTGATGCTGCACCCGGCGAGTACGAATACGGGTTCCGAATCGGTGAACGGATTGACGAACCTCACTCTCAGGACTACGAATATACACTCACAATTACCGAGAACTGAAACAGTAACTGTCCAACGGTAGGTTCCTCGTCTGCACTTACCACGGACAGTGCCAAACCTATCATGTTTTGAGGGTTTCAACAGAGCCCACTCAGTCTATTCATCTGATGTGGGCTTCCAGAAGACGACTGCCCGGCCACCGACCTTCTTGCGCCGGAGGTCTCCCCGCTCGACCAGCTCGGATAACTTGTTGAGGGCAGTTCTGCGGGACACATCGAGGGCGTCAGCGATTTCGCTGGCTGTTCTGGGTTCGTGGTCGGAGAACACCTCAAGGGCGTCATCGGGGCTAACCTGCTCCGTATAGCGCTCTGTGTCGGTGCGGTCTCGGTCGTCGTCACTCATACGCCCTCTTTCTCGCCGCCTTTGACTCTCAAACGATACCGTATCTTCTAAACTTTAAGTGCTGACAACGGAATATTCTGGGCAATTGTGACCGACAATCCTTCGTGGCCGAAACCCCACGTCGATTACGCACAGACAATTAACGTCGAAATATCGTCAGTCTGTGATTTCGAGAGTTTGGAGACATACAGGGACAATATAGGCCACTACGAATCAAACAACTACACGTACATCCCCCTGCCCACCGACGGCAAGTATTATGACTGCAATTCCTGTTCGCTGAAAGACCTCAACAGAGAACAATGGGTATGGCTGGAGGACCCGATAATTCCGGAATTATCCCGCTTCAAAGACCACGATTTTCTGCTAATATATCATCCTGATGAATGGTTCTACATCAACGACTCTGTAGTAGAAACAATCAGTCCTACAAGTAAGGACCTCACCAACAGCAAAGTCTATTCCAACCCGTATGACCTTTTAGAGGACTGGCCAGAGCACCATGACGAAGTATATGAAATATTGCAAGACCGAAGTTGCCTGTCCATAATAACTCTGGCCGACCTGAACGATAGGCGGCTTCGGGCAATCCTCTACCAACTCATTTCGAGCGTTGAAGTTGTATTATCTCACGCCATTGAAGCAACCCATCCCGACGGAGAAGACCTAATCAAGCACATGGACGAGGTAAGCATTGGCAGATGGAAGAAGGCCGAATACAACGTGGGCCAGCTACATCCGACCGAATACATGGGATTCGGTGATTTGAAGGATGTTGCGAGCCGGTCATCAGAAATAACAAGCTCTCTCGGATACGACGGGAAAGGCGATTTCAACCATAATCTGAACAAGGCGAGGGATTTGCGGAACCAAGTCATGCACCCATCAAGGAATCTAATAATGGACCATAAAGACGTAGAAGACCTGAACATTGCAGTTAAACAACTTGAAGGCTTCATAGAGCGATGCGACGGCACAATAAGTAGAGAACACTAACACTTCCACAACCACACCACTAAAATGACCCAACTCACGAAACCCCGTAGAACATAGCGAAGGGGTAACGCCATTCGTGGCGACGGCTCGAAGGTGGGTTGGGGCTGACGAAAATGAACCTTGCCTCGCCCTTCTCGCCAGTCACGAATAACCTCATCGCCCATACGCACGCGGGGATTGTCAGAACCTTTGAGCCGGGTTACGTCAACCGACGGCCCGCGAATTGAGTGGTGTCAAAACCCGCCCCGGATGGTGGTGGTTCACGACCGGACAAGAAGGCGGAGCGCCCTTCTCGCTGTATTCGGACTCCTTTTTCGAAACCACACGGGGGAGCGGCCACGTATCGGTGACCGAATCGAATGTTTCCGGCAAAACGGGGTGGTGAGACCGAATCAAATGTCTCTCGAAACGGGGTCCCAGAAAGGAATATTCAAGTGTCAGGGCCTCTATCGGGTGAATAAGGTCATTCGGGAGGCGAAGCCGACCGAAAGCCGGTGGAGGGATTTGAACCCTCGGCCTATTCCTTACGAAGGAATCGCTCTGCCAGCTGAGCTACACCGGCGCTCGCAATACGGAGTACCGGCATGACGGAAATAAGGATTCCGGAACCGGCGCGACCGTGGTCCGTGGTCACACCCGCGACAGGCGCACGTCCAGACAGACGTTCACCTCGTGGGGCGCGTACGACCGGACCTCGCGGCGCGTCTCCACCGTCACCTCGTACTCCCCGCCCGCGGCCGCCCTGACCGCGCGCTCGCCGGGGCCGAACGGGTCGTCCTCGTGCTGGATGTCGTAGAGGTGGAGCACGCACTCCTCGCCCGCGAGCGCGACCGCCGTGTCGAGGAACTCCGTCGCGGAGTGGGGGAGGTTCGCCACCACCCTGTCCGCCCAGTTCCCGTAGTCGGCGGCGACCTCGCGCACGTCGCCCTCGATCGCGGTGAGGTTCTCCGAAACGCCGTTCCGTCTCGCGTTCTCGCGCAGATACTCGACGGCGCGCGGATTCACGTCGCAGGCGACGACTTCGGCGCCGCGGGCGGCCATCGGCACCGCGAACGGGCCGACGCCCGCGAACATGTCGAAGGCGTGCTCGCCGACCTCGACCTGCTCGACGACGCGGTGGCGCTCGGTGGCCAGCCGCGGCGAGAAGTACACCTCGGCGATGTCGAGCAGGAACTCGTGGCCGTACTCGCGGTGGACCGTCTCCGTCCGCGGGCGGGACGGGGTTCCGCCGCCCTCCGGGCCGTCCTCGGGATCGTCCCCGGCCAGCACCTCCCAGTCGCGGACCCGGTACTCGCCTTTCACCTTCGATGCCCGGTTCACGACCGTCCTGCACGGGAAGTCCGACTCCAGGATCGCCTCGGCGACCCGCCGGGCCTCCCCGGGGTCGTCCACGTCGACGATCGCGATGTCGCCCAGGCGCTCGTAGGAGGGCTCGTACCCGAGGATCTCGTCGGGCGTCACCTGCCCCGTCCGCTCGGCGGCCTCGCGCTCGACCACCTCGTACTCGGCCGGGACCGCGTCGGCGTCCACCACCGGGATGTAGATGTCGTCGTCCTCGACCGAGATCTCGCGGTCGCCGTCCAGCAGGCCGGCGTCGGCCAGCAGCGTTCGGATCGCCTCGCCCTCCTCGACGGGGACCCTGACGCACGGGACGCGCATGGTTCGTCTCGCCCACGGGCGGCGAAAGGGCTACCGGTTCGTGGGCCCCGGAGCGGTTCGGACGAACCGACGTAGGCAATCGGTTTCATCCGGTGGTGCTTCCCGTCGCAACGCCTACTCCTCGAGGGGCGTATATTTCAGCACGGTACTGTCATGTCACAACCATCGGTGCTCCGCCGGCGGATTCTACAGTCGACGGCCGCGGCTGGCACGTTCCTCACGGCAGGCCGTCTCTCGACCCGAGGGCGCGCGTCGTCGAGACAGCAGGGTGATCCACCGGAGGAACTCCCGCCGGCGGAGGACCCCGACGTCGATCGGATCGCCGCCGATCCGACGGACGTTCCGCCGCCGGTCGACTGGAACACGCCCCGCGAGCACGAGATCACACTGCGGTCCGAGGAACTGGTCGCCGAGATAGAACCCGGCGCCACGTTCCGGTACATGACCTACGAGGGACGGATTCCTGGGCCGTTGATTCGCGTCCGCGAGGGCGACACGATCGACCTCACGTTCGAGGTGCCTGCCGACCTGAACCGAGACGCTCACAACGTCGACTTCCACGCGGTGTATGGCCCCGGCGGCGGTGCGGCCGACACCACCCTCGCGCCGGGCGACGCTCCGGCCCGGATCCGCTTCAGGACTGTCTATCCCGGGATTCACATCTATCACTGCGCAGTCCCGCTGATGGATTACCACGTGAGTTCCGGCATGTTCGGCGCCATCCTCGTCGAACCCGCGGACGGGTTGCCCGCCGTCGACAGGGAGTTCTACCTCGGCCAGCACGAACTCTACACGAACGGGGACCCCGGTGTAGACGGTCACCACACCTTCGACTTCGGGGGGCTGGGGGAGGAGGGGCCGACGTACGTCGTCTTCAACGGCGAGGCGTACGCGTTCACCGACGACGGCTACGGTCCGCTGTCCGCCGAGACGGACGAGACCGTCCGCGTGTACTTCGCCAACGGCGGGCCGAACCTCCCGTGCGCCTGGCACGCGATCGGTAACGTCTGGAGTCGGCTGTACCGCGACGGCGACCTCGTCTCCGAACCGGCCCGGTACGTCGAGACGACGCCCGTCGCGCCGGGGACGACGACGGCCGCCGAGATGGAGTTACCCGTCCCCGGCCCGATCACCGTCGTCGATCACGCGCTCACGCGGCCGGTCCGGCGAGGGGCTCGGGGCGTGATCGAGGTCGAAGGCGAGTCCGACCTCGGCATCTACGACCCCGATCCGTGAGAAACGCGGTCGGTCCCCGTCGGGGCGGCCACGTCGCGACCGTCACTCGCCTTCGGAGAGCGCGGTGACGAGCGGCGCGTCGACGGCCGGATCGTGGTTGAGCGCCGTCTCGACGCCGAACGCCGCCGCGAGCGCGTCGTCGCCCAGCACCGCCTC
This sequence comes from Halorarum salinum, assembly GCF_013402875.1. NCBI lineage: Archaea > Methanobacteriati > Methanobacteriota > Halobacteria > Halobacteriales > Haloferacaceae > Halorarum > Halorarum salinum. The sequence continues at coordinate 323,286 of NZ_CP058579.1, read as the reverse complement.
CGGCGTCCCCCTCGCCCGGACCTCACCGCCCGCGATGAGCACCAGCCTGTCACAGAAGCGCGCGGCGAGGTTGAGGTCGTGGATGGCCGCGAGCGCGGCCTTCCCACCCTCGACGGCGTCCTCGACCAGCCGGAAGGTGCGAAGCTGGTGGTTGATGTCGAGGCTGGCGGTCGGTTCGTCGAGCAGCAGCGCGGGCGTTCCCTGCGCGAGCGCCCGGGCGAACAGCATCCGCTGGCGCTCGCCGCCCGAGAGCGTCGTCACCGACCGGTCGGCGAACTCGGCGACCTGCGCGCGATCCATCGCCTCGCGGACCGCCTCCCGGTCCTCCCTCGTCGTCCGGCCGAACCGGGAGACGTACGGCGTCCGGCCCATCTCCACGGCCCCCTCGACGGTGAACTCGAACGAGACCGAGGTGTCCTGCGGGACGGTCGCGACCCGCCGCGCGACCTCGCGGGACGACAGCCCGGCGACGTCGGCGCCGTCGACCTCGACGGTCCCCGAATCGGGCGCGAGCGTCCCGTTGAGCGCCCGGAGTAGCGTCGTCTTCCCCGCGCCGTTCGGGCCGACCAGCCCGACCAGCTCGCCGGAGCCGACCGCGACGGAGACGCCCTCCAGCACCGGTTCGCCGCCGAGGTCGACGCGGACGTCGCTCGCGCGGATCACAGCTCGTACACCTCGCGTTTGCGGAGGAGATAGAGGAAGAACGGCGCGCCGGCGGCCGCGGTGACGATGCCGACCGGCACCTCCGCGGCGCTCGCCCGGGCGACCGTGTCGGCGGCGACGAGGAACGACCCGCCGGCGAGCGCGCTCGTCGGCAGGAGGATGCGGTGGTCCGGGCCGACGAGCAGCCGCATGACGTGCGGGACGACGAGGCCGACGAAGCCGATGACCCCCGAGACGGCGACCGCGGCGGCCGTGAGCACCGCCGAGACGGCGAGCAGGGTGCGCTTGGTCCGCTCGACGTTCACTCCGAGCGCGCCCGCGTCGCCCTCGCCGAGCAGGAGGACGTTCAGGTCGCGCGCGTAGCCCACGAGAACGAGCACGAGGACGGGGACGAGCACGGCGACGCTCGTCACGTCGTCCCACGTGGCGTTGGCGAGGTGGCCCATGAGCCAGTGGACGACCCGGCGCATCGACTCGCCCGAGCGCAACAGCATGTAGGAGACGACCGCGCCGAGCAGCGTCTGGACGGCGACGCCGGCGAGCAGCAGCGTCGCGACCGGCGTCCGGCCGTCCCGGGTCGCGATGAGATAGACGCCGAACCCGGCCGCGAGCGCGCCCGCGAACGCCGCCCCCCTGAGCCCGACGCCGAACGGGAGCGCCAGCGGCGCGACGATGGCGAAGACGGCGCCGACCGCGGCGCCCGAGGAGACGCCCACGATGGAGGGGTCCGCCATCGGATTCCGGAAGAACCCCTGCATCACGGTGCCCGCCGCCGCGAGCGCCACGCCGACGAACGCGCCGAGCGCGATGCGGGGCAGGCGCACGGTCATCACGATGGTCTCGTGGACCTCGGGGACCGGAAACGAGAACGGGTGGACGTACCGCACCGACATTCCCGTCCCCGCGAGGCCGGCGCTCGTCGCGCCCGCGACCCGCTCGAACCCGACGGGGACCGCGACGGCGTTGGCGACGACCGCGAGGACGTTCCGCGCGGGGACCGGGACGGGGCCGACGCCGGCGCTCGCCGTGACGACCGCGACGAGCAGGCCGAACAGGCCCGCCGAGGCGACGGCCGAGCGTCCCGGGGTTCGCATGGATATCAAGGTAGATTGCTTTAGGTAAATATTTATTGTCTTACCCGGTCGTGGAAGGCGTGCGACGACTCACGGCGATCCTCGTGGCGACCGCGGTCGTGCTCGCCGGCGTGGTCCCGGCCGCCGCGGCCGGAGCGACCGCGCCGACGGCGGGCGACGGGTCCGCGCCCGCCGACGCGGACGCGAGTGCTGACGGCGTACAGTATCGGACCGACGGCGACGTCCCGTCGTGTGAGTTCCCCTTCACGGCGACCGACGCGACGGGCACCGAGGTGACCGTCGAGGAGCGGCCCGAGCGGGTCACCACCCTGAACCCGAGCGCCGCCCAGACGATGTGGGAGATCGGCGGCGAGGAGCAGGTCGTCGGCGTCTCGCAGTTCGCGCTCTACCTCGACGGCGCGGAGACGCGGGAGAACGTGTCGGCGTCCGGCTTCGGCGTGAGCGTCGAGAGGGTCGTCGGCACCGAGCCGGACCTCGTGCTCGCGCCCAACTCCATCCCGGTCGAGACGGTCGAGGCGCTCCGCGGGTCCGGGCTCACGGTGTTCCACGTGACCGAGCAGACGAACGTGACGACCGTGCGCGAGAAGACGACGCTCATCGGCCAGTTGACCGGCAACTGCGAGGGCGCCGCTGAGGCGAACGCCTGGATGGACGCGAACGTCGAGGCGGCCGCCGAGGCGACCGCCGACGAGGAGCCGGTCCGCGCGCTCTACCCGCTCGGCGGCGGCTACGTCGTCAACACGGGCACGTTCATCTCGACGATGCTCGAGGTCTCGGGAGCGACCAACGTCGTCGGCGAGCGCGAGTTCGACGGGGGCTACCCGCAGGTGAACGACGAGGTGATCGTCGAACTGGCCCCCGAGTACCTGGTGCTCACCGACTCCTCGGCACACACCGTCGAGGGGGAGCCGTACGCGAGCACCCCCGCGGTCGAGAACGGGAACACGGTGACGGTGGACGCGAACTGGATGAACCAGCCCGCACCCCGCTCGGTGGTGTACGGCGTTCGTAACCTCACCGAGGGCTTCCACCCCGACGCGGCCGCGAACGCGGAGTTCGTCGCGCGCGGCGACGTGACGGTGGAGTCGGGCGACGGCACGGAGACGGCGTCGCCGACGTCGGACTCGACGTCGGAAGGGGAGACGACCGCGGACGAGTCCGAGCCGACCGAGACGAGCGCCGCGGGCTTCGGCGCCGCGGTGGCCGCGCTCGCGGTGCTGACGAGCGCGTTGCTCGCCCGCCGGTCGTAACGGCGAACCGACTGGCCGGCGGACCGGACGATTACGCCGGGCGTACCGACCGGCCCGACCGGTACGCCGACCGTACTGGCCGATCGTCCGGACCCGGCCGGTCGACCCGGGAACGTCACGTCGACCCGTCGGGTTCGTCCGCCCGGGTCCGACGTCCGGCGCGATCCCGGGCGGCGATAGCCGGCCCCTATCCTTCACGATAGAACTTACTCGATAACGAGTAACCCTTATCAGGCCGAGACTATTTTGTAGATTCGATGAACCACACCTCCAGAACTGACTTCAAATTCGAAAAGGAACGATGATGTGGCAAGACCTAGTCTTCCTGTGCGGGAGCGTCTTCTCGCTCGTCGTGCTCGTCCCGACCCTCCGCGACTCGATGGCGAACGTCCCGCTCGGGACCTCGATGCCGTCCGCGACGATAGGCATCGTCTACGGGGTGACCTTCTTCAGCCTCGGGATGACGATGTCCGCCTTCGGATCGCTCCTGACCGGGGTGATGTGGAGCCTCATCGCGACCCTCCGCTCGCCCCACCCGTTCGACCACCTGTTCGGGACGGGGACAGACCGGCGGTCCGCGCCGCGGTCTACCCCCCAGAACGCCGACTGAGCCGTTCACCCTCCTCTCCACCGGGCGGCCGGTCATGGACGGGCGAAGCCGATAGACCGCCAGCCCCGGCGACGGTAGGCTCGCCCCTCTCGTGGGCGAGGCCAGTTTCCATCGTACGACAGGCTCATCCGCGTCGTGAATCCGCCCTGTGAGGGAGCGTCCATCCCGTCGAGGGCCGATCCTCGGCGATTCGGCCGCGAATTGGAAGTTCGTACTCCCCACTGGAGTTACGATGCGCATAAATATCCTCGAGGGGGTTCTTCGAGTACGTATGTCACGGAGAACTCCGCTCGATCTGAACCGTCGCGACGTACTGAAGGCGACCGGCACGGCCGGTCTCGTCGGCCTCGCCGGCTGTACCGACGGCGGAAACGGCGACGGGAACGGTGGCGGCAACGGCGGCGGAAACGGGGACGCCACCGACGAGGGGACCGAGGACGGCGGGAACGGCGGCCAGGGCCAGCGGATCTCCTGGCACGCGGGCGGGCAGTCCGGCACCTACTACCCCCTCTCGAACGAGTTCAAGGGGGTCGTGGAGGCGAACACGCCGCACACGCTGCAGGTCCAGTCGACCGGCGCGTCCGTCGAGAACGTCGGGAGCCTGGCGAACGGCGACGCCGACTTCGCGCTGATCCAGAACGACATCGCGTACTTCGCGGCCAACGGCGAGGGCCTCGAGGCGTTCCAGGGCAACCCGGTCGAGAGCCTCCGGGGCGTCGCGACGCTGTACCCCGAGACGATCCACATCGTGACCCGGCCCGACGCCGGGATCGAGTCGCTCTCGGACATGGAGGGGGCCTCGATCAACACGGGCGATCTCGGCTCGGGGACGCAGGTGAACGCGCTCCAGATCCTCGAGACCGTCGGCATCACGCCCCAGGACTTCGACGAGCAGAACGCCGACTTCGGCACGGCGGCCGACCAGCTCCGCGACGGCGACGTCGACGCCGCGTTCGTCGTCGGCGGCTGGCCGGTCGGCGCGGTCGCGGACCTCGCGGAGACGTCCGACATCGAGATCCTGAACCTCGACGACGAGACCCGCAGCCAGCTACGGGACGCCGCCTCGTGGTTCGCGGACGACACCATCCCGGCCGGCACCTACTCCGGCATCGACGAGGACGTCGCCACCGTCTCGGTGCAGGCGATGATCGCCACCCGGGCGGAGTACGACGCCGACGTCGTCGAGGAGGTCACCGCGGCCATCTTCGACAACGTGGACGAACTGACGATCAAGACGGACTTCATCAGCGCCGACACGGCACAGGACGGGATGTCCATCGACCTCCACGAGGGCGCCGCCCGCTACTTCGGGTAGATCGATGCGAGGGGGCGTGACGCTCGCGGCGATCACGGCGATCGCGGGGATGGCCGTCGTGCTCGCCGGGGTCGGGGCGGTGACCGCGCCGGCCGACCCGCTGCTCGTCGTCGAGCAGGACGGCGAGGAGCTGCTCACGGTCCGGACGGACGGCTTCGTGCTCGAGTACACACACAGCGTCGAGAAGACCCCGGTCGTCGAGACGTACGAGCTCCGGAACGGGTCGCTCGTGATGACCCGCATGGAGTTCTCCTCGTACGGCGCCGGGCTCCCCTCGACCGCCGACGTGAACCGGACGGACGACGGCGCGTTCGTCTTCGAGCCGAACGCCGAGACCGAGGAGCTGTACGTCTCGCCGGGCGAGATCGCCGGACACGAGCTCGTCGTCGACGGCGAGCGTTACGACCTCGTCGAACTGTCCGGCGGGGAGACGGTACGCTTCCGCGTCTCGGAGGGGGCCGGCGAGCGACGGGGACGGGTGCCATGGGCGTAGGCGAACCGCCGGAGGAGCCCGGTCCGGACGCCGCTCCGACCGACGCGGAGTCGACGGACACCGAGGAGCTCCTGGAGGAGATCGAGCGCAAGCGGTCGCTCGGGGGGATCGCCGCGATCGTCGTCTCGGCGGTCGCGATCCTCTTCTCGCTGTTCCAGATGATCCTGGCGGCTCGCAGCTTCACCGTCCGGTTCACGCTCCCCCTGCTCGGGGAGGTGGAGCTGTTCGCCCTCCAGCAGCTACAGGCGAACGTCGTCCACGTCTCGTTCGCGCTGGTGCTCGCGTTCCTGCTGTTCCCGGGGACGGACGGGACCGGCGCCGTCGCCCGGCGGCTCGGCGCCCTCGCGGACGCGGTCGCCGGCCTGGGGCCGGCCGCCCGCCGCGCGGTGGAGCCGGTCCGGGGGGCGGTCCGGTGGTTCGCGGTCGACCCGAACCGCGACCGCGTGACGCCGGCAGACCTCGTGCTCGTCGTCCTCACGCTCACCTCGCCGGTGTACTTCCTCCAGGAGTTCGACGAGATCAGCAGCGTGCTCCGCATCCTGGGGCTGGAGGGGGGGCGACCGATCGGCGAGGTGTACCCGATCCTCCGGGCGCCGGCGGCGGCGCTGACGGCGGTCGGGCTCCCGCTCGACGCGTCGTACGCGCTGCTCCTCGGCACGGTCGGCGTCCTGCTCGTGCTGGAGGCGACCCGGCGGGCGCTGGGGACGTTCCTCGCCGGCCTCGTCGCGTCGTTCATCGCGTACGCCTACTTCGGGCACTTCATCCCGCGGGACGCTGCGCTCGTCGGCATCTTCTCCATCCCGCAGCTCTCGTGGGCGAACGTCGTCCGCAACCTCTGGTTCACCTCCCAGGGCGTGTTCGGCATCCCCGTCACGGTCTCGGTCCGGTTCATCTTCATCTTCATCCTCTTCGGCGCGTTCCTCGAGACGTCCGGCGCGGGCAGGTGGTTCATCGACTTCGCGTACGCGCTGACGGGCTCCCGGCGGGGCGGTCCGGCGAAGGCGTCGGTCGTCTCCTCGGGGTTCATGGGGATGCTCTCGGGATCGTCGATCGCCAACACCGTGACGACCGGCGCGTTCACCATCCCGCTGATGAAGCGGTCGGGCTACTCGCCGGAGTTCGCCGGGGGCGTCGAGGCGTCGAGCTCCTCCGGCGGCCAGATCCTGCCGCCGGTGATGGGCGCCGCGGCGTTCCTCATCGTCGAGTACACCGGGACGCCCTACGGCGAGGTGATCGTCGCGGCCGCCGTCCCGGCGATCGCCTTCTTCTTCGGCATGTGGGTGATGGTCCACTTCGAGGCGGCCAGACACGGCATCGGCGGCGTCGACCGGTCGACGCTCCCGCGGGTGGGGGACCTCCTCCGGCGGGGCTGGTTCTACCTCGTGCCGATCGTGCTGCTGCTGTACTACCTGGTGATCCGCCGGCTGTCGGTCGGACGGTCCGGCTGGTACACCATCGTGGCCGTCGTCGCGCTCGTCGCGCTCGTCGCCGCGTGGTCCCGCGGGACGCGCGTGCCGCTGCTCGCCGGCATCGGCCTCGGGTTCCTCGCGCAGGCGGCGGCGCTGGCCGTCGCAGGCGTCGGGGTCGCGGGGCTGGTGACCGGCGCGGCGGGGACGCCGCTGTCGCCCGTCGCCGCGCTCCGCGAGGCGGTGAGCTCCCTCGACGTGATCGTCCTCGTCGTCTCCGTCGGGGTGCTCCTCGTCCGCCCCGGCGTGGAGTCGCGGCTGCTGGAACTCGACGATAGCGTCGACGACACGGCCGAGGCCGTCGCCGGACGCGTCGGTCGCCCCGGACTCGCCGACAACCAGGCGTACCGGTTCGTGACCTTCATCGTCCAGTCGATGGACTCGGGCGCCCGCACGGCGACCACGGTCGTCGTGGCGGTCGCGGCGGCGGGCGTCATCCCCGGCGTCATCAGCGTGAGCGGCCTCGGGCCGAACCTCACCTCGCTCATCGTGACGCTGTCGGGCGGGTCGCTCGTCCTCACCCTGCTCATCGCCGGCGTCGCCGCGCTGATCCTCGGGCTCGGGATGCCGACGACGGTGATGTACATCCTGCTCATCGCGACGCTCGGCGGCGCGCTGGAGGGGCTCGGGGTGCCGATCCTCGCGGCGCACCTGTTCGTGCTGTACTTCGGCCTGATGGCCGACGTGACCCCGCCGGTCGCGGTCGCGGCGTACGCGGCCGCGGGCGTGGCCAAGGCCGACGAGTGGGGGACCGGCCGGATCGCCTTCCTGCTGTCGCTGAACAAGATCCTCGTCCCCTTCGCGTTCGTGTTCTCGCCCGGAATCCTGCTGTTGCGCCGGACCGAGGGCGAGGCGGTGCTGCTGACGCTCGCGGACCTCTCGGACCCCGTCTACCTCCTCTCGGAGGTCGTCGTCCCCATCGTCGGCATGTTCGTCGGCATCTGGGCGCTCGGCGTGGCGATCATCGGCTTCTACGACGACGAGGTGCCGACGGTCGGGCGCGTCGGCTACGCGCTCGCGTCGCTGCTCCTGATGGTGCCGGCGCTGCTGCTCTCGCCGGCGGCCGCCGGTCTCGGGCTGGTCGGACTCGACCTCGTGGCCTACACCACGACGACGGACGTGCTCGCGCGGTTCGCCGGTGCCGGCTTGCTGGCCGTGCTCCTGTTCGGGACGGTGCGCGAGGACGACCGGGTGGTCGCCTGACCGGCGGTCCCGGCGCGAACCCGTCCGATCCGACTCGCCGTCGGAGACGCCCCCCGCCGGATAGCACCCTTTTTCCGCCCGGCGCACACCCCTCCGGTATGGTCGAGAACGTCCTCTGGCCCGCGTACTTCGACGCGGCGCTCACCCGGGCGGAGGGGCGGCGGGTCGCCCAGGAGCAGGCGGTCGCGGAGCCGACGGTGGACGAGATCGCGAAGGCGGTCCAGCAGGTCGGCTACGACGCGACGATCGAACGCGACGGGACGTACTCGCGGGAGTACGAACCCCGCGGGCGCGTCCTGGTCTCCGGAACCGAGGACACCGCGAAGAACGACCTCGTGCAGGCGGTCGCCGCCTACATCGGCATCCTCCGGGGTGAGTGATGCGCCGCGTCGGCGAGGTCGTCCGGACCGCCGGCGGGGTCGCGGTCGTGCGCGTGCCGTCGGACGAGGACCCCGTCGACGTCGGCACGATGGTGGTCGACGACTCGCTGTCCACGGTCGGGCGCGTCGTCGACGTGTTCGGGCCGGTCTCGCGGCCGTACGTGGCCGTCACGCCGAACGACGGGGCCGCGCTCACGGAGCTGCTCGGGAAGCCGCTGTACGCCCGCTGACGCCGGCGACGCCCGGTCCCGCTACCCGGCCGCGGGCAGCGTGAACGAGACGGTCGTCCCGTCCTCGCGGCCGGGTTCGACCCAGATCTCGCCGTCGTGTCGCTCGACGATCCGCTCGCACAGCGCGAGGCCGATGCCGGTCCCCTCGTGGCACTTTCGGCCGTGGAGCCGCTCGAACACGTCGAAGACGCGCTCGGCGTCGTCGGGGTCGATGCCGATGCCGTCGTCGCGGACGGAGACGGTCCAGTCGCTCCCGGTCCGCTCGGCGGAGACGTGTACCTCCGGTGTGCCCTCGCAGTTGTACTCCATCGCGTTGTCCAGCAGGTTCTGGAGCAGCTGTCGCAACTGCCCGCCGTCGCCCGCGACGGTCGGGAGCGGGTCGGCGGTGATCGTGGCGTCGATCTCCTCGATCTGCAGCCCGAGGTCGTTGCGGACGTCCGCAACGACCGTCTCGAGGTCGACGGGCTCGAACGGCTCCTCCCCCGTCCCGACGCGCGAGTACGCGAGCAGGCCGTCGATCATGTTCCGCATGCGGTCGGCGCCGTCGACGGCGAACTCGATGAACTCCTCGCACTCCTCGGGGAGGTCGCCGTCGGTCCGGCGCTCGACGAGTTGCAGGTAGCTCGACACCATCCGGAGCGGCTCCTGCAGGTCGTGGGAGGCGGCGTAGGCGAACTGTTCGAGCCGCTCGTTCGACGCCTCGAGGGCCCGCTCGCGCTTCCGGCGTTCGAGCTCCCCCTTCACCCACTGGCCCATCAGCTTCAGGAACGTGCACTCGGCGTCCGTGAACCCTCCCGTCCGCGGCTCCGAGGAGGCGAAGAAGAACGTCCGGTCCGGCCCACCGTCGACCTCGACGTGCGTGCCCAGGTACGTCCGGAGGCCGAACTCCCGACGGACGACGGCGTCGCCGTACCCCTCCGCCTCGGGTTCGGTCACGCTCCCGGCCGCCCCGTTCCCGATGGCGGCGGGACAGTACGTCTCCGAGAGCGACAGCTCGACGCCCGGCTCGAAGCGCCCGCGGTCGCCGCCGACGTGCTCGACCTCGAACCCGTCCGCCCCGACGTCGACGCGGGCCATCGCGCCGAGTTCGAGCCCGAACCGCTCGCGGCCGAGCTCGAAGAGCGACTCGAGCTTCCCCTCGAACGACCGGTTCGGGTCCGCCGTGATCTCGTTCAGCCGCCGGAGGGACGACTGGTGGGCGTCCAGCTCCGTCCGCGTCTCGGCGCGGTCGAGCAGCGTCGCGAGCATCTGCTCCGCCTCGGCCTCCGCCCGCCGTGGACCGAAGAACTCCTCCGGCGGGATGTAGTAGATGTTGTGAAAGACGGTGCCGTCGTAGATGAGGTGCGGGTGCGTCTTGATGACGTCGCGGAGGACGTTCGGCGGCGTGGCCTCGTAGTCGTACTGACAGAGCGCGATGGCGTCCTCGTCGCGGAACAGCCTGTTCACCCTGCTCTCGTACTCCATGAACTCCTCGAGGTCGGTCCCGTCGCGCAGGACCCACCCCATCTCCGCGGTCACGCGGAGCGCCTCGTACTCCGCGGTCGTCGCCTCGACGGCGTCGGCGTAGAACTCGAGCATCCCGTCGGCGTCGAACGACCCGTTCCGGAGGTAGGTCTCCTCGACGGTGTGGAACGTGAGCGCCCCGGAGTCGAGCGCGGCGTCAACGTCGACGTCGGCGGCGCGCAGCGACTCGAGCACGTCGGCCCGCGACGTCCCGTCGACGACGTACATGCACCGTTCGCCCCGATCGAGCCCCTGTTTCAGGAACGGGGTCACGGCGGCGAACCGCTCCTCGTGGTTTTCGGAGAGGAGGGCGACGTGTTCGTTCATCTCGTGGTCGCCGATGGGTTCGACGGAGCCGTCGAACTGGGGACTCGTTCGCAGCGCCGACAGCCCGCTCTCTAGTCCGAGCGGCCTGGAGCGTCCGCTACGCTGGGCGTTTCGAATCACATCAGCGGTACTGCCGCGAGCAGTAATAATCCTGCGGCGAGCACTCGCGCGGTCATCACGGTCGCCCCCCGGAAATCCGCTCCGTTAGCCTTTACCTCCGCCGCCCCGATTCCAGCGTAATGGCACGAGCAGCCGAGCGGGCCGACCTCGAACCCGTCATCGGGCTGGAGGTCCACGTCCAGCTCGAGACGGACACGAAGGTCTTCTGTGGATGCTCGACCGAGCCCGCCGAGGACGAGGCCCCGAACACGCGCGTCTGCCCCGTCTGTCTGGGGCTCCCCGGGGCGCTCCCCGTCCTCAACGAGGCCGCCGTCGAGGCCGCCGTCAAGGTGGGGAAGGCGCTCGACGCGGACATCCCCGAGGAGACCAGCTTCCACCGGAAGAACTACTACTACCCCGACCTGCCGAAGAACTTCCAGATCACCCAGTACGACGCCCCGCTGTGTGCTGACGGCGAACTGGAGTTCTCCCACGAGGGCGAGCGACGCACGGTGAACGTCCGCCGCGCGCACCTCGAGGAGGATCCCGGCAGCCTCCGGCACGTCCGCGAGGGGACCGAGTCGCTGGACGTCCGCACCGCCTCCGTCGACCGCGCGGACTACACGCTGATCGACTACAACCGCGCGGGAACGCCGCTGATGGAGGTCGTCACCGAACCCGACTTCCGCGACCCGGGCGAGGTCCGCGCCTTCCTCGAGAAACTGGAGGAGGTGTTCGAGTACCTGGGCATCTTCGACGCCGCGCGGGACGGCAGCCTCCGCATCGACGCGAACCTCTCGATGGTCCCCGCCGACGAGATCGGCGAGGACGGCTCCATCGCCGACTCCACCCTCGAGTCCGCCAACCGGACCGAGGTGAAGAACATCTCCAGCCACAGGGGCGCCGAGAAGGCGCTCTCCTACGAGGAAAGCCGCCAGCGCCGGCTCATCCAGTCCGGCGGCGCCGTCGAGCAGGAGACGCGCCACTTCAACGAGACCCACGGCAACACCGTCTCCATGCGCTCGAAGGAGGAGGAGAAGGACTACCGCTACTTCCGGGAGGCGGACCTCCCGGCGCTGCAGGTCTCCGACTGGAAGGAGGAGATTCCCATCCCCGAACTGCCGGAGGCCCGCCGCGCCCGCTTCCGCGAGGAGTACGGCCTCGACGCGGAGGCGGCCTCGAAGCTCACATCCCGCAAGGCCGTGGCGGACCTCTACGAGGAGGTCGCCGCCGAGTTCGACCCGGACCTCGCGGCGACGTGGGTCGCGGACAACCTGCTCGGCGAACTCAACTACCGCGACATGGCCGTCGAGGACGTGATCGGTCGGCTCGACGAGTTCAAACGGCTCGTCGAACTCGTCGCCGAGGACGAGGTGACGACCAAGAACGCCGAGGAGACGGTGCTGCGAACGATGCTCGACGAGGAACTCGACCCCGACGAGGTCATCGAGCGCGAGGGCCTCGGCAAGGCCGACGACGACGCGGTCACCGACGCCGTCGACGCGGCGATCGAGGACAACCCCGACGCCGTCGAGGACTACCACGACGGCGACGAGGGCGCGGTCAACTTCCTCGTCGGCCAGGTGATGGCCGCCACCGGCGGGTCGGCGGACCCCGGAACGGTGAACCGGTTGCTCCGCGAACGGCTGGACGGCTGACGGGCGCTCTAACCCTCCGTATCACCGAAGGGACGTCGAAACCCATCGTCGGTCGAGGGTTTCGACGAAGCCGCGTCCACCGGGGCGGGAGAGGATTCGATCGGACGGGATCTCACCGCGACCGGATCCCGTGGGCTTCGATGCCATCGGAGAACATCGACGGAACGGAGTCGAGAGGTGGTACGGGGTAACCGACGGTTGCGACCCGCGAGCGGGGACGACGTCCACGCCGCTCCGACGTCGTTACGCGGCCGCCGGCCCGCCGAGCATGACCCTGGCGTAACGGCCCGAGAGCCACGCGAGCCCGTTCAACACGTTGAGCGAGAGGACGATCACGACGACGCCGAGGAGCGCGACCGCGGTCGCCTCCGGGAGCGTCGTCACCTGCCACGAGGTGAGCTCGACGACGCCGCGAACACCGACGAGGAGGTCGCTCCAGCCGTAGGCGAGCGCGGACTGAACCGTCGTCGGTCGGTCGAACAGCACGCCGACGTACACGCCGGGGAGGTCGTACACGAAGGGGACGAACAGGAGGGCGACGCCCGTCACGAGCAACGACGTGATGAGCACGAACGAGGCGATTCCGAACACGAGTTTCGTCGCGAGGTAGGTGAGAGCCTTCCACGTCGCCGGACCCACGACGAGCTCCTTCACCCGGACGAGGAACGGCCGGTCGTCGGCGAGCGAGAGGGGGGAGTCCGCGGGCGGGTCGATGTCGATGCCGAGGAGGAGCGCCGTGAGTTCCCGTTCGACCGACCCCAGCCCGACCGCGGTCGCCAGGACGGCGAGGAGGACGGGGACGCCGACGACGGTGACGGCGAGCCCGATCCCGACCGAGAGGCCGACCGCGAGGAACGTGAAGTACAGCAGCCCGAGCGGGAACGCCAGCAACAGGTACAGCAGGTTCCGATACGTCTGCAGCCGCAACGGCACCCCGATGATCGACCTGAGCGTCGGGGCCGGGAGGACGGCGGGGACGCGTCGGTGGTCATCGGCCTGCATCGTGTGACTCGTCATGCCGTATTGCTTATAAACCTCGGGGGTCACTCGCCGGGCCTGCGACCGTCCTCCCGTCCTTACGGTGGCGGGGACGCCAGTCGCCGGCAGTGGATGAACGGGCGCTGGAGCGAGGAATCCCGAACGACGCCGTCCTGCGACCGCCGCGCACATATGCAGGTTTTTATCGGGACGTGGGAAACGTCGCCGCGATGACTGGCGGGGACGAGTCCGTGGACGACGAGGAGTTCTTCGCGCTCCTCGACGACCCGTACGCCCGCGCCATCCTGGTCGAGATCAGGGACGGCCCCCGATCCGCGGACGACCTCACTGAGGTCGTCGGCGCCTCGCCGTCCACCGTGTATCGCCGCATCGAACGACTCCGCGACCAGGGCCTCGTCGAAGGCGAACACCGCCTCGACCCCGACGGACACCACCACGAGGTGTACACGGCCCGCCTGGAACGCGTCACGGTCGAACTGACGGCCACGGGGTTCGAGATCGACGTCGACCGGACCACGACGGCGGATGCGGCGGACCGCTTCACGAACCTCTACGAGGAGTTGTCGAACCGATGAGCACGCTTCCCCCCATCTCGGTCGGCGCCGTCACGCTGCCGTTCCAGATCGAGGTCACCGGCGGGTCGGCGCCGACCGTCGCGGCCGTCTTCGCGTTGCTCGCGGTCACGATGGCCCTCTCCCTGCTCATCACGGTTCGACTCGTCCGCGGGTACGCTCGGACGAGCGCACGGCCGCTGCTACTGCTTGCCGTCGGGCTGTTCCTCCTGACGGCCGCACCGACGATCGTCCAGCTCGGGTTCCTGAACGCGCTGGCCGCCCCCAGCGCCCACCGCATGGTGCTCGTGACGACCGCGAAACTCGCCGGCCTGCTCACGATACTCTACACGATCCACCAATGACAGCGATCGAACTCGTGGCGTTGACGACGACGGCGCTCACCGCGCTCGCAGGGTTGCTCGTCGCCGGGCAGGCCTACCGCGGGTACCGGCGGAACGACAGCAGCAGAATGCGTGCGCTCGCAGTCGGCATCGTCATCATCACGGTCGCCCCCGCCCTGATCACCGAGGTTCTCGCGGGCCTCGCGCAACTGACCGACGCGCAGACGCTCGTCGGCGTCCTCTTCACACAGGCCGTGGGCCTGCTCGCGATCTATCGGTCGCTCGGCTGACGGCGGTCGACCCACGACGGCCATCGGCGGACGGTGCACGGGTGGACGTGAAGTAGCTCGCCGAGGTAAGCGTGGAGAATTCGGTGGAGGGGCCGAGCTTCACGGGTCGTGTGGACCAACCAGCCGGGGAGTGTACCGGGCAGTGCCGGGAATCCGGATCCCACCGTGACGGACTGACCGTGCGACACGTCCGTCGAAGCACGTTCGCGGCGCTCCGTTCCTAGGATATAAATGCGGGGGCGAGTCGCTGCATCGCGAACTCGGACCCCCGTATTATAGGTCGTCCGACACGAGGTGGGGACGAGATGGACGATCATCGCTCCCCCACGGCGCCCGCCCGCGCGGACGCGGGCGAGTCCTCCCGTCGACCGACCTCCAGACGCGCGCTGCTCGGCTGTGGCGCCGCCGCGCTCGCCTCCCTCGCCGGGTGCGCGGGCGACCCGAACGTGGTCATGGGCAAACGCGACGAATCCAGTTCGACGTTCGACCTCGCGGACGGCAGCCTCCGGATCGACGCCGACTACGGCCAGTTCAGGGTTCGGCCGGCCGACGACGACGCCGTCCACGTCCGGGTCGAGAAGTCCGGGTCGTTGCTCTCGTCGCTGGCGAGCGTCGACGTGTCCGCGCGACGCGAGGGCGACGCGGTCGTCGTCGAATCGACCGCCGACGGGTTGGATTTCGTCGGCGTGGTCGACGGTCCCGACGTGACCGTCGACGTCGATATTCCGTCCGGGGTCGGCGTCGCGACCGCGACCGTGGAGGCGGGCGGAGTGCTCCTCGAGGACGTGCGCGTCCACGCCGACGGGGAGATACACGCGGAGAACGGCGGCGCGGTGGCCCGCCGCGTCGAGGGCGACCTCGCGATTTCGACCGGGAACGGCGGAGCGGTCGCCGAGGACGTCGCGGGCTTCGTCACCGCACGGTCCAGGAACGGCGCCGCCGCCGTGTACGGCTGTGACGGCATCGACGGTGCGAGTACGTCGAACGGGGGCATCGAGGCGGACGTGACCGCCCTCCGCGGCGACACGGAGCTCTCGACGGTCAACGGCGGCGTCGCCAGCACGGAGAACGGCGGCGTCGACGTCACCGACGCGTCGCTCTCGGACGCGACGGTCTCCGACTCGTACGTCGAGGGAACGATCGGCGAGGGAACCCACACGCTCCGCGTCGAAGCCGCAAACGGCGGCGTCACCCTGTCCGGACCGACGGAGTGGTGAGGGCCGGTGCGGGTGTGCAGCATCTTCGAGCGCGAGGTCCCCGGTCGACGCGACGAACTCATCCGAACCCCGCGACGGCCGTCCGGCACCTGGGTCCGAAGCAGTTTCTCCCGCTCGCACCGCCACACCGGCCCTTCATCCAGCATAAGTCCTTCCCTCACTCGCCGGCTCGGCGACCCTGATCCCCCCTATACGGTCGGAGACGCTGTGGACTCACCCGCCGTTCCATGCCCACGCAGACAGCCACACACCGTGACCGAATTCGGCGATTCGCTGGCGTCCCGCTCCGTCGCCAAACGTACCGCAACCTCGCGTATCTCGCGCTCGCGTTCCCGCTCGGACTCGTGTACTTCGTCACGGTCTCCATCGGTCTCTCGCTCGGCGCCGGCCTGCTCGTCACCTGGTTCGGCCTCCCCATCGTCGTGCTGACGCTCGTCGGCGCCACCGTGATCGCGGGCGTGGAGGCGACGCTCGCACGACGGCTCCTCGGTACCGACGTCGACCTGCCCCGAGCCCTTCGCGGAACGGGCACCGACGCCGCCACCACCCGTCCCGATGACGGCATCCTGGCGTCGCTCGAACGATTCCTGCTCGCCCCCACGACGTGGACGAGCCTCGTCCTAGTCGGCGTGAAGTTCGTGTTCGGCGTCGCTGCGTTCACCGTGCTCGTCACCGCCGGCAGCCTCGCAGGGGCGCTGCTCGCCGCGCCGGTCCTCTACGACGATCCTCACGTCACCTACCGAATCTACGACCTCACCGTCACGACCCTCCCCCACGCCATCACGCTGTTCGTCGGGGGGCTCCTGCTGACGCTAGCGTCCCTCCACGCGCTGAACTTCCTCGCCCGACTCGGCGGGGCGCTAACCGCCGCGCTCCTCGCCGTCGGCGGCGAGGCGTCCGGCGCCGAGAGCCCGACCTGAGCGGCGTTCGCTCGCTCGGGTGGTTTCCCCACCGTTTCGGTCGCGGTAGCCACTATGGAGGCCCGCGCATCGACCGATACATACGCTACAGTAGGCTTACGAACGGTCCGCCGGCGGGAGACGAACTGTCCCCACCGTCGAAGCTACCTGCTCCCCCGATGAAACGCCCGGGGTCGGACTACCCACCGGAGGGGCGACTCGAGCTCCCATCATCGACTGCCCCCTTCGTCCTTTCAATCGTCGCCGGCCGCCGGGGCGTCCCGCTCGATGATGCCCTCCTTCCAGGTCCCGCGCAGGAACCACGCGACGCCGACGACGAACGAGGCGACCGCGCTCAGCGCGTAGGCCCACCAGAGCCCCACGACGCCGACGTCCATCCCCGAGACGACGCCGATACCCGGCACGGAGACGGTCCAGGCGAACGCGAGCACGAGCGCGACCGGGATGCGGAACAGCCACCGCGAGCACAGCGACAGCGCCATCGCGACGCGGGTGTCGCCGGCGCCGCGGAACGCCCCCTGGACCACCATCAGGCCGCCGAAGAACCCCCACGAGAGCGCGACGACCCGGAGGAACGTCACGCCCTCCGCGACGACGGCCGGGTCGCCGACGAACACCCGGATGGCGGCGGCGGGGAACAGCCACACCAGCCCGCCGGCCGCGAACAGCAGCGCCATGGTCGCGCCGGTCGCGGTCGCGGTCACCCGGGTCGCGCGCGCCGGCGTCTCCGCGCCGAGGTTCTGGCCGACACCCGTCGCGGTCGCCTGCCCCACCGCGCCCGAGACGGTCCAGGAGACGGACATCAGCCGGACGCCGATGCCGTACGCGGCCGTCGCGGCCGGGCCGAACCGCGCGACCAGCGCGGCCATCGCGACCGCGGCGAACGACCGCGCCCAGCCGTCCAGCGTCGCCGGGTAGCCGACGTCCACCAACCTGCCGAGGAGTTCCGGGTCCGGACGGAGGTCCCGCGGGTGGAGCTGGATTCCCCAGTCGCCCCGAAGGAGGATGTACACGCCGACTCCAGCCGCCAGCGCCCGCGAGAGGAACGTCGCCACGCCGGCCCCGCGCGTGCCCCACTCGGGGAACGGGCCCCAGCCGAGCACGAGGAACGGGTCGAGGACGATGTTGAACCCGGCGGAGACGGCGACGAGCCACATCGCGGTCCGCGTGTCGCCGGCGCCCTGGAGCGAGGCACGGAACGCGAAGAAGAGGAACGTGAGCGGGAGCGTGAGGAAGATGACCTCGATGTAGGCGAGCGCCTCGACGAACACCTGCCCCTCGGCGCCGATCCACTCCAGCAGCGGCACGCGAGCGAGCAAGCCGGCGACGGTCAGGGCGAGCGAGACGCCGACCGCGAGCAGGGTGGTCTGGCCGACGACCCGGTCTGCGGTCCTGTCCTCCCCGGCGCCGACGTGCTGGGAGACGAGCGCGATGGTCGCCGCGGTGAGCCCCATCGCCGTCGAGACGAACATCCACGATAGCGGGAACATCAGCGAGACGGCCGCGACCGCCTCGGGGCTCACGCGCCCGACCCAGAACATGTCCGCGAGGTTGTACAGCGTCTGCAGCAGGTTTCCCAGGACGAGCGGCCACGCCAGTCTGAACAGCCGCGGGCCGATCCGGCCGGTCGTCATGTCCACGCGCGCGTCCTGGTTCGCCACGTGGGTCGCTCCTGCGACGGGTGCGCGGGTAATTCTTGTGAATTCGGAAGCCGTCGTGCGGTTCGCCCCGTCACGTCGAGCCGGGACTCCCGCCCCGATAAATTGAATAACGCTATATCAAATTCCTCGGCGGCGGAGGTGCGGGGATATATTTCGATTGGAAAAATGAGAAAAATCCATCTAGGGTCGCTCTCTCCGCCTTTTAATCCCGAATCGGCGATCGGGGCGCCGGGCGAGCAGTTCCCGCGGTCGGCCCGGATCCGGAACCGGCGGCTCCCCGATACGACACGTTCGCCGCGAGTCCCGACACGACGCGGTCCTCGACCGCATCCGCGAGCACGTCGCGGACGTCGACCCGGACGTGACGGTGACGAGGAGAACCGCGTTCCCCCGATGAAGACGCCGATCGATACCCCGGCCACGGGGCCGATCAGGACGCGCTGGCCGACGTGTCGGTGCGGTCCCGTACGCGAACGCCGACCGGGGGAACCACTCGCCGAACGAGCACCTCGACCCGGACCGCTTCGAGAACGGGGTCCGTACGACCGAGGCGGCGCTCGAACGGATCGCGAGGGCCGGGACGACGGTCGACGCCTGAGAACACGACGCTCGACCCCGGGGCGGCCTCCCCGTCCGCTCCGGAACTACCGCTTACGCGGCATCGTCGACCGCCGGGCCACCGCGCTCATGTCGGGCCGTTTCGAGGGGATCGAGGAGAAGCGCTCACGTCGCCGCCCGCGTTCACGCTCCGACCCGTCCTCGGCCCCGTCGGCCCCCGCGTCGGCGGCCGCGGCTTCGCCGTCCGCGGTCCCGTCGGCCTCGTCCTCGTCCGCGGGTTCCGAGAGCCGATCGGTCGCCTCACGGAGTCGACTCGTGATCGCCCCGAGCCCCTCGGATTCCGCGTCGGAACCCGTCACCTCCTCCCCCTCGTCGTCCGTCTCCGGTTTTTCATCCTCGTCAGTCCCCGACGTTCCCTCGTCGGTTTCCGTCGTCTCCTGCTCTTCCCCTTCCTCCCCGTCCCGGTCCTCGCCCAGGCCGAACAGGTCCTCGAGCCTGCCAGTCCCCGCCTCGTCGTCGAGTTCGCCCCGCTCCTCCGAGAGCTCTTCGAGCGCGAGGAGCCGACGGACCGTTTCGAGTTCGCCGGCGTCGGCCCGCCTGACCAGGTCCGGCAGGTCGGCCGGCGACGGTTCCTGGGGGAGGTCCTCGAAGCCAGCCGCACGGAGCAGGTCGTCGAACCCCGCCGCCCGAACGTCGTCCGCCAGTTCCTCGACCGCATCCCACACGGCCGCCTCGTCCTCCGGGGATCGGTCCCCGTCCACCAGCAACGACGTGACCCGGTCGGTCGTCTCCTCGAGCCCTCGCGCGAGTTCCTCCCCGCGGTCGTCCGCGTCGGACGTTGACGTGCTCATGGCGTCACTCTTCGTCCCCGTCGTCCGTATCTTCGTCGCCCGTCTCCCCGTCGTCCGACTCCTCCGCTTCCTCCTCCGAGAACTCCTCGACGATGGCGTCGGTCATCTCCTCGCGTCCGAGGTTCGCCTTCACGCCGACGGACTTGGCGACCGACTGGAGGTCCGAGTACGACAGCACTTCCAGCAGTTCCCGGTACGTGTCGCGCTTGACGTCGTCCAGGTCGTCCGGTAGTGCCTCCACGGCGTCGGAGCCCGTCTCCGTCACGGTGTCGGCCGCCTCTCCCGCGGCGTCCGCCGCGCCTTCGGCTGCTCCGGTCGCCTGGTCGGCTACCCCTTCGGCTGTATCGGTCGTCTCGTCCGCCACCCCCTCGGCCGTGTCAGTCGCCTGGTCGGCCGCCTCCTCGCCGGTCTCCGTGGCACTTTCTGCGGTCTCCTCGGCGGCCTCCTGTGCCTCCTCGCGACGCTCGGCGATCCCCTCCAGCGCGTCGCCGAAGGCTTCCTGAAACTGCGGTTTCGAGAGGGTCCGACCGACGGCGACCACGAGCGCTCGAAGGACACGGCCCGGCAGCGACCGTTCCCGGTCGGGGTCGCTGACGAACGGCAACCAGTCCCGGATCTTCCGCGCGATCCGCCGGCCGAACTGTCGGCCCGCGAGGGCGCCGAGCGACCCGCCCAGCGTGCGGCCGAGCGACTCGCCGTCCAGTTGGTCCTCGATATCGTCGCCTGCCAGCAGGTCGCCGACGTCGGTCTGTTCGCGTACCTCCTCGACCATGGCTTCCTTCGGGTCCGACGCGTTACTCATCGCCGGTCACCCGCCGTCGGCGGTTTCGTGTGGTGGGAAACGACACGTTCACTCTTCGTCGTCCCCCTCGGCCTCATCTTCGTCCCCATCATCTTCCCCTTCCTCCTCTTCTTCCCCTTCGCCTTCCTCACCTTCCTCCTCTTCTTCCCCTTCGCCTTCCTCACCTTCCTCCTCCCCTTCACCTTCTTCCTCCTCATCGCCCGCCAGCGCCTCCGTCAGCGAAGCGACGATGAGTCCCCCCAACCAGGCGCCGAGATTCCGACCGAGGAAGGCCCCGATGCGGCCGCCGACGTACTCGGCCGTCGATTCACCCTCCTCCGGCGATCCCTCGAGGGGCGTCCCCTCGAACACCTCCTCGAAGTCGATCCCCTTGAAGGACTGGGCGATCTCTAACTGCCCGCCGTCGCCGTTCCCGTCGCCGCTTCCACCGTCGTCCCCGTTGCCGTTCTCGCTCCCACTCATGAACCGGACTCCCCGCTCGATTCGCTCGATTCGCTCGACTTCTCGGAGCCGTCGCCGCCGAACAGCTCGGAGACGAACTCCTTCAGGACCTGGGTCAGAATGGCGTTGACGTCGACGTCCTCCAGCACGTCACTGGCCGTCCCCGAGATGGACTCCTTCACGGAGGAGACCCGCTTGGACACGCCGCCTCCTCCCTCGCCTTCCTCTCCTTCGCCCTCGCCGCCGGAGCCGCCGAGCAGATCGCCCAGGCCGGGCAGTCCGCCGAGGAGACTGCCCAACCCGCCGCCGGACATCGGCTTGAGCAGGCCCGCGACCCCGGAGAGGAGGTTACCGAGCAGGTTGTTCTCCCCTTTCACCGCGTCCACGTCGAGGACCACCTCGTCCAGGTCGACCTCCAGGCCGAGCAGGTCGAGGAACAACCCTTCGAGGTCGAGGTGGAGGACGGTCGCGCGCTCACCCTCCTCTTCGCCTTCCTCCTCTTCGGCACCTTCCTCGGCGCCCTGTTCGCCTTCTTCCTCCTCTTCAGCGCCCTCCTCACCTTCCTCCTGGGCTGTCTCGTCCTCCCCTTCATCCTCTTCGTCACTCTCATCACCCTCGGCCGCGCCCTCACCGCCTTCCTCTTCGGTATCCTCCTCGCCCTCGTCGCCGCCTTCATCGCCACCCTCGTCGCCCTCGGCCTCCTCGTCCGCTCCGCCGTCGGTCACGAGGCGGCGGGAGCGATTCGACGAAGTTCCTTCGTCCGACAGAACGCGCACTCCGTCTCGCGTCTCGACGCCCGCCGACTCCCGCGATTCGGGGTCGTTCTCCGGCTCCTGACAGCTGGGAAAACGCATAATCGGGAAACACGGGAGCTACACCGTAAGGGGTTGGGCCTGAATACGCGTGGTAGGGTCGTTCAGCCCCGATTCTGGGCGCTCCCGACCGTCGAATCGTCGAACGACGTTCGTCGCGGGGCCACCGTCCGCCGGCCCGGATATCGGATCAAGGTTCACCCTGGGTAACCGTCTCCCGGAACGGAACCCGGGAGTCTCACCCGAACTGAGGGCTAGTCGACGCGAGAGCACTCGGCTCGGGAGCGTCTCCGATTCGCCCCGCAGTCTCCCGGTTTCCGATCTCGTCCCGCCCCCGTTCGCGGCTCGCCGGCAGGCCAACCCTTTAGCCGCCCCCGCCACCCGGAGGGAGCATGAGCGACACCGACTCGGAGCCGACGTACGGCGTGGCCAGGTATCTCGCCGTCGAGCACGTCGACTCCCCCACGTTCACGCCCGCCGGCCGGCTCCTGTTCCTCTCGGACGCCTCCGGCACGCCGCAGGTGTGGACCGTCGACGCGGCCGGCGCATGGCCGGAGCGGCTCACCCCGCACGAGGAGCGCGTCTCGACCGTGGCGGCCTCCCCGACCGACGAGGCGTTCGTCTTCGGCATGGACAGCGGGAGCGACGAACGGGACCAGCTGTTCCACCACGACCTCCGGACCGGGGCCGAGACGCCGCTGACCGACGCCCCCGGTTCGAAACACGCGTGGGGGGCGTGGGACCCCGACGGCGACCGGATCGCCTACGCCGCGAACCGGGAGGACGACGGCCGGTTCGACGTGTACGTCCAGCGCGTCGGCGCGGGCGGAGGCGACGGGTACGGCGAGCCTACGAAGGTCCACGAGGGCCCCGGGGGCTGGCTGAACGTCGCCACGTTCGGCCCCCGCGGCGACCGCCTCGCGCTCACGAAGCCCCGCTCCAGTTACGACGTGGAACTGTCGCTGCTCGACCTGGAGTCGGGCGACCGCCGGACGCTCTCGGACGGCGAGGCGGCGACCTACTCGCACCTCCACTTCGACGGGGACGGCGGGCTGTACTGCGTCACGAACCGCGGCGCGGACACGGCCCACGTGGGACGGTTCGACCTCGAATCGGGGGAACTCGAGAAAGTCGCAGGAGGGGACGGGAATCGGAGCGGCGAACCCGGAACCGACGCCTGGGACGTGGGCGCGCTGGCGTACGACCGGGACGCCGGCCGGGCCGTCTTCGCCCGCAACGAGAACGGCTACTCCGCGGTGCGCGCGGGTACCCTCCGCGGGACTGAGTTCGAGCCGTCGGCGTCGCCGGACGTGGACGGCATCGCGTCGGAGTTCGTCTTCGGCCCGGACGCGGAGCGCGTCGCGTTCACCCACACGGCGCCGACCGAGCCGTACGGCGTCGCCGTCGCCGCCTGGGGCGAGCGGGAGGCCACCGACTGGACGCCGGTGGGGACGAACGGCGTCCCGCCGGAGTCGTTCCGCGAACCCGAGACGATCCGCTACGGGATGTTCGATGGGCGGGAGATCCCGGCGTACTGGACCCTTCCGGAGGGCGCGTCCGCCGAGGCCCCCGTCCCGGTCGTCGTCGACGTCCACGGCGGCCCGGAACACCAGCGCCGGCCGTGGTTCCACCCGACCAAGCAGTTCTTCCTGAACCGGGGGTACGCGGTGCTGGAGCCGAACGTCCGCGGCTCCTCGGGCTACGGGAGGACCTACGCCAGCCTCGACGACGTGGAAAAGCGGATGGACTCGGTCGCGGACGTCGCCGCCGCGGTGGAGTGGCTGGACGGGCGACCCGAGGTCGATTCCGACCGCGTCGTCGCCTACGGCCGCTCGTACGGCGGGTTCATGGTGCTCGCGGCCATCACCGAGTACCCCGACCTGTGGGCCGCCGCGGTCGACTTCGTCGGCATCGCCGACTTCACGACGTTCCTGAAAAACACGGGCGAGTGGCGCCGGAGCCACCGCGAGGCGGAGTACGGCAGCCTGGAGGACGACTACGAGTTCCTGAAGTCGATCTCGCCGCTCTCGCGCGTCGAGAACGTCCGCTGTCCGCTGTTCGTCCAGCACGGCGCGAACGACCCGCGGGTTCCGGTCGGCGAGGCCGAGCAGGTGGTCGAGGCGGTGCGCGAGCAGGGCGTCCCGGTCGAGAAGCTGATCTTCGAGGACGAGGGACACCACACCACCTCGCGGGAGAACCTCGTCGAGGAGTTCGAGGCCATCGCCGGGTTCCTCGACGAACACGTCTGATCGCCTCCGATTCGCGCCGTCGTCTCCCGGTTACCAGCCGGCGTCGACGTCGGCCTTCAACGACTCCAGGATGCGGTCGGTCGTGTTCGCGACGACCCCCTCCATCACCTCCGGGTCGGAGTTCGTCGGGTCGCCCAGGCCGCCCTGCTCGGTCACGTCGTCGAAGTAGTCGTACGACCTCGTCTCGGGCATCTCCTCGACGGTCTGTGGCTCCTTCTTCCCCTCCTTCACGAGGTCGGGGCGGTACAGTTCCACGAACGACGTCTCGTGGTCGCCGGCGTGGCCCCAGCCCTCCCCGAAGTGTTCCCGCAGTTCGTCGCGGGCGAAGTCGGTCCAGTGGACGAAGTGGGCCGTCAGGTCGGTGTCGCGGTTGAGCCGGTCGGAGGCGAGCGCCAGGGCTTCCTTGTTCCCCCCGTGGCAGTTCAGGAACAGCAGGCGGTCGGCGCCGTGTTCCGCGAGCGACGCCCCCACGTCGACGAGGACCGACTTGTACGTGTCCTGCGAGAGCGTCACGGTCCCCGGGAAGCGCATGTGGTGCTCGGAGTAGCCGTACGGGAGCGTCGGGAGGCGGACGAACTCGAGGCCGTGGTCGTCGGCCGCCTCGACGAGCTCCGCGGTGAGGTGGTCCGCCCGCAGGGTGTCCGTCGAGAGCGGGAGGTGGACGGAGTGCTGTTCGACGCTGCCGGTCGGGAGTATCGCGCAGTCGGCCGTGAGGAGCGACTCGCCGGCGTCCTCCCACGTCATCGTGAAGAGGTCTGACTCGGTTTCGGGCATGGGTGGGTTGGGGTGGGGTGCGGTGAAAACGGTCCGGGTACCGGAACGGTGCTTCTTGGGGTTTTGATCTGCTGATTTGATTTCTGCTGAGGTTGGGTGGTAAAGACTGCCTCGAAAGGGGCCGCGGCGCTCGGCGACGGCGCGGTCCGCGGGAGCGTAGCCAGCCGGGGGCTTTCGAGGCGGTCGTCACGACACCCGAGCCAGTATCGAATCCGGCGCCCCGAGAGCCGGGAATTCAAGCCGTCCCACCACGACCCACACGCATGGACACGAACGCCGAGCGGGCCGTGGGGGACCTCGTCCGCCGGACGATGCGCCGCGACAAACTCCCGGGCGTCAGCGTCGCAGTCGTCGAGGACGACTCAGTCACCTTCACGGACGGCTTCGGCTCCCGCGACCTCGCGGGGAACCGCCCGGCGACGCCCGACACGCTGTACGGGGTCGGCTCGGTCACCAAGTCGTTCACCGCGCTCGCGGTCCTCCAGTTGCAGGAGTCCGGGATGCTCTCGGTCGAGGACCCCGTGACCGACCACCTCGACGTCGAACTCGCCGAGGACGCCGCCGAACCCGTCCGCCTGCGCCACCTGCTCACCCACTCCTCGGGCTACCCGTCGCTCGGGGTGAGCGAGGCGCTCATCGCCCGCCGCCTGCGCCGGGGGACCGACACGCTCCCGCTCTCGGACGAGTCCGACTTCCACGCACACCTCGCGGGCGCGGCCGACGAGCGCGCGGCGCCGCCGGGCGAGCGCTTCGCCTACTGCAACAGCGGCTACACCCTGCTCGGCGAGGTGATCGAGTCGTGCACGGGCAGGCCGTTCGACGAGTACGTCGCCTCGCACGTGTTCGACCCGCTGGGGATGGAGCGCGCCACGTTCGACGACACGGAGTTCGCGATGGACGACGACCACATGACCCAGTACCTCCGCGACGAGGGCGAGCTCGTGGCCGCCTCGCTCCCCGTCCGCGAGCGCTCCCGCGCCGCCGGGGGCATCCTCACCTCGGTCCGCGAACTCGGCGACTACCTCCGGCTCCACCTGAACGCCGGGGAGGTGGACGGGACGCGCCTGCTGCCGGAGTCGAGCGTCCGCGCGCTCCACGAGGGCCGGGTCGACACCCCCTCGGGCCCCTACGGCTTCGGCTGGCGGATCCGGCGGGTCGGCGACCGGGACCTCGTCGGCCACTCCGGGTCCATCGCCGTCTCCAGCGCCTACGTCGGCTTCTGCCCGGCGGAGGGGATCGGCGTCGCGGTCGCCGCGAACGCCGCGCCGGAGTACCCGCTCGCGCACCTCGGGATGGGCGTCTTCGCCGCCGCGCTGGGCGAGGACCCCGCGGAGGCAGTCCCGTTCTTCGAGCGCCGCGCCCGGTTCGACCGGCTGACGGGCGAGTACGCCTCGTACAAGGGAATCGAGCGCGCGGTCGTCGCCCGCGACGGCGGCACCCTCAGGCTCGAACTCGGCGGCGCGCTCGGCGGGACCGGCACCCCGCTGGTTCCCGTCGAGGACGGCGGCCCCCACGACTTCTACGCGCTCGACGACGCCGGAAACCGGGAGCCCGCGGAGTTCCGGGCGGACGACGGGTCGGGCGACGTGGACCTGCTGTACGGCCGGTGGCGCTTCCACAAGGTCGCCGACGCCGCGTCGAGCGAGTGACCCGGACGGGTCCCCGATTCGTCGTCTCACGCCGACTCGAACCGCCGGCGTCGTCTCACGCGAGCGCGTAGCAGTAGCCGCGACCGGACCCGACGAACAGCGCGCCGTCCGCGAGCGCGACGCCCCCCTCGGCGCCGTCGACGGCGACCCGCCACGACCGCTCCCGCCACGGCGCGACGGCGGCGACCCCGTCCTCGCCGGCGACGAACACGCGCCGGCCGTCCGCCGCCGGGAGCGCCATCGTGGGGCCGGAGGGACCGATCGGGGCGCCCCAGTTCAGCGCGCCGTCGTCGCGCCTGTAGGTGAACACGCTCCCGAGCCACGACACGCACGCGAGCAGGTCCTCGTCCAGCACCACGGGGGAGCCGACGACGTTCGGTCCGCGGTCGGTCACCCAGTTCCGGTCGCCGGTCTCCCCGTCGAGACTCGCGAGGTAGTCCCCGTCCTCCCCGCCTCCCCCGTCCTCCTCGGCCCGCCCGGCGGCGTACACCGTCCCGTCGGCGACGGCGGGCGTCGTCCGGACGTCCCCGACGGACGCGGTCCACAGGTGACTCCCGTCCGTGGAGATGGCGTGGACGCCCGCCTCGTCGTCGCCGACGTACACCCGGCCGTCGCCGACCGCCGGACCACCAAGGGGCACTCCGTCGAGGGGGCGCCGCCACCGTTCCTCGCCGTCGAGGCCGTACGCCAGCAGCGCGCGCTCTTCGGCCGTACAGAAGTAGACGGTCCCGCCCACGACCGCGGGCGAGCGGAACACCCCGCTGTACCCCGGGTCGACCGCCTCGACGGCGCGGGACCAGCGCTCCTCGCCGTCGGTCCCGAGCGCGAACAGGCCGTCGTGCGTGCCGACGAACACGCGCCCGTCGGCGACCGCCAGCGAGCAGGTGTAGCCAGCCCCGCTTCCGGGGTCCCGCTCGGGCGTGATCCGCGTCGACCACCGGCGCCCTCCGTCGGCGGCGTCCAGCGCGGTGACGACCGACCCGCCGGCGAGGTAGACGGTCCCGTCCACGACGGCGACGGCCGGCTTCTGGTGGCCGTCGACCGGCGTCTCGGCCCTCCCCTCCAACGGACCGAGGGCGCCTCGGCGGGACCCTCGACCCCGGAGTCACATCCCGTCGCGGCGGGGTCGAACTCCGGGCGCGGCCAGTCGCCGGACGCCTCGAGCGGCCCGGCGACCGCCCGGCGGACGCGACCGAGACAGCCGCAGAGCCCGGCGAGACCTGTCGTGGCGCCGCTGGCCAGGAGG
This sequence comes from Halorarum salinum, assembly GCF_013402875.1. Taxonomy (NCBI): domain Archaea; kingdom Methanobacteriati; phylum Methanobacteriota; class Halobacteria; order Halobacteriales; family Haloferacaceae; genus Halorarum; species Halorarum salinum. Next base: position 295,631 of record NZ_CP058579.1, on the reverse strand, counting down.
GATCGACGCGTCGAGCGGGGGGACATACCGCCGGCTCCCGACGGGCGGCGCATAACTCTTGTGTGCCCGATCGGCGACCGCACGGTCCGCCGAAGCCGGGGCGCTCGCGGCCGTCCCGACGCGAAACCGCCCTACCAGCCCACGATAGCACGCCGCACGAACCACCGCGAAACCTTTAGAAGGCGAATGAGCCTATCCCTCGGCAATGGAACTCATCGTCACCGAGAAGGACAACGCCGCGAGGCGGATCGCCGAGATCCTCTCGGGCGAGTCCTTCGACACCGAGCGCCGGGCCGGTGTCAACGTCTACCGGTGGGGCGGGACCCGGTGCATCGGGCTCTCGGGCCACGTGGTCGGGGTGGACTTCCCGCCCGAGTACGACGACTGGCGCGACGTCGAGCCGGTCGAACTCATCGACGCGCCGATCCAGAAGCGCACGACCCAGGAGAACATCGTCCGGGCGCTCCGCCTGCTCGCGCGGAAGGCCGACCGCGTGGTCATCGCGACCGACTACGACCGCGAGGGCGAGCTCATCGGGAAGGAGGCGTACGAGCTCGTCCGCGAGGCGAACGAGGACGCCCCCGTCGAGCGGGTGCGCTTCTCCTCGATCACGAAGCGGGAGGTGACCGACGCGTTCGAGAACCCCGACGAGATCGACTTCGACCTCGCGGCGGCGGGCGAGGCACGGCAGGTCATCGACCTCGTGTGGGGCGCGGCGCTGACGCGGTTCCTCTCGCTTTCGGCCCGCCAGCTCGGCGACGACTTCATCTCCGTCGGCCGGGTGCAGGGGCCGACGCTGAAGCTCATCGTCGACCGCGAGCGGGAGATCCAGGCGTTCGACCCGGAGGACTACTGGGAGCTGTTCGCCGACCTGCTGAAGGCCGACGTCGGCGACGACGGCGGGGACGCCGAGTTCGAGGCCCAGTACTTCTACGAGGACGAGGACGGCACCGAGGCCGAGCGCGTCTGGGACGAGGCGACCGCGGAGGCCGTCTACGAGGTGCTGGAGGGGGCCGACTCGGCGACGGTCGACTCGGTGCGCCGGCGCACCCGGACCGACGAGCCGCCGGCGCCGTTCAACACGACGCAGTTCATCCGCGCCGCGTCGTCGCTCGGCTACTCGGCCCAGCGGGCGATGAGCATGGCCGAGGACCTGTACACGGCCGGGTTCATCACCTACCCGCGGACGGACAACACGGTGTACCCCGACGACCTGGACGAGCGGGAGTTGCTGTCGGAGTTCTCCGGGACGCGGCAGTTCGGCGAGGACGCCGACGCGCTGCTGGAACTGGAGGAGCTCAGACCCACCGAGGGCGACGAGGAGACGACCGACCACCCGCCCATCCACCCCACCGGGGAGCTCCCCTCCGCGTCCGAACTCTCGGACGCCGAGTGGGAGGTGTACGAACTCGTCGTCCGGCGCTTCTTCGCGACGGTCGCGGAGGACGCCGAGTGGGAGCACCTGCGCGTCGTGACGGAAGTCGACGCCCGAGCCGGCAACGGTGACGCCGGCGAGGTGGCCGCCGACGGCGGAGTGGGCCCGAACGACGGCCCGCTCTCGCTGAAGTCGAACGGGAAGCGGCTCGTCGAGGAGGGGTACCACGCCGTCTACCCGTACTTCTCCACCAACGAGAGCTACGTGCCCGACGTCACCGAGGGCGAGGAACTCGGCGTGACCGACACGCGGTTCGAGGCCAAACAGACCCAGCCCCCGCGGCGCTACGGCCAGTCGCGGCTCATCGAGACGATGGAGGACATGGGCATCGGGACGAAGGCGACCCGGCACGACGTCATCCAGAAGCTGTACGACCGCGGGTACATCGAGAGCGACCCGCCGCGCCCGACGAAGCTCGCGGAGGCGGTCGTGGAGGCCAGCGAGGAGTTCGCCGACCGCATCGTCTCGGACGAGATGACCGCCCAGTTGGAGGCGGACATGCGCGCCATCGCCGACGGCGAGAAGGGGTACGACGAGGTGACCGAGGAGTCGCGCGACATCCTCGAGAAGGTGTTCGACGGGCTCACGGAGTCGAGCGACGAGGTGGGCGACCTGCTCCAGAAGTCCCTGAAGGCGGACAAGCGCCTCGGCCCGTGTCCCGACTGCGGCGAGGACCTGCTCGTGCGCAAGTCCCGGCACGGCTCGTACTTCGTCGGCTGCGACGGCTACCCGGACTGCACGTACACGCTCCCGCTCCCCTCGACGGGCAAGCCGCTCATCCTGGAGGAGGAGTGCGAGGAGCACGGCCTCAGCCACGTGAAGATGCTCGCCGGGCGGAAGACGTTCGTCCACGGCTGCCCGCAGTGCAAGGCCGACGAAGCGGACGAGGAGGAGGACGAGGTGATCGGCGTCTGTCCGGAGTGCGGGGAGGAGGACGGCGGGGAACTCGCCATCAAGCGACTGCGCTCGGGGTCGCGCCTCGTCGGCTGTACGCGCTACCCGGACTGCGACTACTCGCTCCCCCTGCCGCGCCGCGGCGAGATCGAGATCACCGACGAGGAGTGCGAGGAGCACGGGCTCCCGCACCTGATCGTCCACTCGGGCGACGAGCCGTGGGAACTCGGCTGTCCGATCTGCAACTACCGGGAGTACCAGGCCCGACAGAACGGCTCGGAGCTGGAGACCATCCAGGGCATCGGCGAGAAGACGGCCGAGAAGCTGAAGGCCGCCGGCGTGGAGGACGTCCAGACGCTGAAGGACAGCGAGCCGGACGACCTGGCGGCCGAGGTGGAGGGCGTCGGGGCGGACACGGTGCGGGACTGGCAGGCGAAGGCCGACTAGCGACCGGCGACCCGTCGGTTCCCGCTAGCGGTCGTCCAGACGGAACCGCTCGATCAGCGGGGCGATCTGGTCCCTGACGACGTCCCGGTCCACCTGGGTCCAGCCGCTGATCGGCACGTCGCTGGAGAAGTTCACCTTGACGTGCGGGGCCGAGTCGCTCACCCGATTGCTCCGGACCTGCGGCGCGATCTCCTCGAACGCGACCTCGCGGGGGAGCGGGATCCAGCTCCCGACGTCGATGCCCCCGCCCTGGCCGACGTACACCTTGGAGACCTCGTCGTCTCCCTCGACCGTCGGCTTCGCGACCCCCGCCGCGTCCGCGCCGGACGGTCCGACCTCGCCCCCGGTCGCGTCGGCGGAATCCGGCTGGACGTCCCGCGCGCCCGCGAGTCGCTCCTCGAGCAGCGCGTTCAGCCGGTCGGACTCGCGCTCGGCCTCGTCGACGTCCTCGTACACGGCGGCGACGATGGCCTCGTCCTGATCCCGGGTGTCGGTCCCGCGGGTGGACCGGATCCGGACGTACACCTCGCCCGTCTCGAGTTCCTCCTTCATCTCGGTGGGGGTTGGGTCGGCTTCGGGTATAGGTTCTCGTACTGTTCGCTATTGGACAGTTCGACTCACAGGTAAGCACTAATCGCTGAAATTCGATTCGACGTGATTTAGCAGATTGACTGCTCCGAATGCAGGCACGAACTCATCCGCAAGGATGTTCCGTTCCGTAGTTCGTCTATCATTCTCAGGTAACTCTCCCTCGATCGTTTCATTGCGGATAGCTGCTCGTTCGACTGCCGGTGAAATATCGACTTTTGGGCATTCACTGAGCGTTTCACCCGTTTCGAGATCTTTCATCCAGAGTGTCCACCGGAGGCCATCAGTGCCGATGCCGACGAGGTAACGCTGGTCGATGTCTCGAAGGTATTTGCAAAACGTGTCTTCCTCCAAGTACCGTCGGATATCCTCCGTTGCGTCGTGCTTTGCACCCTGCATTTGTTCCCTGTTAGCCGCCTTCGCTTCGACAATACAGATGATCGACGGGGCGACGTTCTTAAGGAGATAGTCCGGTTGCTTGGGTTCGACTTTGCTGTAGGTAATCGGTCGTCTGATGAAATGAGGGCCCTCACCCTGATACTCCTCTGTCGCTGGGTTCAGATACCCTAGGCCGTGGAGTACTGGTTCGATCAAGTACTGCTCAGTGAATACCTCCGGAGCCTGTTCCATTCGGGCTCCTTTTAATGTTCTTGGGCCACGGAGCAAGTTCCGCAACTGCCCTCCCTCGTTCAATTCTCGGAACTTCTGGGGGAACACTTCCGTTTGGATTCGAACCCGCTCTGCGATCTGGTAATCGGGACGTAGCGTCGGGTGAAGCTCCGCATCGTTGGTCATTGGCCGACCGCCTCCTCCACAATCTCGATCTCCTCGTCGGTCAGGCCGTACAGGTCGTAGACGATCTCGTCGATGAGGTCGTCGGTGCGCTCGATCTTTTCCTCCAGTTCCTCGGCGCGCGCTTTCGTCTCGACGTAGCTCTCCAGCCCCTCGCGCACGTCCTCGACACGGGGAAGCGTCAGCTTTCGCAGGCGGTCGACGAGCGAGTTCGTCTTGGTGGCTGTTTCACGGAAGTTCGCGAAGCCGTCCGCTTCGTCGACGGCAACGGGGACGAATGCCTCGATGAGATCCGCTTCGGGTTCGGTGAGGTCGGTGATGCGGAGCGCCGGGAGCGGGTCGGTTTCGGTGTAGCCCCACTGGTCGGTCTCGTGGCCGTTCTCATCGTCGGGCTTGTAGCGGGCGGTGAGTCGAATTTCGACCGTGTTCGTAGATTCGCGGTGGACGGTAGCGTCGCCGACGCGGAGGTTCGGCTTTTCCTGGGTGGTCTGTTGGAGGATCGAGTCCGCCGCGTTCTCCGGGGGTTGGGTGAGGCCGATTTCGGAGATTGTAGAATTTTCCGAATAGGAACCGAAGTGGTCGAGGAGCGAGAGATTGAGGGAGTCATTTTTTCTGTGCAGATTAAGATTAACTCTTGCAGCGTCCGCTAGCCTCCGTTCAAGAGCCAGGCTGTTCGAAGTGGAATTTTGTATCGAATCATATGATGGTAGCTTGTCCCGTGTTTCCTCAGGCATCCATGTCGGAAACGGCATAGATGATAAATATGAAGTCATGAATCGTCGGAAATCACCTCTGAGAACTGGGCTTGTGTGGTAAATGTAGAACCACGTTGGACTACTGTTCAGCACAGCAAGTGAATAATCAAGTGATAGTTGACAATCAGTCTCTAGGACAATGCCATATGCTGAATTTGGAAGGTAAATTCCTCCTTCGTCATCGATTGTGAACTCACAGCGCTGACATACGTCTGGCATTACAATCTCCTTCGTCCCGTAGAGCCGCCACTTCCGGCCGTTCGTCAGGATACCCCAGTTGAGGGAATCGGGCGTGTGTTCGAGGTAGTACTTCACCTGATGGGATGCGTCGCGGTAGGACCGTTGTTCGGCGAACCGCTCGGTGAAGTCGGCGTCCCACTGCTTGGCTTCGAGCAGGGCCGCCGCCTTCCCGAACGTTCCGTCCAACTGGCCGTCCTGCTTCATCGCCATCGCGTCGCGTCGGTCACTCGCGGAGTCGTACAGCACCCGGTCGATGTACCCGCCGCTGTCCGGCAGCGTCGTCTCCTGAATCGTATCGTAGCCGAGCGCAGCGAGCACCTCGTCGATCCACGACCCGAGCAGCGTGTCCTCGTTGTATCCGGCAACCAGATCGCGTTCGCCGTCCCAGCGTGCCTGGAGCGCCGCGAACGCCTCGGCGGCTTCGTCGTCGCAGTCCCACGCGTCCAGGTCGTCGACCCGCTCGTCGAGATAGTAGCCCGAGAAGAGGTTCGAGTTGAGATATGGATCGGAGGGAAGCGTCACCTGACTCATCGTTGCTATCGTGACAGGTAGCACCCAGTCGTATGAAGCTACTGACTGACTACCCCCAATCCGCGCCCTTTTTACCGCTCCTCACGCACCCTCACTCAAGAATGAGCACGCCGTGGGACGACTGGGACCACGTCCTGAAGGTGGACCCTGACAAGGAACTGCACGCGGACGACACCTTCGAGGACGTCTGCGCGACGGGCACCGACGCCATCGAGATCGGCGGCACCCTCGACGTCACCGCCGACAAGATGCGGCGCGTCGTCGACGCCTGCGAGGCGTACGACGTCCCGCTCTACCAGGAGCCCTCGAACCCGGGCGTCGTCATCGACTCGGACGCGCTCGACGGCTACCTCGTCCCGACGGTGTTCAACGCCGGCGATCCGTTCTGGGTCACCGGCGCGCACAAGGAGTGGGTCCGCATCGACGACGACCTCGACTGGGAGCGCACCCACACCGAGGCGTACGTCGTGCTGAACCCGGAGGCCTCCGTCGCCCGGCTCACCGACGCCGACTGCGACCTCGGGGCCGACGACGTGGCCGCCTACGCCCGGGTCGCCGAGCGGATGTTCGGCCAGGACCTCGTCTACGTCGAGTACTCGGGCACCTTCGGCGACGTCGAGGTCGTCGGGGCCGCCCGGGACGCGCTCGACGACGCGACGCTGTTCTACGGCGGCGGCATCCACGACTACGAGTCGGCCCGCGAGATGGGCGCCCACGCGGACACCATCGTCGTGGGGGACCTGCTCCACGACGAGGGCGTCGACGCGGTCCGCGAGACCGTGGAGGGCGTGCGCGACGCCCACGCCGACCTCCCGGACGCCTGAAGGCGACGTCCCGTTCGGCCCTCCCCGGTTCTCCCGCCTCACCCGCTCGCTTTTCGAAGCGACCGCTCGCCCCGCCACCGCGTCCCGCCGCTCCGCGGGCGGAGCCGGACACGTATCCTGCCAGCAACGCGACCGCTCCGCCCCGAATCCGGCACTATCCGTTTACCTCCCAGCCGAGCGACTGCACCACCGGTGAACACCATACCATGAACAGTCCGAACTCGGTTCGCGCTCCCGTACAGCACGGTCCGTCGACCTCCGGTCCGGTCCGGGCCGACGTCCCCGCGGCGCCCCCCGTAGAACCCGAACGAACTGCCAGTGCGGGAGATTCGACCGCCGAAGGGGGCGGGATGACGGGGGGTGACGGACGCGGGACTGGACGGCGTCAGTTCCTCGGGGCGCTCGGCGTCACGCTCGGCGGCACCGCGCTCCTCGGCCGGGTCGGTTCGCGGTCCGTCGCCGCCGGGCAATCGCTCCAGCATGGGTACTACACCGGCTCGACGACGAACGTCATCAGGTACTTCGACGCCTTCGGCCAGTCGGTGCTGGGCGAGCAGGCGTACCAGCACGACGTCCTGGTGCGGGTCGGAACGCCCGCCGTCGCCGGCGGAGTCCAGGAGACGAACCCGTTCAACCTGTACGTCATCCCCGATCCGTCCTCGATCACCGGCGAGGAGGGGGTTATGGAGATCCACTCCGCGCTCGGCTACTCGGAGTCACCCGGTGAGACGGTGCTGAGCCCGATCACGGGCGACCCCGTGCCGAACAGCGCCGGCGGGGTACACGAGACGACGGCCGGCAGCGCGCTGTTCCAGTACTGGCGCTACGACTTCCTGTCCGGGGACGAGTTCAGGGGCGAACTCGTCGATCCGCACACCCAGGAGGCGCTCGCGATCAACCTGTTCAACGCAGCGAACGAGATCGCCCCGGGTATCTCGCTGCCCTGGCCGTACCCGATGGCCGCCGGGACCCAGCTGGCCGCGACCATCGACGGGACGGACCTGACGATCACGATCAGCGGGTTCTCGATCGACCTGACCCGCCAGTTCCTCGCACAGATCGAGGTCACGCGCTTCGCGTGAACGGATCGGACTCGGTCGGTCGGATCGAGCCGCCCCACGAGGGACGTTCACGCCGACGTAGTCCACGGTCGAGCGGTGCCGCCCGGCACCGAACTCGCCGATTCGCGTCGTCCCACACCGCGCCCGCCGCGCCCGGCGTCGCCCCAGTCGCTCGTCCGTCGACGTTCGTCGCCGTCAACCACCGCCGGGTTCGTCACGGCTCCAGGCCGCCGAGCCGTCCGCGCTCGCGATCGCCGAGCCGTCCGCGTCGAACAGCTCCCCCGCCCGTTCGAGCAACCCGACGCCCCACGTCATCGTCACAGGCACCATCGCGGTGGTGAAGATGGCGACGAACACCAGCATCGAGAACAGCTGCTGGCCGATGATGCCCGACGAGAGCGCGACGGAGGCGATGATGATCTCGACGGTGCCGCGGCCGTTCATCCCCAGCCCGACCACCAGCCCCTCGCGGGAGGTGAGTCCCGTCGGAAGCGAGAACAGCCACGAGCCGACGATCTTGCCGACGAACGCCGCGCCGACGAGCACCGCCAGCGTCCCCAGCGCCGAGCCGAACACGTCGAGCGTGAGGTCGAACCCGACCGTGACGAAGAAGATTGGCGCGAACACCCCGAGCGCCAGGTCGCGGATGACCCGCTCCATGTGGTCGTACAGCCCGGGTTCCAGGTTCGCCTGTCGGATGAACGTCCCGGCGACGAACCCGCCGATGATGCTGTGGAGCCCGGCCAGGTCCGCGAGTTCGGCGAACACCAGCGCGACCGTGAGCGCGACGGTGAACGCCGTCGTCTCCGTCACGAACCCGTACCGCTCGCGGAGCACCTCCACGCGGTGCCAGACGGCGGGGAGGAACCGGTCGCCCACGACCAGCGCGACGGCGAAGAACGCGAGCGCCCGTCCGAGCACGATGCCCAGTTCCACCGGGTTCACGGTGCCCGCGTTCGCGTAGCCGAGCACGCCCGCGAACGCCACCAGCACGCCGACGTCCGAGACGAGCGCGCCGCCGAGCAGCACCCCCGCGATGCGCGTGTCGAGCAGATCCAGGTCCGCGAGGATGCGCGACTTCGTCGCCAGCGACGTCGCGGCCATCGCCAGTCCGACGAACAGCGACGCCCCGGCGTCGAACCCGAGGAGGACGCCGATGCCGTACCCGACGCCGAACGGCACGAGAAAGCCCCCGACGGCGACGAGCAGCGCCATCGACCCGAGCGCGAACAGCTCGTGGAGGTCGACCTCCATCCCGACGTACACCATCAGCAGGAACACGCCCAGTTCCGCGAACGTCGCGAGCGCCGGGCTCGACTCGACCAGGCCGAGCAACGGCGGGCCGAAGGCGATGCCCGCGAACAGTTCGCCCATCATCGCCGGGTAGCCCACCCGCTCGGCGAGCGCGCCGAACACCAGCGCGAGCGAGAGCACGAGCAGCAGGCCCAGCAGGTCGATGCCGGCGGCCTCGACCATCTCAGCCACCCCGCCCGGTCCGCGACGGTTCGACCCGCGACCGTTCGGCCCCGCCGGTCGCTCCGCCCCGTCGGACGTGACTCGCGAGTTCGTGCATGTCCCCAACTCTCCCGGGTACCCGTATAAAAGCCGCGATGAGATACGGAAACGGTAATCGAGAGCTATTTTTCTGCGGATTCGTCACCGCAGTCGGGGTCGAACCAGTGGTAGGGGCACGTGTACTCGTTGTGGACGAGCTCCTCCTCGACGATCTCGAGCCCGAGCCCCGAGAGGTCCCGCCCGATGCGGCTGAGGTCGTCGCCGTCCCGCCCGACGGCGACGACGTGGAGGTTCTCCTCGCCGGTCATCAGCTCCCGGACCGAGACGACGCCGGGCACGGACATCGCCTCCCGGGCGAGCTCTTCCCGCTCCGGGATCGGCGCCGTACAGAAGATTATGGTGAACAGCTGGTAGCCTACCATCTCGTAGTCGATGTCGAGGTGGCTCCCCCGGACGACTCCGTCCTCCTCCAGGTGGCTGATCCGGTTGCGGACCGTGCTCGGCGAGACCCCGTAGTCCTCGGCGATCTCGGCCGCGGACGTCCCCCGGGCGTCCTTCTGGAGCCGGTAGATCACGTACCGGTCCAGCTCGTCCAGTTCGCGCGTCGGCATACCTGGACCTGTGACTCCGGGTTCTAAGGCGTTCGTATTCGTCGTCGGTTCGGTTTCGTCGTCGCGTCGGCGTCGTTCCGGATCGGTGTTCGGTCGCGAGGGACGATCGGGTAGGGCGACCGTGAAGGCCCCTGCGGCCGGCTGCGCTCGCCCGCGTGACCGGGGCGTGGCCGCCGCGCGCCGTGCGGCTGGTCCGGCCCGCGACCCCCTACAGCAGCCGGCGCTCCAGCAGCCGGCCCAGTCGGCCGGGCGTCGTCTCCTCGCGCGGCCGAACGACCAGCGCGGGGCAGTCCACCGCGTCGACGACCGGGAGCGCGCCGACGCCCGTGACGAGCACGTCCGTCTCGCCGTTCCCGAACTCGGCGTCGCCGTCCGCGAACCCGTCGCCGCCGTTCGGGAGGACGTACCCGGCGCGGACCGGCGCCGAGAACAGGTCGCCGATCTCGTCGTGGTAGTCGTCGATGGCCCGCCGCTGCTCGTCCGAGGCGAACCCGTCCAGCGTGTAGTCGAGGCGGACCTCCGCGTCGTGGGCGACCGCGATGGCGTCCGCGACGGCGACCTTCGCCGGGTCGTACGGCCCCTCGTCGGTGAGCACCGAGACGACGTCCACGCCCTCGAGCCCGTTTCCGTCGGCGGCGACCCGGCGCCCGGTGGTCGCGCCGGAGGTCGGCTGCTCGCTGCTGTCGACCAGCACCGCGTCGCAGTCCGTGTGGTTCAGCACCCAGTCCACGTCCGAACTGAACAGGCGCTCGCGCAGGCCGCCCGGTTCCCGCTCCATGATCAGCACGTCCACGTCGTCGGCCTCGACGTGGTGGGCCAGCGCGTGCCGGGTGTCGTGGCTGACGACCTCGCTCACCCGGATCGGGACGTCCATCTCGGCGGCGATGGCGTCCGTGTGCTCCTCGAACTCCAGGTCGCCCGGCGACTGCGTCTCCGCGGCCGAGAGGGGAACCTGGTCGGGCACTTCGTCGAACCTGACGACCGACACCCCGCCGTGCTGGGGCGCCGCGAGGTCGGCGGCGACGTCGATCAGCACGCGCTCGCGGGAGAGGTCCATGTCCTCGGGCACCGCGACGAGCACCTCGTAGCCGTTCTCGGTCGGCGTGACCGCCTCACGGGTGCGTTCGACCGCCTGCTTGCCGAGTTCGCGCCGCACGGCGTCGACGGCCGCGCCCTCCCGGTCGACGCGCCCGCGGCCGTACGCCAGGTACCAGCCGACCCCGCCGACCGTGATGGCCACCGCGCCGATCAACGGCACCGTCCCCATCTGGGTGAGGAGCACGACGCCGCCGACGACGCCGAACGCCTGCACCCACGGGTACAGCGGCGACTCGAACTCAGGCTCGTACTCCATCGTGCCGCGCCGGAACGCGACGATGGCGACGTTGATGAGCACGAACACGAGGATCTGGAACGCGCTCGCCAGCTTCGCGATGTCCTCGATGGGGACGAACGCGATGAGCAGCAGCAGCACGACGCCGGTGAGCGTGATGGACGTGCTCGGCGTCTTGAACCGGTCGCTGATGGACCCGAGCGAGTCCGGCACCAGGTTGTCCCGCGCCATCGCGAACGGGTACCGCGAGGAGGAGAGCACGCCCGCGTTCGCGGTGCTCACCAGCGCGAGCAGCGCCGCGATCACCACGGCCAGGACGCCGGCGGTCCCGAGCGCGGCGTCCGCCGCGATCGCCATCGGGGCCTCGGTGTCGCCGAGCGCCGTGGTGTCGGTGACCCCGAGCATGACGAACACGATGAGCGCGTACAGGGCCGTCGTGAACCCGAGCGACCCGAGGATGCCGATGGGGATGTTCCGCCCGGGGTCCTCGATCTCCTCGGCGACGCTCGCCACCTTCGTCACGCCCGCGTACGAGACGAACACCAGCCCCGTCGCCTCGAGGATGCCGCCCGCCCCGCTCGCGAGGAAGCCGTCGTAGTTGGTCAACTGGACCGACGGGACGCCGCCGACCGCGAACCACCCCAGCGCCGCCAGCATCACCGCGACGATGGCGATCTGGAGCTGTCCGGTCTGTTTGGCCCCGAGGACGTTCACGACGACCAGTATCGTCGCCAGCGCCAGCGCGAGCGGCGTCGTGACGCCCTGCGGGACGTCGAACATGTACAGCAGGTACGGAACGCCCCCGACGAGCGCGAGCGCGCCCTTGAACGACAGCGCGAACCACGTCCCGACCCCGGCGACCGTCCCCAGCAGCGGCCCCATCCCGCGCTCGATGAACAGGTACGTGCCGCCGGACTCGGGCATCGCGGTCGCCATCTCGGACTTCGAGAGCGCCGCGGGAACCACCAGCAGCCCGGCGAGGACGTACGCGAGGACGACGGCGGGGCCGGCGACGTCGACGGCAAGCGCCGGCAGGATGAAGATGCCGCTGCCGATCATCGCGCCGATGCTGATGGCGAGCACCGAGAACAGGCCGAGGTCGCGTTCGAGGCCCTTGGGCACTACGTCCCACCTCCACGTGGACGGTCGACGGTTCGCTCCCCCGCGAAGCCGGGGGGACCCACCGTTTCCGCCGGTACGAACGGCTCACTCATGGTGTCTCAGGGTCGTTGTCGGAACCGGATAAACGAGTCGATATTTTCCCGATTCGGGAACATACCGACCATCTGATTGCGGGGTCCGACCGGCCGCGCGTCGACCCGGCACGCCGGGCGCGGCGACCCGGAATCGACCGTTTTTAAGCCCGCGAACGGGAAGGAACGCGTATGCAGGGAAGAACCTATACGGCCGACGCCGACCCCGGCGACGAGGTCACCGTCGCCGGCTGGGTCCACGAGACCCGCGACCTCGGCGGCATCGCGTTCCTCATCCTCCGGGACACGACCGGCCAAATTCAGGTGAAGTTCGAGAAGGACGAGATGGACGACGACCTCGTCGAGACGGGACTGGGCGTCCACCGCGAGTCGGTCATCTCGGTGACCGGCGAGGTCGCGGAGGAGCCGCGCGCCCCGACCGGCGTCGAGGTCGTTCCCGAGTCGGTCGAGGTCGTCGCCCCGGCGGACCCCGAACTCCCGCTCGACCCCTCCGGCAAGGTCGACGCGGAGCTGCCCACCAGGCTCGACAACCGGACGCTCGACCTCCGGAAGGACGACGTGAAGGCCGTCTTCGAGGTCCGCGCCGAGATCCTCCGCGCGACCCGAGAGACGTTCCGCGAGCTCGGCTGCACGGAGATCAACACGCCGAAGATCGTCGCCACCGGCACCGAGGGCGGCACGGAGCTGTTCCCGATCACCTACTTCGGCCGCGAGGCGTTCATGAACCAGTCGCCCCAGCTGTTCAAGCAGCTGATGGCCGGCTCCGGCCTGGAGCGCGTCTTCGAGATCGGTCCGATCTTCCGCGCCGAGGAGCACAACACGCCCCGCCACCTCAACGAGGCGACCTCCATCGACTTCGAGGGCGCGTTCTGCGACCACCACGAGGCGATGGACGCCGCGGAGGCGGTCGCGAAGGCGGCCTACGAGGCCGTCGCCGAGAACTGCGGGGACCAGCTCGAGGCGCTCGATCTCGCCGACGAGTTCGAGGTGCCCGAGGGCGACTTCCCGCGGCTCACCTACGAGGAGGCGCTCGAGCGCGTCAACGACACGGGCGACATCGACGAGCACCTCGTCTGGGGCGACGACCTCTCCACCGAGGCGGAGCACGCGCTCGGGCAGGACGTCGGCGAGCACTACTTCATCACCGACTGGCCCTCCGAGATCAAGCCGTTCTACATCAAGGACCACGACGACGACGAGACGGTCTCGACCGGCTTCGACATGATGCACCCCCGGATGGAGCTCGTCTCCGGCGGCCAGCGCGAACACCGTCACGAGCGCCTCATCGAGGGGTTCGAACAGCAGGGGCTCGACCCCGAGGCGTTCGAGTACTACACGAAGATGTTCAAGTACGGCATGCCCCCGCACGCCGGCTGGGGGATGGGCGCCGAGCGGCTCGTCATGACCGTCCTCGGGCTGAAGAACATCCGCGAGGCCGTCCTCTTCCCGCGGGACCGCCAGCGGCTGAGCCCGTAGGACGCCCCGCTCCCCTCTCCCGCCCCGTAGTCCCCCCTACTCCGCGCCCGTCGCGCTACTCGTTCCCTCCGCTTCCTCATCTTCCTCCCCCTCGTCGCCGACGAACCACTTCATCGCCAGCGGCGAGCTCGCCCCGTGGACGAACACCGAGACGAGGACCACCAGCCCAACGACGGCCCAGACGAGCCGCGCGTCCGGGAACTCGGCCGACTCCAGGCCGTAGGCGAGATAGAAGATGGAGCCGACCCCGCGGATGCCGAAGAAGGAGACGACGCCCCGTTCGCCGGCCGACCGCGGCAGCCCGACCACCCCGGCCGCCCCGGCGAGCGGCCGGACGAGAAACACCAGCGCGAGCGCGACGAGCGCGGCCTCCGCGGTGAGCGGAGCGAGCAGGCCGGTCGCGACCGCCCCGCCCAGGAGCATCAGCACCAGCGCCAGCGAGAGCCGTTCGAGCACCTCGGAGAAGTCGTGAAGCGCCCGGTTGTACTCGTGACCCCGCTCGACGTCGCGGATGAGCAGCGCCGCGACGAACACGGAGAGGAAGCCGTAGCCGCCGATCAGCTCCGCGACGCCGTACGCGAGCAGCGTGCACGCCAACGCCTCCGTCCCCTCGACGGCCTTCCCGATGCGGGACGTCGGCGAGTGCCGGAACAGCAACTTCCCGAGCGCGAACCCGACGACGTAGCCGGCCACGCAGCCGACGACGATGCGGTAGCCGACGTCGACGAGGAGCCACTCGCGGAGCCAGTTTTCGGGCGCCAGTCCGACGGTCGCGACGGCGATGGCCAGGTACGTGAACGGGAACGCCAACCCGTCGTTGAGCCCCGCCTCGGAGGTGAGCGCGAACCGGACCTCCTGGTCGTCGGCCTCCTCGGGGCTGTACTCCCCGACGTCCGGCCGGTCCACCTGCACGTCCGAGGCCAGCACGGGGTCGGTCGGGGCGACGACGGCGCCCAGCAGGAGCGCCGCGGCGGGCGCCAGCCCGACGGCCCACCAGCCGAGGAGCGCGGCGGCCGCGATGGTCAGCGGCATCGTCACCGCGAGCAGGCGCCAGGTCACCGACCACCCTCGCACCGAGAACGGCCGGTCGAGCTTCAGCCCCGCCCCCATCAGCGCGACGATGACGACGAACTCCGCGAGGTGCTCGGTCGCGGTCCCGTAGGTGACCGGGTCGGGCGCCGGCAGGCCGAGCGGGAGCGAGAAGACGGCGGCCCCGAAGAGGACGTACAGCATCGCCGGCGTGGCGGGGGCTCCCTCAAGCCGTTCGGGGAGCAGCGCCGCACCGAGGAAGACGACGCCGAGGAGAGTGAGCACGACGACCGCGAGTTCGACCATGTCGACGAATCGGCCGGGAGCCACATAGGTGCTTTCGCGGTTCCGCACGACAGGGCGGCGTTCGCTTCGGATTCCGCCTTGCGACTGCAAGCGCCTCGGCCCCGACCGTCCGTCGTCAGCTCGTCGGAGCCGACACGTTGGAGCGGTCCATCCGGTCGGCCGTTACACCCACCCGTTCTCGCCGTGCTCGCCGCGCCGCCAGCGCTGGGTCTCCTCCCCGCAGGCGTTACAGACGACCGCCCGCGCCCCCTCCTCGTCGTCCGGGGCGACGACGTCGTGGCGCGTCCGCTCCTCACACCCGGGGCAGTCCGCGAGCGTCTCGCCGCCCTCGTACGCGAGCGGGGCGCCGAGCGCGAGCGCGCGGACCCGTTCGTCCCCCCGGTTCCACCCGCGCTGGAACTCCCCGGGGGCGAAGCGGACCGCCTCGTCCGGCCCGACGATGACGTCCCCCTCCTCCGTTTCGAACGTCGCCGTCCCCGCGAGCACGACGAACACCTCCTCCTGGGCGTCGTGGCGGTGGTAGGCGAACGCGAAGGAGTCGCCCGGCGCGAGTTCGTAGTAGTTGATCGCGAGGTCCGAACAGCCGAGCGCGTCGGTGAGCCGCTTCCGCACCGCGGCCGGCTGGACGCCGTTTTCCACGTCGGCTACCGCGACACGTTCCATGGTCGAGTGGCGTCGGGGGCGGTCAAATACCCGCCGGTCGGACCGCCCCCGACGCCCCTCGACGGGCGCCGGGACCGCGAGGCGGACCGGCCGCCTATAACAGGAACGTGATGATCGCCAGCACGATGAACACGAACACGAGGATGCGCGCGATCTCCATGCTCATGCCGGCGACGCCGCCGAAGCCGGCCACCCCCGCGAGCAGCGCGAGCACGAAGAACACGATTGCGAGCCAGAGCAGGTCCCCCCCGGCCTGCAACGGCGTGGCTGCAACTGTGACGGCCGACAGCGCGGCAGTTGTTGCTGACATGCACCCCACTTTTCGACCTCTTCCATTGTAAACCTCTGCCAGTATATTGAAGTACTCCGGCTCGCGCCGGTTCCACAACCGATACCTACCGGCCGGCCGATTCGGGAACGATGACCGACGAGGCGACCGCGTTCGCGCCCGGCCACGTGACGGCGTTCTTCGCCCCGTACCCCGACGACGACCCCGCCGTCGCGGGCTCCCGGGGGGCGGGAGTGACGCTCTCGGACGGCGTCGAGGTGACGGTCCGTCCGGCCGCCGGGGCCGACGACCCTACGGTCCTGCTCGACGGCGAGGCGGTCGAGGTGGCCGCCGTGGAGGGGGTGCTGGACGCGCTCGCACCCCACGTCGGGGGCACCGGGACGGGCGCGGACGGCGACGCGGACGCGCGCGTCGCGGCCGTCGAGATCCGGACCGACCTCCCCGTGGGCGCCGGGTTCGGCGTCTCGGGCGGGGCCGCGCTGGGGACCGCGCTCGCCGCGAACGACGCGTTCGACCTCGCGCGCTCGGAGAACGAACTGGTCCGGGTCGCCCACGCCGCGGAGGTCGCGGCCGGAACGGGGCTCGGCGACGTCGTCGCGCAGTTCCGCGGCGGCCTGCCGATCCGGCTCGAACCCGGCGCGCCGGGCCACGGCGCGTTCGACGGCCTGCCGGCCCGCCCGCGCGTGGAGTACGTCACGTTCGGGGAGCTCTCGACCGCCGAGGTGCTGGGCGGCGATCTCGATCCGGTGCGGGCGGCGGGCGAGGCGGCGCTGACGCGGCTCCGGCGGACCCCGTCGCTCCCCGAACTGCTCGCGGCGGCCCGCGAGTTCGCCGACGACGCGGGGCTGCTGGTGCCCGAAGTCGCGGAGGCGATCGAGGCCGCGGAGGCCGAGGGGTCGCCGGCCTCGATGGCGATGCTCGGCCGGACCGCGTTCGCGCTCGGCACCGGGCTCTCGGACGCGGGCTACGACGCGACGGCCTGTGCGGTCCACCCGACCGGGGCGTCGTTGCGCCCGGTCGAAACGGAGTGAGTCCGCACCCGACCGAAACGGAGTGAGTTTTCACGCCGCGGTCCCGAGCGGCGGGTATGACCGAGGACGAGACGACCGGCGAGGGGACGGCGAGCGCCCCGCCCGAGGTCGCTCACGAGTCGGAGCTCCCGCGGGACCACCCGCGCTACCAGTCGCTGCTGACGCGCCACCGCATCGAGGAGGGGGTCGAGAAGGGGATCACCTCGACCCAGGGGCTGATCGCGGAGGGTCGCGGCGAGGCGTTCGACTACCTCCTCGGCGAGGAGACACTCCCGAGCGCCGACGCGGCCGCCCGCGCCGCCGCCGCCCACCTCCTGCTCGCCGACCACCCCGTCCTCTCGGTGAACGGCAACGTCGCCGCGCTCGTCCCCGGGGGGATCGTCAGCCTCGCGGACGCGACGGGCGCCGACCTCGAGGTGAACCTGTTCAACCGCACCGAGGAGCGGATGGAGGCGATCGCGGAGCACCTCCGCGAGCACGGCGCCGACGAGGTGAAGGGGCTCGCGGCGGACGGCCGCATCCCGGGCCTGAGCCACGAGCGGGCGAAGGTCGACGCCGACGGCATCGGCGCCGCGGACGTGGTGCTCGTTCCCCTGGAGGACGGCGATCGCGCGGAGGCGCTCGGGGAACTCGGCAAGACGGAGATCGTGATCGACCTGAACCCGATGTCGCGCTCGCCGCGAATGGCCGCCGTCCCGGTGATCGACAACATCGTTCGCGCGGTGCCGAACGTGGCCGAGCACGCCCGAGAGCTTCGGGATGCTCCGCGTGAGGGACTGGAGCGGGTCGTCGAGGAGTTCGACCGCGAGGCCGCGCTTCGGGACGCGGAGCGGGCGATCCGGGAGGGCGATTTGGGGAAGCGCGACGGGAAGGGGGGAACGTAGGGGGCGCTGTCGCGTCGTCGTTTGTGGGAAAACGGTCGGCTGCTTTTGGCAGTAGAGCCGGTTGTCGTGCGGAGTGCCCGATAACCTTCGCAGCTGTCTGCTTCGACGTTGGTTCGGTCGTCGTGGAGCTGTTCCCGAAAGCCCCCGCGGGGCTCGGGTCGGTGCGGCCGCTGCGCTCCTCGCTCCTTCGCTTCGCTCAGTCGTTGCGGTGCTTGTCGGTCCGCGCCTTCCCCGAGCCCCGCGGTCCCTTTCAGTCCCACCCGACCGCTCCTCACCCTCCCCAGCCTCCTGCGCTCCTCGCTTCGTTCGCTTCGCTCACTCCGCTGTGGTGCTCGTCCCTCGCGCGCGTCGTGCTCGCGCCACGAGGGCGCTCGCGTCCCACGCGCCGGTCGGCTGATCCCTCGACGTAACCCCGAAAACGCCCCCGAGCGTGCCAGGCTCGACCGCGTTACGACGGGGAACCGACACCGATTTACGGAACTCGCGGGTCCCTCCGGTCCATGTCCTCGGTCAGAGCGACCGTCCTCGGCGCCCTCCGCCGCCCCGACACCGACGAGTACCTCGTCCAGACCCTCCCGACCCCGGCCGAACCGGGCACCGCCCGCCGGTTCGTCGGCGGCGGCATCGAGTTCGGCGAGACCAGCGACGAGGCGCTCGAACGGGAGTTCCGGGAGGAACTCGACGTCGCGGTCGAGGCGGGGCCGGTCCTCGGGACGGTGGAGAACCTCTACCGCTGGGACGGCGAGGCGGGCCACGACCTCGCGGTCGTCAGGGAGGCCCGATTCGCCGACGCGTCGCCGTACGACCGCGACGCCTTCCACGGCGTCGAGGACGACGGGTCGTTCGAGTACGGGGCCGCCTGGCGCTCGCTCGACGACCTGGTGGACTCGCCCGAACCGTTCTATCCCCGGTGCGTGGCCGACCTGTTCGGCGACGGCGGAACCGGCCACCTCGTCTCGGTGGCCGACTAGTCGAGCCACGAGATCAGGGTCACGATCCACTGTGCCGGGTCGGCGCGCCGCCGCACCTCCACCCGTTCGACCCACTTCACCCACTGGAAGCCCCGCCGGCCGGGCGCGACCAGCCGCGCCGGCGCGCCGTGGCCGTGGCTCAGTCGCCGGCCCCCGACCCGGGTCGCCAGCAGGACGTCACGGGCCTCCTCGATCGGGATCGACCAGCGGTAGCCCGTCACCGAGACGAACCGGACGTAGCGCGCCCCCTCGGAAGCGCCGGCGGAGTGCAGCAGGTCGCCGACGCGGACGCCGCCCCACTCCTGGACGGTGTACCAGCCGCTGGTGCAGTCGAGCAGGGCCTCGAGTTCCGCCGCGCCGCCGGCGGCCGCCGGTTCGCCCCCGTCGCCGTCTGCGTCGGTCGCCCCCGGGTCCACCTCGTCGTAGCCGAGTTCCAGCGGCGCCTCGACCAGCCCTCCGACCCGGAGCGTCCAGGACCCGCGGTCCACCGGGTCCGGATCGTCCGCGACCCAGGAGGTGACGGGGAAGGCGCCACCCTCGGTCTCCGCGTCCGCGAGGTCCCCCGTCGGCTTCGACCCGGTGAAGCGCCGCGTCGCGCCGCCGAGCAGGCGGTCGGCCGCCGCGCTCGCCTGCCAGGCCAGCGCGCCGCCGACGAGCAGCGCGCCGGTCCGGAGCGCGGCCCGCCGGTCCGGGTCGACCCGGCGGGGCGAGTGGTAGCGCGCGCCGAGGTGGACCAGAACGAGCGGGACGAGCACGAGGCCGAGTCCGACGTGGAGGTTCAGCGTCGTCCAGCCCAGGACGGGGACGTTGCCGCCCACGACCCAGAAGACCCCCGTCGCCAGCGCGGCGACGGCGACGGCCGCCTGGAGCACCGAGAAGGGGGTCGCGCCGTCCCAGGCCGACGGGGTCGTCACCCGCCGCCTGACCCGCCGCAGTTTGTACACGAGCAGGCCGACGAGCGTCAGCCCGACGGCGGAGTGGAGCCAGAACACCCACTCGCCGCCCGGCGAGCCGACGGTGAACGAGTACAGCCCCGAGACGACCTGGAACGCGACGGTCGCCGCGAGCAGCCAGTCCACGACGCGCGGCGGCGGCTCCAGCCGACGGGACGCGGACGCGAGGCGGTCGGAAACGCCCCCGGACATGGAGGAGGGAAGGAACCGGACGGACATAGTTCCGCGGTGGCGACCGCGGAGGATCGGCCCGTGTCGACGAGGGGTAGAAGTCCGGTTCGGCGTTCGGCCGCCGTCGAGAGCGAGTACGCCCGAACGCTCGGTAGGACTGCGAATTGACCGCCGAAGGTCCCTCGTTTTCCCGTAGCGTTCATCGAGCCGTGCCGAATACGCGGCACGTGCTCGTCGTGAACCTCACGTGGCATCCGACTGTCGTGAACACGAAACCCGGCGCCAGCCCGGCCCACTGAACCAGTTGGACGGTTGCTGTGCGGGTTCTCGCACCGCTCCGTGCGTCGTCACGGAGACCCACCCCGGCTCGGGGGCGGATCTCCGCTCCGTCACGGCGCGTCGCGGCCGGGTTCTCAGCAGTCCGGCGGGTCGACGGAGGCCGACGGCGGCTCGCCGTCGGGCAC
This sequence comes from Halorarum salinum, assembly GCF_013402875.1. Classification (NCBI taxonomy): domain Archaea; kingdom Methanobacteriati; phylum Methanobacteriota; class Halobacteria; order Halobacteriales; family Haloferacaceae; genus Halorarum; species Halorarum salinum. Next base: position 275,154 of record NZ_CP058579.1, on the reverse strand, counting down.
GCCGAGGACGATGATGTAGGCCATCGCCGGCTCGGCGTCGCTCGCGTTCTCCACGAGGTCGGCGTGGTTCCCGGTAGCGACGAACGCCTCGCCCGCCGCATAGGTGCGGGTGACACACCCGTCTTCCCCGGCGAAGGTGACGTCGGCTTCACCTTCGACGACGCTGACGATGGCGGGTCCCCGCTCGATGTGCCAGCCACTCGTCCCTCCAGGCTCAAGCCGTGCCCTGACGACGATGACGGTCGACGCATCGTGAAGGATTGCCGAGTCTTCGGCGCCGTCCTCGTAGCCGACGCCGAACGCCGCAGCCACGTCGTCGGGGAAGGTCGCATGGGGCGCGACCACTTCGGCCTCGAAGCCCTCCGCCTGGTCGACCCGGTCGTCGTCGGCCTCGTCGCCGCCGGCAGTTGCGACGCCACTGCCCACGGAGAGAGCGGCGCCAGCACTGAGCGCGGTCAGCAGCGGGCGCCGCCCGACGCCGGGCCAGTCGTCGCTCGTTCGATCCGCTGATTCCTCCTCCCGGTCCTTCGTTGGTGTCGTCATGTTTCCACTCTCCGGTTTCGCAGCCGCGGATTCAGCTACTGGCTTAAAAGTAAGATAGCCATCGAGTGGCACGACTGCAGGGAGTGGCTTCCGTGCAGACGCTGCGAACCGCTCATCCGCTGCAAAGAGAGATCTCCCCCTCGTGGATCGCCGTTTCGCCTGCCCCGTCACTACCACTCACACGCGGGACGTGACCCTCCTCAGTAGTCGTCTGCTGCGTTCTCCATGGCCAGCCGTGAGCGGTTCCAAAGTACCTCTCCGCGTTCGACACGCCGTTTTCGACGGCTTCCGGGGAGGATGATTGCCGCTTCGGCATCCGCTTGACCCGTAGCTAGCAGTCGTTTCAGGACGACTCCGAACGCGGGACCCGCAGCATCTCTCCCCGGTACGACGACTCACCGACTTTCGAGCGCTTCTCCAACCCGATAGCACGCGCCTAAATCGTCGCCTCGATCCGATCCAGCCCGAGTTCCAGCCGTTCCAGCGAGTTCGCGAACGAGAGCCGGAGCTGTCCCCTGCCGGCCTCGCCGAAGCCGTCGCCGGGCGCGAGCACCACGTCGCCCTCCTCCAGCAGGCGCTTCGCTAGCGGGAGGCTCGCCTCGTCGGTCTCCGGGTCGAGGAACGCGTAGAACGCCCCCTCGGGGCGCGGCGCGGTGACGCCGTCCATGTCCGCGAGGCGGTCGGCGACGTAGTCGCGCCGCTCGCGGAACGCCTCGTACATGCGGTCGACCGGGTCGCGGGGACCCGTGAGCGCCGCGAGCGCGGCGTGCTGGGCCATCGTCGGCGCACAGCAGGTCGTCGACTCGCGAACCTTCGTCGCCTCGTCCACCACGTCGGCGGCGCCCGCGAGCCAGCCGACCCGCCAGCCGGTCATCGCGAACGCCTTCGAGCAGGAGCCGACCGTGAGCACGTGCTCGGGGTTGCCCGCCATCGACGCGATCCCCTCCGGGTCGCTGTCGTAGGTGAGCGCGCCGTACACCTCGTCCGCGAGGACGTACGCGTCGTGCTCGGCCGCCGCGTCGACGACCGCCCGCACCTCGTCGGGGTCGGCCACCCGGCCGGTCGGGTTCGAGGGCGAGCAGAGCACGACTGCGGCGGTGTCGGGACCCATCCGGTCGACGACGCGCTCGGCGTCGAGGTCGTACTCGGGCGCGGGCATCGGGACCTCGACCGGCGTCGCGTCGGCCAGCCGGGCCTGCGTCCAGTAGTTGGGCCACGCCGGGGTGGGTATCAACAGCTCCTCGCCCTGCCCGACGGTCGCCAGCACGGCGAGGTGGAGCGCCTCCATCCCGCCCGTCGTGACGACCACCTCGTCGGGCTCCTGTCGGACGCCGTACTCCGCGTCGAGGGCGTCCGCGATGGCCGCCCGGAGTTCCGGGAGCCCCGCGTTCGAGGTGTAGTGGGTCTCCCCGCCGCGGAGGGCGGCGACGGCGGCCTCGATGACGTGTTCGGGGGTGTCGAGGTCGGGTTCGCCGACCTCCAGTCGGACGGGGTCCCGCCCCGCGCGCTCGGCCTCGTCGGCCAGGTCGAACATCACGCGGATGCGGGAGCGGTCGCAGGCGCGGACGCGGGCGGTGGGCGATGGCATGGCTCGTGGTTCGGGCGGAGCGGTATAACGCTAGCCTCGGCGGCGAACGATGGCGGCGACCGTTGGCCGTGAACGCGAGCGGCTCCGCCTCGCCGGTCAGTCGGCGGCGGCGTCCTCGACCAGTTCCGCCGGCGGCCCGCCGGGCTTGCCGTCGCGGTCGTGGGGCGCCGAGAAGTCGACGTCGGGCCCGGTCGGAACGATGCGTTTCGGGTTCAGGCTCCCGTGTGACTTGTAGTAGTGGCGCGTGATGTGATCCAGGTTCACGGTCCCCGCCACGCCCGGCGTCCGGTAGAGGTCCCGCACGTACCCCCAGAGGTTCGGGTACTCGTGGATCGCCCGGCGGTTACACCGGAAGTGCGTGTGGTAGACGTGGTCGAAGCGGACCAGCGTGGCGAACATGGCGACGTCGGCCTCTGTGAGCACGTCGCCCGCGAGGTAGCGCCGGGTCTTCAGGTGCTCCTCGTACTCGTCGAGCGCCTCGAACAGTTCGTCGACCGCCTCGTCGTACGCCTCCTGGGTCCCGGCGAAGCCGGCGCGGTACACCCCGTCGTTGATCCGCGGGTAGACGTCCGCGATGAGGTCGTCCACCCGCTCGCGATGGGTCTCGGGGTAGAGGTCCACGCCGTTGCCGAGGTCGTGGAGGGCGGTGTCGAGCATCCGCATGATCTCCTCGCTCTCGTTGTTCACGACGGTCTCGCGCTCCGCGTCCCAGAGCACCGGAACCGTCACGCGGCCAGTGTACTCCGGGTCGGCCCTCGTGTAGACGTCCCGGAGGTAGTCCTCCCCGTACAGCGGATCCAGCTGCTCCTCGGAGAACTCCCAGCCGTCGTCGTGGCGTTCGGGTCGAGTCAGCGAGAGGGAGACGACGTCCTCGAGGCCCTTCAGGGCGCGCGTCATGGCGACGCGGTGGGCCCACGGACACGCGCGGTTGATGTACACGTGGTAGCGCCCCGGCTCGGGCGGGAACTCGGGGCTCTCGACCGGGTCGGCGCCCGCCTCGGGGACCGCGCCGTCGATCCAGTTCCGGAAGCTCGTCTCGCTCCGCTCGAACTCGCCGGACTCGCCCGTGTCGCGCCGGACGTCGGTGCGCCACTCCCCGTCGACGAGCATGTTCGTGGCGTCGCTCATTGGTGGGTCCCGGACGTAGGGACTCCACGGACAAAAAGCCGCGTCGCTCCCGCGCTCGCCCCGTCGACCCGTCGCCGTCTCCCGCGGGTGTGGGCGCCGGAACCGGGTTCGGGAACGGCGGGGAAGCACCCGCCGACCGAACCAAACGTTTTGTCCGCGTGGTGAGTCGGTCCCGCTGATGGTCGACCCCGATCGGTCCGAGAACGAGGAGGCGGTCCGGGAGGCGGTCGAACGGTCGCGGAGCGGCGCGCCCGCCGCCGGCCGGGTCGTCCGCGATCGCTTCTCCTCGGACGAGGTGTTCCAGCGCATCATCGCGGCGGCCGACGAGGAGATCACCTCGGGCAGCCGTGAGCTGTTCTTCAGCGGGCTCGCGGGCGGCTTCGCGATCACCATCACGTTCATGCTGTACGTCTCGATGTCGGCGACGACGGACGGGAATCCGGTGGTGAGCGCCATGCTGTACCCGCTCGGGTTCATCTACATCATCATCGGCGGCTACCAGCTGTACACCGAGAACACGCTCCCACCCGTCGCGATCACCCTCGAACGGCTCGCCAGCGTCCCGGCCCTGCTGCGCAACTGGACGGTGGTGCTGGCCGGGAACGCGACCGGCGGCGCCCTCGGGGCGACCGCGCTCGTCTTCGGCGGGGTGCTCACGCCCGAGGCGGCGACGGTCGCGGCGGAGGTGGGACAGCACGGGGTCGACACCGGATGGTGGGTGCTGTTCTCCAGAGGGGCTTTCGCCGGGCTGATCGTGGCCGGGGTCGTCTGGGTCGAGTACGCGGCCCAGGACACCATCTCCCGGCTCGTGGTCGTCTACCTCGCCTTCCTCGCCATCCCGCTCGGCGGGCTGTTCCACTCGGTCGTCTCCATCACCGAGATGGTGTACCTGGTCCTTCGCGGCGATCTCGCCATCCTCGTCGGGTTCGTCGAGTTCGTCCTACCGGTCCTGCTCGGCAACACCATCGGCGGGGTCGTCCTCGTCACCGTCGTCAACTACTTCCAGACGACCGAACACCGCCTCGCGTCGGCCCGGTTCGAGGGGGCGGCGCGCCAGCTCTCCGTCCGGGAGTGGCTGCTCGGCGGGCTGGCCGGCCGGTCGTACGTTCCGCTGGTCGACACCGGCGAGGGGACGGCGGGCTCGGACGGCGGGTACCGGGTGCTGGTGCCCATCGCGAACCCGCGAACGGAGTCGCGGGTCGTCCAGCTCGCCGCCTGGCTCGCGAGCAGGACGGAGGACGCCACGATCCACGTCGTCCACATCGTGCAGGTGCCCGAACGCGCCTCACACGGGTACGGCACCCGGCAGAGCCAGCGCATCGTCGACGAGTCCGAACGGCTACTGGCCGACGTCCGGGAGAACGTGAGCGGGTACGGCGTCGCCTGCGAGACCTCGACGGTCGTCTCACACCGCTCGTTCGAGTCCGTGTTCCGGATCGCGGAGCGCACGGACACTGACCTCGTGTTGCTCGGGTGGGGCGCCGACCAGCTGTGGGGCGCCGCACAGCACGACAACCCGCTCGAGGAGCTCGCCGGAAAGCTCCCCTGCGACCTGCTCGTCTTCGGCGACCAGGGACTGGACGCCTCCCGGATCCTGCTGCCCACCAACGGCAGCAACCACTCGGACCTCAGTGCGGAGGTCGCCGTCGCGCTCCGGGACGCCGTGGGCGCCGAGGTCACGCTCCTGCACGTCGTCGACGACCCGGACGAGGTCGACGCGGGCGAGCGGTTCCTCGCGGAGTGGGCCGCCGAGCACGGCCTGGAGGACTCCGCGCTCGTGGTCGACGGCTCCGGGGACGTGGAGGGGGCCATCGCCCGCGAGACGGCCGGCCACACCCTGCTGTTGATGGGAGCGTCCGAACGCGGGCTCCTCTCCCGGCTCGTCCACGAGTCGCTCCACTGCGACGTCATCGGCGAGGTGGACTGCTCGGTCCTGCTGGCCGAGCGTCCGTCGGGGCGCGGACTCGTGGAGCGTCTGCTGCCCCCGTGGTAACGCGGGCGGCCGGTTCCGCCGATCGCGCCGCGCCCGTGGACTCGGCCCGTGGACCCGACCGTGGACCCGCGCTCTCGGAACATATTTCCGATATGTGGCCGCGAAATTTATTATCCCCGAACCGGAACGGTCGCCCGTCATGCGCGAGTGCAACAACTGTGGGTCGCTCGTCTCGGAGCGCTACGTCCGGGTGTTCGCCCCGGACGAGGCGCGAGGGCCGCGCGTGTGTCCCAACTGCGAGGACCTGGTCCGGGACGGCGCGGAGGTGCGGGAGGCGCGCGCGACGCGGGGGTAGCGGCCCCGGACGGGCGCCGCCGGCCGAGGGGGGACGGCTACCGTACGGTCCCCGCGCTCACTCGGGCGAACCCGCCGGCGAGCGTCCCCGCGGTCACGTCGGTACAGCCCTCCCGAAGTTCCCGGTGTGCGGCGGCGACGCGGCGGTCCAGTACGGCGGTCGGACTCCGCCGCAGCGCCGCGGCCGTCCCGGGCGGCGACCCCGCCCGGACGAACAGCCGGAACCCGGGATTGAGCGCCCGCCAACCCGGACGCGTCGTGCGTGCGAGGTCCAGCAACGCCAGCCTGCCGCCGGGGCCGACCAGGTCGGCCCAGGTCCGGACCGCGGCGGCCGGGTCGGGGAGCATCCCGGAGACGAACGCCGCACAGCAGGCGTCGGCGCCGCCGGGCCGGACCGGCGGGCGCGTCGCGTCGGCGCGGACGAACGACCCCTGGGGGTCCCGCTCCCGCGCGACCGCGAGCACGCCCGGCGAGAAGTCGACGCCGACGTAGCGGCCCGCGGGGCCGACGCGGTCCCGGACGCGGCCGTGGTTCGCCCCCGTCCCGCAGCCGAGTTCGACGACCGTGTCGCAGGGGTCGGGCGCGAGCGCGTCGACCATGGCGTCGCGGAGCCGACCCACGCCCGGGCCGTGGCGCGCCAGGACGTCGTACAGGCCGGCGAACGCGGTGTAGAACTCGGGCGCGTCCAGCCGTAGTCGGTCGCCGAGCGGGGCCACGGCTACAACAGCTCCCTGACGACGCCCGCGACGGTCGGCGCGTCGGGGCCGAGCACGTACAACACCGGCTCGATGCCGAACCCCCCCGACTGGTAGACGACGAACGTTTCGCCGAGGTCGCACCCGGACAGCGCCGCCTTCACCGGGTCGGTCGGCGCCTCCGGGTCGAACTCGACGCACTCGTAGCCGGCCGCCTCGAGCGAGTCGACGAGGTCGGCGTCGTACCGAACGTCGACGGCCGCGCGGACGTCGGCGCCGGCGTCCCGGGCGGAGAGCAACACGCCGGCGACGTGCTGGCTCACGCCGAACTCGGGCTCGCCCGGGACGGTCGCCCGGCCCTTCACGTCGAAGATGCGTCCCGGGATGGCGGCGACGTCCTCGATGCCGGCCGCGTCGGGCAGGCACTCGACCAGGTTCGAGCCGACGTTGGGGATGAGCCCCGCGAACCCGGAGGCGTTGGTGAGCGTCCGGAGCCCCCGCCTGAGCGAGGCGAGCGTTCGCTCGCGCTCCCGGAGCCGGCTCTCGGGGTCGTGGACCGTGAAGTCGTACTCGGCCCCGGCCAGCGCCGGCATCGCCTCCTCGTGGAACTCCGCGAGGAGGTCGCCCTCCTCCAGTTCCCGGATGAGCACCTCGAACTCGACGAGCGCCGCGACCGGGCTCACGTCGCCCTCGGCGAGCCCGTCCGCGACCCGCTCGACCAGCTCGCGGATGCGTTCGTCGTTCAGGACCTCCTCGCGCCGGCCCACCTCGCCGTGGGCGTACTTCGAGACGGCGGACTGGCTGATGCCGAGCGCCTCGGCAACCTCGCTCTGGGTGAGCCCGCGCTCCCGGAGCTCCCCGGCGAGCATCGACCGGACGGTGGGGAGGAACTCGTCGACGACGACCTCCTCGACGAAGCGCACGCTACTCCACCGCCGTGCCGTCGGCGTCCTCGGCCGCCCCCGAGCCGAGGAACTCGGGGTCGTCGCCGATGCGGGAGGCCTGCGGACCCGACTGGCCCTGGTACTTGGAGCCGCGCTCGCTCCCGTACGGCCTGTCGGCGGGCGATCTCAGCTCCGTGAAGGTGAGCTGTGAGACGCGCATCCCCGGCGAGAGCGCGACGGGGGCGTTCCCGAGGTTCGACAGTTCGAGGGTGATCTGTCCGCGGTACCCCGGGTCACAGAGGCCGGCGGTCGCGTGGACCACGATGGCCAGCCGGCCGAGCGAGGAGCGCCCCTCGACGTGGGCCACGAGGTCGTCGGGGATCTCGACGCGCTCCTTGGTCGTGCCGAGGACGAAGTCACCGGGGTGGAGGATGAAGTCGTCGCCCTCGGGCACGTGGGTCTCGGTCACGTACTCGTCGACCTCGCGCTCGTCGTTCGGGTGGATGCAGGGGATGTTCGTCCTGCGGAACTCGAGGAACTCCAGGCCGAGCCTGAGATCGACGCTCGCCGGCTGTACCTGCGTGTCAACGTCGGCGAGCGGGTCGATCACGAGGTCCCCGTCGCCGAGGCGCGCGAGGATGTCGGTGTCCGCGAGTATCATGTGCCGAAGACCGGCGCGGGGAGACGTAAACCCACCTCCTCGTCGCCGGCCGACCGCGCCGCACCGGGGGTCGGCGTCCCCGTCCTCCGACCGCCGGCGTCCCCCCGTTCGGACGATCAGAGCGCTTCGAACACGAACCCGACGAGGGTGGTCACGGCGACGACGACGAGCGCCTCGCCGACGGGGACGTCGTGGGTCTCGGCGAGCCCGTACACCCGCACGGCCCCGGCCCAGACGGCGACGACCAGCACCGCGACCATCGACGCCGCGCCGAGCCCCGAGAAGGCGGCCTCCAGGGCGGCGACTGCGCCCTCCGGGTCGCCGGGGAGCGGCGTCGTCCGGAGCCGGTAGATCAGGAGCGCGCCGAGGGCGAGCACCCGGGCGAGGCTGGGCACCATCCCCCAGCCGGCGACCGCGAGCGTGTCAGCGAACGTCCCCTCGCCGCCGATCACGGCGGCGCCCGCGTGGAGCACGAGCGCCTGGACGGCCCAGAAGATCGGGACGATGAAGAGGGCGGCCCACGGCAGCCACGACAGTTCCTCGTACACCAGCGAGCCGAGGTCCCGTTCGACCGTCTCCGGGACGGAGGGGTCACAGCCCGAGGGCGTCGACATCCCGCTCCCCTCGAAGTTCTCGCAGGCCCACTCGGGCGAGTGTTCGGGGTTCTCCATCTCGACGGTCGCGTCGAGGGCGCCGGCGAACTCCGCGAGGAAGAGGCCGATGCCGCCGGCGGTGACGACCGCGACGACCGCGACGGCGAGGGCGGCGTGTCCCAGCGGCGGCGAGCCGTCGTGTGACTCGAAGTACGACTGGGGGCGGAGGAGGGGCGTGCGGGGACCGGACATGCGTGGTTGCTTTCGGGGGTGGGTTATGGGTTTTCGGGAATCGGTTCTCCGATGTGTACTTCGCGACGGGGAACGCCTCGAACGTCTCCTGTGCGGCGTGCCGACAGTTCAGTGCGCCTCCGTCCTCCGATAGTGACTCGAAAGCCCCCGCGGTGCTGGACTCGGTGCGGCCGCCGCGCTCCTCGGCTCACTCGCTTCGCTCGTTCGTCTGCGGTGCTCGACGGTCCGCGCCTTCGTCCAGCCCCGCGGCCCCTTTCAGTCCCACCCACCGCTACTGCAGCCACGTCCTCCCCAGCCTCCTGCGCTCCTCGCTTCGTTCGCTTCGCTCACTCCGCTGTGGTGCTCGTCCCTCGCGCGCGTGCCGGCTGGCCTCTGTGCCAGCCGGCACGCGCCACCGCACTGACCGGTCCACGTGGCGCGCGGCGGCCGCGCGGAGCGCGGCCGCTCGTGCGAGGCTCACGCGAGCGCAGCGAGGGTGAGTTCCGAGGGGCTCGCTCCGAGGTGAGGCGAGGTCACGACCGAAGGGAGGGTCCTCGCCGGTTGGGGAGGATGGGGTGCGGTCCGGGCGGGACTGAAAGGGGCCGCGGCTGTCGGCGAACCCCGACCCTGCAAGCACTGGAGCGCGAGCGGAGCGAGCGTGAAGCGCGCAGCAGCGGTCGCGGGAGCCGAAAGCCCCCGCGGCTTTCGGGAACTGCTCCACGAAGACCTGACCGAGCTATGAGCCGAGCGTTGCAGGGACTTTCAGAAACCAAGCCGCGACGCGCGAACCGACCAATGAGCCGAAACGCACGGCAACCACGCCGACGATACCCGTCCCACAGCTCTCACCACACCGTACGGATGACAGCACCTATACGCCGCCCGCGACCACTCACGGGACATGAAACAGGCCATCGTCGCCCGGACCGACGTCGGGATGGGGACGGGCAAGCTCGCCGCGCAAGTGGCACACGCCTCCCTCTCGGCTTACGAGGACGCCGACCGGCGGACCCGGAAGGAGTGGAAGGGCGAGGGGCAGAAGAAGGTCGTCCTGAAGGGCGAGAGCGAGTCGCAGCTGTTCGAACTCGCCGACGTCGCCGAGCGCGAGGGGCTCCCGTACGCGGTCGTCCGCGACGCCGGGCACACCCAGCTCGACCCGGGCACGGTCACGGCCCTGGCGGTCGGCCCCGGTCGGGACAACATCGTCGACAAGGTGACCGGCGACCTGCCGCTGTACTGATGCGGGAGGCCCACCCCCGCGAGCGGGTCGTCGGCGTCGACTTCTACGTCAGCGACGCCGACGGCATCGGCGGCCGCCTCCGCGAGGAGCCGGAGGACTTCGTCGTCCGCGAGCGCGAGCGGATGGACCCCGAACCCGTCGACTCGGACCCCGGCTCCTACCCGCACGTCCTCCTCCGGGTCACGCTCCGGGGCTGGGACACCAACGACTTCGCCGGCCGCCTGTCGGACGACCTGGGGATCAGCCGCGAGCGCGTCTCCTGGGCCGGCACGAAGGACAAGCACGCCGTGACGACCCAGCTTTTCACCGTCGACGGGATCGACCCCGACGACCTCCCCGAGGTGCCGGACGCCGACGTGGCGGTGCTCGGCCGGACCGGCCGCGCGCTCACCTTCGGCGACCTCGCCGGCAACGAGTTCGAGGTCCGGGTCCGCGACGCGGAGGGCGACCCCGCGCCCGTCACCGCCGACCTCCGGGCGTTCGCCGGCGGCGGTGACGGCGCCGGCGATGCCGACGGCGACGATGGTGCGGGTGGCGCGGGCGACGACGCGGCGTCGGACGACGACCCCGTCACCGTCGCCGTCCCGAACTACTTCGGCCACCAGCGGTTCGGCAGCCGACGCCCCGTCACCCACGACGTCGGCCTCCACGTCCTCCGGGGCGACTGGCGCGGCGCGGTGCTCGCGTACGTCGGGAACCCGTACGACACGGAACCCGAGGACTCCCAGGCCGCCCGCGAGGTGGTCGAACGGGAGGCCGACGCCGCCGAACCGGACTGGACCGCCGCCCTCGACGCGATGCCCGGACGGCTCCGCTACGAGCGGTCGATGCTCCACCGACTCGCCGACGGGGCCGGCTGGCGCGAGGCGCTCGAGGCGGTCCCGTCGAACCTCCAGCGCCTCTTCGTCAACGCCGCGCAGTCGTACGCCTTCAACCGAATCGTGAGCGAGCGACTCCGCCGCCGGCTACCGTTCCACCGTCCCGTGGAGGGGGACGTCTGCTGCTTCGCGGAGCGGGAGACGAAGCACCCCAAGCCCGATCCCGACCGCGCCCAGCGCGCCACCGAGGGTCGAGTGGACGTGCTCGCGCGCCACTGCGAGCGCGGCCGGGCGTTCGTCACCGCCCCGCTCGTCGGCACCGGAACCGAGTTCGCGGACGGGGAGCCGGGGGAGATCGAGCGCGAGGTGCTGGCCGAACTCGGGGTCGAGCGCGGGGACTTCGCGCTCCCCGGCGAGTTCGAGTCGACCGGGACGCGTCGCGCGGTGGCGCTTCCGACCGACCTCGCGGTCGGCGGGCGGGACGGCGACCCGGTGTTCTCGTTCGCGCTCCCCTCGGGGGCGTACGCGACGACGGTGCTCCGGGAGTACCTGAAGACCGACCCCGAGCGGCTCTGACCGGCCGGTAGCGACCGTACGGCCGTCACGCTCGCCGGCGCGGGGTCGAACGTCGTGCTCGGAGCGCCGTCGGGCGACGAGATCGGGGCGTCCGGCGCGTACCTCGCCGAACGCTTCCACGGGGCGACGACGGCATCGTCGCGACCTTCGCGGTCGTGGCCGGCGTCCTCGGCGCCGCGTTCTTCGCCGTGTGGGCGAGTCGAAGTCCAGTCACGTAACGGCCGTGGTACGTCGACGAGACGGAGACGCTCGCGGTCGGCATGCTCGCCGCGACCGTGGGATTCACCGTCGGTACGCTCCTCGAAGGCCTCGCCTGTTTTCGGCCCGTCGGAAGCCGGCCGGGGAAGCTGCCTCGAACCGCCGACCGGCGAATTTCGTATCGCGTAATACGATATACTATATGTGTACTCGTCCGGTCAGGCGGGTTCGAACTCCGGCGGTGGCCGCCGGCCGACCGGTTCAAGACGGAGCGGGCGAACGGTGGCCCATGACAGTCGTCGTCGTCTCACTCGGGGGAACCATCGCGTCGACGTCCGACGGCGACGGGGCGAGCCCGTCGCTCTCGGGACGGGACCTCGTGGACGCGGTCCCCGGCCTCGGGGACGTCGCGGACGTCGAGACGCTCGAGTTCGCGACCGTGCCGAGCCCGCATCTCACCTACGAGGACCTCCTGGACCTGGTCGAACGGATCCGGGAGTTCGACGACGACCCCGGGACCACGGGCGTCGTCGTCACCCAGGGGACGGACGTCCTCGAGGAGGCCGCCTACTTCGTGGACCTCTGTTACGACGGCGGGACGCCCGTCGTCTTCACCGGCGCGATGCGGAACCCGTCGCTCGCGGGGCCGGACGGTCCCGCGAACCTGCTCGCGAGCGTCCGCGTCGCGGGCGGCCTCGTCGGCCGCGACGCGGGGACGCTGGTCTGTTTCAACGGCCGCGTCCACGCCGCACGGGAGGCGACGAAGACGAACAGCACGAACGTCGACACGTTCCGGTCGCCCGAGTTCGGCCCCCTCGCGGTCGTCGAGGAGGACCGCGTCACCTGGCGTCGACGGGCGGAGAACCCCGACCCGACGCTCTCGCCGGACCGCGAGGGGCTGTCGGTCGACGTCGAAGCCGTCACGGTCACGTTCGACGCGTCGACCGCCCTCCTCGACGCGTGCGCGGACGGCGACGCGGTCTGTCTGGCCGCGCTCGGCGCGGGCCACGTTCCGCCGGGGATCGTCCCGGCGCTCGAACGGCTTCGCGAGGCCGACGTGCCGATCGTGGCGACGACACGCTGTCCGGAGGGACGGCTCGCGCGGAACACGTACGACTTCCACGGGAGCGAGCGGACGCTCGTCGAACTGGGCTGTCTGTACAGCGACCTGAACCTCCAGAAGACGACGGTCCGCACGGTCGCCGCGCTCGCGGCCGACCGGCTGGACGACGCGTTCGTTCGACCCTGACCGCCGCGCCCGATCGGGGACGCTCGACTCGACCCGAGCCGACGATTCCGTCTCGCGGAGCGCGATCCATCCCCGCGAACGGACGCGCTTATCCGGCCCCGCGGCCTGACCCCCGGTATGAACTGCCGGCGGTGCGGCGCGTCCCTCGATCGGCCCGGGGACTACTGTCTGCGCTGCTCGACCGCCAACTGCGACGTCGTCGTCGTCGAGTTCGGGGGGGACCGGGCGACGCTCACGATGCTCGACACACGAGCGGAGGACGGCCCGGGCGAACGCCCGTCGAACGCGTCCCCGGATGGCGACGAGGGGGAGGTCCTGGGTCGGACGGCCGTGACGACCGTCCCGGACGACGGCGAGCGGACCGCCCGGACGCAGCTCCGGAACTACGCCGGCCGCGTCGCCGACGAGATCCGCCGCAAGCGACCGGAGACGGTGTACGCGGCCGGCGAGCGGGACCCCCTCCGGGAGACCCGCGCACAGCTCCGCCACGAGTTCTACCGGGTCCCCGACGACGACCCGGTCGAGGCGGTGCTCGCGCGCCACGGCGACCCGTCGCTGGACGTCGTCGACGCGGCGCCGGCCGAGAAGCTCGGCGGCGCCCACTCGACGCTCATCGGCGGGCGGAAGGGCTGGCGGGCGATCCGTTCCGTGGCGGAGCACCCGCACGTGAAGAAGATCATCCCCGGACCCATCGACGCCGGCGGGTCCGGCTCGCGGACGGGCGTCCGCGCCAAGGTGACCCGCGCGGACGAGCACGGCAACGTCCGCCTGCTCCTCCGGAACGGGTCGAGCGTCCAGGAGAACCGCGTCGTGACGACCGCTGGCGAGCGCGAGGTGGGCGAACTCGTCCGGGAGGACCTGAACGACGCGCTGGCGGACGAGGAGTTCGCGTAGCCGTCGTCCTCGCTGCAGCCGGCGCCTCGCCGAAGCCGTCGTCCTCGCGTGGCGCTCGTGGTCGCGTGGCCCCGTCGTCGGGTCCGTCGGCCGTCGCGGCGTTTCGCGGGGTTTTTACCCGCGTCCGCCGAATCCCCGGCCACTATGGCTGAAAACAAGGCGCGAACGATCGGGAGCGCCGGGCGGTTCGGCGCCCGATACGGGCGTGTTGCCCGCAGGCGCGTCTCCGAGATCGAGGCGGAGATGGAGTCCGCGACCGTCGACGGCGACTCGGTGAAGCGCGTCGGCACCGGCATCTGGGTGAACGAGGAGACCGGCGAGCAGTTCACGGGCGGCGCCTACCGACCCGAGACGCCGGGCGGCCGCTCCGTGCGCCGCTCCATCCGCGCTGCCCTCGAGGGCGAGGACGAGGCGGGCGACGAGTAACCCCGGGACACAAGTACCTCCCACCCCACCATCACACAATGAGCTACAAGTGCTCCCGCTGCAAGCGAGACGTCGAACTCGACGAGTACGGCGGCGTCCGCTGCCCCTACTGCGGCCACCGCGTGCTCCTGAAGGAGCGCGCGCCGGTCGTGAAGGAAGTCGACGTGGAGTAGGCGCGGCCGATGTGCGCGGACGCCCCCGAGTACGCCCACGGCGCGGTTCTGCGCTTCCCCTACCCCGACCAGCGCCGCGCACGCGACGTCCACGACGCCGTCGCCGTCGAGGTCGGCGAGGTGGACGACGACCGCTCGCGGGCGACCGTCTCCCGGGACGGATCGACCGTCGCGGTGCGGATCCGCGCGCGGGACCTCGTCGCCCTCCGCGCGGGGACGAACACCTGGGCGCGGCTCGTCGGCGTCGCCGAGGACGCGATCGACGCGGCGGCCGGGGCGGGCCCGGAGTGAGTTCGACCCGGCCGCGTGGCGGTTCGGGCCCGCGGCGCCGAGCGTACCCGTTTTCGAGGGGTAGAGCGAACGCCGCGGCCTTCCTCCGTTCGACCCCTCGCGTCCCGCAATAACCGGGTTTTTCACGCCGAAGCCCGAGTACCCATCCATGCAGGGCAATCTGCCGCCGGAAGCACAGGAGAAGATCGAGGAGCTACAGGACCTGCAGGAGCAGGCCCAGCAGCTCGCCGAGCAGAAGCAGGCGACCGAGAACTCCCTCACGGAGTCGAAGACGGCGCTCGAGGCGCTCGAGGAGATCGACGAGGGCACCCCGATGTACCGCGAGGTCGGCGAACTCCTCGTGGAGACGGAGTACGACGAGGCGTACGAGGACCTCGAGGAGAAGGTCGACACCCTCGAGATGCGGGCCGAGCGCTTCTCGAAGCAGGAGGAGCGCGTCCAGGAGCAGTTCGAGGACCTCCAGACCGAACTCCAGCAGATGCTGCAGGGCGGCGCGGGCGGCGGCCCGGCCGGGATGGGCCCCGGCGGCGCGGGCGGCGCGTAAGGCGATGGCCGCGGAACCGACCGACGAGCGCGTCGTCGAGGTCGCCTCCGAGGCCGCGGAGGGCGTCGTCCTCTCGCGGTACCGGCAGGCCGACCTCGTCGACTTCGACGTGACGATTACGTTCGAGGACGGCGTGCTCGAGGTGGACGTGTACGTCAACCCGCCGGCCGACGCGGACGCGGACGCCGACGAGGTCGCGGACGAAGCGGCCCGGGCGGCCCGCGACGCGGTCGACGAACTGTTCGGCGAGTAGCCCGCCCGACGTCCCCGGCGGCGAACGCCGCGGGCGGGAACCGGCGGTACCCACCCTAGGGACTTTTGCGGCCCCACGACGTATGCTAACGTATGGCAGCCGCAGGCACCCGCGGGACGACCCCGCTCGACCGCTACCGCGACCGCCTCCGCGGCACCGAGCGCTGCGGCGCGTGCGGGACCGCGGAAGCGGCCGGCGAGTGGACGACCCGATACCGCGACGGTCGGCTCGTGTATCGGCGCGTCTGTCCCCGATGTGGCGGGATCGAGCGGCGGGAGTTCCGGCTCTGATCGCCGGTCGCTAGCCTCCGTCGTCGGTCCGTTCGACCGTGCGGTCCGGTGAGCGTCGCCTCGGGAGCCATAGCCGGAGACGTCGATGCGGGGGTTCGCTCCGGAAGTCGCCGAAGCCGCCCGAGTGGAGTCGGCGCCCAGGTGTGGCGACGTGGTCGGCGGACTCCGAGGGCACGGTGTCGTCGTCCGCCCGCCCCGTCGACCGTGCCGGCTATCATTCGACCGCCCTTCCCGTAAATATATCAGCTCGGGTCGCGATCCGTCTCCCGATGGGACGATCCAGGTCGGGCGTGATCGGTTCGCTCATCCACGTCGAGGGGGTGGCGATCCTGCTTCTCGCCGGCCTGCACGTCGTCCTCGACGCCGACCCCCTCCTTTCGGAACTCGCCGAGGCGTCGATCCTGCTCGTGTTCGCGCTGGCGTGCTTCGCCGTGGGTCACAGAGTCCGTGCCGGGTCGGTCCCCGCGGGGGACGTGCTCAGGATCGTTTCGATCGGCCTCGCGGCCGGCGTCGTCGTCGGGTTGCTGGCCACGCTGTTCGTCGTCGTCCGACGGCTCACGGCGGAGCCGACGCCGGAGGCCTGGTTCGTCCTCTCGATCGGCTGGTCGCTCGGGGCGAGTTCCGGCACGCTCGTCGGCTACTACGTCACCAGGGTGGAGCAGGAACGGGCCGAACAGGAACTGCTGTCGAAGCGGCTCACGATCCTCCAGCGCGTGTTGCGCCACAACATCCGGAACGAGGTGACGGTGCTGCGCGGTCTGGGGGAGAACCTCGCGGAGTCGACCTCGGAGCCGGAGACGAGGGAGACGCTCGAGACGGTCAACGGACACGTCGACCGGGTGTACCGGCTCTCCGAGAAGAGCCAGCTGCTCTCGGAACTCTGGAAGGACGGCGGGACGGAGGTCCTCGACCTCGCGGGCGTCGTCCGCCGGGAGCTCGCCGAGTTTCGGCGGTCGAACCCGGAGGTGTCCGTCTCCGCGGACGTCCCCGAACGGGCGCCCGTCCGGACGAACCCCCACCTCCCGACGGCGGTCTCGGAGGCGCTCGACAACGCCGCCCGACACAACGCGGGCGAGCGGCTGGACCTCTCGGTCTCGGTCGCGTCGGACGTCGACGCGGACGGCCTCCGAACCGTCGAGATCGTCGACGACGGGTCGAGCATCCCGGAGGAGGAGCTCAGGGTCCTCTCGCGGTCCCACGAACTCCCGCTCCAGCACGTCACCGGGCTCGGGCTCTGGGTCATCTACTGGGTCGTGGACGCCTCCGGCGGCGAGGTGACGTTCAGGAACCTGGAGCCGTCGGGCGTCTCGGTCCGGATGCGGCTGCCGGCCGCGCGGGAGCGGTCCGGTCGAGCGGGCGGGTGACCCGACGCCGGCGAGCGCGAACCCGCGCGGCGCCGCGGAACCACCTTTCGACGACGAAACGCCGAAATTATTTGTGCGAGCGGGCGCCACCCGGCGTATGGTCGAGGCGTTCGCCGTGGCGAGCGGCAAGGGGGGGACGGGGAAGACGACGAGCACGCTCGCGCTCGGGATGGCCCTCGCCGCGGAGTACGACGTCACCGTGGTGGACGCCGACACGGGGATGGCGAACCTCCTGTTCCACGCCGGACTCGACGACGCGCCGCTCACGCTCCACGACCTGCTGATCGAGGGGAGGGAGGCGGACGTCGCCGACGCCACCTACGAGCGACACGGCATGCGAGTGGTGCCGTGCGGGACGAGCCTCGCCGCGTTCGAGGCCGCCGAACCCGGACGGCTGCGGGAGGTGGTCGCGGACCTGGCGAGCGACGCCGACGTGCTGCTGCTCGACTCCCCAGCGACGCTGGCGTCGAAGTCGGCGGTGCTCCCGATCGTGCTCGCCGACCGGGTCGTGGTCGTGTTACAGCCGACCATCCCGTCGCTGTCGGACGGGCTGAAGGTCCAGGAGTACGCCCGCTCGTACGGCACCGGGACGGCCGGCGTGCTGTTCAACAAGGTCCGCGGCGACCTCGGTCGGGTGACCGACCAGGCGGAGCGGTACTTCGGCGGGCCGACGCTGGGGGCGGTCCCCGACAGCGACGCCGCCCGGGAGGCGCGGAGCGCGGGCGTCCCCCTGCTCGCGCACGCGCCCGATTCGGCGGCCGCGGCCGCCTACCGCGACGCCGCCGCCGGGCTCGACCCGAAACCAGGGGAGGCCGGGGGCGTGGCGGACCGGTTCCGGAGCGCGGTGGTCCCGGACAGGCCATGAGCGGCGGCCTGCCCGGGCCGGCGTCGACCCGGATCTCGATCCCGGAGGGGGACCTCCTCTCGGCGCGGGTCGTCGACGACGTCGGCGACCCGCTCCGGGACGCGTTCGACCGCGACCTGACCGGCTACCTGGAGCTCGAACCGCCGTCGACGCTGCTGCTCGACGGCGCCGAACACGGGGTGCTCACGGTCGCGGACGGGGTGCCGGTGCTGGCGTACGAACTCGACGCCGACGCCACGGGGCCGGCGGCGCTCGCCGCGCTGGCGGGGTCGGAACCGATCCGCGTCTCCACCTACCGGCTCCCCCCCGACGCGCTGTCGACGGCCCACGGCTGTGACGCCCTGCGCGTCGCCCCCGGCGCCCCGGCCCGGGAGCTGGCCGCCGACCACGACCTCGCGGAACGGAGCCGCGAGCGGGCCCCCGACGGGCGGCGCGACGCAGGGACGGAACACGACGCGCTCGCGGCGTTCCTCGCGGACGAGGAGCGGGTGGACGCGATCAAGCGCGAGGCGCGCGAGGAGGCGAAACGGCGCGCGGCGGAGTGGGGACTGGGCGACGAACTGGCGGATCACTCGCGGTCGGACGCCACGCGGCCCGACGACGACGTGGCGGGTGCGGGCCGACCCCCGACGGACGAGGCGGCCGAGGACGGCGGCTGACCCCGACGGCTCAGTCGCTCCCGACCGCCGCGTCCGGGCGGTACCCCCGGCTGACGACCTTCCACTTCCCGGTCCGGAACCGGTGGTAGTTCAGCGCGGCCGGCACGCCCGTCTCCGCGAGGAACGCGAGCTGGAGGCCGAGGAAGCCGAGCGAGCTGGTCGCGCCGAGGTACGCCAGCGGGATGGAGACGCCGAACATCCCGACCGCCTGACTGAGGAACGGCCACCGGGTGTCGCCGCTGGCGTCGAGCGGCCCCGCGGCCCCGCCGGAGACGCCCTGCAGCACGACCGCGACGCAGGCGGCTCGCACCAACGCGATCGCTGGCTCGACCGACCCCGCGGTCGGGTCGCCGACGAAGCCGACGACGATGGGGCGGGCGAGGACGCCGACCACGACCGCGGAGAGGACGTACGTCGCCACCGCGAAGCGGATGATCTCGCGGCCGTACGCCTCCGCGGTCGCCTCGTCGTCCGTGCCGAGGTGCTGGCCGACGAGGCTGGAGGAGGCCAGCCCGAACCCCCAGCCGGGCGCGTTCATCAGCCCCCAGATCCGCCGGGCGACGACGAAACCGGCGACGGTGTCCCGGCCGAACACGTCCACGATGGCGAGCATCGGGAACTCCGCGACCGTCCACACGAGGTTCCGCCCGACGACCGGGGTGCCGATCTCGACGATCTGGCGGATCGTCCCGCGGTGGACGTACCGCCCGCGCGGGTCGATCCGCACGGGGAGGTCGCCGACGACGGGGAGCCGTCCGGCGACCAACCCGCCGGCGAAGGCGGCGGCGACGACCGCGTTCGAGAGCACCGTCCCGACGGCGGCGCCCTCGACGCCCATGTCGAGCCCGAAGATCAGCACGGCGTTGACGACGATGTTCGCGACCGCCCCGCCCGCCCGCAGCAGCATCGGCGTCCAGGCGTCGTCGGCGCCGATGTACACCCGGCTGGCGACGAGGTTCAGCCCGGCGAACGGGACGCCGAACGCGACGATCCGCAGGTAGTCGGCGCCGTACGCGACCGCGAGGGCGTCGTCGCTGACGATCCCGACGAGTCGCTCCGGGATCGCGAGGAACGCGAGCGCGACGGGCAGCGAGATCACCAGGACGACGAGCGCGCTCGATCGGACGGCCTGTCCGAGTTCCTCGTGGGCGTCCGCGCCGTACCGCTGGGAGACGAGCGCGATGGTGCCGGCCGCCATCCCGCCGCCGAGCGAGAACGCGAGCCCCCAGTAGGGGGAGGCGAAGCCGACGCCCGCGATGGCGGCCGGACCGAGCGCGACGCCGACCATCGCGACGTCGACCGCGCTCTTGGACATCCGCGCGAGGCCGGTCACGATGCGGGGCCACGCGAGGTCCGTGATACGGCGCGCCCGCTGTTCGGTGAGGAGGCCGAGGCGGGCGAGCAGCAGACCGACGGCGAGGACGACCCCGCGGACGGGGTTCGGAACGGATACCACGTGGAGGCCGGTTCGTTACCACCGGGTCGACAAGTGCTTCGCCTTCCCGGCCGGGATTTCCGGCTGTGGGTGGCTGACACTCGCCGTACCGCCGGTTGCACGACCCGGCCGACCGCCGGTCGGGACGGCGTGCCGGGGCGCCGGACCGGGTCCGCGCCGCCGCGAGCGGGATCGCCCGTCAGGACGGCAGGTCCGTGCCGACGCCCGCCTCGCGGGCCGCCTCGAAGGCCGTCGACGCGGCGGCGACGTCGAGCACGGCCGAGCCGACGCTCTCGACGACGACGATCTCGTCGTCCGACCTCCGACCGGCGCCTCCGTCGACCGCCGTTCCCTCGAGCGCCGTCCCCTCGAACAGCGCGGCGAGCGGGAGCAGGTCGGATTCGGTCAGGGTCGTCGCGGCGACGTCGCCGACGGTCGCCGCCTCCGCGGGCACGTCCGCGAAGACGCGCGCCGCGCGGTCGAAGGTGGCCGGTTCGAGTTCCTGCATCCCGGGTTCGTACGCCCCGACGGCGACGACGAGGGCCCCCGGCGCGAGCGCGTCGGCCGGGAAGACGGGGTCGGTGCTGGTCGTCGCCGTGACGACCACGGTCGCGTCGCGGACGGCGTCGGCCGCCGAGTCGACGGCCGACGCGTCGAGCCCCTCGTCGCGGAGCGTCGCCGCGCACTCGCGTTTCGACTCGCTCGGCGAGTAGACGGACACGCGCTCGACGTCGGCCAGCGCGGCGACGGCGCGGGTCTGCCAGCGCGCCTGTGCCCCCGCGCCGATCACGCCGAGCTTTACGGGTTCGATCGCGAGTGCCCGGACGGCCAGCCCGCCGATACAGCCCGTTCGGGCGTTCGTGACGTGTCCCCCGTCCATGTACGAGACCGGCCGGCCCGTCCGCGCGTCCGCGAGGACGATCTGGGCGTGTATCGTCGGCAACCCCCTCGCCTCGTTCCCCTCGTGGACGCCGACGAGTTTCGTCGCGAAGTACTCCCCGCCGTGGACGTACGCGGGCATCGCCAGCCCGGTCCCGAGCGGTTCGGGGGAGTCGAGCCCTGCCCCGACCGGGTAGTGGGGCCGCTCCGGACGCTCGACCTCGCCGTTCGCCTGTTTCACGAGCGCCTCCTCGACGACGGGGGCGAGCGACGGGAGGTCGAGCACGCCCCGGACCTCCTCGTCGGTGAGGAACAGTACCATGCGTGCGGCCAGGGAACCCGGCGGGTTAGCTGTTCCCCCGAGCCCACCGTGGGTCCCGGCGCCACCCGGGGCGGGAGACTTAATCCGAACCCGGACGGGAATCACGCATGGACGTCGTCGTGGTCGGGGGCGGGATCGTCGGGCTGTCGTCGGCGTACTACCTCGGACGCGCGGGCGCGGAGGTGACCCTCTGTGAGCGGGACGCGCTCGGGACCCGCAGCACCGCGCGCTCGGCCGGCGGCATCAGGTCGCAGTTCTCGACCGAGGTCAACGTCCGCCTGTCGCTCGCGAGCCGCGAGGTGTGGGACGCGTTCGAGGCCGACTTCGGCGTCGACGTCGCCCACCGGAGGCACGGCTACCTCCTGCTCGCCCGCGAGGAGGCGACCGCGTCGCGGTTCCGGGAGCACGTCGCGATGCAGAACGACCTCGGCGTCGGAAGCGAGTACCTCTCGCCGGCCGAGGCGGCGGAGCGCTGTCCGGAACTCCACGACGACCGGTTCGTCGGTGCGACCTACCACGCCGACGACGGCTACGCCGACCCGAACCTCGCGGTACAGGGGTACGCGGCGGCGGCGCGCGAGTCGGGGGTGGACGTCCGGACGAGGACCGAGGTGACCGACGTGCTCACGGACGGGGCCGACGGGCGGGCGGCCCCGGAGCGGGGAACCGACGAACCGACGGTGACGGGCGTCGAGACGGCGGACGGCCGGATCGAGGCCGACCGCGTGGTCAACGCCGCCGGCGCGTGGGCGGCCCGCCTCGCGGCGATGGTCGGCGTCGACCTGCCGATCCGTCCGCGTCGCCGGCAGATCGCCGTCGTCGAACCGGGCGTGACGCTTCCCGGGGACGTCCCGCTGACGATCGACCTCGACGCCTGCTCGTACTTCCGCCCCGAGCGGGAGGGCGCCGCGCTCGTCGGCGGCCACTTCGCCGCCGCGGACCCCGACGTCGACCCGGACCGCTACTCGAAGTCGCTGGACCTCGACTGGGCGGCGACGGCCGTCGAACGAGCGGCGGACTGTGCGGACTACTTCGGCGCCGACTCGCGCATCAAGAGCGGGTGGGCCGGCCTGTACGCGGTGACGCCGGACCACCACCCCGTCATCGAGGAGACGCTCCCGGGGCTGGTCACCGCGGCGGGCTTCTCCGGTCACGGCTTCCAGCACGCGCCGGCGACGGGGAAACTCGTCGCGGAACTGTGCGTCGACGGCGGGGCGTCGCTCGTCGACGTCGACCCGCTGTCGAGTCGACGGTTCGAGGAGGGCGGGCGACTGGTCGAACGGAACGTCGCCTGACGGGCCGGGGACGCTCGAACCGCGCTCCGGAAGCAGAGCGCGGAACCCGGGACGAACCGGGAACGTTACAGCGCGGTCGCGCCCGCCGCCACCGGAAGCGCGACGCCCGTGACGAACCGCGCGTCGTCGCTGGAGAGCCACATGAACGCGGCGCTCACGTCCTCCGGCTGGAGGATGTCGGTGAAGAGGTTGTCCGGTCCGGACTGCTCGGCGATCTCGGCGATCTCGGGGCCGATGGACTCCACGATGCCGCCGGTCATCGGCGTGTCCACGGCGGTCGGACAGACGGCGTTGACGGTGACGTCGTGGGGTGCGAGCTCCACCGCGAGCGTCTTGGTCAGCCCGATGACGCCGTGTTTGGCTGCGGTGTAGTGGCCGAGCCCGGGCGAGGCGGCGAGCCCCGCGGTCGAGGAGGTGTTGACGATGCGGCCGCCGTCGCCCTGCTCGATCATCCGCCGGCCGACGTGCTTCGCGCACAGCCACATCCCCTTCAGGTTCACGTCGAGCGCGAGGTCCCAGGTCGCCTCGTCGAGGTCCATCAGCGCCGACACCGGCGCGACGCCGGCGTTGTTCGCCAGGACGTCGATGCGGCCGAACTCGTCGACGGCCCGTTCGACCGCCGCCTCGACCTCGGCCGCGTCCGAGACGTCCATCTCGACCCCGATCGCGTTCGCCCCCCGCTGCTCGACGAGGTCGACCGTCTCCTCCATCGCCTCGCGGCCGGAGAGCTCGTAGGTCGACGCGTCGTCCGTCTCGCAGACGTCCGTGACGACCACGTCGGCGCCGTGCTCGGCGTACGAGAGCGCGTGTGACCTCCCCTGCCCGCGCGCCGCGCCCGTCACGAACGCCACCGTCCCGTCGAAGTCGTAGGCGGCCATGGTGACGTGTACCGCCACCGGCGCCATCAGCCTGCTACTTGCAAATGTCCCGAACGCGGTTCCCGAGCCGTCCGATCGACCCCTCGAAGGGATCGAACCCCCAGCTGTCGCTCCCGTGGGAAGCTCGTCCTCACCTCCGTGACAGCCTAGCTCCCGCCGGTGGGGTCGCTTCTCCGGTTCGAGACGGGGACCCGCTCCTCCTCGACCTGCGTCACGACGGCCTCCGCAACCGTCGCCCGGATCGCGTCCCTGAACCGGTCGCGGCCGAACCGCCGGTCGATCTCCGCCGCGCTGGTTCGAAGCTCCCGCTGGAGGTCCGGATCCGAGAGCACCCGGTCGATCTTCCCGACGGCGTCCTCGACGGAGTCGTAGAGCAGCCGTTCGTCGTCGCGGACGATGGCGTGCTGGCCGCCGTCGTTCGGGACGAACGGGAGCGCGCCGCCCGCCGCGAGTTCCGCGACGACCATCCCGAAGTGCTCGTAGCGCTTCCCGTGGAGGCCGTACCGGTGGGTGCAGACGAGGTCGATCAGGTCACCGCGCGGGAGTTCGCCCTCGAGGGTCACGTACCCCCGACTCGCGGCCATCTCGGCCACCTCGCGGTAGTACTCCTCGTCGACGGTCGGGCCGACGACGTGGAAGTCCACGTCGTGGCCCCCGTCGCGAACCCCGTCCACGATCCGGATCAGTTCGGCGATGCG
Source organism: Halorarum salinum (assembly GCF_013402875.1). NCBI lineage: Archaea > Methanobacteriati > Methanobacteriota > Halobacteria > Halobacteriales > Haloferacaceae > Halorarum > Halorarum salinum. The sequence goes on along the minus strand of NZ_CP058579.1, from coordinate 251,197 downwards.
TTTGCTCCGCTCGATGCGGCCGATCGTCGTGAATCCCCGCTCCCGCTCCTCCCACGGCACGGGCTCGAAGTCGGACGTGTCGACGGGCGGGTGGAGCACCTCCGGGTGGGTGCCGTACGCCTCCTCGACCGCGTCGGCGGTCCACTCCGAGTTGGCGAACAGCGTGTTCGACGCGACGTCCTCTCGGGTGACGCCGGCGACGTGGGTGCAGAGTCGCTCGTAGAGACAGTCGTCCTCGACGGTCGGGTGGAAGATCGCCTTGCGGTTCTCGAGGCTCACCGTCCAGTCGAACGGGAAGTGGATGTACTGAACCGAGTCCGTTCCCAGCCCGAGCTCGTTGATCGTGCTCACGAGCAGGTCGAACTCGTCGGCGTGTCGGCGCGCGTATCGTCCGAGGAGGGCGTTCTGGAGGATGTAGTACTTCAGCCCGCAGGTCGCGTTGATCGTCGGCGCGAGCCGTCCCGCCCGACGGACCGCGATCGACTCCACGTCCGTGTTGAAGTAGTCGTTCAGCGTCGAGAAGTCGGGGTCGGTGAGCGTGATGAGGGTGACGTCGTGGTCGTCCTGGAGCGCCTCGAGCACGTTCATGGCGACCGCCTCGCCGCCGCCCTTCGCCATCAGATCCATGTGGACGACGCCGATATCGCTCATGGCCGTCGGTTCGCCCGGTCGTTCACTAACCGGACCGCTTGTAGGGGCCGGGGGCTTTTCCGTCGACGACCCGCTCGTCCCCGACTTTTCGACGGATCTCCGTCGAATCAAGGAGGGTCGAGGGCAGGCGAGAGGGGTCGACGGCACAGCCCCGGCGGGACCGTTCGGCGGGTCGTCGACGTCCCCGCCCCGCCGCCTCACCGGCGAGGGGGCGCCGGGCGTGCCGGCGCCTCACCCTCGACGTGAGCGGCGTACACCGCCTCCAGTTCGTCGACCGTCCGCTCCCACCGAAACCGGTCCACCGTGTGCTCGCGGCACGCTCGCCCCGCGTTCCGCCGCCGTTCCGGCGGGAGGTCGGCCCACGCGTTCATCGCCCGCGCCAGGGACCCGGCGTCGGCGCCGTCGGCCAGCGTGGCCGCGGGACGGTCGTCCCCCTCGACGTAGGACCGCAGCACCTCGGGGGTCCCGCCGACCGGCGTCGCGACGACGGGCGTCCCGGACGCCAGCGCTTCCAGGGTCGCCAGCCCGAACCCCTCCAGCCGTCGGGTCGGCAGGACGAACACGTCCGCGCTGGCGTGGGCGGCCGGCAGGTCCGCGTCGGGGACGTAGCCGAGGAACGTCGTCCGGTCGGCGACGCCGAGCCGTCCGGCTCTCCTCCGAAGTTCGTCCCGCAACGGGCCGTCGCCCGCGACGTACAGCCTCGCGTCGGGGTGCCGTTCCGCGACGGACGCGAACGCCTCCAGCAGCGTCGCGTGTCCCATCCGCGGCGAGAGCCGCCGGACCGTGAGAAACGAGACGCCCTCGTCGTCGGAGACGGGCCGGAACGAGCCCGCGTCGGGGGCGTACCGGTCGACGTCGACGCCGCCGGGGACGACCGACGGGTCGATGCCGTCGCCGTGGACGGCCGCGAGTCGGTCGGCCATGTACTCGCTGAGCGTCACCACCCCGTCGCTCGCGGCGAGCACCCGCGACTCGACGCGGCGGCGGAGCAGGGCGTTGATGCGGCGCCGTGCCGTCCCGTGGTTCGCCTCGTGGCGCGCCCGGATGCGGTACTCGGTGGACCATGGGCTGTGGAAGGTGTAGACGCGGGGAAGGTCGGGCGCGGCGGCGCGGTGTGCGAGGAGCGACGTGAGCGGCCCCTGGAAGCTCAGGAGGTCCACGTCGGCGTCCCCGCGACCGGTCGCGCCGAGTTCCTCGAGAAACCCGGCGACGGTCCGGCGGGCGCGCGGAAGCTGTGCGGCTATCGACGGCGCCGACTCGCCGGCGACGTCGACGTCGTATCGGCGGACGTCGACGCCGTCTATCCGCTCCCGTTCGGGGACGTCACCCCGCCGCCGGGTGAGGACGGAGACGCGGTGGCCCCGGTCGACGAGGCGGCGGGCGGTCTCGTACACGTACCGGCCGGTCCCGCCGCTGCCGGGGTCCGGGTAGAGGTCGTGGGTCGCGGTGAGGAGGTGCATGTGCCGTGAGTGGCCCCGACCGAGTAGGTTCCCCTCGGCCGCCCAAAGGCTGGTGCATGCGAGCGCTTGCAACCGACTCCCGCCCGGGATGGCGGCGGATCGACCCGGCGGTCGGCCGGGGAGGGGACGTTTCCGACGCCGCCGACGGACGCATCCGGGACGGGGTGGCCCGCCGCACCGGCCGGTCGTCCGGCCGGCGGCGACGTCGGCGATGCCTCGCGAAGTGACCGGCCCTCGCAAGCGCCTTCATTAACGGACGAGCGGCCGTCGGTTCGTTCCCCCGTCGGTCGGCGTCCCCGCCGTCCCCACGACGGAAGCCGACCGGCCGCGGATTCACGAACCCGGTACGACCATGCATTACGTCGCAGTCGCACACGTCGATCTGATGGCGAAGGGCGGCGGCGAGGCGGTCGCCATGAACGTGCTCGAGGCGCTCCAGGACGACCACGACGTCACGCTCCTGACGCTGGTCGAACCGGACCTGGAGACCTTGAACGGCTACTTCCGGAGCGACGTGACCGGCGTCGAGGTTCGCACGGCCGACCGACGGCGACGGCTCCTCGACGCGGTCGAGGGGGCGACCGGACTCACGCTGTTCAACCTGCGAAACGCGCTGCTCAACCGGTTCGTCGCCGCGCACGCCGACGAGTTCGACGCCGTCGTCGCCACCGACAACGAACTGAGCGTCCCCGGTCCGCTCGTCCAGTACGTCCACACCCCGCGGTTCGCGCGGCTGGTCGTCTCGAAGCGGGTCGGGGAGGACGGCTTCCTCGACCACGCGTACGACCGCCTCTCGTACCTGCTCGGCGGCTACGACGCCGAGCGGATACGGGACAGTCGCCTGCTCACCAACTCGTCGTGGATGGCCGACGTCGTCCAGGACGCCTACGGGGTGCGCCCGTCGGTCGTCCACCCGCCGGTTGACACGCGGGGGTTCGACCCCCGGCCGTGGGACGAGCGGGAGGGGGGCTTCCTGACGGTCGGCCGCCTCGCGCCGTACAAGAACGTCGAGGACGGCGTCCGCATCGTCGACCGGGTCAGGGAGCGCGGCCACGACGTCCACCTCCACCTCGTCGGCCCCGCCTACGACCGCGACTACCGCGAGCGTCTCGCCGACATGGCGGCCGAGCGGCCGCACGTGAGCCTCGAGGGGGAAGTGTCCCGCGAGCGCCTCGTCGACCTCGTCTGCACCCACCGGTACGGCCTCCACGGGAAGCGCTACGAGCACTTCGGGATGGTCGTCGCCGAGTTCGTTGCGGGCGGTGCGCTCCCGTTCGTCCCGAACGACGGCGGCCAGCGCGACGTCGTGGACGGACGGGACGAACTCACCTACGACACCGTCGACGAGGCCGTCGAGCGGATCGACTGCGTACTCTCGGACCCGAGCCTCCAACGGGAACTCCTGACGGACCCCGGGCGCGTCGAGCGCCGGTTCGGGCGCGACCGGTTCCACCGCGAGGTGCGCCGCGCCGTCGCGGCCGGATCGACAGGTGACCTGTCGTTCCGCCGGGGGACCCCCTGAACGACCCGTCGTTTGCGCGGGGAACCGTTTTTGAAACGTGTGCCCACCGGCGACACGCATGACCCTCCGGACCGCGGTCGTCGGCGCGGGCGTCGTGGCTTCGAACAACCACTTCCCGGCGCTGTCACGCAACCCGCGGACCGAACTGCGTGCCGTCTGCGACGTCGACGCCGACCGCGCCGAGGAGGCCGCCGCCGAGTTTGGCGCGCGCTCCTACGCCGACGTGGGGACGATGCTGTCGGAGGAGTCGCTCGACTGGGTGCACGTTGCCACGCCGGTCGGGACGCACCTCGAATTGGGTCGGCGGGTCCTTGAGGCCGGCGTCCCGCTGCTCGTACAGAAGCCGGCGACGACCACGCGGGATGAACTGGAGGAGTTGACCGATCTCGCCGACGATCGGGACGTGCCGGTCTCGGTCGTCCACAACTGGCTCTACTACCCCGTGGTGCGGGAGGTGCGACGCCGAATCGCGGACGGGGACGTCGGGCCGGTCCGGGCTGTCCAGACGACCGTGGCCGGGGAGGGCCCGCCCGACGAGACGTATCGCGGCGACTGGGTGTTCGACCTCCCCGGCGGCTCGCTGGAGGAGGGGATGCCCCATCCGCTGTACCTCACGCTCGCGCTCGGGGGGTACCCGCGGGACGAGTCGAGCGTCGACGTCCGCACGCGCCTGGTCGGCGAGTACGACCGTGACGTCGCCTACGACGGGGTTCAGCTCCAGTACGTCGGCGAGGGCGGGACGCTCTGTTCGGTCACCCAGCTCAGCGACTCCTCGCGGGGGACGGCCGTCCGCGTCCTCGGCGCCGACGGCTCGCTGACGGTCGACTTCCCCTCGATGACCGTCGACGAGCGCGACGCCGAGGCGGGTCCGTACCACTTCCCAGAGGAGCGGTTCCGCCGCAACCTCGCGGTCTCCCGCAACGCGGTCGAGGGGCTCGCCCGGAACCTCCGGAAGTACGGGAAGGAGTACGTCGAGGACGAGTTCGACGTCCACCTCCGCGGGAGCCCCGACGGCCACTACTACCTCCTCGACCGGGCGTCGAGGGCGCTCGAGGCGGGCCGTCGGCCGCCCTGCGACCCCGAGGAGAGCTACTGGACGCTGACACTCGTGGAGCGGGTGCGGGAGGCGGCCCGCGAGTCACGATCGGACTGAGGACGGGACGAACCGGCGTATCGGCCGCGACCGATGCCGCCCTCAGAGGCCGAGGTTCGATTCCAGCTACGCGGCGACCGCCCCCACGGAGTACCGCTTCCGAACGGTCTCGCGGGCGTTGCGCGCCATCGCGCGCCTGCGTTCCCGGTCCTCAAGGACGCCGACCGTTGCGTCGGCCAGCGCGTCCGCACCGTCGGCGACGAGCAGGTCCTCGCCGGGCGTCGCCTCGATCCCCTCGACCCCGGCGGGCGTCGTGACGACGGGCACCTCCCAGGCCATCGACTCCAGCACCTTGATCCGGACGCCGCCGCGGACCCGTATCGGCGCGACGATGGCGCTCGCCGTCCGGACCAGCGCACCGAGGTCATCCACCTCGCCGACGAACTCGACGCTCGGCCGCTCGCCGAGCGCCCGCACGGCGGGCGGTGCGTCGCGACCGGCGACCAGGAGCTCGGCGTCCGGGTGCGCCCGCCGGACCGCCGGGAACGCCTCCTCGCAGATGTGCGTGATCGCGTCCGCGTTCGGGAACCAGTCGTAGGAGCCGAAGAACAGCAGTCGGCCGGGAACCTCGTCGTCGGCCGCGGCGGGGTCGTAGCGGTCGGGGTCGAGGGCCACCCGCTGGGTCGTGACCAGGCCGTGGACGCTGGACCCGAGTTCGCGGCGGTCCGTCTCTCCGAGCACGAGCGTCCGGTCAGACGCCTCGTAGACGGCCCGTTCAGCTCCCCGGAGGCGGGGGATTTCGAACGTCAGGGCGACGTGCGTCCGGAGGCCCTCGGCGTACTCGCGGCGCCGCTCGTGGGCGAGATACTCGACGACGTGGGCGTTCGTTACCCGCCGAGCGCCGGCCGACTCGATGGCCGACGCCACCGCGTCGTCGCGGAAGACCTGCCCCATGTAGGGGTGCTGTGCGAGCACCGCGTCCGGGTTCAGGTCGCGCACGCGGTCGGCCGCCGCCGCCCTGAACGCCGCCGAATCGAACGTCGCCATCACGTGCGAGCGCCCGCGGAAGTGCTGGGTCGCCTTCCACAGCGGCGCCGGGAGCCCTCGGTCGGGCCGGGGGACGCGTCGGACGGACGCACACTCCTCGCGGAGCGCCGCGGCGTCGCCGTCGTCCCCCTCCCGGCTGTACGCGAGCACGTGCACCTCGTGGCCGCGCTCGGCCAGCGCGCGGACGAACCCGAAGGTGACGATACGATCGCCGGCGTTCGGCGGGTGCGGGAGTTCCCGGGCGAATAGCAGGACCCGACTCATGCGGAAGCGCAGTCGGCGTACAGCGCCTCCACCGCGGCCGCGTGCTCGTCGAGTCGCGTCGGCGGCTCGACGCCGGCCCGAAGCCGTTCGACGGCGGTCGCGTCGTCGACCAGCCCTGAGAGGGCGCCCGCGAGCGCGGCCGCGTCGCCGACCGGGAACGTCAGCCCGTCGACGCCGTCGGTCACGAGTTCGGCCATCCCGCCCACGTCGGCGGTGACGACGGGGAGGCCCGCCGCGCGGGCCTCCTGGATGACGAGCGGGCTGTTCTCGTACCAGATCGACGGGAGGACGAGGACGTCCATCGCGCGGTAGGGCGCCGCGGGATCGTCGTAGAACCCCCTGAACCGGACCCGCTCGCCGGCCGCCTCGGCCAGGTCGGCGTGGTACGGGTCCTCCCCGGACGCGAATCGACCGAACACGTCCAGCGTCGCGTCGCCGTCCAGTTCGTCGAACGCCTCGACGAGCAGGTGGACGCCCTTCTCCGGGGTGATCCGCCCCGCGTATCCGAACCGAACGGGCGCCCCCTCGAAGCCCGTATCCACGAACCGATCGACGCGGATCCCGTTGCGCAACTGGACGACGTCCCCGGGCGGCGTTCCGTGAGCGACGAACCGATCCCGGAGGAACGACGACGGCGACACCAGCACGTCGGTCGCCCCCAGCGCCGTCCGGAGCAGCGCCGTCCGTGCCGTGACGACGGTCGCGTACTGCTCGCGTCTCGTCGCGCCCGTTTCCCCCGTCCTACCACCGTCGGCGTCCGCCCCGAGTCGCGGCTCCCCCGCGCTCCCCGCCCCGCCGTCCGCGATGGCGGACTCGTCGCTCTCGGCGGCGAGGTAGCAGTCGGTGCACTTCTCCACGGATTCGGGACCCGAGCAGCGGCTCCCGTCCGGGCGGTGGAGCTGTTCCCGGTGGCAGATGGTCCAGAAGTCGTGCAGCGTCGCGACGCAGGCGACGCCCCGCTCGGCACAGAGCGCGGGGATCGCCGCGGAGAGGCCCTTGAAGTGCTGGAGGTGGACGACGTCCGGGTCGAACGACGCGAGCAGGTCGTCGAACCGGCCGTCGACCGCGGGGTTCACGGGGCCGGTCGGCAGGCCGCGGTCGGCCTGGACGTCGGGCGGGTCGGGGGTCGGCAGGTCGAACGTCGTCACGTCGAGGTCGGCGCCCCCGCCCGGGGCGGCGACGGCGACGTCGTGCCCGCGCGCCGCGAGCGCCTCCGAGAGGCCGACCGTGTACAGTTCGACCCCACCGTACGTGTCCGGCGGGAGGGCGTGGGCCGCTTGCAGGACGCGCATCAGTCGGTCGGCGTCGTCGCCTCCTCGGGTTGCAGGGTCGCGTGCCGGTCCACGTACTCGTGGAGCACGTCGAACTGCCGGGAGAGGTCGTGTTCGTCGACGCCGACGGGCGCCTTGAAGAAGGACGCCAGGTGGGGCTGGAGCCCCGACTCGTCGCGGTCGGCCGCGTGGGTAAGGAGCCTGACGAGGTCCAGCACCAGCGGCGCAGCCAGCGCGGAGTCGGACCCCTGCCAGGTGAACTGCATCGTCATCCCCGTGTCGAGGAAGCCCTCGAAGTGGACGTAGTCCCACGCGGTCTTCCAGTCGTTGAGCGAGGGCGTGTGGTCGATGCGGACCCTGTTGTGCTCGATGTCCGGGAGGATGCTCTCGAGCAGGTCGCCCTTGCTCCGGATCTTCCCCCCCTTGTTCCGGTCGTCCTCGAGCACCTCCCCGTCCGTGTTCCCGAGGATGTTGTGCCCCTCCCAGGACCGCACGTGCAGGTTGCGGGCCGCGAACATCGGCCCCAGTGCGGTCTTCAGGAGCGACTCGCCGGTCTTCCCGTCGTTGCCCATGTGGGGGAGCCCCTCCTCTTCGGCCAGTTCGCGCAGGCCGCCGACGGCGCTCCCCACGGCCGGCGTGAAGTTCGCGAACGGGCACCCCTCCGAGAGGGCCGCGTACGCGTAGAGGACGCTGGCGGGCAGTTCGCGGTCGTCGTCCTCGATGGCCCCCTCGAGCGCCGCCCGCGAGCCGTACCGGTCCCCGTCGGCGAGCGTCGGCTCGGTGGAGGCGACGTTCACGACGACCACGCGGTCGAGGTCCCGGTCGCGACGGAACGTCCGGAGGTCATCGCGTAGCCACTCGACCACTTCCTCGACCGTGCGGCCGACCTCCAGCGGGTCGCCGTCGGCCAGGTCGGTCGCGGCGCCGCAGTTGAGCGCCGTGCCCGGTCGAACGTGCTCGTCCACGCCCTCGAGGTCGACCTCGACGGAGGCCAGCGTCTCGCGGTCCGGGACGCGGTTGCGCTCCGCCAGTTCGCGGGCGCTTGAGACGACGTTCCCGTCCCTGATGTCGTGTCCGCCGAACGCCAAGGACCCCATCTCGGGGAGGTCCAGCCGCGTACACGGCTCCCGTTCAGTGACGAGTCCGGTCGTCGAGACGGCGCCGCGGGCGACGGCCCGGGCGCCGACCATTGCCGTCGTCGCGATGTTGCCGCGCGCGCCGACGAACCAGACGCCGGTTCCGCTCATCCGGCACCCCGTCGGGGCGCGCAACGCGGTCGAGGGACGGTGCGGCCGTCGGCGTGAGCTACGTGAGTCATGGTCCTTCGAATCCCGTCGAGGTGTTCGGCCCGCAGCGGGCCGGGGCGGAACCCGTTCTCCGATACACGCGTCACCGTTTCCCCGCCGACGGTGATTACGCTCGGCCTGCAAAGGCAGGTCTACGACGGTTTCCCCCGATTTCGGAGCTCTCGTGGGCGGTGCGCCGCCGTTCGAGGTCAGGTCACCGACGCCAGCACGTCGAGGTAGGACTCGACCTGACGGTCGACCGTGAACCGGCGGCGCACCTTCCGCCGTCCGGCGGCCCCGTACCGGGCGGCCCGCCGGCGGTCCGCGAGCAGCGACGCGAGCCCGTCCGCGAGCGCGTCCACGTCCCGGGGGTCGACGACGACCCCGTCGACGCCGTCGGCCACGAGCTCGTCCGCGCCGCCGAACCGCGTCGTGACCACGGGCGTCCCGGCGGCGAACGCCTCGAGGTTGACCGTCGGAAACGGATCCAGGTGAACCGAGGGCGTCGCGACGACCGTCGCCGCGCCGATGGCAGCCTGGAGGCGCTCACGCGGCATCCAGCCGGTCGACACGATCCGGTCCCCGTGGGAAGCCGCGATCTCACGCATCCGGTCCACGTACGCCGACTCCCCCGTCACGAGTAGCCGGGGGTCCCCGTCCAGCGCATCGCGGACGTGAGCGAACGCTGCGGCGAGCTGTCGAGCGCCCTTCGTGGGTCCGGTCCGCCCGCCGAACAGGACGTACGGATCGCTCCCGAGTCCGTGCCTGTCGCGAAGCGCCGCCCCCGACTCGGAGTCCGCTTCCGCGTCCGTCGTCGGTCCGTCCTCCGTTTCCGCCCCCGCGGCCGAGTCGTCGGGGCCCCCGCTCACGGCCACTGCGCTTCCGTTGTCGACAGCGCCGCCGTCGGCCGCCGACCCTCCAGGCACCTCGACGCCGTTGTGGATGGTGATTCGACAGGGCATTCCGTTCGCCCGGAGTGCCTCGCCCAGCGCGTCGCTCACCGCGACGCCGACGTCCACGCACCGCTCGAGCGTCCGGCGGTTGAGTTGGTTGCGAAGCGGGAAGTACCGGACCCCCTGATCGCGGGCCTGCCGCAGGGGGGATGCCCGGTACGCCGCCGCCAGGGGCGACCCGCCGACGGGCGCCCCCTCGACGGGCGCCGTGAACTCGCCGTACGCGAACGTCCCCGCGTCGTGGTACGTCTTCACCACCGGGGCATGAACGGCCGCGGCCCGCAGGCTCGCGTTCGAGAGCCAGTGGACGTTGTGTGCGTGGACGACGTCGGGGTCGGCGCGGTCGAGCGCCCGCCCGCACGCGGACGAGACGAGCGGGTTGTTGACCGTCAGGTACGGCAACAGCGCGTTCGGACGGGGCGTGTAGAGCCGACGAACGGTGACGCCGCCGCGGACGTCGTGGCCGACGTCCCCTCTGTCGGTGACCGTCGTGATCACGTCGACCTCGTGGCCGCGTTCCGCGTACCCCTCGGCGACCTGCGCGGCGATCTTCTGGGCGCCGCCGCGGTCCCGGGGCGGGTAGCCGTCCGAGAGGAGACAGATACGCATCAGCGGTAGCCGAGGTCCGCGAGTCGACGCCCGACGCCCTCGGGGACCTCGCGCCTGCCGCCGGCGCCCGGGCGGTCGCGGTCGGTCGCGGCGGACAGCGCGGCCTCCAGCGACTCGCGGACGTCGTCCGGCACCGCCTCGGGGTCGACCTCGTGCGTCTCGTCGGCTTCCCAGTCGATCCGCGCTGCCCGGCGGTGGTCGCCCACGACGTCGAGCTTCCACTCCCCCTCGACGGCGGCAACCCGCCGCCGGAAGCACTCGTCGGTCCGGTAACCGGCGGGAGGGTGGGACGCGACGACCCCGTCGTACTCGGCGAGCGCCGTCGACCGGCGCTCGTCGTCCCCTACGAGGAGCGACCGCGAGGGGTAGCCCTCGAGGCCGGCCAGTTCCCGGACGGTCGGGGCCAGATAGTGGGGCTGGACGAGTTCGTCGCTCTCCGTGGCGGCGAATCGACCGGGAAGGCGGACCACGAGGGGGACCCGCAAAACGGGGAGGCGGACGGACTGCTGGTGGTCGAGCATCGTCCGGCCGCCCACGCGTTCCCCAAGGTGCTCGCCGTGGTCGGCGGTGAACGCGACGAGCGTGTCATCCCCGAGGCCATGCCCCGCGAGGCTCTCGAGCATCCGCCCGACGGCGCGGTCGGCGTACTCGACGGCGTCGGCGTAGCGCGCCCGCAGGAACCCTCGCTCGTCGGCCGACAGCGTCCGCTCGCCGACGCGGACGGCCCAGAGGTCGTCCACCAGTTCGTCCACGTACCGCCGCTCTTCCTCCCGGGAGTCACGTCCCGGCGGGCGAACGTCCGACTCGAACTCCGTCGGCACGTACCACGGGAGGTGCGGGTCCATGAGATGGACGTACGCGAAGAACGGGGCGTCCCCGTCGGCCAGTTCGCCGAGGAGTTCGTCCACTGTCCGGGCGGCCGTCTCGCTGGCCCGCACGTCGTCGAGCCACGCGTCGCCGGTCGCCTCCGAGAGCTTGTACGCGGCGGCGTTTCCGAGGCTGCGGAGGGGGGAATCAGAGGCCAGCGCGCGGCGGACGACGGTCGCGTACCACTCCGGACCTCGGGCGACCCCCTCGGAGAGGTCGCGCACGTCGGCGCCGCCGTCGAACCGGCGGTGCGTGGGCCCGGTGAACTCCTCGACCCCGTCGAAGCCGCGCCCCTGCGGGAGCCAGTCGCCGATCCAGGTCGTCGGCGAGACGTGAATGCACCGGTAGCCCGCGGCCGAGAGGTCGTCGACCAGCGTCGGCGCGTCGGTCGCGAACCCGCGCGAGGTGGCGCCGTGTTCGTGCGGGTACCGGCCGGTCAGGAGGCTCGTCACGCTCGGGAGCGTCCACGGGGCGGGGCTGATCGCTCTGCGATAGACTGTCCCCTCCGCCGCGAGCGAGGCCACCGCGGGCGTCTCCGCACGCTCGCCGTACGGCGCGACGTGGTCGGCGCGACAGGCGTCGACGACGATCAGCAGGACGTTCGGTCGCTCCGCCATGCGCCACCCTGGCACCGCTGCCGTCACCTCCCTGTTGCCTGCAACTGCCGGCGGAGGCGCAAGCCGGCCGCGTGGAGCAGGCGCTCCGCGCCGTAGACCCGTTCCATCGCGGAATCGAACGCCGTCGGCGACCCCGTGAGCGAGAGCACGAGCGCGACGGCAACCTTCGGGCGGCGGACGTCGAGCGCGAGCGACCGGGCCGCGTACGGGCGCCCCTCGGCGAACCGCCCGGCCTCGAAGTAGGTGACGCCCACGTCGGCGAGGAGTCGGACCCTGGCGCTTCGGGCGAGGTCGTACCGCCGATCGAGCGCGTGGAAGGCCGCGGCGAGCCGGTCGGGGTCCGCCGAGACGTTGTCCCCGTTCGTCCCTTTCTCCACCAGCGGGTCGTCAACGAAGGTGAACCCGTACTCCCGCGAGAGCCGCAGGCACAGCTCCCAGTCCTCGAAGCAGCCGAGCGACTCGTCGAACCCGCCGACGTCGGCGAGCGCGTCCCGCGACGCGAGGAGCGTCGACGTGTACGTCGGAACCTCCAGCCGCCTGACCGCCCCGTGGACGTCGCCCTCCGCGCCGCCGCGGGTCCGCGGCTCGCCCGCCGACTTCTCGAGGCCGGTCAGCGAGACGGGCGCGTCCGCCCGCTCCATCGCCGCGAACTGCCGCTCGAGCTTTCGCGGGCGCCAGCGGTCGTCGGCGTCGACGAACGCCACGAACTCGCCGTCGGTCGCCCGGACGCCCGCGTTGCGGGCGGCGCTCGGCCCCGCCGGCGACTCGCGCCGCAGGACCCGCAGGCGCTCGTCGTCGACCGCCTCGAGCACCTCGTCGGTGTCGTCCGTCGACCCGCCGTCGACCACGACGAGTTCGACCGGCCGGTGCGTCTGGGCGAGGACGCTCTCGATCGCCCCGGGGAGCGTCGCCGCGCGGTCGTACGTCGGGAGCACCACGCTGACGGTGGGCTCGTCGGCTCCGCCGGCACCGCCGGTCATGGGCGACGGCGGGCCGATTCGCGCACCGGGCCGGGTCACTCTCCCTCGTTCCCTTCCCCGCGGGAGGCGAGCTTCGAGAAGCGGCTCCCCTCCCCCTCGGTCGTCTCGTCCTGGGAGACCATCGCGAGGTCGTTCTCCTCGAACGCCTCGAAGAACTCGTCCCAGGAGACCGGTTCGAGGTCGTCGTCCCCGTCCCCGAAGTCGACGCGCAGGAGGCCGTCGCCGTCGTCGTCGGTCCCCTCGACGCGGGCCGGGCGGCCGTCGCGCTCCTCGACCCAGTCGCGGATCTCGTCGTGATCGGTCGTCCGCTCGCTCTCGGCGGGTTCTTCGCCGGGCATCGTGGCGCGGTTCGCCCGCCTCCCGTTTCACCATCCGGCCGGCCGTCGCAAGCGCGTCCGTGGGGAGCGCTCTCGTCGCAGCCGTCCTCGCCGTTCTCGGGCGCGAGCAGCTCGTGGCGTACACGGGAGTCGGGGGTGCGGCCCACATGGCGGTCGTCCTGTTCGCCGCCATCTCGCTGTTCCTCCCGCTTCAGTTCCTGCTCGCCGGGAGGGGAAAGTTCGGAGTCACGAACTGGATCGACCTCGGCCGCGAGGTCGCCAAGACCGGCCTCCAGTTCGGCCTCGTCACGCTCGGGTTCGGGGTGGCGGGGATGACCGTCGGCTACGTCGTCGCCACGGCCCTCTGTCTCCCGGTCATCCTGTACTTCCTGGGGATCGGACCGTCCGTTCCCGTGCGGGATACTGCTACGTACGTCTGGGACTACGCGATAGTTCAACGTCCCGTCGAACGTCGTCGGGAAGGCGTACACCCGGTTCGACGTGTTCCTCCTGGGCGGGCTCGGCCTCACGACGGCCGTCGGCTACTACGAGGTCGCGCTCTCGCTCACCGGCCTCGCGACGCTCATCTCCGGCGTGGTGATGGACGGGCTCATCAGCCGGACCAGCAACCTCGCCAGCCGCGACCGCTCGGTCGCCGAGGCGGTCAGGGCGACCACCTCGTACACGAGCGTCATCGCGATCCCCACGTTCGTCCTCGTCGTCCTCCTCGGCGAGTCGCTCGTCGCGGCGGTCGTCGCGGAGACGCTCCGCTTCGGCTCCTCCATCGGACGCTCCGACGGAACGGCGCGGCCGTTCCCGTCCTTCCGGGGCCGCTCCGCGCCCAGTTGGGAAGCGCGGGGGCCATGGCGGTCGTCGTGGCCGGGCTCACGTCCCTCCTGCGGACCCCGACGACCCACCAGGTGGTCCTCGCCGGCACGCTCGGGGTCGCAACGCATCTGGCGCTGTTCCTGGCCCGGGACCCGACCGCTCGCCGGTCCATCGTCGACGCCGGCCTCGCCGTCCGCAGCGCCGTGGCTACCGGAACGATCGGCGGCCGAACGACCCGGTGGGCGGCCGGCAACGGCGCGGCCGGGGCCGCGAGCCCGACCGATCACCGCCGCCGGAAGGTCGGCGTCCCAGGGTTCCCCTCGTCCTCGAACCCGAGCGCCCGCAGCGTGTACACGAGGTCGACGAACGCGTACGACTCCCGCTCCGGGAGCGGCCGGCCGTCGCCCGTGTACGCGGCGGTCCGATCGAGCACGTCGTCGAGGGGGAACCGGTCCCCGCAGTCCCGGGCCGCCCGCGCGACGACCGCCGGGCGCTTCCCCCGGCCGTACCGTTCGGTCTTCCCCTCGACGCGTCGCCGCAGGTCCCGGTGGGTCCGCCGGCCGCAGGCGTCGGCGCCCCGGACTCGACGGGCGTGGTCGACGAGCCGGCGGTTCGCCTCGACCGCGGCAGACCAGCCCTCGACGGCCCGGGCCGCGAGGTCCGGGAGTTCGTCGAGCGACCCCGCGAACGGGTGGTCGTCGGGCACGCACTCGGCGACCCAGGGGGCGTCCCGGACGACGAGCACCTGTCCCGAGGCGGCCTGCTCGAACGGGGTCCGGGCCATCGTCTCGTACTCGCTCGCGCAGACGGCGACGTCCCCCCTGTCGAGGGCCCGCTCGTAGGTTCCCCTGGAGGCCTCCCCGTGGGCCTCGACCCAGTCGCGTTCCCGATAGCGGTCGGGGATGGGGTCCATGCTGGTCAGGAGCGTCCGGACGCCGAACCGCTCGCGGAGCGTCTCCGCGACGGCGAACAGCCGGTCGGCGTTCTTCTTCGCCCAGAACGACCCGGCGAGGTGGAACCACCGCGGCTCGTCGGCGTAGCGCTCGTCGAACCGGTCGAACCTGATCGGACTGCCGGCGACGACGGCGTCCCCCGCCGCCGACTCGACCACGTCGTCCGCGAGGAACGTCGCGCGCTCGCGGAACCCGTCCGCGTCGACGCCCGCGGTGAACCAGACGCCGTCGGCGAACGCCGCGGCGGCCGCCTCCATCCGGAACTGGAAGCCGTTGCGGTACGAGCAGTAGCGGTGTTTGAACGGGAGCTGGAGGTCGTGGACGTTCGCCACGACGTCGAACGGGCGGACCGCGGCGGCCCACTGGTCCGAGTGGTCGAGGAGCCACTTGTACAGCGTCGTCCGGCCGGTCCGGAGCTGGTCGACGACCACGTCGACGTAGGCGTCGACGTCGAAGACGCGCCGCCGGATCGCCCGGAGCTGGGCGGCCGAGTAGCCGGTCTCGGTGCACGGCTCCCGACGGTCGAGGTCCGAGAGGGGCGGCTCGGCCTCGACGAGCGTCACGCGCCCGCGGTCCCCGAGGAGATCCGCCGGCTCGTACCCCGCCGACTCGCGCGGCGGGGCGAGCACGTAGACGTGCATCCTCGGGTCGCGGTCGAGCCACTCGCGGATCCAGGCGACCGCGTCGCTCACCGTCCCGTTGGCGCTCGCGTCGTCCGGCCGGTAGAACTCCGGGACGACCAGCACGCGCATCGTCGATCAGTCACCCTCCTCGTTCCAGGACGCCTCGGGTCCGGCCACCCGACCCGTCGGCGGGTCGGTGCCGTCGGAACGCCCCGCGGGCGCCACGCCGGTCGGTCCCCGGCCTCCGCCGGCCGCCGGCCCCTCGCGGTGGCCCGTCGTACGGTCGGTCATTCGTTCCCCCTTCCGACGGTCCGGACGGCGTTAGTTACGAGAGCCCTACCCACGAGCGGGGCCGTACGGTCGGCTTACCGGGCCTCGGATGCGGACTCGGACTCGACCGGACTCCGCCTCGACGGTCGCGCGCGGCGACGTGGAACCGCCGCGCGCCGACCGGGCCGCCTCCCGGGTCGCTCCCCGTCGGCGGTTCGCCTCCATCGTCCCACGCCGTCTAGCATAAAAACAGTGTCATAGGCGTATGTTAAACACGAACGACTGGTAACGACACTCGTTACAGGATACTTCCCGGGTAATCCGGATCGGTTCGTTCTTGCGGAATGGTAGAGTACATGTTCTAACAGTAGGCTTAAGAACGAGATCGGGTAAGGCTGCGCTACTCGATGGCAGCCGCTACGGCGAACCTGAGCATCAGGCGCGAATCGTTGATCTCCGCGGCCTCGAACGTCGTCCTCGTCGCCGTCCACCTGGCGACCCTCGCGCTCCTCACCCGGGCGCTGGGCTCGACGGGGCTGGGCGCGTACTTCTACGCGATCTCGGCGTCGTTCATCGCGATCATCCCCTCCCGGGAGCTCAGCGAGATCATGCGCAAGCGGGCGAGCGAGGTCGACTCCTCGAGCGCGGAGTTCTTCGGCCTCGCGCAGGCCGGGACGGCGCTGTACCTCATCGCGTTCGCGGGCGCGTTGCTCCTCGCCGCGCCGACCCTCGTGGCCCGGACGCCGCTCACGGGGCCGACCGTGCTCGCGTTCGGCGTCTACACGGCCGTGCTCACCCAGTCGGCGATGTCGACCCGACTCTACGACGCCGCCGGCAGCCCCGGCGCGTCGATGGTGGCCCAGTCGCTCCGCGAGACGGCGTTCCTCGGGGGCGTGCTCGCCCTCGTCTGGTTCGGGGCGGCCTCCCCCCGGTCGGTGCTCCTGCTGGGCGCCGGCATCCATCTCTCCGCGGCGCTTTGCATCTACGTGCTCGTCGGGCTCGTCCCGCGGCTCCCGTCCCGCGAGTCGCTGGCCAGCGGGGCCGAGTTCGGCAAGTGGAGCTTCCCGACCGGCATCGCGAGCCACCTCTGGGAGCAGGCGCCCACGCTGCTGATGGGGGTCGTCCTCGGCGGGTCTGCGGTCGCCACCTACGAGACGGCAAAGCGCGTCGCGATGGTCGGCTCGTACCTCGCGACCTGCATCAACGACCCGCTGCTTGTGAAGATCAGCGCGATGGACACGGCCGACGAGGACGTACTCGACTACGTCAGGCTGGCGATCGACTACACCCCGAGCGTCGCCATCCCGGCGGTGTTCCTGATGGCGCCGGTCGCGTCGGAACTCCTGCTCGTGGCGGCCGGCCCCGAGTACGCGACGGCGGGGCTGGTGCTGCTCGGCGTGGCCTCGATCCACGTGCTCTCGGGAGTGAAGACGCCGATCGCGGCGGCGATCCACGGCGTCGACCGGCCGCGGTACGTGTTCTACCTGACCGCCGCGACGCTCGTCGCCGGGGTGCCCGCGGTCGTCCTCGGCGCGGCGGCCGGCGGCGTCGAGGGGGTCGTCCTCGCGCTGGTCGCGCTCGAACTGGCGGGCGTCGTCGGCTCGGAGGTCGCCGCCCGGTACGCGTTCGGCCGGGTCGTCCTCCCCGAGACGTTCCACCTCCAGTTCGGGGCGGCGGCGGCCGCCGGCGCGCTCGTCTGGGCCGCCAGCCACGCGCTCGACGTGACGCCCGTCTCGACGCTCGGCCCCGTGCTCGCGGTCGGTACGGCCGTCCACTTCGGCCTGTTCGCGCTCGCGAGCGAGCAGTTCCGCGCCGGGTCGGTGCGGACGCTCCGGGATCTCTCCGGATTCCTCGGCGCGCGGACGTCCGTCTGAGCCCCGCGGTTCGGGCGAGGCCCCGGGCGAGCGGCCGGCGACGGTCCGACGGTTACCGGTGCTCGTGGTCGTGCCCGTGCTCGTGGTCGTGCCCGTGCTCGCCACCCCGGTGGAACCCGCCGGCGAACGCTCGCTGGACGACCTCGGGGAGCGCCGGGTGGATGTGGACCGACTCCCTGAGGTCCCGGACGGTCCCGGACCCGGCCTTCATCGCCACGACGACCTCCTGGATCAGCGCCGAGGCGTCCGGGCCGACGATGTGACAGCCGAGGATCGACCCCTCGGGGTCGACCAGGGGCTTCACGAACCCCTCGGCCTTCATCGCGTTCCCGCGGGCGGTGTCCTCGTAGCGGTACGTGGAGACACCGTACTCGCGGTCCGCCGCGCGGAGTTCCCCCTCGGTCACGCCCACGCCCGCGACCTCGGGGGAGGCGAAGACGGCGAACGGCATCGCGGCGTAGTCGACCGGCTGCATCCGGTCCCCGAATACGTTCCGCGCGACGGCGCGGGCCTCGTGGTTGGCGCTGTGTTTCAGCAGGTACTCGCCGACGACGTCGCCGAGCGCCCAGACCCCCTCGGCGGTCGTCCGGAGGTACTCGTCGGTCTCGACGAACCCGCGCTCGTCGGTCTCGACGCCGGCGGCCGCGACGTTCAGCACGTCCGTGTTCGGCACGCGCCCGGCGGCCAGCAGCAGTTCGTCGCCCGAGACGGCGATGGGATCGGCCTCGCCGTCCGCGGTCGCGTTCTGCCCGCCTCCCTCGCCGTCGTTGCCGTAGGTGAACGGCCGCGCCTCGACTGTCACGGTCCCGCCGGACTCGGACGCGGCGGTCGCCTCGTAGCCCGTGTGCACGTCGAACCGCTCCGCGTACCGGTCGGTGAACGCCCGGGCGACCTCCTCGTCGGCGTCGGGCAGCAGGGCCGGCCTGCGTCCCACGATCGTCACCTCGCTCCCGAACGTGCCGAAGAAGTGGGCGAGCTCCGCGGCGACGTAGCCGCCGCCGACGATCAGGAGGCGGTCCGGCGGCTCCGTCAACCGGAGCGCCTCGGTGCTCGTGAGGTAGTCGACGTCCTCGAGGCCGTCGATGGCCGGGACGGCGGGGCGAGTTCCGGCCGCGACGAGCACCGTCTCCGCCCGGATGCGGGCGCCGTCGTCCTCGCCGCCCGCGATCTCGAGCGTGCGCTCGTCGACGAAGCGCCCCTCGCCCGCGTACAGCCTGTGCCGCTCGGAGGACTCGAGCCCGCGCCGGATCGACTCGGCGTCCTCGTGGACCTCGTCGTTCACCTCGCGGACGATCTCCTCGAACGAGACGCCCCTGACCTCGGCGTCGACGCCGAACTCGCCGGCGCGCTCGACCGTCTCGAGGACGTCGGCGTGGTACAGCAGCATCTTCGAGGGGATGCAGCCCCGGTTGAGGCAGGTGCCGCCGAGGGGCCCCTTCTCGACGACGGCGACGGACCGTCCGCGCTCGGCCGCCACGTTCGCCACGTCGAGTCCGGACCCCGAGCCCACGACCAGGAAGTCGAACTCCTCCATGCCACCGCCTACCAGGCCGTGGACGATGAATGCGGGCCCGGCAGGGGAAACGTGAACAAAGTGGCGGAAACGCGAACCCGAAGGGAGCGTACCCCGGTGGTGGAAGGGGGGGACGGGACCAAGCCGTAACCACCCGGACGCCGTCCGGACACCGACCGGACGATGACCTTACCGACGGCACGACCGTGTGTGGTCGTATGGCGGACGAGTACGAGTGTGACCTGTGCGGCGCGACGTTCGACGACGAGGAGGACCTTCACGAGCACAACCGGGAGGAACACGAAGCCGAAATGGACTGAGGGGAACCGCCGGGGCACTCACTCGTCGGGGACGAGACAGTGGGCGTGGCCGGGCGTCTCGACGGCCGGTTCGTCGCCGCCGCGCCCCCCCGAGAGCACCGCCCGTTCCGCGTAGAAGATCCGCCCGTCGTGCGGGACCGCCTCGCTGGTGACGTGCCCGTTGTTCGCGACGCGCCAGCGAACCGCGCCCGACTCCTTGTCCAGCGCGTACAGGTGCGAGTCGTACGAGCCGACCAGGACCGACCCGGCGGTGACCGTCAGCGAGCCGATGACGTGGCCGCCGACGTCGCGTGCCCACAGCTCCTCGCCGGTGTCGGCCGCGAGCGCGTGCACGTAGTGGTCGTCGCCCCCGACGTAGACGACGCCGGCGTCGGGGTCGATCCCGGGGTTCGACATGATCACGTCGTCGGTCTCGAAGCGCCACTCCTCGGTCCCGTCCTCGAGGGCGAGCCGGTAGAGGTTGCCGTCCCAGGAGCCGACGAACGCGCTCCCGTCGTACAGCGGCGTCGTCCCCTTGACGTGGTGGCCGGTCTGGAACTCCCAGGCGAATTCCATCGAGGGGAACTCCCAGCAGTAGACGACCCCGTCGTTCGACCCGGTGACCAGCCGCTCGGAGACCGGGTCGATCGCCGTCGACGGGTGGGGCATGCCCAGGGGGCGGTCGTCGCTCCACATCGGCTCGCCGGTCTCGGCGTCGATCGCCCACATCGTCCCGGCGGCCGGGTTGCTGTACTCCGCGACGACGTAGAGCACGCCGTCCCAGTAGGCGGGGCTCGACCCGATGGCGATCGAGCCGTCGAGCGCCCACCGGCCCGTGCGCCACACCTGCTCGCCCGTCCCCACGTCGAACGCGTAGAGGTCGCCGTCGTAGCCGCCGACGTACGCGACGTCGTCGACGACCGTCGGCGTGGCGTGGATGCCCATCGAGGTCGCGCCCGTCTCGGCCGTCCAGCGGTGCTCGCCCGCCGGAGTCACCGCGTGGACGCGACCCGTGTCGGCCGGAATCAGGACGGTCCCGCCGTCGGGCGTCGGGCGGGGGCTCGCCTTGGCCGCCGTGTGGTCGTCGTAGTTGACCGGGAGCCGCCAGTTCACCGTCACCGAGTCGGGGACGACCGCGTCGGGGTAGTAGCCGAGCCGACGGAGGCCACGGCGGAACGTCGTCACGCCGTCGTCGTCGGGATACGTCTCGTCGTACGGAAGGGTCGGAGGGTCGAAGTCCGCCTGGGACCGGTCGTACCCGGTCGGGCGCTTCAGGAGGGCGGTACAGCCGGCGAGGCCGACTGCCGCGCCGACGCCCGCGCGCCGGAGGAACCGTCGCCTGCCCGTCCCTCGAGCGCGCGGCCGCCGGGCGTCGCTCGTGTCGTCCATGCGAGTTGCGATGGGTTGGGACGGGGGGTACATATGTCTCCCCGTTGGAACGGCGCGGTTCGGGGACTGCCGCCGCCGCGCCCCCGACGCGCCGGTCAGGGGTCAGCCGGTCGCACGCGGACCTCGAGGACGCCGTTGTTGAACCAGACTCTGGTGGCTTCCGGCGACTGCCAGGGGAGGGAGACGCGCTCGAGGACGGTCCCGTTCTTGCCGATCACGAGGTCGTTCGTCTTCGGGTCGATGCCGATGGAGAGGTCGTCCTTGCTCGTTCCCGGAACGTCGGCGGTGACGACGAACTCGTCGTCGTCGAAGCGGGCGTCGAACAGGCACCCGTCCGAACCGGCCTTCCGGACCCGCCTCGTTCGTCTACGCCGTGGACCGTTCCCGCTTCGCCGCCGATCGACGTCCCCTCGCTGCGTGTCGCTTTCGCTCTCGTCGACGGTGGCCCGGTCTACCGGGTCCTCCGCCGGAGGCGGCGATTCGCTCACGTCCACCCCGATCAGGCCACCGAGTAGACCCGATAACGGGCGCAGTCCGGCCTCCAGACGGAATCCGCGCGATGGGGCTTCGGGTTCCTCCGTTTCCGAGTCGTTCCGTTCGTTCGCGTCGTCGTCGCTCATGGGTGTGGACCGCCGGATCCGTCGCTGTCGATCCGCGGTCCTTGTTACCATCTAACTCCCCCAACCGGTTAAACTGTCGTTTCGCCCGCGGTTCGAGATCGGGCCGAGCGAGACGGGTCCCCCGCGACGAGGCTCGCTCCCGCCGATCGTCACCGGACTCCCCCGTCCCCCGCGTCAGACGCACGGAAGACGACGAGTCGGAAGACTCCTCCCCGTGGTTCCCCCAGCCACTTCCACCGTAATGAACAAGCGAGGACACATCGTCAACGCGGTCCTGCTGGGCTTCGGCACCGGGTTCCTGCTCGAACCCACGATCTCGCTCGCCGGGGCCCGGAGCGCGTTCGTGGTCGGCGTGCCCGTCGTCCTCGGCGCGCTGGTCCCCGACATCGACACCGAGTTCGGCACCCACCGGAAGACGCTCCACAACCTCCCGGTGCTCGTGCTGTTCGTCGCGTTCCCGCACTTCACCGGGAACCTGCAGTACGTCTGGCTCGGCATCGCCACCCACTACGCGCTCGACCTGCTGGGCAACGTCCGCGGGATGGCCGTGTTCTACCCGTACCCGAAGCTGTACGACATCCCCGTCGGCGTCCCGGTGACGAGCAAGTGGGCCGACGTCGTCACGCTGCTGGTCACCGCGTTCGAACTGGCCGTCGTCGCGGCGCTCGTGGAGGTCGGCCGCGAGGCGCTGCTGGAGGGTCCGACGCTCGCGGCGGCGCTCGGGTCGCTGCCGGTGTAGGTGCTCGGCCGAGCCCTCCGTCCGCACCCAGCCCGTCTCCCGCCGGCGAGGAGGCGGTATCCGGGGCGGCCGACCACCGGCGCGAGGAGGCGGTCACCACCTCGTCGCTTTCGGTGGCCTATATAGCCATCACGTGGGGTCGGGTCGGCGGGGGAACGGACACGTCTCTCACGGAGGGGGGAGTACCACTATTATAAACGAGTTTACCATTAGCTACCGCCCGTTCACCCGATGGTCGAGGACCAAGCGGCCACGTCCGACCTGGCATCGCGGCGGAAATTCCTGCTCGCTTCCGGGACGATCGGCGTCACGGCGCTCGCCGGCTGTACCGAGGGGAGCGGCGGAAGCGGCGGCGGCAACGGAGGCGGAAACGGCGGCGGCAACGGAGGCGGAAACGGCGGCGGCAACGGAGGCGGAAACGGCGGCGATGACCTCTCGGGCGAGGTCGTCAATTCGGGGAGCAGCACGGTCTTCCCGGTGACGGACGCGATGGCCGAGCAGTTCATGGAGGAACACCCCGACGTGAACGTCACGGTCGACTCGACGGGGAGCGGCGGCGGCTTCGAGAACCACTTCTGTCCCGGTGACGCCGACATCAACGGCGCGTCGCGCCCGATCAAGGACGAGGAAGTCGAACACTGTCAGGGCAACGGCGTCGAACCGGTCGAGTTCCACATCGCCAGCGACGCGCTCACGATGGCCGTCAACAACGACGCCGACTGGGTCGACAGCATGACCTTCGACGAGATGTCCCAGATCTGGCGCGAAGACGGCGCGGAACTGTGGTCGGACGTCCGCGACGAGTGGCCCGACGAACCGTTCGAACTGTACGGCCCCGCGTCCACATCGGGCACCTACGACTGGTTCAACGAGAACGTCATCGGCGAGGACCACAACCACACCGCCCAGCACGAACCCACCGAGGAAGACAACCTGATCGTCCAGGGGATCCAGGACTCCGAGTACGCGATGGGCTACTTCGGGTACGCCTACTACAACGAGAACTCCGACGCCGTCAAGGCCGTAAGCGTCGCGGCGGAGGAAGGCGACGAACCCGGCGCACCGAGCCTCGCGGCCGCCAAGGACGGCTCGTATCCGATGGCCCGGCCGCTGTTCATCTACGGTAGCGAATCGTCGATCCGGAACGAGGAACAGGTCTACGAGTTCCTCAGCTTCTACCTCGAGAACGCCGAGACTGACATGGTCCAGGAGATAGGCTACGTCCCCTCCAGCGTCGACATGCGCGACGAGAACCTCGCCACGCTCGAGGACGTCGCGGGTAACTAACCGGGTCTGCCTGTTGCAGGGATATTCCCACGGTTACATCGTCCATTCATGAGCAACGAAACGAACCGCCTGCAACTGTCCGGCGGCCAGCAGCGCCGTGCGGCGCGTGAACGGCTCTACCGCTGGGTGTTGTTCCTCTGTGCCTCGCTGACGGTGGTCGTCACCCTGGGCATCGTCCTCGCGCTCACGGTCGACGCCGTCGCGTTCTTCGGCATGGTCGACCCGGTGTCGTTCTTCACCGGGACCACGTGGATCACCGACCGCGGCCAGTTCGGCGTGTTGCCGCTGGTGACCGGAACGCTGCTCGTGACGGCCGGCGCGGCCGTCGTCGCCATCCCGGTCGGCGTCGCGGCGGCGGTCTACCTGAGCGAGTACGCGAGCCGACGGGCCCGATCGGTGCTCAAGCCGGGGCTGGAGATCCTCGCGGGCATCCCGACGGTCGTGTACGGCTACCTCGCGCTCGTCTACCTGACCCCGTTCCTCCGGACGCTCGGGTTCGACCTGGGCACGTTCAACGTGGCGAGCGCGGCGATCATGGTCGGCATCATGATCATCCCGATGGTGTCGAGCCTCAGCGAGGACGCGATGAGCGCGGTGCCGGACGCCCTGCGGCAGGCCGGCTACGCGCTGGGCGCGACGAAGTACGAGGTGTCGACCGGCGTGGTCGTCCCGGCGGCGGTGTCGGGCATCTTCGCCTCGTTCATCCTCGCGCTCTCGCGGGCCATCGGCGAGACGATGATCGTCGTCATGGCGATGGGGCTTCGGCCGCGGCTGTTCGACCTCACCGACCCGCTCTCGAGCCTCTCGGAGTCGGGACAGACCATGACCTCCGCGATGGTGCAGGCGGTGACCAGCGACGTCTCCGCGGCCTCGCCGACGTACAGGAGCATGTTCGCGCTCGGCCTGACGCTGTTCGCCATCACGTTCCTCATGAACTACCTCAGCAACCTGATCTCGGCGCGGTATCGCGAGGAGTACCGATGACCGGCCTCCCGGGTGCCCCGGTTCCGGCGACCGATCCCCGGACGCGCCCCGCCGACGGGGGGAGCCGCTGATGGCGACCGAGCGCTCCCGGGGCGGTCGCCACGACTCGGCCCCCGCGACGGAGTCGGTGAGCCGCCTCCGCGGTCGGCTGTTCGAGGGCGTCACGCTCGGCGCGACCGTGTTCGGCCTCGCGGCGGTCGCGTTCCTGCTGGCGTACGTGTTCAACGACGCGCTCCGGCCGCTGAGCGCCGACCCCCGCTGGCACGCCGTCTTCCTCTCCACGACGATCGCGCCGTCGCTCGCGCTCGCCTGGTACTACTACGACCGCGACCCCGCCGCGGGGGAGGTCGCGTACGCGACCCTCGGCGTCCCCGTCGTCGGCCTGCTGGTCGGCGGGTGGCTCGCCGTCCTGTTCGTCGAGGTGGTCACCCCGGCCGAGTGGTTCGCGGCGCTCGCGGGCCTCTCCGTCGGCGCCGGCGCGGTCCTCGCCCACCGGCGCCTCCGCCCCGGGGCCGCCCTCGAACGGCTGGCCGTTCTCGGCGTCGGACCGGCCGCAGGCGTCGTCGGCGCGACGGCGGTGATGCGGTCGCTCCCGGTCGTGCCGGTCGGCTGGATGCTGCTCGTCGCGTCGGTGACTGCTCCCGCGGCGCTCGCGTTCGGCCGGGTCGTCGCCCGGCGACGCGACGACGGCCGCGGCGTCGAGGAGACGCTCCTCGCCTCGGTTCTCGTCGCGTCGATCGGTGCGGTGCTCTCTCCCATCGTCGGCCTGACGGCGGGGAACTGGGTTCTGCTTGCGACGGCGACCCTGCTCCCGACCGGCGCCTACCTGGAGGGGGTCCTCCGGCGGGGGGAGGGGCTCTCCGGGCTCGCCTTCCCCGTCGTCGTCGTGGGGGGCGCCGCCCTCGGGGCGGTCGTCGTCCGGTCGCTCGGGTTCGCTGGGCCGGAGCCGTGGCTCGACTGGGGCTTCCTCACGAGCCCCACCTCGCGGACCCCCGCCGACGCGGGCATCTATCCGCCCCTGGTCGGCTCCGTGCTGATGCTCGTCGTCATCGTCGTCTCCGCATTCCCCGTGGGGGTGGGGGCGGCGATCTACCTCGAGGAGTACGCGCCGGCGTCCGGCCGGGCCGGGCGGTTCGTCGACCTCGTCGAGATCAACATCGGAAACCTCGCGGGCGTCCCCTCCGTGGTGTACGGCCTGCTCGGGCTCGCGTTGTTCATCCGGGGGGTCGGCCTGGAGTCGGGCATCGTCGTCGTCGGCGGGCTCACGGTGGGGCTGCTCGTGCTCCCCATCGTCGTCATCTCCGCGCAGGAGGCGATCCGCGCGGTACCCGAGTCGAGGCGGGCGGCCTCCTACGGGATGGGGGCGACGAAGTGGCAGACGACCCGGAACGTCGTGCTCCCGGAGGCGCTCCCGGGGATCCTCACCGGAACGATCCTCGCGCTCGGGCGGGCGATCGGGGAGACGGCTCCGCTCCTGATGATCGGCGCCGCCTCGAGCGTCCGGCTCGCGCCGTCCGGATTCTTCGCGAAGTTCAGCGCGATGCCGCGCCAGCTCTTCGCGTGGTCCTCCGAGATCAAGCCCGAGTTCCGGTTCGGCGTGCTGGCGGCCGGCGTGGTGACGCTGCTCGTCGTGCTGCTCGTGATGAACGGGACCGCGATCCTCGTCCGGAACAGGTACCAGCGGAGTCGATAACCATGTCCGAGAACACATCGAACCTCGCGGAGGAACGGACGGCCGGCCCGACCGCCGGGCCGGTCGGGACCGGCGACGACGAACCGATCGGGGCGTCCATCGAGGTCCCGGACCCCGGGGAGGGACCCGGGTCCGGGGCGTCCCGGACCGCGATCGCCGCGCGCGGCCTCACCGTCTCTTACGGCGACGAGGTGGCGCTCCGGCCGGTCGACGTCGACGTCCCCGAGCGGCGGGTGACGGCGATCATCGGCCCGTCGGGCTGCGGGAAGTCGACGTTTCTGCGGTGTATCAACCGGATGAACGACCGCGTCGACTCCTGTCGCGTCGAGGGGGAACTCCTGTTCGAGGGGAAGGACGTGTACGACGACGACGTCGACCCGGTGGCGCTGCGGCGGCGCATCGGGATGGTGTTCCAGCAACCCAACCCGTTCCCCAAGAGCATCTACGACAACGTCGCCTACGGGCTTCGCGTCCAGGGTCGAACCGACGACCTGGACGAACGCGTCGAGCGCGCCCTGCGGCGCTCGGCGCTCTGGGACGAGGTGAGCCACCGCCTCGACGAGTCGGGACTGGAGCTCTCGGGCGGCCAGCAACAGCGGCTCTGTATCGCCCGCGCCATCGCACCGGACCCGGACGTGCTGTTGATGGACGAACCGGCGAGCGCGCTGGACCCTGTGGCGACCTCGAAGGTCGAGGACCTCATCGCGGACCTGGCCGAGGAGTACACGGTCGTCGTCGTCACGCACAACATGCAGCAGGCGGCGCGCATCTCGGACGAGACGGCGGTGTTTCTCACCGGCGGGGAACTCGTCGAGTTCGGCGACACCGCGACCGTGTTCGGGAACCCCGAGTCCGACCGCGTCGAGGACTACATCACCGGCAAGTTCGGATGACCGGACGCGGCATCGGTACACGCGCGAGTCACACCGACGTCCGGGACGCGGTCGGGACGACCCCGACGCCCGCCGACTGACGATGGAGACGAGAAAGGTCCAGACGGTCGGCAGCGGGACCTTCACCGTCTCGCTCCCCAAGGAGTGGGCGACCGCGCAGGACGTCGCGGCCGGAACGGTCGTCAACGTGGACACGACCATCGACGGCGTGCTCCGGATCGAGGCCCGCGACCCGCCCGCGGGCGCGCTCGAGCGGGCGACCGTCGGGATCGGCGACGCCGAGCCGACGCGCCTCGAACGGACCGTGCGGGCCGCCTACGCGGCGGGGGTCGAGGAGCTCCGGCTCGTCGCCGACGGGGAGGTCACCGACGGCCAGCGACGGGTCCTGCGCGGGGTGACGCGGTCGCTCGTCGGCGTCACCGTCGAGGAGGGGGTGGACGGCCGGGCGACGGTCCGGACGCTGCTCGACGCGGACGAGGTGTCGATCGTCCAGTCGCTCCGCCAGCTCCGGCTCGTCGCGCTGGCGATGCACCGCGAGGCGACCGGGGCCCTGATCGACGGGACCGCGGCCGGCGGCGTCCCCGACCGGGACGACGATGCCGACCGCCTGTTCGGGCTGATCGACCGGCACTTCGGCCGGGGGCTCTCCAAGCTCGACGAGTGTGACGCCCTCGGGTTGACCCGGCCGGAACTTTTCGAACTGTGGCTCGCGGCGCGCGAACTGGAGCGGGTCGCCGACCGCGCGGAACGCGTCGCTGGGGCGGCCGAGGACGTCGCGGGGGCGGTCCCGGACGACGCCGTCCCCGACGTCCGCCTTCTCGCCCGGACCGCGCGGGGGATCGTCGCGGACGGGGTTGACGCCGTCACGGGTGACGCGCCCCCGGCCGCCGCTCGTCGCGCGCTGGACGCCCGCGACCGGGTTCGCGCCCGCGCCGCGGCGCTCGACCGGCGGCTGTTCGAGGACCCGGACGCGGAGTACGGGCTGGCTCGCGCCGTCGAACACCTCCGGCGGACGGCCGAACACGGCGGCGACGTCGCGGAGCTCGCGCTGCGTGCGGCGATTCGGCGCGACGAGTTCCCGTGACGACACGCTCCGAACGGGACCGCGGTGGGGATCCGTCGCCGGGCGACGGTCGTGACCCGCGGTGAACGGTCGCCGACCCGAGCGCCGACGAGCCCGCAGTTCCCCCGCCTCCGGGTCGCGCTCGATAGCGCTCCGAAGGCGTACTGACCCGAACGAAAACATATCTACATGGGGATAATTATCGGAGTCATTCACGAGACGATCGGGAGAATAACGATGTGCTGGGCGATTATAGGCGGAATCGTGGTGAGCGAAAAATGACAAGTAGAAGTAAAAAGATGCGGGGATGTGGTCGATGACGCCGACCGCGAGCCGGATGGAGGGGGCAGTCGTCCTCGGGCTGGACGGGGTTCCCTGGCCGCTGCTCGAACGCTGGATCGGGTTCGGCGGCCTCCCCTCGTTCGAACGGCTGTTCGAGGAGGGTTCCGCGGGCCCGATCGGGAGCACGACGCCGGCGTCGACGCCGCTCGCGTGGCCGTCGATCACCACCGGAACGTGGCCCGACAAGCACGGGCGGTCCCCCAGCCATTCGTCGACATGGCGGCGCTCCAAGTCCCCGGGAAGCAAGCGCTCTACGACGTGGAGTACGGGGAGACGGCGGCCTTCGTCCACGGTGACGGCTGCCTCTACGTGAACGACCGGAAGCGGTTCGACGACGGGACCGTCGAGCCGACGGACGTGCCCGGACTGAAACGTGAACTCGCGGGGCTCCTCTCGAACGTCGAGGACCCCGAGACCGGCGCGGCCGTTCTGGAAGCGTTCGACGGCGACGAGGTGCAGACGCCGCTGACCGACGACGTGTTCACCGACGCCGAGACGAAGGCCGCCGGTCACCGAAGTGAGGGAATCCTGCTCGCACACGGGCCGGACATCGGGGCCGGATGCGGGCCGAGCGATGCGACGGTCGTCGACGTGGTGCCGACCGTGCTTCACCTCCGTGGTGAGCCGGTTCCCGCGGCCGCCGACGGGCGCGTCCTCTCGGAACTCGTTGCGGCCGACTCCCCGGCGGCCGACGCGCCGGTACAGCCGAGGACGCGGGAGCGAGGACGCCGTCGCCGGGAACGACGCGGTCGAACGGCGCCTTCGGGGGCTCGGCTACGTCGAGTGATCGGTGCGAGTCGCCGGGGCATTCAAGCGGTCCGGAGCCGGCCGGCGGACGAAGCCGTCGGCCATCCCGCCCTCGCGACCGTCGTCGAACTCCGGGAGCGGATCGACCTGCTCGGCCCGGAACTCGACCCGCTTCGCCCGGGACTCGACCGCGAACTCCGTCGCCGTCGGTGATCGCACCCCACGCCGTCGGCGTCGACGCGTTCGCCCGATCGGGCGCGCCCGGCCCCCGGACCGGGGCACGTACTTATATATAATGGCCCCGCATGGTGTCAATTCATACCACGGGTGAACGAATGACGCCACCACCGAACGACACCGACGGATACGACGAAACGGTACGGGAGGAACTGGCGGAGGCGGAGGAGGCCCGCACGGGCCCGCGGATCGAGTTCCACGGGGGGCGGCTGGTCAGCGGGTTCCCCATCGCCTTCTTCATCGTCTGGGCGATCGTCCAGAGCGGACTGCTCCGCATCGGGGACGAGACCGGTCTCGTCGCGGGGATGCTGATCGGGCTCATCCTCGGGATGCTGTTCGTGAAGGGTAACTGGCGGGCGTACGCCAACACCATCTTCGAGGGGATGACCCAGCGCGTGGCCGCGACCGCGGTCGTGGCCTGGCTCTGGGCGGGCATGTTCGCCAGCACCATCCAGGCGGGCGGCTTCGTCGACGGCCTCGTGTGGGCCGCGAACGCGGCCGACGTCGGGGCGACGCTGTTCCCGGCGATCACGTTCCTGCTCGCCGGGTTGCTCGCGACCGGCATCGGGACCGGCTACGGGACGACCGTCGCGTTCTCGACGCTCGTGTTCCCCGCCGGCCTCCTGCTGGGCGCGAACCCGGTGCTCATGTTCGGCGCCATCCTGTCGGGCGCGGTGTTCGGCGACAACCTCGCGCCGGTGAGCGACACGACCATCGTGAGCGCCGTCACCCAGGACTCGGACATCGGCGGCGTCGTCGCCTCCCGGTTCAAGTACGCGATCGTCGCGGCGCTCTTCGCGGTGGTCACGTACGTGTTCGCCGCGGGCGCGATGTCGGGCGTGAACATCACCGGCGTCGACGCGGAACAGATCATCGCGCAGGCCCAGCCGATCGGGCTGGTCCACCTGCTCTCGATGGGGATCGTCATCGCGACCGCCGTGATGGGCCGGCACATCATCGAGGCCATCTCGTGGGGGCTCATCGTGGCGTTCCTGTTGAACGTCGTGCTGGGGCTCGCGCCGGTCAGCGACATGGTCGTGTTCAACGCGCCCCGGGATCTCGGGATCGCCCAGTCGCTCTCGGTTCTGCCGTTCGTCGAACTCGTCGACAGCGCGGAGACGAGCGTCGGCGGCAGCATCTACTCGGGCGCCGAGGGGTTCTTCCCGCTCATCGTGCTGGTGCTGCTCATCGTCGCGGCCGCCCAGGTGATGATCCGCGGCGGCGGCTTCGAGGCGCTCCAGAACTGGCTGCTCGAGCGCGTGGCGACCAACGTCCGGCGCGCCGAGACCACGATGGTGCTCGGCACGGCGATGGTCAACGCGATGATCACCATCAACACCGCGGCCGAGATCGCCATCGCGCCCTACATCGCGCGCATCGGCGAGCGGTTCAACATCAACGGCTACCGCCGCGCGAACATCCTCGACGCCAACACCTCGGCGCTTGGCTACATCTTCCCGTGGTCCGGCGGGGTGCTCGTGGGCTATGCGGTCATCCGAACGCTGCCGAACCAGTACGACTGGTTCACCCAGTCGATGGTCGTCAACCCGGTCGACGTCTGGCCGTTCGTCTTCCACGGCTGGTTCCTGGTCGGGGTGTTCCTGCTCGCGGCCTGGACCGGCTTCGGGCGCGAGTACATCAGCGACCGCGAGACCGAGGAGGTGGCCCGCGTATGAGCCTCTTCGGGAAGTACCTGAAGGGCTGGCAGTTCCGGAGCGCCAACCCCTCCTTCGAGGTGGGTCAGGAACTCACGGCGATGATCACCGGGACGGACGGCGACACCCCCGTTGCCCGCGTCGGCGACACGATCCTCCGCGTCCCGGACGCGCCCCGGACGGCGGTGGACAAGCGGGTGCGACTCAGGGTGACGGAGTTCGACGGGAACGAACACGAGGGGACGGCCGAACTGGTCGAGGTCGTCGGCGAGACGACGTTCTGAGTCGCCCGATCGAGTCGGGTCCATCCCCTTCCGGTCCGAACGCCCGTCGGACGGACCGCCAGCGTCGACGTCCACGAACGGCCGGCTCGACGCGCGCCCCGGAACCGTCGAAATGACGGCTCTGAACACTGTATCCGAACCGGACAGGATCGGACGAACCAGTCGGTTCGTCTTCGTGGAACCGGCTCCGGGGGAGACGTCCGGGAGCGACCGTCGGCGGTCGATCGGGTCTCGAATTCGAACCGCTCGGTGGCGGCGTGTCGCCCCCGAACGCCGGCCGCCCACGGATCCGGCTGGCCCGTTTTCGAAGGCTAGATCGGCCGAGCCGAGCGTTCGTTCCCCTGTCGAGCCGTGTGACCGCCGGCTCGCCGCAGCCCCCGACCGTCCGTTTACCCGACGCGTGAGTCTCGAACCGGGAACCGCCTCGAACTGGACCGGAACCACGGACAGGGGAACCTCGACCGGTACCGTAGTGCTGATTACATCTTCGGGGATCGACCGGTCGGATTACGTGACCCGGAAAGGGTCGTTCGTCGCCGGATCGCGGCCCGCCGGAGGGCGGACTCCGTGGCCGGTCCGTTCCCCGTCGGAGGCCGCTCCGGGGTCGGACGGCGGCAGGTGTCCGCGAGGTGTTCTTACAACGCTACATATGTAATCGTACGATCATCCGGCGTCGGCCGTCCGGCGGGGGCGGGACGCCCTCCCCGCTCCGGCCGAAGCGACTCCCGAACACGACGTGTGTAGCCGCCGCGTCGTCGAGCGGGCCCGGCTTCGCGGTCGACGGAGGGGATTCGACCCGACCATCACTACGTCCGTCGTGGCCGTCGGTCACGCCACCGGGGGATGCAATACACGTAGTGCGGCCCTCCGCGCCGTGCCGCCTCGCTCGGGTGTGCCGGGGTCGGACCGCGACGGGTACCCGCGGACGGCGCGGGTTTAACGCGGTTCTAAGCGGCACGCGCCGCCCGGCCGGGCGACGGGCGGTCCGTCAGTCCCCTCCGTCGGTCCTGAGTTGCTGCAGTCGCTCGCAGTTCCCGCACGGGCAGCGGCCGCGGGCCTTCGCCTCCCGGCGCCTGACGACCTCCAGCCTGTCGGCCTTCGTGTAGTTCCCGCTGCCACAGCACACCTCCCCGTCGCGCAGCTCGTGGTAGGCGTACGAGTTGCCGTTCGAGCGCGGGAAGATGCCGACGCGGTCGTCGTCGTCCCGCTCGTCCCGCTCGGCGCGCTCGCGTCGCGTCTCGCGGTTCGTCTCCCGCGTGCCCGCCGACGGGCACCGGTGGCTGTCGAGGTTCACCACGTGGGTCCCGCAGCTCTCGCACCTGGTGAATGCCTCGCACTCCTCGACGAGTCGTCGCAGGTCGGCGGCGTCGGACCCCCCTCGGCTCGACATGAGGCGGGCTCAGCGGAGGAACGGTCGAACGTCGAACCCGCCGTCGTCCGTCGACGTCCCGTTCGCCGTCCCGTTCCCCGAGGAGCCGTCGCCGGAGGGGACGGTCCCGTCCCTGGAGATGGTCCCCGCGGTCAGTTCCTCGAACGTCCCCGTCACGTTGTACGCCGGGGTCTCGACCCGTACGGTGGCGTCCGCGTTCACGTCGACGAACTTCGTCCGGAGCTCGTAGCTCCCGTCGGCCTGGATGGGGGTCGCCTCCCGCTGGTCCGAGCCCTCGTGGTAGGCCCACGCGAACTCCCCTTCGTGTCGCTGCGGGACCTTCCCGTTGATGACGCGCACGGGCGGGACGCGGCCGATGTC
Source organism: Halorarum salinum (assembly GCF_013402875.1). Lineage (NCBI taxonomy): Archaea > Methanobacteriati > Methanobacteriota > Halobacteria > Halobacteriales > Haloferacaceae > Halorarum > Halorarum salinum. The sequence goes on along the minus strand of NZ_CP058579.1, from coordinate 218,217 downwards.
CTCGCCGGCGAGCGGGTAGTCGTTCTCGCGCCAGGCGTCGAACCCCTCGTCCAGCGCGTACACCTCCTGGTACCCCCGGTTCAGCAGCGAGGCCGCGCGGAGCGACGACAGGTGGTGCGGGCACGCACAGTAGGTGACGATGCGGTCCCCCTCGGGCCACTCGAGCACGGGGTCGTCCGGCAGGTCGATGCCGTCGCCGGCCGGGCTCAGGACCGAGCCGAACACGTGCGAGACCTCGAACTCGCTCTCGCTGCGCGTGTCGACGAACCGGGCCTCGCCGCGGACGTACCAGTAGTAGGCGACGTCCGTGGGGACCAGTTTGATCGTCTGGCCGCCGCGCTCAAGCGTCTCGAAGCTGTCCGTGTCGACGTTCCGCTCCTCCGGGACGGACTCGAACTCGGGCGGGTAGCCGTCCTTCGGGTTCGGGTCCTCCGGCAGGTCGTCGCCGTTGCGCGGGCCGACGTACTCGCCGTCCTCGGTGCCGGTGGCGGTCGGGGATCCGGTCCCCTCGGTGGGCGTCCCGCCGTCCTCGGTGCTCCCCGAACCGTTACCGTCGCTGGAACACCCCGCGAGGGCGAACACCGCGCTCGCACCCGCCGCGTGGATGAACCGTCTGCGAGTCGAACTTTCGTCCTTCATTCCGTCTCGGTGTACCCTCCACCGGCTGTTTATTATACTGCGAATAAGCGACGGGTCGGGACGACGGACCAATAGTGGGTGATTCGTGCGTGCGTGCGAGCCGCCGGGCCGGCCGGCCGGCCCGGGGCACCGGCCCCCCGAACGGGGCCGCCGGTGAGGGCGCCTCACGTCCCCGCCACGGCTCGACGAGGCCGATCACTGGGCCCCCGGCGACCCGCGCTTTCGGACCGTTTCGGCGGCCGAAACGGTTTATCGCCCGTATAGTAAGGCCGCCCCCCTCCGGTTGGGGGAGCATGTTCGGAACGAGCGGCATCCGCGGCGAGGTCGGCGAGGAAGTGACGGCGGACGTCGCGCTCTCGGTCGGCCGGGCGCTGGCCTCCGAGGGGTACGATCGGGTCGTCGTCGGACGGGACACCCGCGAGAGCGGGACGATGCTCGCGGACGCGCTCTCCGCGGGCGTCCGGGAGTGTGGCGCCGACGTCGTCCGCCTCGGCACGGCCGCCACGCCGACGGTCGCGCGGAGCGTCGGGTGGCTGGACGCCGACGCCGGCGTCGCCGTGACCGCCTCGCACAACCCGCCCGCGGACAACGGCCTGAAACTGTGGACGCCGTCGGGACGGGCCTTCGACGGCCAGCAGCGCGACGAGATCGCCCGCCGGGTCCACCAGGGGGCGTACGCGCTCGCGTCCGCCGGGGAGGTCGGGTCCGAGAGCGAGTGGGAGGGCGGGACCGGGCGCCACGTCGCCGCGCTCCGGGAGGCGACCGGGTCGCTCGACGGCCTCCACGCGGTCGTCGACGTCGGCAACGGCGCCGGCCGCCTGACCGCGACGGCGCTCGACGAACTCGGCTGCTCGGTGACGACGCTCCACGCCGAACCGGACGGCTCGTTCCCCGGGCGCCCGAGCGAGCCGACCGCCGAGACCTGCACGAAGCTCTGCCGGCTCGTCGAGCACACGGACGCCCACTTCGGGGTCGCCCACGACGGCGACGCCGACCGGACGATGGCCGTGACCGGGGAGGGGGAGTTCGTCCCCGGCGACCTGCTGCTCGCGCTGTTCGGCCGCGCGTGCGCCGGTGCGGGCGAACGCGTCGCCGCGCCGCTCAACACGAGCCTCGCGGTCGACGACGCGCTCGCCGACGTGGGCGCGTCGGTGGTCAGGACGAAGGTCGGCGACACGTACGTGGCCGAGCGCGTCGCCGACGACGACGTCGCCTTCGGGGGCGAGCCCTCGGGCGCCTGGATCTGGCCGGGGGAGACGCGCTGTCCCGACGGGCCGCTGGCCGCCTGCCGCCTCGCGGAACTCGTCCGCGACCACGGCCCGCTGGGGGCGCAACTCGACGGCATCGGCGGCTACGTGACCCGCCGCGAGAGCCGCGAGGCGGAGGCCAAGTCGGAGGTCGTGCGCCGGGTGCACCGCGAGGCGGTGGCGACGTACGACACGGTCGACGTGAGCGACGGGGTCCGCGTGGACGTCGACGACGGCTGGTTCCTCGTCCGCGCGAGCGGCACCCAGCCGCTCGTCCGCGTCACCGCGGAAGCCGAGGACGCCGGGCGTGCCGACGAACTGTTCGAGGCCGCGTCGGAACTCGTCGCGGACGCTCGGGCCGGGGAGTCGAGCGGCCCCGAACCGGAGGCGGCCGCGGTCGGGGACCGGTCCGACGACTAGGCCGACTCGACGGGCGCCGGTCGACCGAAGCCCCCGGCGGAGGCGACGAACGGACCTTATCGGCTCAATAATAAACCCCTCGGGGCGGGTAGCCGCTTCCAATGCAAGCAGTCGTTCTGGCCGCGGGCCGCGGGACGCGGATGCGACCGCTGACCGAATCGCTTCCCAAGCCGATGCTCCCGGTCGCCGACCGGCCGCTCGTCGCGCACGTCGCCGACGCGGCCGTCGCGGCCGGCGCGGACGAACTCGTCCTCGTCGTCGGCTACGAGGCGGACCTGGTCAGGGACTACTTCCGCTCCACGTACGAGGGCGTCCCGGTGCGCTACGCCGTCCAGGAGGAACAGGACGGCACCGCCGACGCCGTCCGCGCGGCCGCCCCCCACCTCGACGGCGAGTTCGCGGTGCTCAACGGCGACAACCTCTGTGACCCCGCCGGCGTCCGGACGCTGTTCGAGGCCGGCCCGAGCGTCGCCACGGTCCACCGGGAGGACCCCACCTCGTACGGCGTGCTGGCCACCGACGGCGGGTCGGTGTCGAACATCGTCGAGAAGCCCGCCGACCCCCCGAGCACCCTGGTGAACGCCGGCGCGTACGTCTTCCCGGCGGCCGCGACCGACTGGCTCGACGTGCCGCCGAGCGAGCGGGACGAGCGCGAGTTGACGGACGTCCTCGCGCGCAGCATCGACTCCGTGGACGTGACGCCGGTGGAACTGGACGGCTGGCTCGACGTCGGGCGCCCGTGGGAACTGCTCGAGGCGAACGAGTGGCAGCTGGGCGACCTCGAACGGCGCGTCGAGGGGACGGTGAGCGAGGACGCGACGCTCCACGGCGACGTCGTGGTCGAACCCGGCGCGCGGGTCGACGACGGCGTCGTGATCGAGGGGCCCGCGCTGATCCGTTCGGGCGCGAGCGTCGGGCCGAACGCCTACGTCCGCGGGGCGACGCTCGTCGGGAAGGACGTCTCGGTCGGCCACGCGGTCGAGGTGAAAAACAGCGTGCTCATGGCGGGCGCGAACGTGAACCACCTCTCGTACGTGGGCGACAGCGTGCTCGGGCGGGACGTCAACGTCGGCGCCGGCACGAACGTGGCGAACCTCCGGCACGACGACCGCCCGGTCGAACTGACGGTGAAGGGCGAGCGGGTCTCGACCGGCCGCCGGAAGTTCGGCGCCGTCCTCGGCCCCGGGGCGAGCACGGGCATCAACACCAGTCTCGATCCGGGAGTGACGCTCTCGGCCGGCGCGACGACCCTTCCCGGGGAACGTGTGGACCGTGACAGATAACGTGGGGGACCGGACTCGCACGATGCCGACGGGCGGACGGGGCGGGAAACGCGGGAACGCGGCCGACCGAGAGCGGGGGGGACGAACGGGGTCGCCCGACCGATGAACCGAAGCATCACGAGCGGCTTCCTCTCGTTCGTCAGCACGAAGGTGGTGTTGCTCCTGCTCGGCATCGCCTCCTCGCCGGTGCTGACGCGCCTGCTCGGCGACGACTACGGCGACTACGCGTTCCTCATGTCGGTGTTCGCCATCTTCATGATATTCGTCAGCTCCGGGGTCACCGACGGCGTCAGGAAGTTCCTCGCCGAGGAGCGCGACGACGCGAAGTGGGCCTCGCACGTCGTCGGGTTCTACTTCCGGATCGCCGCCCTGCTCGCGGCGCTGGGGGCGCTCGTCCTCGCCGGCGCCGCCAGGTTCGGGCTCGTCTCCCCGTTCGTGGCGGGCGCGCGGTTCGAGACGTACTTCTACGTGCTGGCGGTGCTGGTCGTCGCCTCCCAGTTCCGGGAGTACACCCGGCGGACGCTGATGGGGTTCGGGATGGAGTCGCACTCCGAGCCGCTCCGCATCCTGGGGAAGGCGCTGTTCCTCGCGTGCGCGCTGACGCTCGCGTACCTCGACTACGGCGTCGTCGGCGTGCTCGTCGGCCACATCGTCGCGAGTTCGACCGTCGCGCTCGTCGGGTTCTTCCTCGTGGGCCGGCAGGTGTCGCTGCTGTCGGTGTTCACCGTCCCCTCCTACGAGTTCCCGCGACGGGAGATGCTGACGTTCAACGGGCTCAGCATCCTGCTCATCCTGCTGCTCACCTCGCTGTTCCACGTCGACGTCATGATGCTCCGTACGATGGCCGGCCAGGAGCAGACCAAGTTCTACAAGATCGCGCTCACGCTCGCGGAGTTCCTCTGGTTCGTCCCCATCTCGATACAGATGGTGCTGATGCACTCGACCTCGAACCTCTGGGCGAACGAGAACAAGGAGCGCGTGAGTTCCATCTCGACGCGAGTGACGCGGTACACGCTGCTGTTCACCGCGCTGCTGGCCATCGGGCTTGCAGTGCTCTCCTCGGCGGCGATCCCGATTATCTACCCGGACGAGTACATGGCGAGTCGGACGCCGCTGCTCCTGCTGTTGCCCGGCGCGCTCGGGTTCGCGATCGCGCGCCCGCTGCTCGCGATCGGGCAGGGGAAGGGCGACCTCGGGGTGCTCATCCTCGCGACGGGCGCCGCCGCCGGGCTGAACGTCGTGCTCAACTTCGTGCTCATCCGGGAGTTCGGGATGAACGGCGCCGCGGTCGCGACGAGCATCAGTTACGGCTCGATGTTCTTCCTCCACACCTGGGCCGCGCGCCGCCTCGGGTACGACCCGCTCACGGACGCCCGCCTCCTGCGGACGCTGGTCACCATCCTGCTGTCGGTCGGCCCCATCTACTACGTCTCCACGGCCATCGGGAACGACGTCCTCTCGCTCGTCGTCGTTCCGCCGACGGGGCTCCTGATCTACCTCCCGGTCGCGCTGCTGACCGGGGCCCTCGGCGGCGCCGAACTGTTCGACCTCCTCGAGGCGTTCCCCGACCCGATCGGCGGGTGGGCGACCGACGCCCGGATCCGGCTCGACTGGCTGCGGTCCGAGGCCGGACTCGTCGACACCGTCCAGGGGGCGCTGCTCGTCCTCGGTTCGGTGCTCTTCGTCGGCGGACTCGTCCTGGCGGCCGGCGGCATCGGGCTTCCGGGTCTCCCGTCCGACGACGGCGGCGTCGGGCTCCCCGACCTCCCGTCGGACGGCGGGAGCGCCGCGACGCCGACGCCCGGGCCGGAGGGGACGCCGCCGACGGAGTCGCCCGCGACGCCGGGGGACGACTCGACGGACGGTCCGTCGTCGACCCCGACCGACGACCCGACGGACACGCCGACCGGGACGTCCGATCCCCCGGACGACCCGCCGCCGGACCCGACGGACACGCCGACGGCGACGGACGAACCGTCCGATCCCGACCCGCCGGACACCCCCACGGAGACGGACGAACCGTCCGGCCCCGACCCGACGGAGACGCCCACGGACGCTCCGACGGAGACGCCCACGGACGCTCCCGGTTCGACCGAGACGCCGACGACCACTCCCACGGAGTCGCCGACGGCCTCCCCGACCGAGTCGCCGACGGAGACGCCGACGTCGACGGCCACTCCCACGGACTCGTCGACGCCCACCTCGACGGAGACGTCCACCGAAACGGCGACGCCCGCCGAAACGGCGACTCCCACCCCGACCGGGGAGTCGACCAACGGGACGGCCACGTCGGATTCGACCGAGACGACGTCGTCGGAAACCATGTCCACGTCGGACCCGTTACTGCGCGTCGACCTCCCCGTGCTCTCCGACCTGGTCGACGTCCTCTCGTTCTGAGAAGTCGGCACCCTGGTTCGGGCCGACCGCTCGTCCCGCCCACCTCGGCTCGCGACGTGCCCGGAACCGGTCGACCCGTTTCCGGAGACGAGTGATCCATACGGTGAAGGTAGCCTTCCTCACCTCTCGCTGACCCGCTGCTCCCGTAGCGTCGCCCGCCTCCCGGTCGGTCCTCGGGAGCGACCGCTTCCGCCGGACCGCCGTCTCGTCGACCGACCGCCGACCCGCCGTCCCCGCCGCCGGGTCGCTCCCCTGGACCGGTCGTCCTTCCGTCCCGGTCGTTCCGCGGATGGGTTCTCCTTGCCGGGCGGCCGCACTCCCGGAACGGTCGCTACACGGGACAGTCACTCGAGAGAAACGGTCGACGTCGGCGAACGGTCGCTGCCGACACCCGCCCGTCGTCGGACCCGGGAACGGGAACGGACGGACGGGACCTTACGCCGGCGGACGGACGTAGTCGGCCGAGAGGATGGCGTTCCCGTCGGCCGTCTCCTCCAGCCACGCCGTGATGTCGTTGATCCTGAGCTTCAACCGCGGGGGAAGGTCGTGGAGCTCCGGGCGGTTGGGGAACAGTCGCTGATCGTAGTGGTTCCGGTCGTAGTGGCGCGACCGGTCGGGCCAGGAGCCTGTGAACCCGGAGACGAACGGGAGCTTCTTCCGGAGGAAGTTCTGCACCGAGTTCAGCTGTATCGAGTCGAACGGCCGGTCCGGCGGGCGGTGCTCGAGGACGTCCCCGTCGATCCGCCTGATCGCCTCGAGCAGCGTCCGGGAGTTCCGGTGCTCCGGCGGCGTCTTGAGGTGCCAGTCGATGAGCTCCCGGTCGGCCACGATGAACGACTCGAGGTAGTTGTCCGCGAGGTGGTAGCGGAACGGCATCGTCGGCTGGTTCCCGATCCCCACGAGGTCGATGGCGTTGTAGACGGAGTCGTACCGGTTCGACTGCCCCTCCAGCTGTTCGTCGATGGCGTCCTTCACCAGCGCCTCGCCGTCGCCGGCGAAGTCGGCGTCGGGGACGAGGTCACGCTCGGTCGGGATGAACCCGAACTTCTCCCCGACGAGCGTCTCGGCGACGTTCGGGTCGGGGTCGAGCCGGTTCCACGGCAGTTCGTACCCCAGCACGTTCACGCGGTCCGTGGGCAGGAAGTGCCCGCGGAAGAACGTGTCCCAGAGCAGGCCGTGGTAGATGGTGTCCACGTCGATCTGGGTGTCGTAGGCCGCGTGGTGGATGTGGATGGACTCCTTGATGCCGTTGCCGTACCTGATGGCGTCGTCCCCCCGGTTGAGGTAGCGGTCGTCGACGCTCAGCAGGTGGTGGGGGACGCCGTACTGTTCGGACACCTTCCTCGCGACCGCCGTCTCCGCGTCGCTCGAGGAGCCGACGGTGAACGTGGCGTCGAGCGTCGGCATCCCCGCCAGGATGGTCCGGGAGTCGTAGCCGCCGCTGAGCAGGAGCCCCTTTCGGCCGGGGTGTCTGGCCCGGCGGGCGAGCGCCCGTTCGAGCCGCTCGGCCAGCTCCCCCACGTAGTCGAACTCCGTCGGCTCGTACACGAACCGTTCGAGCTCCGCCGTGGAGTCGGAGTGGAGGCAGCCGTCGAAGGGTACCCGGTGGAGGCGCTCGAGCGTGGTCCGGTTTCCGAGGACGATCCCCAGGTAGAGGAACTCGAGCAGCGGCCGGTCGGCCGTCTCCGGCGACTGGATCGTGTCGGCCACCGCCGCGGCGTCGGTCCCGAAGACGCGGCTCCCCGGCGCGTCCGTGAAGTAACACTCCCAGGTCCGGGCCTGGTCGGTGGCGACGAACGCCTCGCCGTCGCGGTCGAGGAACGCGAGGTACGAGCCGTTGAGCTCGGACAGCGCGTCAGTCCCGACCTCCCCGTACCGGCGGAGAAGCCACTCGGCGGGGTCGATTCCCGCGTCCTTCGGGGTGTAGATCTCCCCCCAGAGGACGCAGGTCCCCTCCTCGCCGGCGTAGGCGGTGGATCGACCGGGGATGCCGAGACCGACGTCCCGGATCCCCACGGTCGCCACGTCGCCCTCGAGGACGCGGTCGAACTCCGTCTCCGACCTGTGCCGGCAGAACTCGGAGCGATCCCCGAAGACGCCGAACAGTTCCTTCTTCATCGTGTGTCCGTGGCCTCCCCGGATCGATTCATTCGACCGTGACGCTCTTCGCGAGGTTCCGCGGTTTGTCGATCGATCGGCCGAGTTCGTTCGCGGCGTGGTACGACACCAGCTGGAGCTGTACGTTCGCCAGCAGCCCGGCCCACTGCGGGGCCGTGTCGGGGATGGGAAGGTGCGCGTCGGTCGCGTCGACGGCGGGGTGGCCCTCCTCCGCGACGGCGACGACGTCGGCCCCGCGGGTCTGGGCCTCCTTCGCGTTCTTGAGGGTCTTCTCGTCGTGCTCGCCGGTGAACACGGCGAACACCGGCGTCCTGGGGGTCACCAGGGCGAGCGGCCCGTGTTTCAGCTCCCCGGACGCGAACCCCTCGGCGTGCTCGTAGGTGATCTCCTTGAACTTGAGCGCGGACTCCTTCGCCACCGGGTAGCCGAGCCCCCGGCCGATGAAGAAGTACGCGTCGCTCCCGAGATAGCGGTTCGTGATCCGCTCGGCGTCGGAGCCGTCGAGCATCCGTCCGAGGTCGTCCGGGAGGTCGGCGAGCGCGTCGAGCGCGAGGTCGAGGGGCTCTCCGCGGTCCTCCCCGCCCATGTGCTCGGAGAGGCGGTGGGCGAGCAGCCCCAGCGTGACCGTCTGTGAGGAGAACGTCTTGGTCGCGGCCACGCCGATCTCCGGGCCGGCGTGGATGTACACCGTCTCGTCGGCCGCGCGGGCCGCCGAGGAGCCCATTACGTTCGTCACGGCCAGCACCGTGGCGCCGCCCCGGGACGCACGGCGCATGGCGCCCAGTGTGTCGGCGGTCTCGCCGCTCTGGGTCACGGCGACGACGAGCGTCTCGTCGGTCACCGGGTCCGACCCCATCTGGTACTCGCTCGCACGGTAGGCGCGCGCCCGGACGCCGGCCTCGTTCAACAGCGTGGACCCGTACAGCGCCGCGTGGTAGGACGTGCCGCAGGCGACGAACTGCACCTCACGGAACTCCGAGATCGTCTCCGGCGTGAGGGCGTCGAGGTCGACGCTCCCGCTCTCGGGCGACACCCGGCCCTTGATCGTGTTCGTGAGCGAGGTCGGCTGTGACTCGATCTCCTTCAGCATGTAGTGTTCGTAGCCGCCCTTCCCCGTCTCCTCGGGGTCCCAGTCGACCGTCTCGATCTCGCGTTCGACGTGTTCGCCGTCCATCGTCGTGACCTGCGCCCCGTTCGGCCGGACGGTGACGACGTCGCCGTCCTCGAAGTAGACGACCCTGTCGGTGTACTCCAGGAACGCGGGCACGTCGCTCGCGAGGAAGTACTGGCTCTCGCCGAGGCCGAGCACGAGCGGCGACCCGCGCCGGGCGGCGAACACCGCGTCCTCGTCGTCGAACACCGCGGCGACGGCGTAGCTCCCCTCCAGGTCGCGGAGGGTGGCGACGAAGGCGTCCCGCGGGTCGGTGTTCTCGTCGTAGTGGGCGTCGATGAGGTGGGGGATCACCTCGGTGTCCGTGTCGCTCTCGAACCGAACGCCACGGTTTTCGAGGCGTTCGCGGAGGATCTGGTGGTTCTCGATGATCCCGTTGTGGACGACGGCGACGTCACCGTCCTCGTTCGTGTGCGGGTGCGCGTTCGAATCGGACGGGGGCCCGTGGGTGCTCCAGCGGGTGTGGCCGATGCCGATGTTCCCGCCGAGCTTGGCGCCGTCGACGCGGTCCTTCAGGTCCTCGACCTTGCCGGAGCACTTGAACACGGACAGCCCCGACCCGTTCTGGAGCGCGACCCCGGCGGAGTCGTAGCCCCGGTACTCGAGGTTCTCCAGCCCCGTGAGCACCCGGGGGAAGGCGTCGTCGGCGCCGATCCGGGCGATGATTCCGCACATCTCACGTCCCCTCCACGCCGCGACGCGTCGTCGAGAGCGGGAGCGCGGGTCGGCCGCGGCGGCTCCCGGTGACCTCCGTCGTTCCTCCGATCGGACGGCCGACTGCTGTCCGCTCCGGTTCGGTGTCGTACCCGTTACGGGCGATGTCTGCTATCATGATTTTTGATCGTTCTCCGGACGTCGAATCGCCGGGTGTCGGCGGATTCGCTTCCACGTTCCCCCCGTCGGTCCATTACTATAGGTTGGCTAAGCCGTCGTTCCGCCCGGACCGACCGCCGCACTGACTCCGGGTTCCGGCCTCCGACGCGGGGCCGTCGCTCGGAGGGATGGCCCGTCGTCGCCCGGGCGGCGGGGAGCGTTCGCCCGGACGACGGAACACCGCTTGGTGCACGCGAGGGCTCCGTTGTGGCGGGGTCGACCGTCCCGCCATCGATCCGCTAATCCTCCCCGTGGAAGCGGCGCTCCCGCGTATCGGGACTGTTTCGAGGGGAGATGCGGGGCTCCGCAACGGCGCGAGAGCGTTTATCAACCCGGTAATAACGGTCCGGGGGGTTCCCACTACAGTCGATGCCGAGTGACTCCTCACGCAGGCGACTGCTCAGGCTCACGGGCGCGGCGGCCACCCTGTCTCTGGCGGGGTGTGCGAGCGTCACCGAACAGTTCGCGGACGGCGGCGGGCCGTCCGGCGGGGACGGGACGGACGTCCCCACGGAAGCCGCGTCGGGTTCCGAAACGACGGCCGACGACGTGTCGACGCCGGATGACGGGTCGCCCGACGACTCGGGAGGGGACTCGTGGTCCACCGAGTCGGTCACCATCGACGATCCCGACGTCTCGCTGTCGAACGTTCCCCTGCCGGACGAGAACACACGATACGCGCGCATGGGCGAGGCCGACGCCGACGCGGTCGCGACCGTGTTCGGCAACTGGAAGTGTCCGTACACCCAGGAGTTCGTCCTGAACCAGCTCCCTCAGGTCGTCGACGACTTCGTCAGGTCCGGGGACCTCCAGGTCGAGTTTCGGGCGCTGGCGTACCTGAGCGGGGAACCGTTCCTCGGGGCCGACGCCCCCCGCTCCGCGCGGGCCGGGCTGGCGGTCTGGGACGTCGACCGCGAGTCGTACTGGTCGTACTTCGCGTACGTCTTCACCAACCAGCCGCAGGAGCGGTACGAGTGGGGACAGCCGTCGCTGCTCCGTCGGTTCGCCGAGGAGAGCGGGGTGAACCAGCCCGGTCAGATCGGGGACGTGGCCGACTCGGACGCCTTCTCCAACACGGTTCGGGAGACGACCGGGGCCGCCGACGACGCGGGAATCAGCACCGTTCCCCGCATCGTGACCGACGACCGCGTCACGGCCCCCACGGTCGACTTCGAGGAGACCCTCTCACAGCTGGAGCAGGCTACCGGACTCTGAGCTGAGGTCGCGTCGGAGGGACCGTCGTCCAGCGTCGAACGACTGTAGGAGGGAGGGTCGATCGGCCGCCCTCGAAAACGTCGACCGTAGCGCCGACCCCGTGGCGGGTCGGGTTCTTCCGCGAGCGTCGGACCGACGAACGGCGGTGCCGCCCCGCTCGACGATGCGTCCCGGCCGACGGGTGACCAGCCGTCGGCCGGGAGCCGGGGCGTCGCCGTCAGCACGAGTCCGAGTGGGTGCCCGTCGTCGACCTGTGGGACGCGTCGTCCGTTCGTGGACGGTGGCGAATTACGGCGGCAGGGTTACTGGTCGAGCATGCGCTCGCTCGCGACGTGGATCACCGTCGTAACGGTGAACAGCAGGAGGATGAGCACGCCGACGAGCGAGCCCGACAGCATCGCCAACAGCGGGAGGCCGAGGCTCTTCCCCACGACGATCGCCGCCCCCGCGCCGGCGACGCCGAGGTAGGGGAGCTCCCACGGGAACGACGCCGTCTCCTCCCCGGAGTCGCCCTCGAAGGGGTCGAGGTACGCGTCGAGCTGGTCGGCCCGCGGCGTCCGCTCGACGATCCCCCGGCTCTGGTTGTAGTCGATGATGCCCTCCTCGTCGAGCTTGGGCAGGTGGTTCTGGTAGAGCGGGATGTACACGCGCTGGCGCTCCTTGGACGTGAGCGCCTGCACGGTCGTGTCGTGCTCCCACGCGGACACCTGCTCCGCGATGTCCCCCATCCGGACCTTCCCCTCGCGCCCCTCGAGGTACTTCAGAACCCACCGTCGCCGCTGGTTCTGGAGCACGTGAAAGATCTGGTCCTCCGTGAGCCTCCCCTCGTCCCGGTCTTCTGACTCCACGACGTCCAGGTCGTGGTTGGTCGTCGTGCTTGCAGCGATGGTCATGTTCTGCGACTCGTCCAGACAGGTGTGAGGGTAATAAAATGGGAAACTACTCCCGACCTTTGCGAACCTTTTCGCGCCTTCGTTCCGCTTAACTGGGCAAAGGTCGGCTTACCGGGGGCGCTACCTCCGGTTTCCGGCCGGTTCGCTCCGTCACACGCGTTCCCATACCGCACCTCCATCCCGGACGTTTGCGATCCTTTGTGGACCTTTTCGGTCGGGACAGCACACCGGTTAGCTAGGGAGACACATGCGCACGTCGCCGTTCGCGTAGACGTGCGAACTGCTCCCCGGGCAGATGGCGTCCCGCGGCGGGTTACGGATCCCCGCTCCCTCGCCGATGCGGAAGAACGACCCCCCGTCGGACTGGTACTCGCGGTAGACGGTGGGACCCTGCCCCGCGGCGCGCCCGTTCTCGAGGCGTATCGGATCCGCGTGGGCGGCCTCCGACCGGGTGAACACCGTCTGGTAGGGGTGGTCCGTCCTGACGTGCTCGCCCGCGATGTGCTGCTGATCGTCGGTCATGCCCCCGATGGTCTCGAGCGCGGTCAGTTCGGTGTCGGTGTAGGAGAGGCGCTCGTGCTGGCTCGTGAACACCGGGCTGTCGGGGGTCCCGGGGCTGGACATGATCATCACGCCGGGGAAGACCAGCACGAACGCCAGCAACAGCGGAACGGCGACCCCGCGCGGGACGCTCCGGGCGAGATAGCGGAGGCCGACGGCGCCGAGGACCGCCATCGGGGCGTAGAGGAACGCCTTCCACCGTCCGGGCACGAAGTTCTCGATGCCGAACAGGGGAAGCCCGAGGACGAACACGAGCATGACGACGACCGCGATCCACAGCGTCGTCGTCGCGTGGCTGGCGCGGCGCCGGCGCAGGACCGCGAGCGTCCCCACGACGGTCGCGCCGAGCAGCAGCAGGAACCCGACCGTGTCCACGTACGTCGAGAGCGTGGCGAGGAACTGGGAACCGGGGGCCTCCCCGCCCGCCGCGGCCCCGCCGCCGCCGCTGCTGCTCACGCCGCTGAGGAACCCCGCGGAATCGACCAGCGTGACGTAGAGGTAGCTGAGCACCGTCTCGAGGAACGTCTCACCCTGGTAGGGCGTCAGCGACCACATGAACGTGATGAGCCCCATGTCGAACACCAGGAGGCCGAAGAGGTTGACCGGGTTCGGCCCCGAGGTCGCGAACGGACTCCGGACCCGCGGCTCGCTGACGAAGTCGAAGTGGAGGAGCAGCTGGCCGAGCAGGCCCGCCCCGACGAGCACCAGCATGATGAACGAGGAGATCTGGTGGGTCAGGATGATCGCGACGCTGAAGAACACGAGCAGCAGGAAGTCGCGGGCCGCGTGGTCGGACTGGAGGATCCGGACGAGCACGAACAGCAGGCCGAGGAAGAACACGAGCCCCATGCTCGTCGGGATGATGTGGATGCCCCATCGGATGGCGTGGTCGGCCATCACGTAACTCCCCGCGGCGAAGGCGGCCCACCGCGCCGGAACGAGGAGCCGTGCGGTCCCGTACACCAGTAGCGTGGAGACCGGCATCGCGACCCCGAGCGTGAGATAGAGCGCGTTCCGGATCGAGAGGTCGTAGAAGTCGACCGCGATCGCCGTCAGCAGGTGGTAGAACGGCGAGGCGTAGTACTTGCTGTCCGAGACGGGGGCGAGCGACCCCTGCTGGACGATCGCCTCGACGTAGGTGACGTGCGACCAGACGTCGACGCCGATGAACCCGGGCGCGGTGTAGAGCGCGGCGAACCGGAGCACCGTCCCGAACGCGACGACCTGCGCGAGGACGGCGCCCGGGTGGAGGTCCCGGTCGCGCAGGAGTAGCACCTGCGCGAGCAGCAGGGTCCCCACGATCCCCCCGAGGTCGTAGAACGTGCGGCTCCGCTCGCCCGCGACCGCCGCGACGAGCACCATCCCGCCGAGCGCGAACAGGACGAGACCCGGCCCGACGCGGGCGAACCAGGCGCCGAGGCGGGGGAGCCCGGACTCGGACCGGTTCCCGCGCACCGCGAGGAGATAGAGGACGCAGGCGACGCCCAGGACGATCGGGAGGGTGACGATGTAGATCTGCGAGGAGAGGAACCGGAGCGGGAACAGCAGTACGGCGAGGAGCAGTCCGAGCCCCGCGGCCGCCACGTCGATGCGGACGCGGCGGATCCGTTCGGCCAGGCCGCGATCACGCTCGAACATCGGTCACCCCCCGTCGGCCGGCGGCGCTCCGGTAGACGTCCACGAGGCGCTCCCCCATCCGGTCGAGCCCCAGCACGTCCGGCACGTCGGGTCCGGCGCGGCCGTTCGCGGGCCCGTCGGACTCGAGGGCGGCGGCCAGCCCGTCGACCAGTTCCTCGCGCGACGAGCAGACCGACGAGCCCTCGACGCCGTCGAGCACGTCGGCGACGAACCCGACGTCCGTCGACACGACGGGGACCTCGCAGGCGGCCGCCTCCTTGACGACCATCGGCCCGCTCTCGCGGCGGGAGGTCACGAGCACTGCGTCGCTGGCGTTCATGTACAGCGGGACCTTCCCGTACGGGACCCCGTCCATCGTCTTCAACTCGGCGTCGGTCGGGAGCCGGTCCACGACCGCCTCCGCGAGCGGGTGGTTCTTGATCGTCCGGGAGGGCGGGTACGGGAAGAGGACGACGTCCGCGTCCCGGTCCCAGCCGAGCAGTTCGCGCGCGTCGTCCCGCGGGATCGGGCGGAACAGGTCGGTGTCGACGCCGAAGGGGACGACGTGGTGCTCGCAGTCGAGCCGTTCCGAGACGGCGGCCGAGGGGGCGATGACCGCGTCGCTCCGGCGGGCCGTCCACGCGCTCACGGCGTCGAGCCAGCCGGCCGCGCCCATGATCTCCGACCCCCAGAGGGTGAGGACGACGGGCCGGCGCGGCTGTGCCAGCGCGAGCGGCCCGACGAGCCCGTAGTTGGCGTGGACGACGTCGAACCCGCCCGCCACCTCGGAGAGCAGGCGCCGGTAGAGGTCGCCGTACGCCCGGACGGAGCGGCCGTCGCCCGTCCGGCGCGGGAGCGAGACGGTGGTACAGGAGACGCCCTGCCGTTCGAGCGCCTCGACCTGCTTCTCGAAGAACGGCGACTCCGTCGTCACGAGCTGGAGGACGCGCATCCGGCTCACCTCGTCCCCTCGTGGAGCAGCCGCTCGACGATCACGTCGGTCGTGTCCCGGCGGTCCGCGAGGAGGCGCTCGCGGCGAGCCCCCCAGTCGGCGTCCTCGCGCCCCTCGAGAACGGCGACCGCCTTCTCGAGGCCGGCCTCGTGCCGGTCCGGCCCGTGGAAGGGGTACACCAGCCCGTACTCCGCCAGGTCGTCGGTCAGCCCGGTGTCGTTCTCGTGGACGTAGATGGACGGCGTCCCGAGCACCGCGCTCTCGGCGGTCATCGTCCCGCTCTCGCCGAGGAAGAGGTCCGCGTGGGCCAGCAGGTCGTGCATCCGGTGGGTCGCGACCGTCGCGCGGTACTCCTCCAGCGCGGGCGGGAGCGACTTCTCGGAGGTGATGAGCACGTCCGCGCCGGTCGCCTCCAGGCGCTCGATCGCGTTCCGGAGCCCCTCGACCCCGCCGGCCGCGTCCTCGAAGCCGTCGCCGCCGGCGTTGTGCATCGCGTCCCAGCGCACCAGCCGGAAGACGACGAACGTGTCGTCGGGGTCCACGTCGAGGTCGGCCAGCGCGTCGGGGTCGGGCGTGAACCGATCCGGGTGGAGGTACGCGAGTTCGTGGTAGCCGGGGTAGGCGTACTGCTTCGGGCCGATCCGGTCCCGGTAGCAGGTCGGCGTGCAGATGCGGTCGGCGAACGGGAACGCCAGCCGATTGGAGAGCGTCGCGTGCTCGGTGTCGGTGAAGACGACGCCCCGGGCGCCGACGAGCGTCGCGACGTGCGAGGCGGCGACGCCGCCGATCCCCGTCGCCACGTCCGGCTCGATCCGGCGGGCGGCCCGCCAGAGCCGGTACTCGTAGGTCGCCTGCGCGCGGGGGACCGACCCGCCGGGCGATCGCTCGGCGAGGACGGTGTGGTCCACGCCGTGGGCCTCCAGCAGGTCGACCGTGACGTCCTTGTCCACGGCGAAGACGTGGACGTCGTGGCCGCGCTCGCGGAGTTCCGCGATCGCGTGCCTGTAGAAGTGGACATGAGCGGGGTGCTGGACGCTGACGAGCACGTCCAGCTGCCGGCTCCCCCCGGCCGCGACTGAACTCGCTCCCCCGTGGGCGTCCGAGCGGGAGGCGTTCACGTCAGAGACACTCATAGTGGAACCCGTGTTTCGCGGCCGCGTCGCCGTCGAACTGCCCGGCGACGTCCACGAGCACCGGCTCGTCGTTCAGTTCCGCGGCGACGGCGTCGAGGTCGAGGTCGTCGAACTCGTCGTGGGCGGTCGCGACCACGATCCCGTCGAACCCCTCGAAGCGCCGCTCCGGCTGGATCTCGATGCCGAACGACTCGGCCATCGCGTCGTCGTCCGCGTGCGGATCGTGGCCGGCGACGTCGACGCCGTAGGTGGCGAGCTCCCGGACGACGCCGTCGACCTCGGAGGTCCTGATGTCGCCGACGTTCGGCTTGTATGCGAGCCCGAGGACGAGCAGCCGGCTGTCCTTCAGCACCCGGCCGCTGTCGTTGAGCGCACGAAGCGCCAGCTCCGCGGCGTGTTTGGGCATGTACTCGTTGACCTCGCGGCCCGTCAGGATGAGGTCCGGCGAGTAGCCGGCCCGCTGGGAGCCGTGCGCGAGGTAGAGCGGGTCGACGGGGATGCAGTGGCCGCCGACCAGCCCGGGCCGGTAGTCGTGGAAGTTCCACTTCGACCCGGCCGCGTCGAGCACCTCCTCGCTCTCCAGCCCGAGGTGGTCACAGACGATGGCGAGTTCGTTCACCAGCGCGATGTTGACGTCGCGCTGGACGTTCTCGATCACCTTCGCGGCCTCGGCCGTCTCGATCGAGGGGGCGCGGTAGACGCCGGCGTCGACGACGAGTTCGTACAGCGCCGCCACCTCGGCGAGCGTCGCCTCGGTGTCGCCGCTGACGATCTTCACGACGTCGCGCAGGCCGCGACCCTCCACGCCCGGCGAGAGCCGCTCGGGGGAGTAGCCGAGGTTGAACCCCTCGCCCATCTCCAGCCCGGACGTCTCCTCGATCGTCTCCCCGAGCACCTCGCGGGTCACGCCGGGGTAGACGGTCGACTCGAGCACGACCGTCGTGCCCTCGGACACGTACTCGCCGATCGTCCGCCCCGCCGCCTCGACGAAGTCCAGGTTCGGGTTCTTGGTGTCGTCGACCGGGGTCGGCACGGTGACGACGACGTAGTCGGCCTGGGAGACGTGGGCCGGGTTGGCCGTGAACTCGATCCCGCTCGACTCGACCGCCTCGTCGCCGTGGTCGCCGGTGACGTCCTCGCCCGACGCGAGCGTCTCCACCTTGTCGCGGTCGACGTCGAAGCCGACGACGTCCAGCCCCTCCTCGTCGAACCCGAGGCTCAGGGGGAGGCCGACGTAGCCGAGTCCGACGACACAGACGGTCGCGGACTCGACGGCGGGTCGCAGGGCCTCGGACGTGAGGCTCTCAGACATTGACGCCCACCCCCCGGTAGGCGACGCCGTCGCGGCCACGCAGTTCCGTCAGCGCCTGCCGGCCGTCGACGACGACCAGGTCGCGGTCCTCGGGGCCGAGCGCGGGCACGTCGAGCGACTCGAAGGCGGGCTGGTCGGTGACCAGCACGACGGCGTCGTACGTCCCGTCGCCGACGTCGTCCAGGTCGCGGACCGCCGCGCCGGCGCGCTCGAACGGTTCGCCGTCGTCGGTCACGGGGTCGACGGCGTCCACGTCCGTCCCGGCCGAGGAGAGTTCCTCGACGATCGGGAGCGCGGGCGTCGCGCGGAGTTCGTCCACGCCGGGCCGGTAGGTCAGTCCGAGCACGAGCACCGACGCGTCCGCGGGGTCGACCCCCTCGTTCAGGAGGCCGTCCAGCGCCGCGTTCGCGGTGTAGGCGGGCATCGCCTCGTTCACGTCCCGCGCGGTCTCCATCAGGCGCGAGTCGACGTCGAACTCCTGGATGAGGAAGTGCGGGTAGTACGGGATGCAGTGACCGCCGACGCCGGCGCCGGGCCGGTGGATCTCGCAGAACGGCTGTGTGTTGGCCGCCTCGATGGCCTCCGTCACGTCGACGTCGAGTTCGCCCGCGTGGCGCCCGAGCTCGTTCGCGAGCCCGATGTTCACGTCGCGGTACACCCCCTCGAACACCTTCACTGCCTCGGCGGTCGTCGCGTCCGAGACCCGGATCACGTCGTTGGAGTTGACGTTCCCGTAGATCAGCTCCGCGAGCCGGCCGCTCTCGTCGTCGACGCCGCCGACGATCTTCGGGTAGGCGCCGCGGATGTCCTCGAGCGCCCGCCCGCTGGAGGTCCGCTCCGGGCAGAACGCCAGCCCGAACTCCTCGCGCGGGACGCCGCCCTCGGACTCGAGCAGCGGGAGGAGGGTGTCCCGGCAGGTCCGGGGCGGGAGCGTCGACTCCGCGACGACCATGTCGCCGGGTTCGAGTCCGGCGGCGATCGTCCCGGCCACCTCCGTCACGACCGAGAGGTCCGGTTCGTTCCCCTCGTCGATCAGGGTCGGCACGATGATGACGTGGAGCCGCGCGGCCTCGGCGGCCGCCTCGCCGTCGCCGGTGGCGGTCAGCGCGCCCGCGGCCACCGCCTCGCCGACGGCGTCGTCGAGCCCCGGTTCGCCGGTCACGTGGCTCCCGCCGCGGTTCACGCGCCGAACCACGCCCGGGTCGACGTCGACGCCGGTCACGTTCCCGGTCACCTCCGCGTACACCGTGGCGAGGGGGAGCCCCATCTTCCCCAGTCCGTAGACGGCGACGGGAACCTCGCCGCCGGTGAGGGCCGCGTTCAGTTCGTCCGGCGCGTCGCTCGATCCGTAGACGTGCGGGGCCCCGTCGGCGGCCGTCGACGTCAGGTCCGAGCTCATCGGTCGAGGTTCCCCCCTTCCAGGTCGTCGGGGAGCGGTTCGTGCTCGGCCGGCACGCCGACCGCGAGCGTGTCGGCGGGCACGTCCTCGGTAACGACGGCGCCGGCGGCGACGAACGCGTTCTCGCCGACGGTCACGCCCGGGAGCACCGTCGCGTTCGCCCCGACGGAGGCGCCCTCGTGGATCGTCGGCCCCTCGAGGTCGACGTCCTGCCGGAGCGGGTAGGGGTCGTTCGTCAGCACGGCGTGTGGCCCGAGGAAGACGCCGTCGTGGATCCTCGTCTTCGGCGGGACGTAGACGCCCGTCTGCATGCTCACCTCCGAGCCGATGGTACACCGGCCGTCGACGACCGTCTCCGAGCCGACGAGGACGTCGTCCCCCATGCGGGTGTCCTCGCGGACGACCGCGTTGTGACCCGTCGTGAAGTCGTCGCCGATGTCCACGCCGTCGTAGATGATCGTGCCGGCGCGGACCGTCGCGTTCGCCCCGATCACCGTGTTCTCGCCGTCCCCCTCGTCGGGGTAGCCGACGGTCGCGTCCGCGTCGATCTGGCTGTCGGTTCCGGCGACGTAGCCGGTCATGATGGCCGGGCCGCGGGGCGGGGTCCGTTCGGCCTCCCTGTCCGACCGTGCTGCGGGGCGGCGACGTGCGCGTCCCGCGAGTCGGCTGAGTTCGTCTGTACGTTCATGGATGTGGGTCCTCGCGTGACCCCCGGTCGGGCCGCGAGGCTTGTCGGCCGTCCGTCCCCCACCCCTTTCATTATCGTTCGGGTAAGCGCGCGCTTAGTGGTGTGATAAGCCTCGATACGGCCGTTTCGCGGCTACCGACTCCACGGGGACTCGGCGGATCGGTCGGGTTCGCGGCGGACTCGAGCCCGGTCCAGTCCCTGCGGACTTCGGCCCGGCCTCGTCCCTACGGCGGGTCCGGTTCTCGGGCGATTCGGGGCTGCTCGGGGCCGTCTACGGTCGGTCTTGGCGGGTTCGGTTCGCTCACGACGTTCCCGGTCGCGCAGAACGAGTTCGGTCCGGTCGGGAACGGTCGGCTCGTGGCGACCCCGGCGACGTCAGTCGGATCGGGCGTTCACGGGCACGCCGGCGCGCTCGAGGCGCGACCGGGTCGCGTCCCGGTCGATGGTCGAGGTGGCCTCGAGCACCCGGAGGCCGTCCTCGCCGGTCACCACGGGCTCGGTTCCGTTCGCCGCGGCGTCGGCGAACGACCGGAGCTCCTCCTTGAGCGGTTCGCGGCGGTCGACGGTCACCCGCTCGACGAGGTTCTCGTGGCGGAAGTGGACGTTGCCCTCCTCGCGGAGGTACTCCGGCGCGGACGCCCGGTGGATCTCGACCGTCTGGTCGATGTAGTCGACCTTGACCCGGCAGTCCCGGGCCGAGATGGTCAGCCCGCGCACCTTCTCCTGGGTGACGCGGCTCGCGGTGAGGTGCCCGACGACCCCGGAGTCGAACGCCAGGTTCGCCGACGCGTAGCGTCCCTCCTCCGTGCCCACGGCGTCGATCGAGGCCAGTTCGCCCTCGACCAGGTCGAGCACGATGTCGACGTCGTGGATCATCAGATCCATGACGACGCTGTCGTCGATCTCGCGCTCGAGGGGCGGGCCGAGCCGCTCGGCGCTGACCGAGATGACGTCCAGATCGTCGACGAACTCGCGGAGGGCGACGACCGCCGGGTTGAACCGCTCGATGTGGCCCACCTGCACGGTGACGCCCGCACGCTCCGCGAGGGCGAGGAGCTCCTCGCCCTCGTCCGGGGTGGCGACGAACGGCTTCTCGACGAGCACGTCGACGCCGTGCTCGATGGCCTCGCGGGCCATCTCGAAGTGGTACTCCGTGGGGACCGCGACAGAGACGACGTCGACCGCCTCGAACAGGTCCGGAAGCGACATCGCGGCCGTCCCGTGCTCGCGCGCGACCGTCTCGGCCCGCCCGTCGTCCACGTCGAAGACGCCGGCGAGCGTCGTCGGCCGAATCTCGTCGTACACGCGCGCGTGGTTCTGCCCCATGCTCCCGACGCCGATCACGCCTGCGCGCAGCGGCTCCTCAGACATGGGCCACCTCCACCTCGTCGGCGAGCACGTCGCCGATGTGCGCGGCCGTTTCCGGGGTGACGTTCGGGTGGACCGGCAGCGAGAGCACCTCGTCGGCGATTCGCTCGGCGGTCGGCGCCCGGCCGAAGTCGCCCGCGTAGGCGGGCTGGTCGTGGATGTTCGTCGGGTAGTAGACCGCGCTCCCGACGCCCCGCTCGGCCAGCGCCTCCTTCACCCCGTCCCGGTTCCCGCAGCGGACGGTGTACTGGTGGTAGGCGTGTCTCGCGTACGCCGGTTCGGCCGGCGTGACGCAGGGACTCCCCGCGAGCGCGTCCGTGAGGATCCGCGCGTTCTCGCGGCGGCGTTCGACGAACCCGTCGAGCCGCCCGAGCTGCGCGCGGCCGATGGCGGCCGCCATGCTCGTCATCCGGAAGTTGTGGCCGAGTTCGACGTGCTCGTACCCCGCGGCCGCCCGGCCGTGGTTCACGAAGCGGGAGGCGGCCTCCGCGACCTCCTCGTCGTCGGTCGTGATCATCCCGCCCTCGCCCGTGGTCATGTTCTTCGTGGGGTAGAAGGAGAACGTGCCGACGGTGCCGATGGCGCCGACCGGCGTCCCGTCGAACTCGGCCCCGTGGGCCTGCGCGGCGTCCTCGACGAGCGGGACGTCGTACGCGTCCGCGAGTTCGCCGAGGCGGTCCATCGGCGCGGGCAGCCCGTAGAGGTGGACCGCGACGATCGCGTCCACCGGCTCGTCGCCCTCGAGGAGCTCCTCGACGCCGTCGGGGTCGAGGTTGTACGTCTCGGGGTCGACGTCGGCGAACACGGGAACGCCGCCGGCGTGTCTGATGGCGTTGGCCGTCGCGACGAACGAGAACGGGGTCGTGATCACGCGGCTCCCCGGCTCGACGCCGACCGCCTCCAGCGCCGCGTGGAGCGCCGTCGTCCCGTTCGACGTCGCGACCGCGTGGTCGGCCGCACAGTAGTCGGCGAACTCGGACTCGAACGCCCGCACCTCGGGGCCGTCCGCGAGCTGGCCGGACTCGAGCACGTCGA
Source organism: Halorarum salinum (assembly GCF_013402875.1). Lineage (NCBI taxonomy): Archaea > Methanobacteriati > Methanobacteriota > Halobacteria > Halobacteriales > Haloferacaceae > Halorarum > Halorarum salinum. The sequence goes on along the minus strand of NZ_CP058579.1, from coordinate 195,896 downwards.
CGACGCGGTCGATCGCCGCGTCCCCGAGTTCGGGGTCGGCGATCGACGCCTCCCCGGTCATTCTCTCACCGCCCGCTCGGGGGTCGATTCGATCGGGGCGACGGCGGCCCGGCCGGGGTGCTGCTCCGACTGTGTCGTGGTGGTTCGTTCGATCATGGGATCTCCTGGTGGGACGCCACACGCGGATAGCGCGTGCCGATTGGACCGTCGGGCGGTGAGGGGGTTTATTATAGTGCGGATAAGCCCGGGTCGCCCGCCGCCTCGCGCCGCGACCGAATCCGAAGACTCGGTCTTAGAGGGGTTATAAGCCGCGAATTCGGGAGTTTCGGTGCACAAGCGAGTGGGGGGTTTTTACCTCTCCGTCCGCAAGCCGTTCGCGATGAACACGCGGACCAGCAGGTGGACCACCGACCTGCTCGTCGTCCTGGTGCTCACGGCGGTCGCCTCCGCGACCGTCCTCGTGGGCCCCGGCGGATCGCCCCTCAGAACAGCCGCAGTGGCGCCGATACTGCTGTTCCTCCCAGGGTACGCGCTCGTCGCCGCGATCTACCCCGAGCGCCGACTCCGGAAGGAGAATCGGGCGGGCGACGACGGGGTGGTCGTCCCCTCCGGGGTGATAGAGGAGGGGCTCCCGCCGTCCGTCCGGGTCGGGCTCTCGGTGGCCGCGAGCATCGCCATCGTCCCGGCCGTCGTGCTCGCGCTGTCGGTCGCGACCGGCGGCATCGGGGCACGGCAGACGCTGCTCGTCCTCGCGCCGCTCACGGTCGCGCTCACGCTGCTGGCGTTCGTCCGGCGGATCCGACTCCCGGACGACGAGCGGATGGGCGTCCCGCCGCTCACGCACCTGCTCGGGGCGGCGGTGAGCCCGTTCACCGTCCACGACCGGAACCTCTCGCGGTCGGCGACGTTCGAGGCGACGAACGCCCGGGGGCTCCTCCTCAACCTCTTTCTCGTCGCGGGCGTCCTCGTGCTCGTGAGCAGCGTCGGCATCGCGTACGTCTACCCGACGGAGGAGGAGGGGTTCACCGAGCTCTACCTGGTCACGCAGTCCGACGACGGCGAGTTCGACGCCAGCGGCTACCCCACCGAGTTCACGACGGGCGGTGACGGCGAGCCCCTGTACGTCTCGATCGGGAACCACGAGGGCGAGGAGCAGTCGTACACCGTCGTGGCGGAGCTCCAACGCGTCGAGGAGACGGCGAACGGGACGACCGTGACCGAGGAGGCGGAGCTCACGCGCGAGACCCGGACGGTCGCGCCCGGCGAGACCGCGCGGATCGAACACCGACCCCAGCCCCCGTTCGCCGGCCAGCGCCTCCGCATGCAGTACCTCCTCTACCGCGGCGACGCGCCCCAGGACCCGACGCGGGAGAACGCCTACCGGCACGTCCAGCTCTGGGTCTCCGTCGACGGCGGCGGAGGCAGCTAGCCGATGTGGCCCTGGGAGCACCTGGCGTTCGGCTACGTGCTCTACTCGGCGTGGGCCCACCTCGCGTGGAAGCGGTCGCCGCGAAGCGCCGAGGCGCTCGCGCTCGTGCTGGCGACGCAGTTCCCCGACCTGGTCGACAAGCCGCTCTCGTGGGGGCTCGGCCTCTTCCCGCAGGGCTACGCGCTCGGCCACTCGATCGTGTTCTCCGTGCCGGTCGTCGCGGTCGTCGCCGCGGCGAGCCTGCGCCGCGACCGGCCCGCCGTCGGGGTCGCGTTCGCGCTCGGCTACGCGAGCCACCTCGCCGGCGACGTCCTCAGCCCGGCGCTCAAGGGCGACGGACTCGGGTTCGACCGGCTCCTCTGGCCGTTCGTCTCCTTCGAGGCGTACGGCGCCGACCGCGGCTTCGTCGGCCGGTTCTCCCTGTACGTCGGTCGGTACCTCCACGAGGTCGTCCAGCCGGAGTACCTCCCGCTCCTCCTCACGTACCTCGGTCTGTTGCTCGCGGTGGCGGCGCTGTGGGTGTTCGACGGGGCGCCGGGCGTCCGGTCGCTGTTCGTCGCGCTGCGGGCCCGCCTGTCGGACGCCTGAGCCGGCCCGCTTAACGGCCCAATAAGAACGACCCGGCGGCCCCGAGCGTGGGACGATGGGGATTCCATGACGGGTGACTCACGCACGAGGCGGCCGGCGGACGGCGACAGACCCGCGGACGGTGGTCGGGCCACCGACGGCGACCGGGCCCCCGGCGGGACGGGAACCGGACTCGACGCGGGCGAACTCGCGTCGTTCCTCGACGCGGAGGTGACCGGGCCGGGGGCGACGGTGACCGGCGTCGGCTCCCTCGCGGACGCCGGGCCGAACGACCTCGCGTTCTGCACGTACGACGACCCGGACGCGGTCCGGGCGTCCGACGCGGGCGTCGTCGTGTGCGGGCGGTCGATCCCGGCGCTCCGGGGGCGGACGCTCGTCCGCGTCGAGCGCCCGAAGCCGGCGTTCGTCGAGGCCGCGAACGAGTTCTTCGTCGACGGGGTGACCGAGACGACGGTCCACCCGTCGGCGGTCGTCGAACCGGGCGCGACGGTCGGCGAGCGCTGTCGGATCGGCGCGAACGCCTACGTCGCCGACTGCGTCACGATCGGCGACGGCTGTTCGATCGGGCCGGGAACCGTCCTCGGGGAGACGGGGTTCGGGTTCGCCCGGACGGACGACGACTCCCTCTCCCGACAGGTACACGACGGCGAGGTCGTCCTGGAGGACGACGTCGCGGTCGGCGCCAACTGCTCGATCGACCGGGCGGTGTTCGACGAGACGGTCGTCCGTCGCGGCGCGAAGCTGAGCGGCAACGTCCACCTCGCCCACCAGGTCGAGGTCGGCGAGGACGTCACGGTCGCGTTCGGCTCCGGGTTCGCCGGGGGCGCCACCGTCGGCGCGCGGACCACCGTGCACCCGCAGGTGTCGGTCGCGACGGACGTCGTCGTCGGCGCCGACGCCGAACTCGGCATGAACGCCGCGGTGCTGGAGGACGTGCCCGCGGGGACGACCGTCGTCGGGTCGCCCGCCCGCCCGCTGGGTGATTCGGCGTGACGGGGACCGACGCGGACGGGTCGGAGGGCCGCGGCTCCGCGGCCGGTGCGTCCGACGCGACGGACGCCGCCGAAACCGACGGCGGCACGGCCGGGCGGGACGGCGCGCCCGACGCGACCGTCGCCGGCGCGGGCGGGTCCGGCGTGGCGTTCACGTTCGACTGGTACGGCGAGTTCCTCGACCGCCTGCGCTCGCACGGCTACCGCTTCCGGGGGTACCACGAGCCGCTGGAGTCCGGGGACCTCGTCCTCCGCCACGACGTGGACTGGTCGCCCCGGAGGGCGCTGCGGACCGCCCGGATGGAGGCCGAGCGTGGCGTCGAGGCGACGTACTTCTTCCTGCTCACCTCGCCGTTCTACAACGTCCAGCACAAGCCGAACCGCGAGATCGTCTCGCGGCTGGAGGAGCTGGGCCACGACGTGGGACTCCACTTCAGCACCCACCAGTACTGGAACGACGAGCCGCCGGAGGAGGATCTCGTCGACCGGGTCCGGGCCGAACAGCGCATCCTCGCCGAGGTCGCGAGCGACCCCGTGAGCGCCGTCTCGTTCCACCGCCCGCCCGAGTGGATCTTCCGCCGGTCGTTCCGGAGCTTCGAGAGCACCTACGAGGAGCGGTTCTTCACCGACGTCGCGTACCGGGGCGACTCCAACCAGCGATGGCGGGACGAGCCGCCGCTGGCGGACGGGTTCCCGGACCGGATGCAGGTGCTCACCCACCCCGGCCTCTGGGGCGAGGAGGACGCGAGCTTCGTCGAGCGGCTGTCGGCGCTCGAGGACTCCACGCTCGGTCGAACGCGCCGGTTCATGGAGGAGCAGTTCGTCGAGAAGAAGTACAACATCGACGAGTTCTGCGACTTCGGGGAGTTCGAGGCGTCCGGACGGGTCGCAGTCTCACGGCGGCAGCGGTAGCGGCGGCCCGAGCCCCTAGCAGTCCTCGGTCTCCGGTTTCCCCGTCGCCACCGACCGATTCTCGTGCTGCCGTCGGGCCACTCGCCCACGACGTCGCCGGGCGAGTTCACCGGACGGCTCCTGTACTGCCGAAAACATCCGCCTGATGCTCGCGGGTCCACGTCGTCGTCGTCGCGACCGGAGGAACGTGAAAGAGGAGTTACCGGTCGTACAGCAGCACTTCCAGGTCCCGGTTCTCCTCCAGGTCGAACACCATCGCCAGAAGCAGCGTGACACAGCCGACGAGAAACAGGGCGAGGCCCCCCGCGGGGCCGTCCTCCCGCCCGCGCCGCACCGCGTTCGCGACGAGCGCGAGCACGCCGCTCCCGGCGCCCAGCGCCCCGAGATAGTAGAACAGCGGGAGCGGGTGGAAGTCGTTCACGAAGTACTTCACCCGGAGCCGTCGGAGGAACCCCCGCAGGAGCATCGTCGATACCTTCGGGACGTACGTCCGGTAGTCGATGTGGCTCGTCTCGTCCTTGTACACGGCGCGCCGCGAGACGTCGGCGACGGTCACGTTCCGGGTGTTCAGCCGGATGAGGAGGTCGTTGCAGTAGCCGTACCCCTCGTACATGTCCTCGATGCCGACCCGTTCGAGCGCCTCGTGGGAGATCGCCGTCGACCCGTTCTGCGGGTCCATCATCTTCCAGTAGCCGCTCGCGATCTTCGTGAGGAAGGTGAGCATGAAGTTGCCCACCTGCCGGAACATGGGCATGTCGTCCCGGTCGCGGTCGAGGAGGCGGTTGCCCTTCGCGTAGTCGGCCTTCCCCTCGGCCACCGGCGCGACGATGCGCTCGACGATGTCCGGTTCGGTCTGGCCGTCCCCGCCCATCACCGCCGTCACGTCGACGCCGTCCTCGAGCGCCCGCAGGTAGCCCGTCTTGATGGCGCCGCCGACGCCCCGGTTCTCCTCGTGCTGGATGGGGACGACCCGCGGGTCGAGTTCCACGCCGCCGTCGGTCAGCGGCGGGTCCTCCGGGACCGCCTGGTTGACCGCGGCCGCGTGGTCCTCGATCTCCGCCCACGTGTCGTCGGTCGACGCGTCGTCGATGACGTACGCGCGGTCGACGAACTCCGGGAGGGTGTCGATGACCTCCCCGATGAACTGCTCCTCGTTGTAGGCCGGAACGACGACGCCGACCGTCTTCCCCTCGTACATCCGTCAGACCGTGACGTCGATCTTCGCCTCTCCTTCCTCGTCGTCCTCGGCCGGCTCCGTCCCGGAGCGCCGCCGTCGCCGCAGGACGAGGAACAGTGCGAGTGCGATACCGATCAGCGCGAGACGTTTGCGTCGTGTCATGGGTCTTCGTGCGGCTCTCGCCGCCTACCGGTGGCTCGCCCCGTACGGGTTTTATTATGTCACCGGTAAGCCGCCGGAACGGCCGTCGACGGGCCGCGGGGCCGAACGCTCCCGCGACGCCCGCCCGGTCGACGGCGGCTTATTCGCCGTATAAGTAAGCGCCGTGGCCGCCTCGACCCGCGACATGTGCGACCGCGAGCGTGATCGGGGGGACGCATGACGTCGGAAACGGTCGGCAGCCGCGAGGACGCCGCCGTCGCCGACAGCCGCGTCCTCCTCGTCGCCGGCTCCGACGGGGGGCTCGACCCCTCGACGGTCGAACGCGCGCTCGCGGGCGCGACCGTCGTCGCGGAACGCGACGAGACCGACGCCCTGAATCGGGTCGGGGCGGGCGACGGGTTCGACTGCGTCGTGGCGTCCCAGTCGCCCTCGGGCCCGGACGGCATCCAGCTCCTGCAGGTCGTCCGCGAGAAGTACCCGGATCTCCCGTTCGTGCTCGTCGTGCCGCCGGACGCGGACTGGGCCGTCGAGGCGGCGCTCACGTCCGGCGCGACCGACGTGGTCACGCTCGGCGACGGTGGAGTGGCCGACTCGCTGCTCCCGCAGCGGGTTCGCGGCGCCATCGTCCGCGCCGACGGCGGGACGACGACCGACGACGACCGACGACGGGACGCCGAAGGGACGCGAACCGCCGACGACGGGGGGGCGCGGTGGGACGCGCTCGCCGCATTCGGCGGGTTCGCGCTCGGGGCGCCGGACGTCACGACGGCCTGCGGGCGGGCGACGCGGGTCGTCGCCGACGCGCTCGACACGGAGTACGTCGCGGCGCTGGAACTGGGCGAGGACGCGTTCGAACTCAGGGGTGCGGTCGGCTGGACCGAGGAGCCCGACGGGTCGGTCACGGCGTCCGCGAGCGTCGACGGCCTCGGCGGCCGCGCGCTCGCGTCCGGCGAACCGGCCGTCGAACCCGACCGGGCGACCGGCGAGTGGTCGGCCGTTCCGACGCTCCGCCCCGACCGGGAGGTCCACGGCGGCCTGGCCGTCCCCGTCGGACCGTCGGACGGGCCGTGGGGGGTCCTGGAGGTCCTCACGACCGACGGGGGACCGCCCCCGTCGGAGGACGTCGCGTTCGTCCGGGGCGTCGCTGCCGCCCTCTCGACGGCCCTCGCCCGCCAGCGGTTCGAGTCGGCCTCCCGCCGCGCCGTCGACCGCGCCCCGCTGGGGTACGCCGAACTCGACGCGGAGTGGCGGTTCACGGCCCTGAACGACCGCGCGGCCGCGCTGCTCGGTCGCGACGAACGGGAACTGGTCGGGGAGTCGCTGTTCGACGCGTTCCCCGCCGGCTTCGAGTCGCGGCTCCGCCGGGAGTTCCGGGCGGTTTCGGGGACCGACGAACCGGCGAGCCTCGAGGCGGCGTACCCGCCCTCGGGTGCGCGGTTCGAACTCCACGCATACGCCTCGAACGCCGGTCCGGTAGTGTGGTTCGAGGACGTCACCGAGCGGACGGCGTGGGAGCGGCGACGGCGCCTGTCCGAACTCGTCGCGACCACCCAGGAGGGCGGGTTCTTCGTCCTGGACGGGGAGATGCGGTTCGTGGCGGTCGACGACGAGTTCGTCGCCGTGACGGGTCGCTCCCGCGAGGAACTCCTCGGCGCGCACCTCTCGAACGTCATCGCGGACGGGCCACGTGCCGCCGCGGGCGCGCTCCGTCGGGAACTGACGACCGAGGGTCGGGGGTTCCTCCGGACGGAACTGACCGTCGAACGGGCCGACGGCGGCCGGACGCCGGTGGCCGCCCGGTTCGCGGCGACGACCCCGGACCGGGACGGGTTCGCGGGGGTCGTCGGCACGGTCCGGGACGTCGCCGAGCGCGAGCGCCACGAGCGGACGCTGACGGCGCTGGCCGACGCGGTCCGCGAACTGGGGGCCGCGGAGACGGACGTCGAGGTCTGTGAGCGCGTCGGCCGGGCGGCGACCGACCTGCTCGACCGGGAGCGGGCCACGGTGTATCGGTTCGACGAGGACGGGAACGTCCTCCGTCCCGTCACGACGTCCCGGCCCGCGGCCGGCGACGCGGCGACGCCGCCGCCGGTCGGGCCGGCCGACGGGTCGCCGGTCTGGGAGGCGTTCGTCGGGGGGGAGCCGGCGGTCACCGACGGGCGGGTCGTCGAGCCGAACCGGGCGGTCCAGGGAGCGACCCGGCGGTCGGTGGTCCTCCCCCTGAACGGCTACGGGGTGCTCCTCGTCGACGCGGCCGGGGAGGAGGCGGTCGACGGGCGGACGCGACGACTGACGTCGCTGCTCGCGGCGATGGCGGAGGCGGCGTTCGACCGGGTCGCGCTCGCGGGCGACCTCCGCGAGCGCGAGACGGCGCTCTCGTCGCGGGCGGACCGGCTCGACCGGCTCGACCGGGCGTTCGACACGCTTCTGGGCGTCGGTCGCGCACGCTCACGGGCGGGAACGCGGGAGGAGTTCCAGCAGGCGGTCTGTGAGGAGCTCGTCGGTGACGGGCGGTTCGACTTCGCCTGGATCGGGACCTTCGACGCGACCCACGAGCGGCTCGTCCCGCGAGCGTGGGCCGGGACCGAGCGCGGCTACGTCGACGCCGTCTCGCTCGTGCTCGGGGAGGACCGCACCGAACCCGCGATCCGGGCGGCGCGGACCGGCGACCGGGTGCTCGTCCCGAACGTCGCTCACGGGGGGATGAACGAGCAGTGGCGCCGGGAACTGCTCGACCGCGGCTACCGGTCGGTCCTCAGCCTCCCGCTCCGACACGGGGACACGCTGTACGGAGTGTTGACCGTCTGTGCGGACGATCCGGGAGCGTTCGACGAGCCGTCCGACCGACTGTTCGAGGGCGTCGCCACCGCGACGGCGAACGGGCTCGACGCGTGGGAGAGCAGGCGGGCGTTGCTCTCCGACAGCGTCGTCGAACTCGACGTCCGGATCCCGGAGTCGAACGACCTGCCGAGCCGGATCGCCGCCGGCGTCGGCGGCCGCGTGACGTTCGAGGGGGCGGTCCCCCACTCGGACGGCACCTCGATGCTGTACCTGTCCGTGAGCGACGTCCCCCTCGAGTCGGTGCTGACGTACCTCGAGGAGTCCGTCGCCGTCGAGCACGCCTCCTCGGTCGTGGACTCGGACGACGGCCTCATCGTCGTCACGGTCGCGGAGCCGACGATCGTCTCCCACGTCACCGGCTTCGGGGGGGCCATCCGGGAGCTGACGGCGACGGGGGGCGAGACGCGCCTGCGGGTCGAACTCCCCCAGCCGGCGGACGTGCGCGGGTTCGTCGAGAGCCTCCGGGCCGAGCACGCGGGCGCGGAGCTGCTCGCGCGGCGCTCCCGGGAGCGCCCGCTCCGCTCCAGGCAGACGTTCGGCGCCGAACTCGAGGAACTGCTCACCGACCGCCAGCTCGAGGTGCTCCGCACCGCGTACCTGAACGGCTACTTCGAGTGGCCGCGCGCGAACACGGGCGAGGAGATCGCGGACCGGCTCGGCATCACCCAGCCGACGTTCAACAACCACCTCCGGGTCGCCGAGCGGAAGTTGCTCACGTTGCTCCTCGAGGAGAGGTAGCGACCCACCGTCCTCCCCGGCCGGTCCCGCCGTTCCGCGTCCCGCCCGCGACGCCGATTTCACCACACGCGTAGTCCGGATAGTTACCACTCACTACGTGTATTGGTACAACTCTCATACCCCGTCGTCGGGAAGTCGTTCACATGGATTCGACGGACGCTGCCGCTCCCGAGGACGCTTCGGGCGAGCGGCGCGAACGGTGGCGCCACGCCGGTTCCCCCGACGGGGACGGCGACGGCGATGCCACGTCCGACGCGGGCACGCCCGTCATCCTCGCCGAGGCGCGACTCTCCGGCGGGCCGCTCGCGCTCTCGGAGACGCTCCGCTCGCTTCCCGACGTGTCGATCCGACCCGACCACCACACGGTCTCCGCGAACGGCGATCGAAGCCTGGCCGCCTCGATCTCGGGGAGTTCGACGGACCGGGTCCGGTCCGCGCTCGAGGCTGACTCGAGCGTCGTGTCGTTCGAGATCGTCCGGTCGTTCCCGGACCACAGCATCTACCGGATCGACCTCGAGGAGTCGGCCGTCCTGCTCGCGCCGACGAGCCTCGAACTCGGCGCCCGCCCGCTGTCGGTCGAGGGGATCCACGACGGCTGGCGCGCGGACGTCCAGTTCCCCGACCGGGACTCGCTCATCGCGCTCCGCGCCTTCTGTGAGGAGCACGGGATCTCGTTCGGCGTCGACAGCCTCCACGAGGCCGACTACCTCGACGGCGTCACGAACGGGCTGACCGAACTGCAGCGGGAGACGCTCCGGACGGCGTACAGACTCGGCTACTTCGACGTTCCGCGGACGACCAGCCAGGCGGAACTGGCGGCCGAACTGGACGTCTCGACGTCCGCCGTGTCCCACCGACTCCGCCGTGCGACGGCCCGGCTCGTCGGGGACGAACTCGTTTCCTCGGACGACGGGAGCTGACCGGGTCGGGTCGCGCCACGGCCGGACGGAACGGGCGAGCGCGCCACGAACTCGGCACGACCGGGCCGCGACTGCTTTTCCGATCGCACCGTCCCGTCGCCCCCGCGGAACGTGCTCCCGAGACGGACGGTCGACCCTGCCGGAGGAACCCGTTCGGTGCCAGTTTCGGACACTTTCAGCCGTGCAATGGTTGGATGAACGTCACTCTCCCCGGTGCTCTCCCGCGGAATGGCGCTCCCCGCTCCGAACCTCCCGAACGCGTCAGTCAGGCTGGGAGGAGGCTGATATCGCCGTATTTGTGATCATCTACTGTCTTACTAGAGGAACGTTGATTACCATTTCGGACGTTTGCAGACCGTTTCATACCCTTGTTACGGTGTGTGATACAAACTTAAAGGTGAAAGAGTTCCATCCGAAGGTAGTTCCTAATAGGTAACTTATCGATTATCGTGACGAACACACTGGGACGTGACGTCCCGAACTCAGCAGACCAGCAGAGCGATTCCGAGCAGTCCGACGAGAGCCGGCGGTCCGGCATGGGCCGGCGGACGTGTCTCAAGGGGCTCGCGACGATCGGTACCGGTGCGGCGTTGGCCGGGCTATCGCCCGGCGTGAAGGCGGCCACGACCGCGGAACGGTACGAGGAGTACTTCGATCGGTTCGACACCGTCCTCGACATGAGCGAGGCCGGCGCGGACACGAACGCCAACGAGTGCATCTGCCCGCTCCTGAAGGAGTACGCCGCCGACGACACGCTCCTCATGTTCCCGCCGGGCGAGTACCTGATGACCGAGCAGTTCCGGTTCACCGGCTACGAGAACTTCGGCGTCGTCGGCAACGACGCCACCATCGTCCCCGGCACCGTCGAGGAGATGGAGGGTCGGAGCGCCACGGAGGGCACCTTCAACGGTCCGACGCGGCTGTTCCGTCTCGGCGTCACCTACTCGCCGGGCGATAAGCTGCTCTTCGAGGGGTTCGACTTCGACTTCACGGCGAAGCACAGCGGCTTCCGCGCGATCGAGGCGTACGTGGAGAAAGACATGCTCGTGCGCGACATCGACATCGTGGGCCAGCACGACATCGGCTCGTTCGGCCCGGCGCTGTTCAGCGTCACCGACCCGGACGGCATCGCGACCGTCGAGGGGTTCCGCGCGCCCGACGGCGGGGAGCACTCCGAGAACACCATCGGCACCATCTGGAAGGGCCCGACGGGCGTCCTCGTCCCGGGCAGCCACCAGGGCAAACTCTGGTTCCGCGACTGTGAACTCGGTTCGTTCCCCGACAACGGCCTCTACGCGTCGAGCCTCGACGGGCGGGTCGTCGTGAAGGGCGGCGTCTACAAGAACAGCTGTGCGTCGAACATCCGGCTGATGGCCGACTACAGCTACATCCAGGACGCGACGGTCGTCGTCGACGACTCGATCGAGGGCCGCAACCAGCCGGGCATCCGTCTGGACTGTGGCAAGCACCTCTGGGTGTACAACACGGACGTCACCCTCTCGGACCCGTCGGGCCACGCGATCGTCGTCAAGAACGACGTCGAGAGCGCCCGCATCCAGGAGTCCACCATCGCCGTCGGCGAGGGCTCGTCCAACCACGCCGTCACCGTCAGCAAGGACGCCGGCGAGGTCGACCTCTTCGACAGCGACATCCAGTTCGAGGGAACCGGGAACGCCATCTCCATCAAGGGGAACAACGACTCGAGCGACGCGCCGGTCAAACTCCTTCGGACGAACATCTCCGGGAGCGGTCCGGGCCGCCACGGGCGGAGTTCCATCCGCGTCACCCGCAAGGGCGTCGTCATCCTCGACACCGTCATCGAGATGGACGGCACCGACTACCGGCGCGGCGTCGACGTCCTCGGCGACAACTGCACGATCGACGGGGGCCGCATCGAGGCGACGCACCACCCCATCGTCAGCGCCGCGGACGACACCACGCTCGACGATCTGACGCTGCGTTCGTACGACGGCTTCTCCGGCCTGAAGCTCTACGACGGCTACTCCGGCGTCACCGTCACCGACTCGACCATCTACAACGGGATCACCGACAAGGGCACGACGGACCTGACGACCGACAACCTCGAGTTCCTGTAAGCCTCGGGCACGCCGTCGACGTCGACCCGTTCCACCCACGACCGCACGACCTGTCGTGTTGATTGAACGTTTGCTGGTTATTTACCAAATACATTTTTATAACTATAAAGTCTTATTGCAAGGAACCCCTCTGTACCCAACGCATGTCGGAGCGAGACGGTACACGTGAGAACCGCGTTTTGAACCGGCGGACGTATCTCGGCGGCATCGCTGGCGGGGTCGCATCGCTCTCGGCCATCGGAACGGCGACGGCGACCGGCGACTACGACGAGGTGGTCGACATCGTCGAGGCGGGCGCCGATCCGAACGGCGACGAGAACATCGTCCCGATCCTCGAGGAGCACGCCGCCGACGACACGCTCATCGAGTTCCCGGAGGGCGAGTACCTGATGACCGAGCAGTTCCGGTTCACCGACTTCGAGCACGTCGGGTTCGTCGGCGACGACGCCACCATCGTCCCCGGCACCGTCGAGGAGATGGACGGCCGGAGTTCCACGGAGGGGTCCTTCGAGGGGCCGACGCGGCTCTTCCGACTCGGCGTCACGTACGAGCCGGGCGACGAACTACACTTCGAGGGGTTCGACTTCGACTTCACCCGTGACCAGAGCGGCTTCCGCGCGATCGAGGCGTACGTGGAGCAGGACATGCTCGTGCGCGACATCGACATCGTGGGCCAGCACGACATCGGCTCGTTCGGCCCGGCGCTGTTCAGCGTCCTCGATCCGAACGGGATCTCCTACGTCGAGGGGTTCCGCGCGCCCGACGGCGGGGCGTACTCCGAGAACACCATCGGCTCGATCGAGGACGGCCCGACGGGCGTCCTCGTCCCGGGCAGCCACCAGGGCAAACTCTGGTTCCGCGACTGTGAACTCGGCGCGTTCCCCGACAACGGCCTCTACGTCTCCGGAACGGACGGCCGGGTCGTCGTGAAGGGCGGCGTCTACAAGAACAGCAACTCGGCGAGCCTCAGGATCGCGGGCGACTACAGCTACGTCAAGGGGGCGACGGTCGTCGTCGACGACAGCCGCCCGGAGGACGGGAACCAGCGGGGGATCCGCCTGGACGCCGGCAAGCACCTCTGGGTGTACGACACCGAGATCCGGCTCGACGTGCCGAACGGCCACGCCATCACCGTGATGAGCGACGTCGAGAAGGCCCGCATCCAGAACAGTTCCGTCTACGTCGGCGACGAGACGAACCACGGCATCGTCGTCCGCAGCGGCTCCGGCCCGACGGACATCTACGACACCGACGTCGAGATCGACGGCGCCGGCCACGCGATCTACATCCAGTCGGACGGCGGGGTCGTCGACTGCTACCAGGTGCGGGTGACCGGCGACGCCAGCGGGTCGTCGGGGCGTCACGCCATCCGGTGTATGCGCGACGAGTGCCGGTTCCGCCGTCCCGTCGTGAAACAGCCCGGATCCGACTACCGTCGCGGCCTCTACATCGGGGGCGACGACTGCTACGTCTACTCGGGCTACTACGAGACCAGCCACATCCCCATCGTCAACGCGAGCGACCGGACCTTCATCCGGTGCGTGACGGCGAAGTCGCTCGACGGGTACGAGGCGCTCAAGCTGCTGGACGGAACCGAGGACGCGGAGATCCTCAGCAACAAACTGTACAACGGCGTCTGGGACAAGGGGTCGGAGAACACCACCATGCGCGACAACGAGCATCCCGACGGGTGACGCCCTCCGACGGGCCACGAACGCCACGCACCGCGTGACGGCGCTCCCCGCTGCCGCTTCGTGACGGCTCCTCCTCCTCCTCGACGGTTCGAGAACCACCGTTCGCCGACCACCCGTAGGTTCGCCCACTACCCGTGACGGTCCTCGTCGCCGCCGGTGGTCGTCGGTCGACGGCCGCATCCGGTTCCAAAAAGCGGCGATCGGTCGCGTCGTTGCCGGGGACCGGCCAGGCCTACTCCTCGGTCTCCACGACGATGTTCACCGAGTCACCGTCCTTGAGGAAGTACTCCGAGGGATCGACCGACTCGCCGTTCACCTCGATGGTGACGGTCGTGTCCGAGTCGCTCCCGTCGTAGGTCGTCCCGTCGTAGGTGACCGAGTTCTCGCTCACCTCGATTCCCTCGAGCGTGTTCATCGCCCACTCCAGGGTGATGCTGTACGAGTGAGCGTGCCAGGGGTTCCCCGACCCGCCCTCGAAGTGGAAGTGCTGGTGGCCGGACTGGTACCTGTCCTCGCTGAAGTCGACCTCCTCGCCGTCCACCTCGAAGGTGATGGGGCCGTGGATGTGCTGCTGGTCGGCCTTGATGTACTCGCCGGGCGTGTCGACGTCCATGTCGGCCGTCTCCACGGTGACCCAGACCTCGTCGCCGTCCGAGAGCGTGTGCTCGGTCGGGTCGACCTCCTCGCCGTTGACGCGGACGTTGATCGACGTGCCGTCGTCGCCGGCGCTGTAGGTCTCGCCGTCGTAGGAGAGTTCGTCGGGACCTGCGTCGATCCCGAGCGTCGAGAGCGCCTCGGCGACCGGCTGCTCGGCGTCGGAGGCGTGCCAGGCGTGCGGGTCGTCCACGTCGATCCAGAAGGCGCTGCCCTCGGATTGGGACTGCTCCTGGAGCGCCACCTCGTCGCCGGCGACGACGACGGTCAGCTTCCCGTCCGCCTCGGCGGACGCGTTCGTCGACGTGTCGTTCCCACTCGTCCCCTCCGTCTCGTTCCCGTGCGTGTGCTCGTGTCCGTCGTCGGTCGTCGACTCCGGCGACGAGTCGGGCGTCGCGGCGTCGGTCTCTGCGGCGTCGGTCTCCGCGTCCGGCGTGGACGTGCCGTCGCCGCCCAGGCCGGCACAGCCGGCCGACACCACGAGCAGGCCCACGAGGAGCAGTGTGAGGATTCGTCGTCTCGGTCGCCATCTATCGGTTGTCATTTCGGACGCTCGTGCGGACACGCCCCGCCCTGTTTATTATCGGTCCGATAGTCACGCGCTTACGGTGCCCATAATAAGGGTGCCCGACGGGGAACCGTCGTTCAGATTGGCATCCCAGGTGCGACCGTCACGTGATCGAGGTGACGCGACGTGACGGGCGAACAGGCTCTGTCCGCGGCGCTCGCGCTCTGCTGTCTGTTCGCCCTCGGGACGTCGGCGGCGACGCTCGACGCCTCCGTCGACACGACTCCCGACGACGTCATCGAACTCGACATGGACTCGATCCCCCTCCCCTCGGACGAGGTCGGCAGCCTGAAGGAACAGCTCCAGTCGGAGCCCGGGGAGGGGGACCGGCAGTCCGCCGAGGGGGACTCCGACCCGTCGGCCGGCGAGCCGAGCGACGGGAGCGAGCAGTCGGGCGAGGCGAGCGAGCGGTCGGACGAGACGAGCGGCGGGTCGGCCGACGACGGCTCCCAGGAGAGCGGGTCCGACGCGGAGTCCGAGGACCGGTCCGCGCCGACCGCCGAGGGGGACGAGGAGCCCGGCCCGGTGACCGAGTCGAACCTCTTCGACCGGCTTCTGGCGCTCCTGCGGGCGCTCCTCGGGCTGCTGTCGTCGCTCCTGCCCGTGCTCCTCCTGCTCGGCGTCGTGGCGGCGGCGGTCCGGCATCCCCGCCGCCTCGAGGCGCTGTTCGCGGCGGTGCTGGAGCGGTTCGGACCGGCCCGGAACGGGGGCGCGAGCGGTCCGGGAGCCCCGCTCGTGTCGTCGCCGTCGAACGACGTCGCCCGGACGTGGTGCGAGATGGCCCGACGGCTCGACCTGGACGACGACCTGGCGGCGACGCCGGGGGATGTGGCCGCCGCGGCGGTCCAAGCCGGCGTCGACCCCGAGGTCGCGAGGCAGGTCACCGAGCCGTTCGAGGAGGTGACCTACGGCGACGCGCCGGTGACCGAGGGGCGACTGGCCCGCGCCCGCGAGGGCATCGAGCGGTTCCGCGCCCAGTACCGCGGCGAGGGGGGCGAATGAAGCGACGCCGCGTCGTGCTGGGGGCCGCCGGCGTCGCCCTGCTGGGACTCGCCGTCCTGGGCTCGGGCGAGGGACCGGCGGCCGACCTCGTCGACGACGCCGTGGCCGCGCTCGGCAACGACTACCTGTTCCTGGTGGCCATCGCCGCCGGCGGGCTGGTCGTGGCGGCCGCGATGGCAGTCTCCGGGCGGGCGAGCAACGTCGAACAGGCGCGGATGCCCGACCCCGAGCGCCCGGTCGCCGTCCCGGCACCGGGCGCCGGGTTCGACGACCGCGTCGGGAGCGTCGGGTTTGGGCTTCCGGTCGTCGGCCGGTCGGCGCGCGAGTCCGTCCGCGAGCGCCTTCGCGCGTGCGCGGTCGACGTGACGATGCGGTCGGCCGGCTGTGGCGGCGAGGAGGCCCGGCGGCGGGTGGACGACGGGCGGTGGACCGACGACCCCGACGCGGCGGCGTTCCTGTCGTCGTCGGGCCGGTCCGCGTCGCTCCCGACGCTCCTCCGGGCGGCGCTTCGGGGGGAGACGCCGGCCCAGCGACGGGCGCGCCGGGCCGCCGAGGAGGTCGTCGCTCGCGCGTCGGACGCGGGGGGTGAGGCGTGACCGAGTTCGCCGGTACGAACCGGTGGCGGGGGGTCCTCGCCGTCACCCTCGCGGCCGGGGCGCTCGGGCTGGTCGCGAACCGACCGAGCCTGCTCGTGCTCGCGGGGGTCGGCGTGGTGTACGCCGCGTACCCGCGAACGACGCCGACGCCGTCGATCGAACTCGACCTCGAACGGCGGGTGAGCGACGCCGCGCCGACGGGGGGACAGCGGGTCGAGGTCACGGTCACGGTCCGGAACGCCGGCGACCGGCCGCTCTCGGACCTCCGGGTCGTCGACGGCGTCCCGCCGTCGCTGTCGGTCACCGGCGGCGCGCCGCGTCACGGGACGGCGCTGCGGGCGGGCGAGGCGGCGACGTTCTCCTACGAGGTGGAGGCCGCGGAGGGGCGCCACCCGTTCGAACCCGCGACGGTCGTGGTGCGGGACGTGAGCGGCGCACGCGAGGCCGAGACGACGCTGGCCGACGAGACCGAGATCGACTGTAGCGCGGACGACGCGTCCGCGCCGCTGCGCTCGCAGACGGTCGACGCGGCCGGGCGGATCCCGGCGAGCCACGGCGGGACGGGCATCGAGTTCCACAGC
The DNA here is from genome assembly GCF_013402875.1 of Halorarum salinum. NCBI lineage: Archaea > Methanobacteriati > Methanobacteriota > Halobacteria > Halobacteriales > Haloferacaceae > Halorarum > Halorarum salinum. The sequence continues at coordinate 178,946 of NZ_CP058579.1, read as the reverse complement.
ACCCGGGAGTACCGCCGCGGCGACTCGATGCGCCGGATCGACTGGAACCGCTACGCGAAGCGGGGGGAGCTCACCACGGTCGAGTTCCGCGAGGAGCGAGCGGCGACGGTCGTGGTGCTCGTGGACGCGCGCGCGCCCGCCTACCGGGGCCGGGCCGACGAACCCCACGCTGTCGCGTCCGGCGTCGCGGCCGCCGAGCAGTTGCTCGTCGCCGCCCTCGAGGACCGCAACCGGGTCGGCATCGCCGCGCTCGGCCGGTCGGACTGCTGGCTGCCGCCGGGAGCCGGCCGGGACCACCGGGTGAGGGCCCAGTCGCTGCTCGCGACCCACCCCGCGTTCTCCTCCCGGCCGCCGGCGGCCGACGGGGACCCCCCGGTGGACGAGCGGGTCTCGCGGCTCCGCCAGCGCCTCCCGCCGAACGCCCAGGTCGTCCTCGTCTCGCCGCTGTGTGACGACGACGCCGTGGCGGCGGCCCGGGAGTTCGAGGCCGAGGGTCACGCCGTCAGCGTCGTCTCGCCCGAGGTGACCGAACGGGGGAGCACCGGACGGCGGCTGGCGACGGTCGAGCGGGCGCACCGGGTCCGGCGGCTCCGGCAGGCGGATGTCCCGGTCGTCGAGTGGGACCCGTCGGCGCCGCTGGCGGCGGCGCTCGCGAACGCGGGGGTGGGCCTCCCGTGACCGTCGTCGAACCCGTCAAGCGCCCGACCGTGCCGAGCGGGACGGCCTCGGTGCTCGTCGCGGGCGTCACCGTGTGGCTGCTCGCCCCGAACGGGACCGCGCGACTGGCCCTGGTCGGCCAGCTAGCGACGCTGGGAGTCCTCGCCGGCGGATTCGCCCTGTTCCGGCGCGACCATCGCCCGCTCGGCGTCGTGGCCGCGTTCGTCGGCCTCGTCGCCTGGGTCGGCGCGCTCGCCGTCGCCGCGACGGCGACCGCCGACCTCGGCGAGGCGCTCGTCTCCCTGCCGGGGATGGCGGGCCTCCTCGCGCTCGCGCTCGCGCTCGCCCCCCTCCGCGGCTCCGGCTCGCGGGGGCTGCTCAAACTCGGCGCGGCGGGCGTCACGCTCTCGGTCCTCGCAGCCGGGCTGTTCGGCTCGGTGCCGCTCCGGACGCTGCTCGTCTGCGGCGCGGCGACGTTCCTCGCGTGGGACCTAGGCGAGAACGCCGTCAACGTCGGGGAACAGCTCGGACGGCGCGCGACGACCCGGCGACTCGAGGCCGCCCACGGCGCCGGGAGCCTGCTAGTGGGCGGCGTCGCCGTGGGCGCGGGCACCGTCGTCTCGGACGTCGGCTCGTCCGGCCTCCCGCTGCCGGCGCTGGCGCTGCTTCTCGCGTCAGTTCTCCTTCTGGCAGGGGCGCTCCACGGCTGAACTCGGCCATCCCGGATCGCGTTCGAAGCGGCGTCCCGGATCGCATCCGGCGGACCGAACCGACCGGGTCCGACGAACCAGTCGGCCGATCACCGGGCGGGCTTCCGCTCGACCGTCGGCACGTGGACCTCCTCGAGGAGGTCGTCCACCACCGTCGCCCGCTCGACGTCGTTCACCGTCGCGTCCGCCGTCAGCACCAGCCGGTGGTCGAGCACCGGGTGGGCGACGTCGCCGACGTCGTCGGGCGTCACGTACGCCCGGCCGGCGACCGCGGCCCGGGCCCTGGCGACCTCGAACAGGCGCTGGCACCCCCGGGGGGAGACGCCCACGTCGACCCGCGGGTCCTCGCGCGTCCCGCGGACGACGTCCACGACGTACTGCTTGACGTCGTCGCTGACGCGCACCCGCTCGGGTGCCCGCCTGAGCCTTCGAACGTCCTCGGGGTCCAATCGCCGGGACACCGTCGGCGCGGACGTCTCGCGCGCCGAGCGGCGGTCGAGCAGTTCGAGTTCGCCCGCCTCGTCGGGGTAGCCGATGCTGCTCTTGACGAGGAACCGGTCCTTCTGGGCCTCCGGGAGCGGGAACGTCCCCTCGCCCCGCTCGACGGGGTTCTGGGTCGCGATGACGAAGAACGGCTCCGGGAGCGGGAACGTCTCGCCGTCGACGGTCACCTGCCCCTCCTCCATCGCCTCCAGCAGCGCCGCCTGCGTCTTCGGGGAGGCGCGGTTGATCTCGTCGGCGAGCACGACGTTCGCGAAGAGGGGGCCCTCGCTGAACTCGAACTCGCCGGCGCCCTCGTCGAACACGTTCGTCCCCGTGACGTCGGCCGGCAGGAGGTCGGGCGTGAACTGGATGCGGTTGAACGACAGCCCCAGCACCGTCGCGAAACTGCGAGCGGTGAGCGTCTTCCCCGTGCCCGGCACGTCCTCCAGCAGCACGTGCCCGTCGGCCATCACGCCGGTCAGGATGGTCCGGAGTACGTCCTCCTCGACGATGACCGCGCGAGAGATCTCCTCGAGAATTGCGCTCCCGTGCTCGTGGGCGACGGCGGCGTCCATACCGACCGGTGCCGGCGCGCGCAGTTTATTATGACCCCGATAAGGCGCCGGGTCAGGGGGACGGTTCGGCCGGATCGAACCGACGAACCTCGGGATGAAATATAATCGGATCGATGGGTACTCCGACCTCCCTGAACGGTTATACGATTCGGAGGAGGGGACCGTCGGTCGAAGACGGGACCGCCCGTCGACGCCGGTCCGAGGACGCCGATTCCCTCCCGTCGTCGCCCGTCCGCGTCACCGGGTCGTCCTCCTCGTCGGTCCCGTCGTCCCGTTCGGCCGTCCTCTCCCGACGCTCCCCGCCGTCCGGTCGTCCGTCCGCGTCATCTCCCCGTCGAACCGGAATCCGAGGGCCGTCCGCCTTAGCGTGCCGATAATAACGTGTCCCGGTCCCCAGTGGTCGGTAGACAGATGCCCACGGTCAGCGTCATCATCCCGACGTACAACCGGGCGGAACCGCTCCGGCGGACGCTCGACAGCGTCCTCGCGCAGACGTACGACGACCTCGAGGCGATCGTCGTCGACGACGCGTCGAGCGACGGGACGGCGTCCGTGATGGAGTCGTACGACGACCCCCGCGTGACGTTCATCCAGCACGAGACGAACCAGGGGGGGAGCGCGGCGCGGAACACCGGGATCGAGCACGCCTCCGGGGAGTACATGGCGTTCCTCGACTCGGACGACGAGTGGCTCCCCCGTAAACTCGAACGGCAGGTCGACCTGCTCGAACGCCGCTCCGACGACTGGGTCGCCGCCTACTGCGGCGTCGAGATGGTCCCGGAGTCGGAACCGGGCGTGGTCCGGAAGCTGGCGACCCACCTGTTCTCGCGTCGCAGGGTGACCGAGGGGGCGGAGGGCGGCGAGGAGCTCGTCCGACTCGTGCTCTCGGACGACCTGCACACCAGCGCCGGATCGACGCTCATCGTTCGCTCGGACGTGGTGGAGGACATCGACGGCTTCGACGAGTCGTTCGATCGCTTCCAGGACTCGGAGTTCCTCATCCGCGTGCTCCAGCGCGGCAAACTGGCCTACGTCAACGCCCCGCTCGTCCGTCGCCACAAGTCGGGGAACCCGTCGGCGACGGACCTCGAGGCGGCCGACCAGCACTACGTCCGGGCGTTCTCGGAGACGGTGTCGGAGCTCCAGTCCGAGGGGTACGACGTCGTCGGCGCCCACCGGTACATGCTCGGGAAGGCCCACCTCTCGGAGGGGAACCTGCTCCGCGGGATGCGGTACCTCCGCCGGGCGCGCCGCCCCACCGCGCGACAGTACCCGGGCCTCGCGCTCTCGCTGGTCGCGGGCCTCCAGCACCGAGCGGGCTGACCGGGGGACGCGAGGGCGGGACACACCTGACCCGTCCCCAACATATATGCTTTTTCCCTGCTATCGTCGAACCGATGGCCGAGAACCGTGTTGTCGACCGGGCCCCGAGCCGCGCGGGGCGACCGCGTCCCGCGCGGAGCCGCGACGGGGTGACGAGATGAGCGAGTCGGCCTACGCCGATGGGGAGATCGCGGACCGACGCAAGCGGATCGTGCTGACCCTCGAGGCGATCGAGACGCCGGTGACCGTCGACCGGCTGGCCGACGAGCTCGAGGACGCCGGACCGTCGCCCGTGGGCGGCATCGGCCGAGATCAGTCGTGGGCGGACCTCCACGAACGCCTCCACGACGAGGACCTCCCGGCGCTCGACGGCGCCGGCCTGATCGTCTTCGACGTCGATCGCGGCCTCGTCAGCCGCCGCGGGGCCGACGAGAACCGGTACGTTCTCGAGGGGAGATCGGCCCCCGACCGGGGGTCGGCGGCGATTCCGGTCGACGCGGGCGTCGACCGGGGCGACTGGGCCGCCTACTACCTCGGCGCCGTCGTCCTCTCGGCGCTGCTGCTCGCGGGCGTCGCGACGTCGTTCGGTCCGCTCGCCCGCGTCTCCCCGACCGTCGCCTCCGGTTCGATCGTCGGGCTGTTCGGCCTGCTCGCGGTTCTCGACGCGGTCCGGCACTGACCCGGGATCAACGTGCAGGGACGGGCGACGGCGGACCTCCGACCGACGGAACGTCGACCAGTTCGGTCGACTCGGTTTCGTTCGTGACGCGGAAGACGGAAGCCCCCTCGTTCTCGTACACGAGCCGGTACCGGTCGGAACTGACCAGCGAGTGGCGGAGTCCGGCGGTCCCCTCGTACTCCGCCCCGCGGATGGTGTAGGTCCCCTTCGGCACGTAGAGGTACTCCGGCGTGAGGTTCCGCGACCCGAGCGCCTCCGTCACGCACCGTTCGGTCGGGCAGGTCGAGACGTTCTCGTACAGCGACAGCTGTGTGGCGTACTGCTTCGGACTCGTCCACTCGACGCCCCACGGGCCGACGAGGATGGTCCGGTCGGTGAACATCGGGAACCACTCGGCGACGTCGCCGAGGACCACGAAGCCGGCGGACCGATTCGTGTGGTCGCCCACCCACAGCATCGCCCGCCTGTCGTCGCCGTCGATGAACTGCGGCTGGTCGGGCCCGTCGGCGCCCCCGATCGCCAGCCCTCCCGCGCCGTACAGCGCCCCGACCGAGACGCTCGCGACGACGACGACGGCGAGCGCCACGCGCGGGGCCCAGCGCCAGCTTCCAGCGGGGATCCGTTCGCGCACCGCGTTCTCCACCAGCGAGGACAGCAACACCGCGGCCAGCATCGACCCGGCGACGAACTGGAACCGGTGTTTCCCGAGCACCAGCCCGGCCGTGAGGAGCCACGCGGGCAGGAGCACCCGGCCCGTTCCGAGGACGTAGAACATCCCGGCGTACGCGAGGACGAAGAACATCGCTGAGGACGGGTCCCCGGCCAGCGTGTACACGAACTCCTCGAGAATCCGGCCGGGTCCGCCAAGCAGCCCCGAGTGCGTCCCCGCGGCCGACGTGAACACGTCGGCGCCGTGGATGGAGATCACCCGTAGCCACCACGGTGCGGCGAGCGCGATCCCGCCGAACCCGACGACCGCCCCCAGGAACAACCCGCGGATCGAGCGGTCGAGCACGGCGTAGACGAGCAGGTAACTGACGACGAAGAACACCGTGTACACGGGGTGGGTGAGCACGGTGAGGCCGAACAGGATCGTGGCGGGGAAAAGCAGCAGGGCCGACCCGGACCTGAACAGCTTGACGCCGACGTAGATCCCGGCGAGCGCGAAGAGGAACGCCGGCGCCCGGACCAGCCCGCCCGCCGAGAGGTGCCACTGCAGGGTCGGCGGCGTCACCGCAAGCAGCGTGGTCGCGATCGTCGCCTCGAGGTTCGAGTCGAGAAGTTCCCGCGAGAGGAAGTAGTACGGGACCAGATACAGCGTCGTGACGACGACCGGGAGGTACCGGCTGAGCGCCAGCGGGGTGACCCCGCCGACGTCCATCAACACCGCGCTGACGTAGAACATCAGCGGCGGGTACGCGAAGGGGACGCCGTCGGCCGTGTAGTTGGGGACGCTGACCGGGAGGCGGTAGCCGTTGTCCACGATCTGCTCGGCGATCTGCAGGTACAACCCGGCGCCGTACGCCGGATACGGATGCGTGAGGAGGTAGCTGATCCCGACGACCGTCCCGACGCCGAGCGCGATGCCGAGCCCCCACAGCCCGTGGATCGAGGGGAACGAGCCCCCGATCGCCGGGTAGAGGCCCCTGGAGTCGGCGTCCTCGACGTTAGGCACGTGAGATCACCTTACGCACGTGAGATCACCCTGGGAGGGCAGGTGAGCGAGCGCGGGCCGTCGAGTCGGCGCGTTCGCGGTCCTCCCGTCGTCGCCCCCCAGTCGGTTCGGGCGGCGGTCGAGCGGGGACCCCGGACGTCGACCGTCCGTCCGGGGAGGAGGCTACCTGGACCGGGCACGTCGCGCAGCGGTCCGGCCCCGGCGACCGCCGGGACGGGGGTGGATGGCAGCTTGTTCCCGCTTGGCCGCATCATACCTACGGAACGGGCATCGACGGACGTTATTATGGGGGATGTAAGCGCGACGGCGCGCCGCGACGCGGCGCTACCGAGCGGTCGATCGGGACGGAGCCGTCCACACGACCGGTCCGGTCGAGTACGCTCGCGCCGGACTCGCGGCTACTGCGGCGGTGAGTTCGGTTGGCGACTCCAGCGTCGGCGTCTCCGGTTCGTCGGGGCTGGCCGACGTTCAAGCCCGGGAGCGTCGGCGGTGGTCGATCGGACTGTCGGCGTCGGGTACGCGATCCGTGCCCTCGAGGGCCGCCGATCGAACGGCGACCTCCGGTATCGTCACGCTACCGGCCGGACGGTTCCGGCCGATCGAACCGCCCGGGATCGCGCATCGATCGGATCCCGTGGGCGGACGTCCGATCCGCACGCGCCCCGGAACTCACGGGATCACGTGGAAGATCGAACCTACCTATCAAGAATAAATAATGAATCAGAAACTGACCGTTCTCCGAGGCGGGCGGAAGCGTCGGGCCGGCCGCCCGACTCGCCGGGCCACCGTCCCTCGCTCACCCTGGAAGGAGATGCCGACCGAAAGCAGCCGACTTCGAGCCACGTGGTTCCGTTTTCATGCCGATTTCGGCCGGCTCGATACGGACGTTGCCCTCCTTCGAACCGATTCGACGCGCGGTTCCGATCAGTTTTGGGCCGGTTCGCACGAATATTACGTCGTTCGGCCGTGGCCCGCCTCCGAACGCCGGCCTCGGGTGAGAAAGCGAATCTATTTGAGCGCGCATCGGAATCCCTACGTAGAGAGATTCATGACCGGGCCCGATCGGGCGGCGCGGCGGTCCGGGAGAACCGTCGCGGCCCTCGTAGTCGTCACGCTGCTACTCTCCCTGTCGGCCTCCCCCGTCGTGGCGGACGGTACCCAGTCGACTCCCCCCACCTCGGTAAACGGCACCCAGTCGGCTCCGTCCGTCGCGATGGCCGACGCTACCGACCCCACGATCGAGGAGGTCTCATACGACGGGCCGGGCGTCGTGCCCGTCGAGGGCGACACGACGTACCTCTGGCAGGGGGACCAGCACACGCTCTCGGTCGACATCGGGGAGGACGGCTACCGGAGCGGCTACGAGCTCTGCGTCTCCACGAAACCAGGCCCCAACGAGTCGGTCCAGACGCTCGACTGCCAACCCGTCAGATCGAACGGAACGACCAACATCACCTTCCAGAGCTGGCCGGCCGCGTACGTCGGCGAGCAGAACGTAACCGTCGAGTACCGAAGCGTCACGAACGACAGCAAGCCGTCCGATCGGACGACCTTCCCGGTCTACGTCATGAACCGCGAGGGCGACCTCGACGACGACGGGCTGACCAACGAGGAGGAACTGGAGCTGGGGACCGAAGTCCACTCGTCCGACACCGACGACGACGGCCTCGACGACGGCAAGGAGGTCGACGAGTACGGGACCAATCCCCTCGATGCTGACACGGACGACGACGGGATCAGGGATAGCCTCGAGATAGACGGGCCGACGAACGCCACCGTCCCCGACACGGACGACGATGGGCTGGAGGACGGCCCCGAGGTGAACGAGCACGACACCGACCCGATGGACCCCGACTCGGACGGCGACGGGCTGGAGGATGGCCCCGAGGTACACGAGTACGGCACCGACCCGAACGAGGCCGACACGGACGGCGACGGGCTGGACGACGCCGCGGAGGTCCACGAACACGACACCGATCCGCTCGAGGCCGACACGGACGGCGACGGCCTGAACGACGGAACCGAGGTCGAACTCGGAACGGCGCCCACGTCGCCGTTCGACGTCGTCGCCGCCGTCCTGTTCGTGGTCGTCGTCCCCGGGATCGTCCTCTACTGGAAGTACGGGGGCGCCATCGCCGGCCGGCTCTCGTCCGGTTTCCAACCCGCCGCGTCCGACGTCGGGGCGAGGACCGGGGGCGACGACCGCAACGGGGCGTCCCCGACTCCCGAATCGGACGGGACGACGACAACGCAGATCCTGACGGACGAGGACCGCGTTCTGAAACTCCTGCGGGAACACGACGGCCCGATGCCACAGAAGTCGCTCACCGAGGAGACCGGGTGGTCCGCGTCGAAGGTGAGCCGCCTGCTCTCGAACATGGAGGAGGAAGGCGAGATCACGAAGATCACCATCGGCCGCGAGAACGTCGTCAAACTCGGCGACGACGGCCCGCAGACGCCCTTCCGGGACGACGAGTAGCCCTCCCGACGGGAAGCCGTCGCCCGGCGACGCGACGGCGTGCGACGGGACGGCCCTCGCCCCTCTGAAGCCACGGTGCACTACGACGCGCGAACGCGACCGACCAGGGCGGGCGTTCGCGACCGAGACAGTTCGTCCCCCCGAACTGCCACTGCCCCGGTGGTTCAACACTGTCCCGAGGGCTGTTCACTATACACACGCTAAACCGGTTTCCGACCGTTGCAGTCGCTTTCTCCGGCTGCAAGGGTTCTCAACAATCACGACCACATATGTTCCCACATCTCGGTCTTCCGGCCACATGCACGAACTGACGGGGTTTCAACGGGATCTCCTGTTCGTCCTCAGCGGGATGGGCACCTCGAACGGGCAGCAGCTGAAGCGCGAACTCCAGCGGAAACTCGACGAACCGATCCTCCCCGGCCGGATCTACGACAACCTCGGCGTCGTCATTCAGGAGGGCTACGTGCTGAAGAGCGAGCGCGACGGCCGGACCAACGAGTACCGCGTCTCGCCGCGCGGTAAGCGGGTCATCCAGCGACGTCTCGAGTGGGAACGCCGACAGGTCGACTCCGAACTGGTCCTCGAGGGCTGACACCCGTGAGCGTGGACCGCGGCCGAGCGACTCGCCCGCGCGTGACTCACGGGTAGTAGTACACCTCGAACTCGGCGCCACACCGGTCACAGGTCACGCTCCCGCCGTACAGCGAGTCCCCGGTTCCGACGCCCGGCATCCCGTGTCGGTCGACCTCCGAGACGCCGTCGAACGCGGTTCGACAACGCGGGCACTCCGTCGAGACAGCGTCCATGCCCATACCGGCAACGAGCACGCGTGGGGCTTTACTATCGGTCCGATAAGTGCCCTCTTTCGGACGATTCGAGCCCGCAGCGGGGGATTACACGGCATATAAGTACGGTACGGGGGCGAGGAGGTAGCTTCGCGCAACTCGCGCGTGACAACATGTTCGACCTCACCGCATTCCAACGAGACCTGTTGTACACGGTATCGAGCTTCGCCGAACCGCACGGGATGAAGATAAAGCGGAGCCTCCAGAACCACTACGAGGAGGAGATCAGCAATGCTCGCCTGTACAACAACCTGGGCGAACTCGCCGAGCGCGGGCTCGTCCGGAAGGGGAAGCTGAACGACCGCGCCAACACCTACCAGATCACGCGTCAGGGGCTGCGGGAGCTCCGTCGCCGCCGCCAGTGGGAGAACGAGTACGTCCCGGAGGGTCTGGTGGGAACCTGATCGGATACGAGGACGTTCGCCGGATCCGAGTGGCGAAGTCGGTTTTCCCCCGTTCGCGTCGTCGAGGGTTCGAGAGCCCCGGTCTCGAGTCGCCCGTCACACCTGGAACCCGTAGCCGCGGCTCCGACGCCCGGTCGGCCCCGGCCCGAGTCGTGACGCGATGAACGAGGCCGCGTTTCCGGTTCACGGGCTTTCGTTCTCGTGATCCCATCGACGGTCGACGGTGGCGTCCGGTGTTCCGAGGTGTCGCCTCCTCCACGACCGCTTTCGGGACGATGAGTGCGGGGAACTGCGACGCGTTCTCGGCGAGGCTAGCTCACGCGTGACTCCGGATCGCCGCCCGTCGCTTCGGAACGAGGTCGAGCCGCTCGTCCACGTCGCCGAGCACGAGCAGCGCGTAGTAGCGCAAGTACGTCACCACGGGCACCCGTGCGAGCGCGACGACGACGAGCGTCGCGAGCGCGAACAGCAGCCCCACGACCGCGAGGACGCCGGCCCCGAGCGGCGGCACCGCCGTCAACAGGAGCACCCCGACCGCGCCGAGGATGCCGAACGGGATCAGGAGCAACAGGGCGGCGACGGCGACGGCGATGGCGACGAGAATGCCACCCAGGGCCGTGAGCACGAACCCGGCGATCGCGTACGCGAGATACTGCTAGGGGTGGGCGACGATCGTCGGCCAGAGCCGACGCCAGCCGTCGAGCACGCCGACGCCCTCCAGCACAATGACGGGGACGACGAACACGGTCGTGAACCCGTCGACGAGGCCGACGACGAGCGCGAGGACGAGGAACGTCGGCAGGAGCAGGAGGACGGCGAGTACGCCGACTCCGCCGACCGGCGCGCCGGGTCCGGGACCGCCGCCCACCGCGGCCGGAACGACGACCAGCGCCGCCAGCACCGCCAGGCTCCCGAGGACGAGCAGCCGGACGACGAGTCGGAAGCCGAACAGCCGGACGCCCTGACGCCAGCGGTCGCCCCAGTACCGCCGGACGAGCACCTCCTCGTTGCGTAGCGACTCGACGAGGACGAACTCCATGATCGACCCGACGAGCAGCAGGAGCGATCCCAGCAGGACGACGACGCCGACGACGGTGCCGATCACGAGCCAGACCCCGACGTCGATCTGGCCCAGGTCGGGGCCGCCGCGGGGGGCACTCGGTCGGCCGGGAGGTTGTACCGGACCGAGGTGTGGTTCGTCCCCGGGCCGCCGACGAGGAGGACGACGAGCGCCAGCTTGATCCAGCGGGTACGGTCGACCGGCCAAAGGAACGCCCTCGTCACGTCGTACGCGTCGTCGAGGTCCTCCAGCGCGTGGACGGCCATGTCGTACTCGTCTCCGGATAGCTGCATAAGGCTACGGCGGGGGCATCCACCGTCGCGGCCCGGGACTCGACGTCCGGCGTCGAAGTGGGGATCCGAACTGCTGGTCGAACGGCCCGTGGTCCGTGACGCGCCGTGGCCGAAGTACGACCAGCGGCGCGCTCCTCGCCCTCCCGCCCGGTAGTGGAGCGGACGCTCCCCCGTCGAGGGTACGGTATCCCCTGGGAAGCCGAGTCGCGGCCCCGGGGCGGGAAATCCGGGTGCAGCCAGGTTCGACGGTCGCTACCCGGTCGTCTCGAGGAAGTCGACGAGATCGCGCGCCTCGCGGACGTTCCGACGCGCCGCCTCGAGGTGGCTCTCGACCGTGTCGGGCGAGAGGTTGAGGACGACCGCGGTCTCGGCGCGGCCGATCCCGTGCAGTTCACACAGCGCGTACACCTCGGCTTGTCGGTGGCTGATCGCGTCGGTCTCGACCATCGTCTTCGCGTCCGCGAGCGCCGCATCGACGTCGGTGTCCGCGTCAGTCGTGTCGGGCATGCGTCGATTACTACGATGAATTAATCCCGCTTAGTGATTAGCCATAAAGAAATAGGCACGGACGAGGAGCGGCTACCGCGGAGGCGTGGAAAACGGAGACGACGCGACGGGGAAACCGCGGGAGTACCCGCTACGAGTATCGAAACGAACCGCGCGGCGACCGGGCGGCGATCGTTTCGAGTTCCTACTGAGAGAGGTAGCATCCGACACGGCGATGCAAGTGACAGCTGAATCGGCTAAGAGTATCCTTTCCATATATAATGCTAATCAGATATGATACGCCGTCTGACGCCGCTCGACCACGCGTAGCCGGGCAGAAGGTCGGTCTCCGACTCGTCGTGGAGGTCGGCCCGGGGTACGTTGCAGCAGGCGGCCCGTCACACGACGCACCGACGGGCGGTACCTGTCGTCGCTGCCATCGCCCGTGCCGAACCGAACGCTCTAGTCGGCTGCTGTGAACGGAAAACGGACGGTGATCGATCCACTCTTCGACGTCTCCCCGGGAACCGTTCGTCGATACGGCGGTGATTCTCGTCGACGGAGCACCGCGGTCGCGGACGGCCGGCACCACCGGTTCCCGTGCCGGCACTTTCACGAGAGACGGGACGAAGCGTGATTATCGATCAGTAGAGAGGAAGCTGAACGTATCAAATATCAATCTTGAATCTGTCTCGTCTGTCGTTCGATTGCAACTTATGGGGTCGTCCTCGCGGAGGTCCGATTCGGACGGAACGATACCTGTCCGCTCTCCCCGGCGACGGCGTCGGAGCGCTCTTGGTCCGGGTAGCCTATACCCACTATGGTCACGTTCCAAACGATCGCGACGGAGACGCTTCGCGAGGAGACGGAGGTCCTCGCGTTCGACCTCTACGACACGCTGCTGGATCGCGAATCGACGCTCGTCCCCGCACTCGGGGACGTGCTCTCAGAACGCGGCAGCGAGTACGACCCCGACGTCTTCCTGCGGCGCTATCTCGCGATGCACTTTCGCGACTCGCTGATCGACTCGCTCGTCCCCGGGCCACACACGCCGTTCAAGGAGATCTCGCGGCGCGCGCTCGCGTACCGACTGGAGGAACTGGGCCTCGACGTTCCGGACGAAACCGTTCGCGCCGTCGTCCGTCGCTGGAAGGAGTTCGAGCCGTATCCCGAGGTGGACGAGGCGCTCTCCCGACTGAGCGAACGATACGCCCTCGTCGGCCACTCCAACGGCGACCCGGACATGCTCGCGGCCGTCCGCGGGAACTTCGAGACGGAGCTGGACGCCGTCGTTTCGGTCGCGGAGGCGGGCGCGTACAAGCCCCATCGCGCCTCCTACGATCTCGTCCGTGAGCGGCTGGACGTCGCGCCCCACCAGGTCGCGTTCGTCACCGCCCACACGTTCGACCTCGTGGGCGCGAAGGCCATCGGCAACCGCGGCGTGTTCCTCAACCGCCACGGGAACCCCTTCGGCGGGTGGCCCCACCGCCCGGACCTCGTGGTCGACGGCCCGGCCGAACTCGCCGCGGAGTTGGGATAGGCGGCCGCACCCGTCACTCGGTCATCGTCGTACGCAGTTCCGCCGGGATCGGTTTCGAGTTCCCGGTCTCATTGTCGACGAAGACCTGGACGGTGTGGCCGACGGCCGCCAGCCGATCGCCCGCGTAGATCTCGTAGTCCATCGGGACCGATGACCGGCCGAGCTCACCGATTTCGAGCCCAACGGTGACTGAATCCCCGAGTTCGATGGGACGACGATAGTCAAGTTCGAGACTGACGAGGACGGTGTCGACGGCGCTGAGATCCTCGCCGACGATCCGCTGATAGTACTCCGCGCGCGCCTGCTCGAGATAGGTCGCGTAGACGGCGTTGTTGACGTGGTTCATCGCGTCGATATCGCGAAACCTGACCTGCATCTCGGTCGTGAAGTCGGCCGTGAAATCGGGGGTCGCGTTCCCTCCGGGGTCGATGTCGCTCATAACCGAGTCGTCGATGCCGGTCATCTTGGTCCTGGCGGAACAGTGATTCGGCGAATCCGAGCGGTTCGTGGCGTGAAGCGATCTCCGGGCGGGTCTGCTCACGAGCCAGGTCGGGTACCTCGGTCGAACGCGCGAACGCAGTGAGCGAAGCGTGTCTAACCAGCCGGAAGGCTCTAAGCTGGCACAGGGTGATGATGGTGAGTCCGCACGCGAAGCTTCTCTGTCGACGAGTATGCTCTGCTGAGCAGGGATACTGGGTTGAGTGCGCGACTGTGATCGGTCGGGATCACGGTTAGTGACCAGAACTCACACGATATGAGATGCTGTGTGCCGCGCTCCTATCTTTCCATTGCACGCCCGATTTCCCGACGGTGTCGAGAAAAATCCCGAAGAAAGAACCCAGCAATTCCGTCATCAAAAGGTGGATACCATCCCAAAGGTCATGGAGAAATACTGAACGATCGCTGTTAGATGGTTTCGTCAGAGTCGGACGACCTACCGTCGAGAGTGTACGGTACGTAAGCGTCGTTACTGTTTGTTTAGATGTACTGGTTTCCACGCGTGCTCAGTGATGATGCGCCGGAATCACGAATCCCGTCCTGAAGAACGTTGTCGAAGACCTGTCCGGACGAGCCATTGTAGAACCGAATCGACTAGTATCCACCGAGCGATTCGAGCCGTGAGCCCTGGACGAGGGTGTTCTCCCCGCGGACGACGAGCGGATAGTGGCGGGCGCTTACGGTGCTATTGACCACGTTGCAGTTGTCGCCGCCGATGTTGATGCCCTGCCGGAGGTTCGTTCCGGGCTGGTCGACCGTCAGTTCGCGGAACGTCACGTTGTCGCGGCTCGCGAGGATCGCCTCGCGACCGCCGGTCGCGCCTGAAGCGTTGCCGGTGACCGTCGTGTTCTCGACGATGACGCTGGCCGCTTCACCGGACGCCCCTCCCTGCAACGCGATGGCGTTCCCGCCCTCGTCCGCGCCGGTGCTAGTGATCTCCGTGTCGGCGATTCGGACGGGCCCGGTGTTCGCGCTCACGTTGATGCCGCGACTGGGCCGGTCGCCCATGTAGATCGACGTATCGGTGATGGTGGCCGATTCGATTCCGCTGAGAACTGAGAGCGCGTCGCCGTTCGGTCGAGTTAGCTGGATGTCCGCGTTGTTGACCATCACGTTCGAACCGGCGTCGAGCCGAATATCGCGCTGGTTGAGGTGATCGACGTCGTTGTGATCGACGACGACCTTGACGTCCTTGATGGTGCTGTTGGCGCCGGCGATCCTGATGTTCGAGACGTTGTTGTTCCGGTAGTGTCCCCCTGGACGACGACGTTCCCGCCACCGCCAGTGACGTAGAGGCCGTTGTCGTGGCACGACCGGATGATACAGTCACGGTACCAGAGCGTCCCGACGTGGTTGCGGTTCGTCGTGATGCCAGAACGGCCCGGAACGACCCGCGATCCGTCGTCCATCCGCATGGGTCGGACGCCGTCTGGGACCGCGAATCGGTCGACGACGCCACGCCCGTCCGGATCGACGATGTTGAACGTCCCGCCCGCTTCCGAAGCCGTATCGTGTTTACCTTCGATGATGGATGTCGCGCACGCGGAGGCCGTCATCCATCGACGCCTGAATCACCTTCACGCCACGGCCCGGTTCACTCTGATCGAACGTCAGCGACTCCACGAGTAGACCGTTCCCCGGGCTATACGGCACGCCGAATTTGAATGCGACGTCGGTACGGAACCCTCTGTGGGGGCCGATCTTGATCGTCGCATCCTGACCGATGAGACCGAAGTTCGAGAAGCCGGTGAACCGGACCGTGTCGGTCAGAAGGTACGTACCCGGGGGGAATTTGACGAGCGTGTCATCACCGCGCGCCTCCTCGAGCACCGGGTTGATCGATTCCTCGCCCGTATCGTCCGCGCCCGCTTCGACGATGTCGATGACCTCGTCGAATCCCTCTTCCCTGTCGGTAAACGGACCGTTATCCTGCGAGAGTTGGACGGATTTCTCCTGAATCGATTCGGGAGTTCCTCGCGATTGCTCGGCGGTTCCGTTCCCAATACAACCGCCGAGTATAGCAACCGATGCGGCGGCTCCAGCGGCTTTCAGGTACGAACGCCTGCTGTTGTGCATTTCACGCATGGTGTCACAAACGAACGGACAAAACATAGTATTTTTCTAGATATACTAGCTAATATTAACCCATCTATAATATACTGGTGTTTAAAATAAAAACAAATTTATTTGGAATGATTCCATGAGTAACCGAGTACAGGGATCGAAAAAATATGGAGTTTGTGGAGCGTGAGCGGACACCCCGCGAGATTATTGAAGTAGATATCCAGTTCCACATTGCGAGAGTATCAATTTCGAATATCAAACAACATCTCGATACGTTGGGTGTCGCACGCAGTCGCACAGCGATTCACAACTGGGTGCAGAAAGCTGATCTACATCCCGACAGCGACGTAAGCCCGAATCAGATTGCGGTTGACGAAACCGTGATTCGCGTGAATAGACAGCGACATTGGCTGTTCGCGGCGGTCGATCCCGAGACAAATCAATTCCTCCACGTTCGACTGTTTCAGACGCAGACGACGCAACTCACCGTGCTGTTCTTGCGCGAACTCCGGGAGAAATAACAGATTGACGATGTTACGTTCTCCGTCGACGACGCGCATCATCTCAAAGCTGCACTCGACCGTCTTGGGCTCCGATTTCAGATGGTTCGCCACGGAAATCGGAATAGTTTCGAACTTATATCTAGAGTGGTAAAACGACGTACCTCTTCGATTTCAAATAGTTTGTCGAACGCGACCCTCCCGACTGTAGAATCGTAGCTCCAAACCTTCGCTGTCTGGTGGAACCGATGCTAAAGTTAACACGACCGTCGGGGGCCCTCGAGGAGTTCTCGGAACTTGACGACGGAGGATGGCCGGTCGGCGTGTAAGTCCCAGAGGTCCTGGTAGGCGTCGAACTGGACGAGGCCAAGGGAGTCGACGACTCGCTCGTTACGGCTCGGCTCATTACGGACGGCAGTGCGCACGTATTTGTCGACGCGCTCGGCCGCACTGAACTGGACGCCGGGGATGCGAGCCTCGAGGGAACATCCTCCAAATGCCGTTACAGTGGTATTACTGTAAATGTCCTAGGGCCTTCAGGAGCAGTGGCGGTAGTTGTCTCCGGGAAGAAGGTTGTCGGTGAAATCGGCAGGTAGCGTGGCTTTTTGACTCTCGTTGTAAGAGCGGATCTCGGAATCGAGGGAAGCGACTACCCTTGGTTTGTGAATACCGAAACAGCAAAATTCCATTGAACAGCCCCAGAGGGACAGTATCAGCCATACAGGTGCTGCTCCGGAACGATTTATGATGTTCACAAATATCGAAACGGTGCACTGGCGGTACTGTCAATCAGTATATTCGACCTTCAGCTCGAGTTCGTTGGCCATTCCCAGGAGGAGGTCGGGGATTTCGTGTTCCAGGACGTCGCCCGTGATGCGGTGCGTCGGGCCGGAGACGCTCAACGCTCCGAGAATATGGTCCTGCTCGTCCGTGACGGGGACGCCGACCGCTCTTAGTCCGTGGATATCCTCTTGATTATTCTGCGCGACGCCGGCCTGCCGAATCTCGTCGAGTTCGGTCAAGAGGGCGTCTTGCTCGGTGATGGTATGGGACGTGACCGCCGGCAAGCCGTGTTCGTCGATGATCTCTAGGACCGCTGACTCGGGGAGCTGGGAGAGGATGGCTTTCCCCGCGGCGGTCGCGTGGAGGTAGACGTGGCGGCCGAGGGTGACGTTGGTCTTGACGGCACGGTCGCCGGTTGCGGTATAGAGGACAACGCCCTGGCCATGCTCCATGACGACGAATTGCGCTCGCTCGTTCGTCTCCCGGGCGAGTTCGTCGACGTTCTCCTCGGCCAGCTTGCAGGCTTTCCCCCGCTGCCTTGCCGATTCACCATAGTCGAGAAATTGGAGAGAAATGTAGTAATCGTTGCCCTCTCGAACGAGGAATCCACTCGCCTCGATCGTCTGCAGGTACTGGTGGGCGGTGCTCGGCGCGATGTCGAGCTCGCGAGCGACCTCCGTGACGGTTACGCCGGCCTCCTCACGGACGAATTCGAGGATATCGAAGACTCGCTCGCCGGATTTCACCATTCGACTGCCTTGGTTTGCCATAACAACACGTATGAGGCTACCTCACATAGCGTTTCGGGTATACCGAAGCCTAGCCAGTGGCATATGAGTTTCGCAAATACCGAAACCGTCCGCCGGTCGTCGCGAACTTTCGGTCACGCTACAATCGTACTGCAGGAACGGCAAAACCGGAGGAACGACCGACCCGAACCCCGCTACCGCCGACACTCGGCGATGCGGTAGTCGAAACGGTGAGATCTCGTCCGGCGTGGGAGGATTCATGCGAGCCTGATTCGTCCGACACCTAGATTTATGCTCGCCCATAAGGTCGATACGTCTGTGCGTGCTATTCAATACCACGAGTTCGGAGGGCCAGAGGTCCTCCAACTTGAACGAATTGACGAACTGGAGCCGGCTTCCGACGAGGTACTGATCGAGACGCGAGCCATCGGCGTAAATCCGTGCGATTCCCTCCGCCGCCAGGGGCTCTGGAAGGACGACCTCCCGTTGATCCCAGGATCTGACGTCGCGGGTGTTGTAACGGTGACAGGTGACCGCGTGCAGCGGTTCGACGTCGACGACCGCGTCTATGGGACCATCCCGCACCTGAACGTCAGCGGGACGCGAGGCGACCGTCAGGGCGTCTACGCCGAATCGGTCGTCGCACGCGAGGACCGCCTCGCCGTCCTCCCGGAGGGCGTCTCATTCGAAGTCGGCGCGGGGCTTGGCCTCGTCGGCATCACGGCTTGGCGAGCGCTGATGCACTTCGGCGACCTGGAACCGGGGCAGACGTGTCTCGTCCACGGCGGTAGCGGCGGCGTCGGGCACGTCGCCGTCCAACTGGCCTCGACGCTTGGCGCTACCGTTATCGCAACAGCGTCCGCCGATCGCCGCGACATAGTCCGCGAACTCGGGGCCGACGTCGTACTCGACTACGCGACCCCCGACCTCGAAGCGGCCATCGACGATGCGGCCCCGGACGGCGTGGACGTGGTCCTGGACCATCGCCTAGGCGAGTACATGCAGCTCGACGTGAACGTCGCGAACTACGGCGGGACCGTCGTCGCGATTGGCGGGAACTACGACTCGCCGACCATCGAGGACCTCACGGAAGCCATCGGCAAGGACCTCACTATTCAGCCAATGGACATGTTCAACGAACCGGATATCGCCGGCGTTCTCGAACGCCTCTCGCACCTTCTCCGAAAAGGACGGCTGACCGTCGAAATCGCCGACACGTATCGACTCAAAGAGGCCGCCGAGGCACAACGAGCGGTCGACGAGGAGAGTTTCACCGGAAAGCTGGTCTTGCGTCCGTGAGGGAGTGAACGAAAGGTGCGCTCAGTCGACGGTCGGGGATGAGTCCGCGCTCTGGACCGACGTCAGTTCGCGGAGCGCACTCTCGAGGACTTTCGTCCCGCGGTAGAGGTCCGCTGGCCGCGTGTACTCTCTGGGACTGTGACTGATGCCATCCTCGCTGGGGACGAACAGCATCCCGGTGGGTGTCACAGCCTGCGCGTTCATCGCGTCGTGCCCCGCGCCCGACCGTAGCTCGAGGAAGTCGACGTCGCAGCGTTCAGTCGCCGCGATCAGCTCGCGTCTGATGTCCGCGTTCATGACCGAGGGTGAAATATCGAGGTGCGTCTCCCAGTCGACCGAGAGGTTCCGACGCGACGTCATGTCGGCGGTCCGCTCTCGCAACGTTTCGACCACGTCGTGGAGCCGATCGCCGTCCGTATCCCGGACGTCGACCCCTAACCGGGCGGTCTCAGGGATGACGTTCGTTCCGTTCGGCGCGACCGAGACCTTCCCGACAGTCCCAACCGTACTCTCGGAAGTCTCCGTCACGAGCGACTCGAGCGAGAGCGCGAACTCCGCGGCGCCCATGAACGCGTCCCTGCGCATGTCCATCGGCGTGTTCCCGGCGTGATCCGCCTCGCCCTCGAACGTGATCGAGTGGTGGGTGATGCCGGCGATCGCTTCGACGATTCCGACCGTGCTCCCGGACCGATCGAGGAGCGGTCCCTGCTCGACGTGCATCTCCACGAACCCAGCGGCGTCCGCGAGTTCGAACTCGCCGTCGCCATGGTATCCGATGCGCTCCAGGGTCGCCTGGAGCGTTGTCCCGTCGTCGTCCTCAAGTTCGAGCGCGTCTTCGAGCGAGAGTTTCCCGGATGCGACGAGGCTCCCGAGGAGGCCGGTTCCGAACCGCGTCCCTTCCTCCTCGGTGAAAACGACGACCTCGACCGGGCGGTCGGTCTCGACGCCAGCGTCGTCCCAGTACCGGGCGATCTCGAGCGGGCCGAGGACGCCCACGACGCCGTCGAACCGGCCCCCGTTCGGGACGGTGTCGACGTGCGACCCGGTGACGATCGGGGCGGCGTCCGTCCGCCCCTCGCGCCGGGCGACGATGTTCCCGACCGAGTCCACGGTGACTGTCAGTCCTGCGTCCTCGAACCAGTCGACGAGCGTGTCCCGTGCTCGCTTGTCCGCGTCGCTCCCGGTGACGCGCATCATCGCCCCGTCGTCTCGTTCGCCGATTTCGCCGAGCGTCTGTATCGAATTCCAGAGTCTGTCTTGTTGTATCATGTGTCGTAAGCGCACCGATGGTCGAAGGGCCGTTTCTGACGCGGTTCGATTGATGGTCACCCCAATTGGCCGATCGTCAGCGCGAACCTCGCGTAGGAGATCGCCGCGATCACAGCGAGCATCGCGACGCCTACGGCGTAGTCCATCAAGCGGAGCTCTAGGTCGAAGACCGTCGTCCGCTGCTCGGACGCCCCGTAGCCTCGAAGTTCGAGCGCCTTTGCCGTTTCGTTACTCTGCCGGAGCGAGTTCGCGGCGAGCGGGAAGAACGACATCGGGAGGCTCTTGAGTCGACGGAACGGGTTCCGCGAGCCGACGTCCCGGTCTCCGCGAACCGCGCGCGCGTTCTGGATCGTCTTCAGATCCGACTGCATCATCGGGAGGAACCGGAGCCCGAACGTCGCAAGGTACGCGTACCGGAACGGGACGCCGACCTTGTGGAGCGCCAGCCCGACGTTCTTCGGCGTCGTCGTCATCGAGAACATCATGAATGTCAGCCCCATGGTCGCGAGGCGAAGGCCGATGCTCGCGCCGAACAGAAGGCCGTAGCCCGAGAACTCCAGCGGGCCGAGCGCGAAGACGATCTCCGGGTCGGCGGAGCGAAGGGTGAGGCCTTGGATGAGCATCACCGCGCCGATCAACGGCGTGAAGAAGATGAGGAGCGTCCAGTACTCGGTGGGTGCGATCCGCCCGAACACCCAGATGATCGCGATGACAGCGACGAACGCGCCGAGCATGTACAGCGGGTCCTCAAAGAGGAGGACGTACGCGAGCACCGCGAGGACGACCAGGAACTTCGGACGGGGGTCCAGCCGGTGAAGGAACGAGTCACCACCGGAAAACTGAAACAGGGACTTCATCTGTTATTGCTGGATGACGCCGGATTCGAGGAGCTTCTTCGTGAAGGGGTACGCGACGAAGACGCCGGCCCAGCCGAAGAGGACGGACCCGACGAACCACATCGCGATGACGGGGAGCGTGAAGTTCAGGACGAACGCCCAGATGAGGGCCAGGGGCACGACCGCGAGCGGAATCGAGAGGAAGTGCGCGGCCGCAACCTGGCCGAACGTGAGGCCACGTCCAGGTTCCTTGAGATACCAGCACCACAGTGCCATCGGGAGCGCGTACAGCGTATTCGTCGCGAAGAACGTCGGTGCGAGTGGGTTCGTCGCTGTCAGGTTGGCGACGATCGGATTGATGTTCGCCACGATGAGCGCGCCGGGAATGCCGAAGAAGAGCGCAGCGGGGAGGATCCACAGCGAGAAGAAGAACAGGCCCCATAGCGGGGAGACGCCGCCCCACATCACCGTGTCAATGCGCTCGGTGATCTGCATGTTGACAGTGAACCCGAGCGCGAGGAACAGCGACGCCATGATGACGGCCGTCGACGACGGCATCAGGTCGAAGTTCCAGTCGGGGAGTCGACCGTAGTGCTCGTCCGGGAGTGGACCCGGTGCGGTCTCTTCGCTGGCGGGCGTTCTGTGTTCGGTACTCGTTGCCTCGGTGGTGTCGCGAACTTCGTCCATTGTTGAATCGATGTCTGTTGGTGTGGTTGGTTACTGGTGTTTTCGACTCGACTTTGTCACCGCTTCGCCCTCGGACAGCGCGTCGATGGTGTCCTCGAACGCGTCGTCGGTGGTCAGCCACATCTCCTCTAAGATGTCTGCGTCGAGTCGGTCGTTCAACGCGGCGCCGAGCTGCGTGATTTGGGGTGGCCGGATGTTCGTCTCCTTGAGGTTCTGTTCGTCGAGGAAGACGCGTTCCGGCGGGCCGTCGGCGATCACGTCGCCGTCCCTGATGGCGACGACGCGGTCGGTGTACTCGGCTGCCAGCGCGATGTCGTGCGTGATTGCGATGATCGTGTGCCCTTCGTCGTTGTACTCCTGGAGAATCTCCATGATCCGCTTCGATTCCTTGCGGTCCTGTCCAGTCGTCGGCTCGTCGACGATGATGGTCTGGGGCCGCATCACGAGCACTGCGGCGATCGCGAGGCGCTGACGCTGGCCCTTCCCGAGGTTGAACGGGTTCTGGCTCCCGTCCGTGGAGAGGCCGACCGCGTCCAGGACGGACTCGATGCGCTCCTGGCGTTCGGCCTCCGGCACGCCGATGTTCTTCAGGCCGTACGTCAGTTCCTTCTGGACGGACGTGTGGAAGATCTGATCGTCGGGGTTCTGGAAGACGAACCCGACGTAGCGCGCCAGGACGTTCATTGGTTGCTCGGTCGTCTCGTAGGGCGTTCCGTCGTCGTCGTAGATGGTGACTGACCCCTGGTCGGGTTTAAGGAGGCCGACGACGTTCTTCACGAGCGTGGACTTCCCCGAGCCGTTCTGCCCGATGATGGTGACGAACTCGCCGCTGTCGATTGAGAGGTCGACGTCGTGCAGGACGGTCGTATCCGAGACGTACCCGAACTCGACACCGTCGACGACCAGAGCCGGGTGTTTGCCGGTGCGTGACTCTGTCATTTGATCCCTCTTCGCTGGAGTAGCCGCGTGTACTCGTCGATCGATTCGTTGAGCGTGAGTGGGACCGCAACGTCGTCGACGCCCGCCTCGCGTAGTCGCTGGCCGAGTTCGGTCACCTGCGGTGGGGCGATGCCGTGGGCGTCTCCCTCGAGGAAGAACGAACAGGTCTCGTCCACGCGACGAAGCGACCCGTCCTGCAGGACCGCGATGCGGTCGGCGTACTTCGCCATCTCCTCGATCTTGTGTTCGACCATGACGATGGTGACGCCCTCCTCAATGAGCTTGTCGATGGCTTCGAACACCATCTCGGTCCCGATGGGGTCGAGTTGGCTAGTCGGTTCGTCCAGCAGGACGATATCGGGGTTCAGTGCGTAGATGGAGGCGATCGCGACCTTTTGCTTCTCTCCACCGGACAGGTTGTACGTGATGCGGTCTTCGAAGCCTTCGAGTCCGAACAGTTCGAGCGCGCGGTTCCCGCGGTCGAGGATCTCCTCGCGGTCCAGTCCGAGGTTCTCCGGCCCCCAGATGATCTCGTCGAACACGTGGAGGTTGAACAGCTGGTTCTCGGGGCTGTCGAGGACCAGCGACACGTCCACGGCCATCTCGTACAGCGACGCGTACTCCTCGACCGGCTTGCCCTTAACGTGGACGACGCCCTCCTTCTCGCCATTTGTGTGGTGTGGGATGACGCCAGACATCGCCGAGAGGAGCGTCGTCTTCCCGGCACCCGTCTCGCCGACGATGCCCAGGAATTCGCCCTCTTCGACGTTCAGCGAGACGTCTTCGAGTGCGTACCCGGCTTCCTGGTTCCGGTACTGGAACGACAGTCCCTCGATTTCGATCGCCTTCATCTGTGAGTCACGTGTTGGGATTGGTCATGGTGCAATTCGAGTTACGAGGACTTTGCGCGTCGGTACGCCCACGGTACCATCAACAGGAACAGGATCGCGACGATGATCGTCGCGGTGTTCCTATCGACGAGCGCTGCGCCCGATATCTGGAACACGCCTGTGATGTTTAGATAGGCGAGCCCGATCAACGCCACTGCGACGACAACGATTGCCAGTAATGGAATCATGCTATCCTTTGACATGGTGCAACCGTGTAGGGATTCCCAGTCGTTCCTTAAATCTTTATCGTAAATAATCTTACCAGTCTGGGGCCTGGCAGTGTCGACCACCCGAACGCTTTTTGCAGAGATTCGCGCTCATATCACTATGGCCGTCGATAGATTCGGCATCGCGTTCGTCCACCAACCGCCGGAACCGCGTCAGGGAACCTACGTCCGACTCGCGGAAGACCGCGGGTTCGAGTCCGCGTGGGCGCTCGAGACGCGCCTGATGCGAGACGGAGTCACGCCATTGACGGCGTGGGCGGCCCGCACGAACCGTATCTGCCTCGGCACCGCGATGATCAACCCCTTCACGCGGACGCCGACGCTCATGGCCCAGACGTTCGCGACCCTCGACGAGATCTCGAACGAACGGTCGATCCTGGGCATTGGCGCGGCAAACCAGATGCTCGTCGAGGACTTCCACGGCGAGCAGTTCGAACGACCGCTCACGCGCACGAAGGAGACGATCGAGGCATTCCGCCAGTTCCTGACGGGCGACCGGGTCGACTACGACGGGGAGACTGTCTCGATCAACGGTGCGTCGCTGGACTTCCAGCCGCCCCGCCCCAACATCCCAGTCTACATGGGCGTGACCGGGCCGCGGATGCTGCGGCTCGCCGGAGCCATCGCTGACGGTGTGGTCCTCAATGCGTTCGTCAGCGAGGGGTACATCAAGAACGCGATCTCGCTTATCGAGGACGGCGCGAACGAGGCCGGCCGCGACCCGCCGGACGTCGGGATGGTCCCGGTGTTCTCGATCGACGCCGACGGCCACTCGGCGAAGGAGACTGTGAAGCCACTGCTCGCAGAGTACGTCTGCAATCTCCCCGGATTGGAGGACGCCCGCCGGAAGGTCGGCGACCCGCTGTTCGAACGCGAGGACGTCCGCTCGGAGATCATGGAGCCAGTCCGGGAGACGACGGAGACCGAGAGCATCGAGGTGGCGGCCGAACACGTCCCCGACGACTTCGTCACCGAACTCGCCGCCGCCGGAACGCCGACGGAGTGCGTCGAGCGCCTCGATACTTACTTCGACCTCGGACTCGACTTCCTCGTCCCGAGCCTCATGGGGGAGCACTACGGCTACGGCATCGAGACTATCGCGGACCACTTCGACCTCGACGACGCGACCTGACCTACTGCATCCGACGACCCCACGACTCGACCCGCTGCGACCGACCAGCCCGCCTCGTCGTCATGGTGCAAGAGTGAGACGTCGGCAACGACTTTTGACGGCGGCGCCCGAACGTTGGGACGTGATCGAGAAAGTCTCTCCCGACGAGGCGTTCGCGTCCATCGACGAACAGTGGTCGCCGCACATCGCGGCCGAACTCAACGGCCAGGCGGTGAAGCTGGCGACCGTCGAGGGCGAGTTCGTCTGGCACCACCACGACGACGCCGACGAACTGTTCATGGTCCTCGACGGCGCCCTCACGATCGAACTTCGGGACGAGCCCGACGTCGAACTCGAACCGGGGGAGTTCGTTGTCGTTCCCAGCGGCGTCGAGCATCGCCCCGTCGCCGACGAGGCGACTCGGATCATGCTATTCGAGCCCGCCGGCACCACGAACACAGGGAACGTGACCTCGGATCGGACGGTCGAAGCCGAACGGCTTGAGTAGCGTCCGGACGGTTCGGCGTCGGTGTTCCCGAGTCGAGTGCCCGGAACGGCTATCCTCGGCCGACGCGTCGACCAAGACCTGGGTAAAGCTTTTTGGGAGGCCCTGCTCTCTGTCAGAGACGAGGATGAGAATACTTGGCATAGACATCGGAGGGACCTTCACCGACGTGTATCTCGTCGACAACGAAACCGAGGACCAGACGATACACAAGGTCAGCACCACCCCCGAGGACCCTTCCGAGGGTGCACTCAAGGGGACCCGGGAGATCTGCGAGATGACCGGGACCGACCCGGGCGAGATCGACTACGTTCTCCACGGGACGACGATCGCCACGAACGCCGTCCTCGAGCACGAGGGCGTCGAGACCGGGATGCTCACCACGGAGAACTATCGGGACATCGTCCACATCGGGCGCCACCAACGCCCGCAGAACTACTCGATCCAACAGGACATCCCCTGGCAGAAGAATCCCCTCGTCAAGCGTCGACACCGGAAGACCGTTCCGGAGCGCGTGACCGCGAACGGTGAGGTGGAGACGCCACTCGACGAGGACGCGGTCGAAGCGCGAGCCCGCGAGCTCGAAGCGGACGGCGTCGAGTCCGTCGCCATCTCCTTCCTCTTCTCCTACCTCAACGACGACCACGAGCGTCGCGCCAAGGAGATCGTCCAGGACGTCCACCCCGACGCGTACGTGACCACGAGCGCGGAGGTGTACCCGCAGTTCCGCGAGTTTGAGCGATTCACCACCACCGCGATGAACGCCTCCATCGGGCCGACGGTCGTCGACTACATCAGTCGGTTCAAAGATGAACTCCGCGAGTATGGCATCACGGCCGACCTCCACGTGATGCAGTCCAACGGCGGCATCGCGACCGAGGACATGATCAAGGAGACCGCAGTGACGCTCTTGCTCTCGGGGCCGGCCGCTGGCGTCCTCGGCGGGAAGTGGCGTGGCAGCGCGAACACCCCGAGCTCGGAGGACACGAACGTCATAACGTTCGACATGGGCGGAACGAGCGCCGACATCGGGATCGTCTCCGGGAACGAGATCGTGGAGGCGAACGTCCGAGAGACCGAGATCGGCGGCTACCCCGTGATGGTGCCGATGATCGACATCGAGACGATCGGCGCGGGCGGTGGGAGCATCGCCTACCTCGACGCCGCGGACGCGTTCCGCGTCGGCCCGAAGTCCGCGGGCGCGATGCCGGGCCCGATCGCGTACGACCGCGGCGGAACCGAACCGACGGTCACGGACGCCCACGTCGCGCTCGGCCGCATCCACCCCGATTTCTTCCTCGGTGGCGGCATGGACCTCGCGACGGAGCGCCCCCGGGAGGTGATCGAGGAGACGCTCGCGGACCCGCTGGGCATGAGTCCGAAGGACACCGCGCTCGGCGTTCTCCAGATTGTCAACAACAACATGGCCAACGCCATCCGGTCGAAGACGATCCAGAAGGGCCGTGACCCTAAGCGGTTCACGCTCGTCTCCTTCGGTGGCGCCGGCCCAATGCACGCTGCGGACATCGCGCGGGAACTCGACATCCCCCGGACGATCGTCCCGAGCAGCCCCGGCGTGCTGTCGGCGGTCGGCCTCACGACGACCGACCTCCAGTACGACGAGATCAACACGAAGTTCTCGATGCTGGGCGAGTTGAACCGCGACGAACTCCAGGCGGACTACGACGAACTCGTCGGAGGTGTCCGCGATCACCTACTGAACGCGGGCATCGACGCGGAGGACATCGCGCTCGAGATGACGGCGGACTGCCGCTACGAAGGCCAGGGGTACGAACTCAACATCCCCGTCGGGCAGGGGGAGCGCGTCGACTCCGTCGAGCACATCCGAGACGCCTTCCACGAGTACCACGAGGGCGAGTTCGGCCACAACTTCCCCGAGAACCCGATCGAGCTCGTCAACGAGCGCGTGACGGCTTACGGCGAACTCCCGTCCTCGAAGCTGATCGAGGTCGCGCAGGTCGAGGGCGACGCCGAGGACAACGTCCTATTCACCGAAGACGTGCACTTCGGCGTGGACGGTGAAGCTCGCGCGCACGAGACGCCGTTCCTCGAGCGGTCGGCGCTCGGCGCCGGCCACGAACTCGAGGGGCCGGCGATCATCGGCGAGAAGGACTCGACGATCATCGTGCCGCCGGACTTCGACGCGCGCGTCCTCCGGTACGGCGACATCGAACTGACGCGAACCCCCACCACGAGGTAACAACAATGGCAAAATCACAGGACACGACGCAGACGGTGCTCGAGCAGACCGCACCGAGGCTCGACGTCGACGACCCGGAAGAACAGGTCGATCCGATCACTCAGCGCGTCATCTCGGGCAGTCTCATCAACATCTGCGACGAGATGGGTCACAAGCTCACGCGGATGAGCTACTCGAGCATCATCCGCGAGTCCGAGGACTTCGGCTGCGCGCTCCTGGACGAACAGGGTCGACAGCTCTGTGAGACGGACAGCACGCCCCTCCAGATGGGGCCAATTCCCGCGTACGTCGAGGGCGTCATCGAACTCTTCGAGGAGCGCGACCAGTCCTTCGAGCCGGGGGACGTCGTCCTCCACAACGATCCGTACTACGGCGCGAGCCACGCCCCCGACTTCGCGATCGTGGTCCCAGTGTTTCGCGACGGCGAGCTGACGGCGTTCTCGGTGACTACCGCGCACCACCTCGACGTTGGGTCGGACAAGCCGGGGACGTGCATCATCGACACGATCGACGCGTACAGCGAGTCCATCCGGCTGGACGCCCTGAAGATCATCGAGGGCGGCGAGCGCAACGACACGGCCTGGCAGCTGATCGCGGACAACATTCGCGTCCCGGACATGGTTATGGGCGATATCGAGGCGCAGATCTCGGCCGCGCGCGTCGGCGCCGACCGCCTCGATGAGCTGTTCGACGAGTACGGCCACGATACCGTGAAGATCGCTGGACAGGCGATGATGAACTACTCCGAGCACCGCCTGCGCACCGAAATCGAGGCGCTCCCGGACGGCACGTACTCCGCGGAGGGGTATATCGACGGATTCCTCGACTCGCCTGATCCCGACGAGAAGGATATCTTCCTGGCGGTCGACCTCGAAATTGACGGGTCGGACATCAACGTGGACCTCACGCGGTGCGACGACCAGGTCGACAACCGCCCAATAAACATGCCTTTCAAGGGGACGGTCATCCCTGCGGTCCTCCTCGTTGTCCGGTCGACGCTGCTGGACACGGAGGAACACGAGGTCGTCCCGCAGAACAACGGCATCACACGACCCGTCCACGTGCATGCGCCGAAGGGGACGATCGCGAACCCGCGGTTCCCGGCGCCGACGATCGCGCGGTTCTGTCCGGGGAACCGCATCGCCGACCTGACGCTGAAGGCGCTCGCCGAGGTCGTCCCCGAGCAGACGTGTGCGGGGATCGGGAACCTGAAGGTTGGGACGTACAGCGGCGTCACCGAGGACGACGAGTACTGGGTGTACATGGACATCTCCTCGGGTAGCTACGGCGGCCGACCGACGAAGGACGGCATGGACGCCGTCGACACGTTGTACGCGAACACGCGGAACAACCCCATCGAGGACATCGAGAGCCACTACCCGCTGCGTGTCGCCCGGTACGAGCTCCGGGAGAACGCGGAAGGTGCCGGCGAGAACCGCGGTGGCATCGGGCCAATTCGCGAACTCGAGTTCGCGTCGCCGGGTCGCGTCTCGATCGAGGGCGACGGGAACAAGTATCCGCCGTGGGGGTTCGACGGTGGCGAGGACGGCACGCCCGGGCAGATCGTGCTCGATCCCAACACCGAGGGCGAACAGCACCTCTCTTCGAAGCTCGAGAACCAGTCGATGGACGCGGAGCAACGCCTTCGACTCGTCGGTCCCTGTGGCGGCGGCTGGGGCGACCCGCTCGACCGCACCCCCGAGAAGGTCCGCACGGATGTCCTCGACGACTTCGTGACCGTCGAGCGCGCTCGCGAGACCTACGGCGTCGCCCTTACCGACGATCTCGAGGTCGACGAGGAAGCGACCGAGGAGCTCCGTAGCGAGCGTCGCTAACGGCGGTCCTTTCGCCGTCGAGTCTACTCCTTTACCAGGACGGTCACAGCGCGAAAAACGAGGCGACGAGGGGACTCAGTCGTCGGCGGCGGGGGCGGTGGATTCGCCGAACTGGTAGATGTCGGGGTAGCCTTTGATCTCCTTCGGTTCGGGCGACTTGTAGGTCATGACCTTGCTCGTCGTCTTCCCGAGGCGGACCAGTCCCTCGGCGAGCACGGCCGCCGCCCCGGTGCTATCGATGACGGGCACCGGAAGTTCCTCTTCGAGGACCTTGTCGAGCTGGCCCATCCCGGCGCAGCCCAGGCAGATCGCTTCGGCGCCGTCCTCTTCGATGGCGGCCTCGCTCGCCTCTAAGAGCGCGTCTGCGGCCGCATCGCGGGCGGTCTCGGTCTCGACGACCGAGAGGTCCGTACACCGGACCGACGCGCACTTGGACTCGAGTCCGGTCGTCCGAACCGTCTCCTCAATGAGGTCCTTCGCCCGCGGCAGGACGGTGGCGACCGAGAACTTCGCGCCGAGCATGTTCGCGACGTACATCGACCCCTCGGCGATTCCGACGACCGGTTTGTCGGTTACCTCGCGGCAAGCGTCGATGCCCGGGTCGCCCCAGCACGCGTTGATGAACGCGTCGAACTCGTCCTCGTCCTTCCGGATCTCTTCGAGGAGCCCTGGGATGGCGAGGTAGTCGTCGTAGTACGACTCGATGCTCACCGGGCCCTTCTCTGGCGAGACGGCGACGATCTCCGTGTCGTCGCTCGTGTACATGTCGGCCACCTCGCCGATGTTCTCCGTCATCTCCAGCGTCGTGTTCGGATTGATAGCCTTGATTCTCATGGCACTTGTGAACCTCCTGCACGCTAGAGGGAGTATCTCCGGTTACAAAAAGATGTGCGCCGCCGTCGACGGCGGTCGGTACGTACAAGCCTCCCAGGCGAGAACGTCCCCCTCGTGAGCGCGCTTCGAGCCATGGGGCCGGGATTCAGGGGGTCGTAGGGATGGCGGCCACCGGCAGGTTATCCCGGTCGGACGCCGTGATGGTCGCGAGCCTCTGGCTCCTCTCGCTGGGCGCGTCGGCGTACCTCATCCTTCCCTCCAGCGTCCTCCCGGTCATCCGGGACGACCTCGGGGTGGGCGCGGCGGCCGCGAGTTGGATCATCAGCGCGCCGTACGCCGCGGAGGCGCTCGTGAGCTTCCCCGCCGGCCTCGTCATGGCTCGCTTCGAGGGGCGTCGCACCGTGGCAGTCGCCGCCGCCGCGCTGGTCGCCACGAGCCTCTGGGGGTGGCAGGCGGGCGTCGCGGAAGCGTACTGGTCGCTGGTCGCCTCCCGATTCACCGGCGGCATCGCATTCGCCGTCCTCTGGATCGTGAGCATCGACATCGTCACGCGGACCGTCGACGACGGCACCGCGACCGCCGTCGGCGTCTACACGACCAGCGGGCCCGCAGGCCTGACCTTCGGCATCGGCGCTGCCCCGCTTCTGGCGCACGCACTTTCCTGGCCCGCGGTGTTCGGCGTGCTCGCAGGTCTCGTCGCAACGTCGACGCTCCTCTTCTGGTTCGCGGTCCCTCGCGTCCAACCTAGGGGCGTCCCCGACTCGCGTTCAGTCTGGACCGTCATCGGCCTGGTCGCGCGCAATGAGAACCTCCTGCTCGTGGGCGTGATGGCGTTCGTCGCGTACTCGCTGTTCCTGTTCTTCAGCGGCTGGATGCCCACGTACCTCTCAGAAACGTTCGACCTCTCACTCAAGGAGAGCGGACTCTTCGTCGCGCTGTTCCCCGCGGTCGGCATCCTGGCGCGCTCCGGCGGCGGCGTCGTCTCGGATTACGTCCTCGACGAGCGTCGGCGTCCGGTCGTCCGCGCGTCCTTCGTCGTCTCGCTCCCCATCGTTGTGGGCGTGGCCGCGGCGACGGACGTCCTCCTCGCGGTGGCGCTCATCGCTGCCGGTGGGTTCTTCATCCAGCTCGGCATCGGCGTGTTCTACACGCTCGGCCCGGAGTTCGCGACGGACAACGCGAATAGCCTCGTCGTCGGGTTCCTCACGACGACGGGCCTCTTTGGATCGTTCACGGCCCCCGTCGTCGCGGGCGTCCTCATTGAGCGAACGGGTGCGTACACCGCCGCCTTCGGGTACGCCGTCGTCCTCTCGGCGCTCGGCATTGCGGTTGCGTGGCGCATCCAGGCGCGCCCCGGCGGGGACCGGTAGGCTGGCTGCGGGAACCCGTTGTAGAGGGCGTACGATGCACCCTCAATCGTTATGCCGAGAGCCCTGGTACCGTAGGGCATGGTAAACATGGTCATTGAGCACGGGACCGTCGTCACGCCCGTGTACGAGGCCCGGATGGACGTCGGCGTGACGGACGGGACTGTCACCCAACTCGCCGCACCCGGTACGCTCGGCGAGCGCGCGAACGAGACGATCGACGCGACTGACCGCTACGTCTTCCCCGGGTTCCTCGACTCGCACGTCCACGCGAAGCTCGAACTCGGCGCGTTCACGACCGGCGACAAGTTCGACGACCTCACCGGTGCCGCGGCGATCGGTGGGACGACGACCATCGTCCCGTTCGCCATCCCCGACCCGGACGAGACGCCGCTGGACGCGCTCGACCGCCGCCAGCGCGAGGCTGCCGGCGATGCGTACGTCGACTACGCGTTCCACGGATGCGTCACCGACGCGACTCCCGAGACGCTCCGGGAAGTTCCGGAACTGATCGCGCGCGGTGCCGCGAGCGTCAAGACGTTCATGGTGTACGAGGATCGGTTGCGGCTCGACGACGGCGAACTCCGACGCGTGATGGGAACGGTCGCCGACGCGAACGGAATGCTGCTCGTGCACGCCGAGAACAACGAGATCATCGCGTCGCTCGTCGCCGAACGCACGGTCGACGGCCCCGCGGAATTCGAGATCCATCCCGAGACGCACCCGGCCGTCTCCGAGACAGCTGCGATGTGGACCGTCGCGGAACTCGTTGCCGAGACCGACTGCCCGACGCTCCTCGTCCACGCGAGCACCGCCGGCGCCCGGAACGTCCTTGAAGCCGCGACGACGCGCGGGCTCCCACTCGTCGCGGAGACGTGCCCGCACTATCTCGCCCTCACTGAAGACCGATACGAGGACCCCGACGGAGAGCGGTACGTCTGTAGCCCGCCACTGCGGGCTTCCGCGCACCGCGGCGCCCTGTGGGAGCTGCTCGCCGACGGTCACCTCTCGATGGTCAACAGCGACCACTGCGGGTACACGACCCGACAGAAGGCCGAGTTCCGAGACGACGTGACCCAGATTCCGAACGGACTCCCGGGCGTCTAGACGTGCAACACCGTCCTCTACTCGGCGGGCGTCGTCGAGGGGGAACTCTCCCGCCAACGGTTCGTCGAACTCGCGTCGACGAACGTCGCGAAGGCGTTCGGGCTCTACCCCCGGAAGGGAACCGTCGCCATCGGCGCCGACGCCGACCTCGTCGTCTACGACCCCGAACGCACGTGGACCGTCGACGGGGACGACCTCGGGATGACGTCGGACTACTCGCCGTTCGAGGGACTTGAAGTGACCGGCGCACCGGAGACGGTCCTGCTCCAGGCCGAACCGATCGTGGTCGACGGCGAACTCGTCGGCGACAAAGGGCACGGTGCGTTCCTCGAAACCGCCGCCGAAGACGCGGTGGAGCGATTCGAACAGCTACGAACAACCCAGTAGCCAGCCTCCTCTTCCCGTCGGGAGGTGTTCAGATACGGTCTGGAGAACGAGGTGGTGCGATTTCTCGATGAGTATGCGAGAAATCGACCGCCTCATCGAAGGCACCGACTGCTTCGAATTAGATTTCCCGGAGCGAGAGACGACACCGCAGCGCGCGATACGACTCGGTACCTGCCTCCATCTCGCTTGCTTGTCGCTTTCACGTACCGTCTCGATACTCGAAACGTTCGGTGTCGACCGCTGTCGAACGACCGTTCACAACAGGGTGCAGAAAGCCGACCGACAGCCCACCAGCGGTGCGAACCCGGATCACGTCGCCGTCAACGAGACCGTGATCCAACACAACGACGAGCAGTACTGGCTGTACGCTGCCGTCGATCGCGCAACCAACCGCCTGCTGCACGTTAGGCTGTTCCGACGAGAAACACTGCGCTCTCCAAGAGATTCATGGCGGAACTCCGCGAGAAACATCGCGTCGACAACGCGCACTTCCTCGTCGATAGGGCGCCCTGGCTCCAAGCTGCCTGTCACCAGCATGGCCTGCGATTCCGGCACGAAACGCACGGGAATCGCAACAGTGTCGAACGTGTATTCAAAGAAGTAAAGCGTCGAACAAACTCGGTCGAAAACTGTTTCAGCCATGCCGACGCCGAAACCGCAGAAACATGACTTTATAGTAGTAATTAGAAATAGCTGCTCACTTCTGGAACCGAAGTTAATCGAGAACAGTGTCGATCGCTGTGGTTAACTCGTCGAGCGAGTTAAAAATCGGTTGCTGAGTGCGGATTGTAGCTGTCTCAGCACTCTTCGACCGGATTCAGCTCCGGCGAATACGCGGGTAACGTCACGAATCGAGGTCGTCACGGGCCGCCAAGTCCGTGACGGCCGACGCCTGAAAATACGGCGCTCCATCCAAAACAGCGAGTAAATCGTCCTCAGTTCTTCTCATAATGCTAAAATGAAATGTTTCGCGTGCTCGGCGGTAACATACTCTTCAAATCGGGAGAAAAAGCGACCGCTGTCCTCGGTGATTGCGCCCAGCAGACACGTCCAGTCGCATTGGCCAGAGAGCTCGACGCTTGGTCGCGTGCCGCACGGAAACCATGCGGCACGCGATTCGACCTGTACCGATTTCTTGATCTGTCGATACAGACTACTGTGGCGTCCATCTCTGCTCGTCGTGGAACTCCTCTTGGTCGGATTCCTCGGTTTCGGCGGCTGGCCGGCGTGGTTTTTGATAACTCAGTCCCGCCTCTTTCAGCAACCGCCGGCTGCTCGGATAGGAGTATTCGACGCCGTACGTTTCCGCGAGAAACTCCTGGACGAGCGCCGGCGTCCACGCCGGCGCGTCGTAGCCGACGTCGGTCGGTGGCTCGTGAACCGTCTGCTCGAACTCCTCTTGCTGTATTTGTGAGAGCTTTCGCTTTCTTCCGGTTCGTTTATCGTCAACAACGGCTTCGTCGAGCGGTTCGTCCGTTTCTAGCCGCATCAGCCAGCTGTAGATTGTTCGCCGGCCGGTGCCGTACCACTCGGCAAGTTCAGTTTGCGTGACGCCGTTTTTGTACGCGATCGTCGCCAGCAGCCGCTGTGTCGGCTTGTTCCCCTCGACGTTGTCGAGCGCGTCTTGAAGTTTTTCGACGGGGATCTCGTCGAGATGATCCATTGCATACCACAACAATCTCTGGGCTGAAAGTTTTAACGTCCACTACAGACGGCAGATCTTCTCACAGTAGAGGTCCTCGATGTCCTCGTAGTAGGCAGCAGATATGCGTTTATGCCGCGAGCGTTTTAGTACGCTCTGGTCCGATCGCCACGCGTGTACTTCACCAGCTACCGATTCACGTCCTGTCCGACCCGCCAGTAGGTCGTGGACCGATGGCGAGCGAAATGACTCGTCACGGGGCGATGCTCATCCATCAGCATAGGCAGGATGAAACGCGTCCTTCCAGATGCCATTGACGCCCTTGCTGGTCATTTGCGTGTGACTCTTCAGCGAGAAGAACAGCCACGTTTCCCCGTTATTCGGGCGGGCGAGGGGATAGCGATCCAGGAGCCCACGAATCTCCACATCGAGCGGGAGCAATCGCGGCCGACTTGACTTGTTCCCATCCCGCTCGTGTCTCGACGACTTCGCCCGCGACTATGGGTACAGTACAAGCGCGTTACGATGGCGGACCTGATGACGGAGACGAACTACCCTCGTGGAGAACATCCGATTCAGTACATTATCAACGACCCGATTTAGGGGACCGATTCCAAACTGAGATTCCAGAATCATCTTTAGGCCTTCAGATTGGGTAACAGGGGATCTAGGAAACACTGTTGTATCAAAATTTACTCCAACATCGATTCTGAGCTCCGCAAGAACACCCGTCACCCAGCATGCAACCCGATCTAGGACGGGAACCAGTCGACAGTCCAATCGTACCCAAAACGCTTCAAACACACTGACACAGACGCGCTCAACGTCAATTCCGATGTGGAAGCCACATTAAAAACCGACTCAGAAGCCACCCAAAAATCGTCCAAACACGGTTGCAATCATGCGATTCTGTTAGTCTGTACGACCCTCCCAGCGCGAGAGGGCACAGCCAAACCCGTCGCGAGGGCCCACGAGAGCGAGCAATCTGAAAACATTCTATCACAGCCGCGCCGTCAGCAGGGGTTCGAGCCGTCGACGCTCCGATATCGTCCTAGTTCGACATCGATTGTGTGACTCCGGTCCACTTGCGGATGAGCGAGCTAGTTTTGGATACTACGCGGTTCGGTGAGTGCGCACTAGCCACCCGCTCGGACCGAGAAATCCCGTCAGACCGAGTTTGGAACCGATCTAGGAATCCGCGACCGACTCTAGCTGTCGGCGCAGCCGATCGACCGGGATGATATCGGTCATCCCCGGTGCATCGAGTGAGAACTGTTGCGGGGGTGTGGTGGACGCGTAGGTCTTCTCGACTCGCGGGTCGCCCTCGGGCGGATTATTGACCGCCTCGAGGACGGCGTGGGCATCGTCGTTCCGCATGACGATCCAAAGCGCTTCATCGGGCTCGGCGTCGGCCATCTTGTCATAATCATCCGGAACTGCCCGAATGATGTCGTGGTTCACCCGCTCGGCCTCGACGGCCACCTTGACATCGCCCTCGTCATCGAGGGCGGCGATATCTAGCCTTCGGTGTTCGTCTAGGTCATAGTAGGGAATCACCTCGCACACAGGCGACTCGGAATCGGCGACGTACGCCTGTTCGAAGTAGCGACGGCCAACTTCAATCGCCAGGACGTGCTCGCTCGACTCCTCGAGGTCGCCCGCGCCGTGACCATAGTCGACGCCCTGGCGATAGCTCTCGCCGATGACCGACCGGCCATCGGGTGTGACCGTGTAGAGCCGATGCGGGTGGTCCGTATCGTGGCGGAGATACTCGGAGTCGAGCAGTTCCTGTAGCGGGTCGCCCCCAATCCCGACGTACTCCTGGAGGCGGATCATCGAGTCCTCGACCAGGTCGTACTCAAGGGGATCGTATCGGAGCTGCTGGGCGTTGTACACCGCCTGGAGGAACATGAGCTGGCGATCCGACCACTCCGAAGCGGCTCGCTCGTCGGGCGAGAGCTTCAGATTCAACTCACAGATCGGGACGTCGTCGCGGTCGACCTCGGCGAGCGACCCACAACACGAGATTGCACGTTTCATGCCGTCATTCGACGGATCGTATCGGTTGTCACACTCACTGCAGCGGAGTGCGTGCGTCTCACCCTCGTATTCCACCGTTGGCGGCATGCGATTCGTGTGTGGGAGCGCCGAGTCGACGCGGAGTCGCGACTCCTCGGTTTCCGTCTCGGTCTCACCGCCGGCGTGCTGCGAGGCCGCACTCGGCTGGCCGAGCGTCAGCCCGAACGCCTCCCGCGTCCGGTCGCGGCATGCGTCGACGTCCGCATCGAAGTTCGTTTGCTCCTCGTGATTGAGTGGCCGCGGCCCACCCTGATCACCGGGCGGTGGCGGAAGCGACTCCACGGTGAACGGTCGGGGCTCGTCCACGCCGAAGGCGGCAGGGAGCGTCACCAGCCACTGGCCGCGCCGAAGCGCCCGGAGCCGATTGCCGACGTCCTGTGGCGATAGCTCGTCCGTGGCCAATCGCGTGGCGAGGCGCTGGTCGACCGGCACGTTGCCCGTCACGAACGTCGAGATGTTGTTCAATACCTCGTCGTACGCACCGGGGTCCTCCTCGCGAAGCTGTGCGGGAAACTGCATGGCGAGCGTCATCGCACAGTTGAACCCACGCGACTGGGCCAGCAGTTCCTTGAGCAGGTCCGAGACGGCGACGTTGGCGGCCTCTTCGACGTAGACGTTCACCAACGGGTCGTCATCTCCTCTTCGCGTCCGTCGGCGCAGCGCGGTCCACAGGTTCGAGAGCACCACCAGGGTGAGGACGCGCTGCGCCTCGCTTCGGAGTTCGCCCGTGTCGATGATGATTACTTCATTCTGGTTGAGGTGCTCGGCGAGATCGAAGTGCGGGTCGTCCGCCTCGGGGACGTGATTGAAGATGCGGGCGAGCCGCTGGTCGACAGGAATCTTCTCCAATCGATTGGCGACCCCTTGCATGATCTCGTCGAACGTCTGGGCGCGGTTGGCGACCACACCTCCAAGCATCCGTTCGAGGTCACCGTCGCTGACTGGAGGCACGGACTGGCGTTCGTGCATCCGGCGAACGGCGCCGTGGAGTTCGCGATGGGAGAAGGCGTCCTGGCCATTGACGGGGTCGAACAGCGCCTTCACCATGTACCGGATGACGTCAGGCGAGCGGACCGCCTGCTCGAACCGGTCGCGGCCCATGATCTGGGTGAGGATCTCGATGTAGTGGTCGGTGGCGTCTTCGACGGCCGTCGTTCGGGGGACGCCAGCGGCGAGTTCGTCGCGGATGTCGAAGAAGCCGAACGCGGGGAGCGTCTCCGCGCAGTCGAAGTAGACGACGTCCTCGAGGCTGCCGTACTCTGCGTAGTGGGCGCGGAGGTAGTCGATAGCCATTCCATCTCCTTTGGGGTCGATGAGGATATCCGCGCCCCTCGTGGCGTCGTGGTTCCGGAGAATGGCGTTGATGAGGCTCGTCGACTTGCCCGAGCCCGTCTTGCCGAACCAACCCACGTGAAGCGGTTGGAGCTGTGGGGGCAGCGAGATGGGGGTCGGGTCAGCGGTGCCGTCCTGCGTGAGCGGACGACCGAGCGGGAGCCCCTCGGTTCGATAGTTCGCGAGCAGGTCGTGTGGTGGGCGCGGGAGGGCGGTCCGTTCACCAGGGGTCGGGGCGAGTGCCCGGTTCCCGGCTTCGGTGAGGGCGATCCCGTCGAGCAGGCAGAACACCGGGGCTTCTGTCGGGTCGGCTACGATGCCACGACTCGTGTTCGCGGTCCACGGAGTTTGCTCGTGAGGGTGTCGTAGTCCGGTAGATGGACCGTTCTGGAGGTGAGGTCTTCGTAGATCGAGTGTGCTTTTTCGTCCGCGTCATGAGTCGCGTCGATGCTGTAGCAGGTACGGCTCGCCGCCTCGAACGCGGAGGTGATGCCCTCGAGATCCGTCGGTCGTGAGTCGCCGGGTTCAGTTACCGCGACGACGCGTGCGTTCACGACAAACGACCGGCGGGCGTTCTTCGCGTCGAGTTCCTCGAGCCGTGTGTTCGTCTCCGGATCGTCGACGCCATCGGCCTCGGGAGCGGGGAAAATCGAGTCGACTGCCCGCTGGGCTGGCGTATCTAGCCCGCGTTCGAGCCGATAGCATCGATCGGCGGCGTCGCCCGTCCAGTCGCGATACGGTCGGAGCAGCGTCTGGTAGACGGTCGGGCAGGTGGCCCCCGCGAGCGCTTCGACGATCGCGGCGAGCGGAAGGCGGGTGTCCGCGCTTTCCGTGAACGCCTCGAACGGCGTGAGCCGCGTTTGCCAGTCCTCACGGCGGTCGGCGCTGCCGTGAAATTCGACGGCCTGGAGGGTGGGTGTTGGGTTGACTTCGGAGTCGGACTCGTCCTCCTCATCCGGTGTTGGTGTCGGCATTGGAAGGAGGTTGATCGGGTGCCACTCCGTTTGGTCGAGTTCGTACTCGTTCGGAACGAGCGTTCGAACGAGTTGTTCGAGGTGGTCGAGCGCGTCCGGGTCGTCGATGCCGACGTAGTAGTGGAGCGGCGTATCGGGGTCGCCGTCGGTGGCGAGGAGCCACTCGATCGTCGGTCGTGGTTCGCTGGTGAACAGCGACCTGTACCACGGCTGGTCGGCGCTCGTCGTGAGTTGATGGAGGCGTTTGAACTGTGCCTGGACCGTCGCCGGATCGAGCGGTTGTTCGGTCGGGGTGAGTTCGAGGTAGGTTCGGGTCGTTTGTGTGGATGGTGAGTCAGTGAGAGGCGGCTCCATATGGGGACTAGTGACGTTCAATTCCGTCTCTTCTGTAGCTGATAAAGATGGCTAGTCACGGAATATAATGCTGGGTCAGGTAGGCGTGCTGGTGACTTCGAAAGCCCCCGTGGCGCTCGGGTCGGTGCGGCCGCTGCGCTCCTCGCTCGCTTCGCTCGCTGCGGTGCTTGACGGTCCGCGCCATCCCCGAGCGCCACGGCCCCTTTCAGTCCCACCCCGTTGACGGTCGGGTGTGGTACGTTCCTGATTGTCTGGTGTGCACGTGGAAGAGTCTATGAGTACCCCAAGGGGTGAGGTGCTTTGAGTTGAGCAACAGTACGTCAGATCCACGACGACTCGCCGAGTTCATTCCCGACCGCTCCGACCAGCGTGGCGATCCCTTGCTCGGATTCCCAAATCGCTGTCTGCACCCTGACTGGGAGCGCTCAGTGTCGTTCCTCACCGGCGATCGACTGGAGTGTTGCGAGCGGTGTGGCACCGTCCTGTCCCGGACCTCGCTCTGGGAGCCGTGGCTCGGTATCGACGGGGGGCAGCGATGACGGCCCATCGGTTCACGCTCACGTTCGAACGTTCACGTCTGCTGGCTGATCGGACGTGGTCCCGCTAGAGCTCTGCCACCCAACGTCTGCGACAGCTCGGTATCCCCGACCAACGCTGTGGGCATCGTGGCTGCGGGCCTGTGAGGTCGGGGGACAAGCAAGGCGGCAACAATTGTTCTCCATCCACTCCGATGTCGGCTGAGTCACTACGTGTCGTGTCCGGCTGGACAGACCAGACTTGACGGCTCGCCCCGCTCGCCGCTGCCGCCCGCTGCGTCGCTCCCACCGGTAATGAGGAGGTCGTGCCGTTCGACCGTTCGTATGTCGTGATCGGAGCGGCTGGCGGTATTGGAGGCCGCGTACGGGTAGCGAGTTTCCACCGCATCGAGTCGCGTAGCCAGCTCAAGCACTGCATCGGGGTCGCTGTAACGGTAAGGGTGTGCCAGGCTGACTACGTTATACGCTTCAGAAAGTAGTGAAACACCCCTCTCGAACGAGAGGACCTCGCGTAGCACGTAACAAGGGCCACTGTCACCGATGAGTTCGTCGAACGCGTCCTGGTATGAAAGGTCAGTCTCAGATGAGCGTCGATCGCGCGGGCGATGTGTGGACGACCGATACCCTCGTGGGGTTCCACACCAAGTGCGATATCTAGTTCACGCTCGACCAGTTCGATGATGCGTGCACCGCGAGTCTTCCGGTTCGCCTGAAGGCGGGTGAGTTCGGCGCAGAGCGCGGATGATTCCGTCACTCCGTACCCCATCAAGTCGATTCGTTCGGAAAGCGACCTCACCTCGACGCGAAGCTCAATGCCGTGGATAACGTCGATGCCGTTGACTCGAATAAGCGGTGCATCCAGGTCGGGATGGATCCTATCGTGATCGGTGAGGCGATCGCGGTGATGTCTGCGTCAGTTGCTGCAGCCGGAACCTCCTCGAGACTGAGTTCACCGTCCGAATTCGTCGTGTGAACGTGCAGATCCGCATAGATCGACCCTTCCATACCTCGTTGATTTCCACCTCTGGATTGGAGTTCTACCACCATAGCCTACGGGGTTACTCCGCGTTTCTCGGGAGTGTCCTAGCAACGACATTGTGGAGGGTAACGTGGGTACGGTAACCCGATGTACGACCGACCGGTCGTTCTCGCTAACTGCGATCTCGTTGACGACAACGATCGGGATTTCGAGTCACCTGCCAGAATCGTTTTCGTGCTACTCGTTGTACCTCAGACCACAATGGAATCAGTGAGCGTCCGCTACCAAACAGACAGGCGGTGGCGACGAACGCGATCTGTTCGTCATACCGTGATGCCCCGGATTCCGACGGCGTCTCAGTGGCCGGGCCACAGCCTTCTGAGGGAGACAACGAAAGTTCCCCCGGCGTATCGTCGGTTCCCGCCGCGTGGAGTTGGAACCTCGAAGGTCGCAATAGCCGAAATCCGGCCGGATTCCGCAGTCTACAGGCCGTGTAGGAGGGCAAAGCCGACGACTGACCAACGTATGACGGCTCGGCGACAATCGAGGAACCCGACCCGTCAGTTCCGACGCTGGATTGAGTCGGTAGAGACGTTGGGAGGTGGCGGCCAGTGAGTCTCGAAGAAACGACGGGCAATCTCCGAGATCAGGCCAAACGGAACTACGAGCGTGTAAAAAACGAGATCATCACGGAGGAGAAGCAGTCAATTCTATCAGACTATCAAGCTGACGACTTTGACAGTGTGCTGCTCATCGTGACGGCTCCGAGAGGGGGAAGTAGTCTCCTTTTCGATATCCTTCGACACCATGAAGGGACGTGTAGTCTCGATGGCGAGCACGATCGCTGGTTCACTCTGAACGGGATCTGTTACCCTGCCCTCGAGTCCGACGTCGTTCCGGCCGACTTCGAGTCGTTCGATAGAGAGAAACTTCTGACTGATCTCCTCGCTGAGGTCGGTGCAACCGACCGATCCGGCGACCGAACGCATCGTGTGGATAACACGCTCGTCCGGCTCCCATTGCAGTTTCCTGATCGAGAGCTCCCGTACGAGCAGATACGCGACCAACTACTTGCTGGAGTGTCGCTCGATGAGATACTCGAGGAGCTCGGAATCCTGCCACTGCAGTACGATAAATACGCAGAACGAGACGCAAACAGCCCGTTCGAAGCCGAAACGATCGAGGACCGACCGTTCGTCTCCTCGCACCGTCACAAGCGTGGTCTCACAGCGGACGATTTCGAGCGGACGCTCGTCCTCAAAGCGAGTGGCGACGCATACCGGCTTCTGTGGATCCGCGAGCAGCTGTTTCCCGAGACCGATGTCAAAGTCGTTCACCTCACGCGGAACCCAGCAGCGTCGATTAACGGACTCTACGACGGGTGGCGGCTGAACAGAGGGTTCCAGACGTACGACGTTGGCGATCTCGATCTCAAAGGCTACGACGGCTCGCTGTGGTGCTATGATCTCCCGGTGGGCTGGGTTAAGGAGGGGAACCTCATCGATGTCTGCCTGATGCAGTGGGCTCAAGCCCACCGCCATATCCTCGATGGCCGCGATGCGTTCGAGGACATCCTTCGAGTCCGGTTCGAGGATCTCCTCACCGACAGCCGCTCCACTATTAAGGAGATCGTCGAGTTCGCCGATCTCGGCGAGTCGACACTGCTCTCCGAGAACGTCGAAAACCCCAATAAGGTGATGACGACGAAGGAACCGCGACACGCTCGCTGGCGAGACAGGGAAGACCTCGTCAAGAACGCGCTTGATCGAGCCGACGAGCCGTATACCGAGGTGG
Source organism: Halorarum salinum (assembly GCF_013402875.1). NCBI lineage: Archaea > Methanobacteriati > Methanobacteriota > Halobacteria > Halobacteriales > Haloferacaceae > Halorarum > Halorarum salinum. The sequence continues at coordinate 135,939 of NZ_CP058579.1, read as the reverse complement.
TCGAGGAACTGGGATACACGGAGGAGTCTGAATGGATCTGAGCGAATCGCCAAAGCATGAGAACAGCGGTGAGGTGATTCGTGCCGATCACTGTCGAGGCGATGACCGTCGGAATCGACGATGATTCGCTTCACAAGTACGGCAGACGAGGCGATACACATGTCCAACGATACACCGAATGCAGAGTCGACACCGGCTGAGGCGTATACTACCGAACTCACGATCGTCGATGAGATTCGGAACGAAGCAGATGGACTCGCTCGTCTCAGGGGAGGGGTCGATTAATGTCTGAAGAGACCATTTGGCTCTTCGGATTGCCATGTTCCGGGAAGACAACGCTCGCCGAGGGGTTACTCGGTCCGAGTACGGTCCACTTGGATGGGGATTATCTTCGAAACACCCTCAATTCCGATCTCGGGTTCTCGAAGGAGGATCGAACCGAGAACCTCAGACGGGCTGCTGGAGTCGCACAAGCGTTGAACGAACAGGGGTTCGACGTCGTCGCGTCGTTCATCACGCCGTATCGGTCCCAGCGAGACCTGATCGCCGAGACGATCGAGAACGTCTCGTTCGTCTATGTCAATGCACCTGTCGAAGTGTGCGAGGAACGCGATGTCAAGGGAATGTACGAGCAGGCTCGTAACGGTGAGATCGAGGGCTTCACCGGTATCGACGCGCCGTTCGAGGAGCCAGAGGGAGAGGAGACCGGACTCGAAGTCCAGACGGCGACGCACTCGAAGGAGGAGAGTCTCGAGAAGATCAATACAGAGCTAGACCTCAAGTTCAATCCAAGCCACATCTTCATCGGTCGCTGGCAGCCACTCCACGATGGCCACCGGACGATCATCGATTCAGCCGCAGACAACGGCAAGAACGTCATTATCGCCATCCGCGACACCGAGCTCAGCGAGAAGAATCCCCTCACCGCACAGGAGCGCCAGGAGCTAATTGAGGACGTCTACGAGGACCATCCGAACGTCGAGACGATGATTATTCCGGATGTCGATACCGTGGCTATCGGACGAGACGTCGGATACTCGGTCGTCTCGGTTCCCGAGGAGGTCGCAGAGATCAGCGGAACCGAGACGCGCGAGGAGTACGAGAAGAACGAGCTCCTCACGGGACAGCACTTGGAGGACTAACGTATTCGCCACCGACATCTTCACCATGAATAGAGCAGGGCTACTGTTCGATCAGTCCGAATTGCAAGACGCGATAGAAACGGGAGAGCTACTCGCATGGAAGAAACAGAGATATCTTGCGTTCAAAAAGTCGATGCGGAAGACTCGGTATCCGTGTCATTTTGCAGTTCGAGCTGAACGTACCGATTCCGCTCGGTACCTCTTCGCCGGGGCTGCTGGTGATCGTGATGCGCTTCTCAAAGTGAGAGAAGGATTGCGACAGTATCTCGAACGGTATCAGTCGATAGCCGAACGAACGACGTTGGTGATCTTTTTCGAGCCTCCTACTGAAGAGCAAAGTGAACAGGAGTACCGGACTCAGTTCTGGAGAGTTCTCGAATTCCTCAACAGACGAGATCCGGAGCCATGGCCTAGCGACGTTCCCGAAGACCCAAATGATCCCGAGTGGGAATTCTGCTTCTCCGGAGAACCGATGTTCATCGTCGGACGTGCTCCGTTCTATACGGATCGGCAGAGCAGGTATACGCCATACGGACTCGAAATAACGATCCAGCCACGGAGAACACTCGACGACATTACTGGAGATACAATGGAAGGCCAGCAAGCGCGTTCGGTCATCAGAGATCGGTTAGAGGACTATGACGATACTGCTCCTCATCCCGATATTGGAGATTATAGCGACCCCAACACGCGAGAATGGAAACAGTATCTCCTTCCAGCATCGAACGAGGAGAGTTTGGGTGAATTTCCCTTCGAGATAGATACGGAGTAAGTAGAGAATGCCTCTCAAGCGAATTGTGCTGCCTGTTTCGAGCACCAACCCAACAATGGAGAAACGAACACCTGGCTTTCCTGTCGATGTTTTCATTGGATTACTTGTGGCCGCGTGTTGACGCCAATGAGAACATCTCATTCCGGAACACGAACACACTGTAACGCCGGAACCCCGTAGTGTGCCCTCTCGCCCCCCCATTTCACAAACCGTCTCGTCGCGGTGGGGCGAATGCAGCTCGAAGTCTCGACGAATGGGGGAGCGGCAGTCGTCGCAATACGCGATGTGAACGGCGCGATGGACGAACCAGCGGGGATTGATACGGCATCTGTCCCATCACACGATGAGCCGTTTGGAGTCAGTATGGCGTCATCGATTTCCATCGGTAGATAGGTGTGTACGAACGGCCCGCCCCGCTCGCCGCTGCCGCCCGCCGCGTCGCTCGCGACCGACCAGTCCGGGCGTGCGGGCGCTCTCCGCACCGCCCGCGCCCGTTCCGGGCTAAAGTGCATGTGCCCTCGGCGCCAGCACCAAGCGCGCTTTCGGTTGCGTCGCCCTCGCTCCGGGGTCGCTCGGTCGACGGACGCGAAACCGGCTTGTGTGCTGGCCGCTCGCGCAGGGCGGGTCGCCGCGCGGTGCTGGCTGGGTGGCCCGACGTGAGGCGCGCGCCGCTCGCGCCCAGGGGCGCTCGCGAAGGCGCGAGCGGCGCGCGCGGACCTGTCGGTCTGCGTCGTCGGGAATGATCCAGCGAATCAAACCATCCAGATTCGCCACGAGGATGTCACGAGTGTCGACGTTCAGCAGGCGGGCCAACTCTTCTGGAAGCATCGTACAATCCGAATCCAGACGAATAATCAGACGCTCAAAATCCCCGACGGTGCCGGGACTGATCTCGAAGCTGCTGCGAGATACATTCGTACCGCTGCGTATGAGGAACGGTGTGGCGCAGGCGAGCGGCTCCTCGAATGCTGCGACGTCGTCGCGACCAGTAACGGGTTCACTACAGTTGAAGCCGTGTTGGACGCAGCCAAGTCGCGGTTCGAATCCGCTGCGGAATTGGGCGAGAAGTACGATCTTGACACAGCCAGGGCGGAAGCCGGTGTGGAGTTCACCAATACCTGTCTCGAAAGAGCTGACCGGCAGGTTCGATTCGAGGAGTTGCTCACAGAGGCTCAGCGGCTCGTCAGTGATGCACGGACAGCCTCGATAAACGGCGAGGAAGGTCGGGCAAGCCAGCAGTACTGTGAGGCGAAGTCGAAGCTTGAGGGGGTGCTGGCCGCCTCAGATGAGAAGCCGAGTTCCTCGGTGGTGGAATCCAAACAGCTCTATACAAGACTTGAGGAGGCTCTTTCGTCGGGAGCCGACAGCAGTGGTACGGAGAAGAAATCGAGCACTGAGACCGAGACAGCGACCACTGAGCAGTCCTCGAGGAGCAATGGTCAACGACCCACGCGGGACGATCTCATCAACGAACTCCAGACCTTGACAGAGGAACTCGGCGGCGCGCCAAAGGCTCCCGAGATGGACGATCAAGGATCGTATTCGACTCACGAGTATTATCGGAAGTTCGGATCGTGGAACGATGCACTGGACGCTGCCGGTATCGACCGAAGGGAGTCGCTCCTCACTGAACTAGAGCGTGTTGCTGCTGACATCGGAGAGATACCGTCAACCACTCAGTCGATGAACACGGTCGATACAGCTCCGGGATGTATGCCAATAAGTTTGGGACGATAACTGCAGCACGCGATGCCGCAGATTTCTCCAGCGTCAAAGATCGCGAACAGGGATCCCAAGCACACGTTTCGACCGACGAATCACACAGTCAGCCCGACGACAGCGCCACGGAGTCCTCCCCAGATTCTGGACCATCCCGAGAGGCACTCATCGACGAGATTCAGCGTCTTGATGACGGTGATAACCTCGTGCCGTACGCGTCGGAGATGGATTCGGACGGCGCGTACAAAGCGTATGACTGTCTCCAGGAATTCGGCTCATGGGATGAAGCGCTTGAAGCTGCAGGGATCGACAAGCGTGCTCGACTCCTTGAGGAACTCCGACGCGTTCGAGACGAGCTCAAACGGATGCCGAAAACGACAGACATGGATCATCACGGGCGAGTCTCTGCCTCAATGTACGCCAATTTCTTTGGATCGTGGACGAAAGCAACCTCCCTGATTGATGCAAGAGAAGAGCCGACATGCGAGACAACTACCTCTGATCCGTCTCCTAGAACCGGAGATGAATCGAATTCATCGCCCGTTTTGAACGTTGACAAAGACTCCATCCTCACCTGGGAGGATATCCCGGGGAACAGTCGGCTTCCGTCTCCGATCGCGGTTCAGGTGAAGGAGAAGAAAAGGACGCGGTCGAATCGTGTGGAGGGCCGGTATCTGGTCGCTGATCTCAACGACAAGGAGTTCGAGCTCAAAGTCTGGCAGAAACATGAGCTCGATATCGAGTGGGACGTCGATACCTGGTATGTTCTGAGTGAGGCCAGAGGAACGGTCTGGGAGAGCGACGGCGAGGTCCACCGACTTCTCGATAGCACGAGGGACCTTACGGCGATGGAGTATGGAGTACGATCACCAATGGATGAATCATAGATAAAAGAACATATTTATGCATAGATCGGCTCTCACAGTCTCCCAGCTTCCGAGAGCTATTCAAATTTCATTGCTAGGCTTGAATGTACTGCTGGCGAGTGCCAGCTGGGAATTACAGAAAACCACGTCAGCTTACTTCTTCGCCGCCACCCACGCATTCTCCAACGGCTCAAACAAAACCTGCTGCAGCTCGGAAACCGCATCACTGATCGCCGCATCCAATTGTGCCAAGAACCCTGGACCGGCCGGTTCATCTCAAGTATGGTTTATCAGCCTCTGAGGAGTGCGGGGCGATTCACTCTCCCTCGCTGACCATCCATCTAACGCAATCAAAGAACCTCGTGACTCCACTCATGACGACACTGCCAGTGCGAGACCTCGTCCACTTTCACTCTCACCATCTGCCACGTCATCCCCCTCTAGTTCGGATGGAAATTCACAAGACGTGAGCCGTGTTCCTCACCAGGAACTTCAGATTGGCTCCGGGGTGTCTGGATACGTTCACTTTCACCGACCGTCCATGGCTGACGTACAAGCGTTCACCGACTGGACTGTCTCGTATGCACACCAGACGGCATCCATCAATCGACCTCCCGACGCTCGATACAGGCGTGACGCTGCTCCAGGTCGACCCCGAACTCGGCCTCGATCCGCTCCACACGCTCGTCGTCGACGAACTCCTGGGCACCGATGGGAGTGCAGTCTGGATCGACGCTCGCGGACACGCACAGAGTTCGACCCTCTGGGAACTCGTCCCGCATCAGGGCTATTTGGACCGAATTCACGTCGCTCGCGGTCACACGCCGTGGCAGCATGCAGCGCTGCTCGACCGCCTCCCAACGCTCGTCGACGACTCAACCAGGCTGGTGGTCGCCCCTGCCGTCGACGGGTTCTACCGGACGGACGACATCCCTCAGTGGCAGGCGGAGGGGCTCCTCGTTCGCCGGCTCGCCACGCTCGCAGGCGTGTCCCGGACCCATGACGTCCCTGTACTGCTCACTCGGACGGCCGTCGACGAGTTCTCCGAGCCCATCGCGACCGCCGCACACCACTCGCTCGAGTGTACGGACACGCGATTCGGTCCCCGGTTCGAGGGTGATGGCCACGAGACGCTCGTCTATCCCGAGGGCGACGGCTGGGTCCAGACGACGATTACGTTCTGGTGCAAGATCCTCGAGCATCGGGCGAAGCGGGTCGGCGAGCCAGTCGAGCCCGTCACACCCACGGGGCACGTAACGGCGACCTCAGGGCCAGGGAGGTCGTAAATGGGCAGGACTAACCCGACCTACAGAGATCTCATCCGATCGGTCGAAGATCGCTGGCAGTCCTTCCGACGGACGCTTCGGCGACGGGACCAGCCCCGCTTCGACCGGCTGTTCGAATACGTTCGCGAGCACGCCGACGCTGCGGGCATCCTCAACCACGAGGACCGTCTCGCCCCGATGATCGTCTCGATCGACCTCGAACAGGAGCGCCGGCTCGACGAATTAGAGGACCGGGTCGAGACACTCGAGGAATCCGCCGAGGATGCTGACAGTTGACTATCTGGAGGAGGGCGGCGTACGCGAGTGGCGGCTAACCGAGGACAGCGTGCGGACGGTGGCGAACCCGGAGTACCGACCGACGCTGTATCTCGGCAATCCCGTCTCGGACCTCTACGGGCGCTCGGGTGGCCCGAACCCCTCCGTTACCACTGGCCAGGAGACGCCGCGCGAGGACCTCGTCGAACTCGGTGAGTGGCTCGCACCGCAGGAGGCGGTCGCCTCCGTCGACATCGAGCACTGGCGCCAGTCGTGGCGAACCCCGGAGTGCCCGCTCCTCCGCGTGGACGTCCACTTGATCGACGCCGTCCAGTCAGTCGCACAGCGCGCCCAGCAGTACGGTCACCCCGACGGCGTCACCTGCTACAACGTCGACCTCTCCCGGCAGTTCCGGTACGCCCTCGAAACGGGGACGGAGGCCGCTCCGGACACCAGTTTTCGTGAGCTTCGAACGCTCGAATTGGGCTTCCCCGTGTACGAGGCGGCGCGCGGGATCGACGCGCTCCCACAGCTCCGCGTCGACGGGGAGCGCGTCGGGCGTGGGCCACGGGCAGTCGTCGAGCACGTCCAGGCGATCGTCGACGAGGCGGACCCGGACGTGTTCGTCATGGACACCGCCGAGGTCGTACCGCTGCTCTACGAGGCCGCCGAGACCTACGGCCTAGACGAGTTCGACCTGGGGCGACGTCCGGGCTGGGACATCCTCGCCGGGTCGTCGACCTACCAGACGTATGGCCGGATCAGCCACTCACCCGCCCGGTATCACCTCCCAGGACGGGTGATCATCGACCGGTCGAACACGTTCTTCTACTCACAAGGGGGGATGCCGGGGTGTCTCGATCTCGTCAAACGGGCCGGCCTCCCCCTGCAAGAACTCTCGTGGGCGTCGATCGGGCGCTGTCTCACGGCGATGCAGATCCGCGAGGCCCGCTCGCGTGGCGTGCTTGTCCCGTGGCGCCCGTGGCGCCCAGAGTTCACGAAGTCGATGGCGACGCTCGACGACGCCGACCGTGGGGGAGCGACGCTCGCACCCGAGGTCGGCGTCCACGAGCTGGACTTCGCCTCGATGTACCCCAACATCATCCGGAGGTACAACGTGTCTCCAGAAACTGTCCGCTGCGGCTGCTGTGACGAGGACGACGCACGAGATGTCGTCCCCAGACTCGGATACACTATCTGCAAAGAGAAGGGCTACCTCGGCGACATCCTCGGGCCGCTCATCGATGATCGCGATGCAATGAAGGTGGCCATGAAGACGACCGATAATCCGGAAGAGCAGGCCCGGCTGGAGCAACGCTCCTCGGCCATCAAGTGGATTCTCGTCTCCTGTTTCGGCTACCAGGGACACGCGAACGCGAAATACGGCCGGATCGAGTGCCACGAGACGATCAACGCCTACGCTCGGGAGATCCTCCTCGACGCGAAAGCAGCGCTGGAGGAGGGCGGCTGGCGCGTGCTCCACGGCATCGTGGACTCGATCTGGGTGACGCCGGCGGCTGACGTCGACAATGAAGACCGCCGCCCGCTCAAGGCGATCACGGACGAGGTCTCACGAGAGGCCCAGATCGAACTGGAGTACGAGGCGGCATTCGACTGGGTGGCGTTCTGCCCCCTGAGAGAATCGAACGCCGGGGCGCTCACGAAGTACTTTGGCCGGCGCCGTGACGAGGATCTTCCAGCCACCCCGGCCGTGGATCTGGGCGAAGCGGTGAAGCTCCGGGGAATCGAGTGCCGCCAGCACGACACGCCGCCGTTCGTCGCGCAGGTGCAGCGTGATCTCATCGCGGCGTTCGACCGGTCGCGCGACGTGGACGCTGTCCTTGGCGTCTTAGAGAGATGGCTCACCAAACTTGCCGAAGAGGACGTCCCTGTAGAGCAACTCGAGGTACAACAGCGGGTCTCGAAGGACGTCGAACAGTACTCCCAAGAGACGCTCACAGTCTGTGCGCTCCGGCGGATAAAACGGCAGGGAACGCCACTCGCGCCTGGCCAACAGGTCGAGTACGTCGTCGTCGATGCTGACGGACGTGGGACAGAGCGCGTTCGACTCGCTCACGAGCAGGTCGACCACTACGATGCCGAGTGGTACCGCGAGCAGTGTATCCGTGCTGCGGTGAGTGTCCTTTCAGCGAGTGGGTTCCGTGAGTCGGATATCAAGTCATATCTTACTGAGAGTGAGACGCCATCGATCCAGGCGTACTAACGAGATCAGAGTGAAGTGGCTATTTGACCAACAGTTTTCATTATATATCGACCGACTCACCAACGAGGTGGGCATGCCCCGGGGATGACAGGGGTATCCCGAACCGGCTTCATCCACCGAATCTCTCACGGAGCGGGTTCCCCACTTCCGAGATCGGGCCAGTCGCAGTAGTCGTCCATCTGAATTGGCCTCTCCACCGCCAAATACGATACGAGTTAGCTTCAACTTCGAGTGACTGAATCCACTACTCAGAAGCGTCTGCAAACTCAGACGCACTCAAGAGCGCCGTGTTCACTTTCGATCGTTCTCCAGTGGCTCAAGCAGGTATTTGTCCCTCGAAAATGTATTAGTTCCTGAATTCCGTGCTAGCTCTCACGCGATGTCCCCCTCACGAACTCCCTCCCCACGACGCGGGTTCCTCAAAACAACCGCCGGACTCTCGGCGGCTGCGTTTGCAGGATGTCTTGGCGAACCGTCGTCAGAAGATACCACTCAATCTCCCACTGATACACCACAGTCCGAAGCGAACAGTTCTGAAACTGCTCTCTCACCCGATGGATCCTGGCCGCAGTTCGGTGCAAATCCCCGAAACACCGGCTACGTCTCGACCGTCGCTGGTCCCGGCACGGGTGACCCAGAGCTAGCTTGGCGATACGATGCTGGAACGCCGACGATGAACGCGTCTCCCGTCGTCGGAGATGGAATCGTCTACGTTCCGGGAAGCGGCGATCCGGGGCTGATCCACGCGATCGATATCGAAACTGGGGATCAAGTATGGCAGTTCGAACCCGAGGGATACGCGTCGTCGTCGCCCGCGCTCGTGGACGGCACGCTCTATGTCGGTACGTGGGGCAAGCGGTTTTATGCGATCGATGCGGACTCGGGTGAGGAAGCCTGGAGCCGAGAGATCGGCCATCGGTTCGGCTCATCGTCGCCAGTCATCGCTGACGGCACGGTGTACGTCGGGACGAACGGCGATGGCCCGCTGATCGTGAGTGGGCCCGACGACGAGGAGGAGTTCGAGGCCTGCAAGTTTCTCGCACTGGACGCGGACACAGGAGAGACTCAGTGGGAGTACCGCGAGTTCGGCGAGAAGGAGAACGTCGACTCGTCACCGGCCATCGCCGATGGTCGGGTCTACTTCTTGGGTGAGACTGCTGTGTACGCAGTGGATGCGGAAACCGGGGACGAAGTCTGGACGCGATCCATTTCGACCCATTCTGGTTCGTCGCCGGCCGTCGTCGACGGTGTCGTCTACTATGGCGCGCCCACCGATGGGGAGTCCGAAATTCCCGCACAGGTCTGGGCACTCGATGCGTCGAGTGGAGAGACGCTATGGACTGCGGGAATCGATGACGTCAGTCTTCGAACGTCGCCTGCAGTCGCTGACGGCACAGTCTACGTGGCAGCGTCGTCCATGCGAGTCTGTTACGGCGGAGGCGGTGACGGTGAACCGGAGTGTTCCGGCGTGACCCGAGGACAGCTATACGCGCTTGATGCGGCGACAGGTGAGCGACGATGGACGGCCGAGATCAAGACCGACACTCGCTCGTCGCCCGCTGTTGCGGATGGGGTAATCTACGTGGGCTGCCGAGATGGCGTCTCAGCGGTCACCACTGCCGGTGAAAACGCCTGGCGGGTGGCGTTCGAGAGCGATCGGGAAGATGGTCCGTACGTGAAATCATCACCGGCAGTCATCGGGGGATACGTCTTCATCGGGGCGTCCGATGGGCGGCTCCGAGCGATTAGTGCAACCGAGTCATCGTAACAAGATCTCGATCCATTCGTCGTGGTTTGGCATGGAACAGCCGCTAAGCAAGTCTGGGAAGGCACCGCGCTACAAAACTAGTCCCATGAAAATGAGCATGAAGCCGAGTCCACACATGAGAAACACGCCGACGGCACGTGCGTAGAGTTCCTGTTTTCGCTCGGCTCTCTCGGGGTGTTCTTGCCATTCACGTGAGCTCACGTAGTTCCTCATACGGTGAGGAAACCGGATAGAGACTGCCCCAACCACTATCAGGAACACGCCCATGACGATGATGAGCGGTTGCATCGTCTCAGGAAGACACGCACGCGGCTATAATTCTACTCACTCTCTAGCCGTTGAGTTCCTCACCTGTACTTTGCATACACCAGTCAGCCGTACTGGAGTCACTTCCGAGAATCGCTTTGTCTCGGCACCGTTGACGTCGTGATGTGTGTTCTACCAGCTTTTGAAGTAGAATACGAGGGAACCCTGATGATTCGAGTGTAGAGCATAGCGTTTCTCCGCCCCCGAAGGGTGCGGGGCGACACGATCGCCCTCGCAGTCCCGACATGCCAGCACATCCACTTGCCCAACTAGATGTATCGACACGCGTCCTCAAACGCGCCCAGTACGAGGCGTTCGAATTCAAACTTCTCGACCAAGGATTGCTCGTCCGCAACGGCAGCCACCCTGATCCCGAGAACCACGAGTACCAAGTCACCGTAACCGACGGCCTTCCCATGCACTGTGAGTGCCCGGCCGACGAGAAATACGACGGGGCGTGTAAGCACTGCGTCGCAGTCGCGATCAGAAACCCGGTCCTCGAGGCAGCAGTGCATGCCCAACTCGCCGCGGACGGCTCCGGGACGACCGACCGGTCGCTCTCGAAGGAGCAGTACCTTGCGGAGAAGGAGTCCCCGGAGCGTGTCGACGTCACTGACGAACTCGTCGACACAGACGGCGAATCCAGCGAAGACACCGACGAGGAGGAGCACCCCTGCGAATGCGATAGCCTGACCAATGACTTTCCCTGCTGGAACTGCGTTCTCGCAGGTCGCCGCTCCGTGCCCGACCCGTAGCGGTCACGGATGGGGCGTGTCGGTGATCGCACACTCTGTAACTCCCCCGTCGCTCCTCGTGTGACCGTCCCTTGTTTCCTATCTGCCAGCTCTTGGCCTCTCTATACCAGCTTTACCTGTCGTCCAAATCGATCACGTGACGACCTTCTGCTCGCTCCGTCCACTCCGGTTCGGGGATGTCTTGGGGACCGAGCGTGAGCGAGAACTCCGTTCGAGAGAGCCGTTCCGCTTGTGGATCCGACGTCACGATGCTGGCGGCCACAACGACACCAGTATCGGTAATCTGCAGTTGACCCTCGACGACGTCGCGGTCATCGCGTATGCTCGTCGCCTCGTAGATCGAAACCTGCTGTCCGTCACTCCGCGTCTCGTGGGTGACGTACTCCCAGGTCACGTCGTCGATAGCATCGAACACGGTACGACCGTCCCACGCCCACCGATCGGTTGCGGTCGCGAGTTCGGCCGAGGACTCCTCCTCCACCGGGACGTGTTCGATGTCCTCGTACGTCTTCCCGCCAGCGTGGTGGATGGCATGCGCATGGAGGGTGCTGGGTTCGTTGTAGTACTCGATGGTCTCGATGGGGCTGTCGGACCCGTACGAGTTCTTCCGCAACATCGTCCCGGACGCTACGTCCGTCGTCTGGGCGAATTTCAGGGATAGGTCGTACGACGTTGGTGCGGTGATCGGCCCGTCACGGGTCGCCTCCGAGTAGACGAACGAGGCACCGCTCCCGTTCCGAACGAGCGTCCGGTGGGTTTCCTTATGGTGGTCCCAGTCCGTTGTGGCGTTCAGCCGTTCGGGTACCGTTTCTGGTGCGAACGGACGTTCGACGGTCACCGGTTGAGTAGGATCTGCAGCCGTCTGTGTCGCTGTCGGTGTCGACGTGGGAGATTCGACCTCCGATGTCGCGGTCGAATCCGGTACGCTCGAGCCAGGTCCAGCAGTCCCAAGACAGCCAGTGAGTACGACGAGAACCAGCAGAAGGACAAGCCCCCCACCGAACCGATGGCAGTCACGATGTAGATCCATTTCAGCCGAGACTCGTTCGACGTCCTATATGTATGCTCGCAAATCGGTCACAGGTGAGCGAATCGGCTGTCGTGGAACAGCATGCCGAGTAGACGCGTTCACGTCTTGGTGCGGACCGACCACAGCGAGTTTTGTTGGCCCCCGACGGGTGCGGGGCAGTCGAGAGGTGCCTCGCATGATCGACGATGTCACTGAGAGACGTCTACGACACCGGCTTCGACGAACAGACCGATAATCACCTCTTCGCGACCTGTCCTGAGTGCGACGGCTCGGTGATCGCAGACGCCGGCGAGCGTCGCTGTACCGACTGCGGACTCGTCATCACCGAGCAGCGGATCGACCACGGACCGGAGTGGCGCTCGTTCGACAATGACGACACCGCTCCCAAGCGAACGGGTGCACCGTTAACGGAAGCGAGACACGACCGCGGGCTCTCGACCGAGATTGGCTTCGGCATGAACGATCCGGACAGGGACCTCTCGAATCGAAAGAAGGCGCAGGTCGGACGTATGCGTCGCGAACACAACCGCGCGCGGTTCGGATCGAAGGCCGAGCGAAATCTTGCCCACGCTTGCGGTGAACTCAATCGGATGACCGGCGCGCTCGACCTACCGAAGACGGTGGCCGAGCGGGCGGCAGCGATCTACCGCGAGGCGATGCAGGCGGATCTGATTCGCGGCCGATCGATCGAGACGATTGCAGCGGGCTGTCTGTATGCGGCCTGCCGCTGTGACGGCGTCACCCGAACGCTGGCCGAGATCGCTGACGTCGCTCGGTGTGGCGAATCGAAGGTGAAACTGGGCTACCGCGTCCTCAACGAGGAACTCGGGCTCGAAGCGGCGCCACGCCACCCGCCTGAACTCGTGCCGCGACTCGCATCTGTGGTTGGCGCGTCCAGTGCAGTCGAGCATCGCGCGCAGGGGTTCGCACGTATCACGGTGGATGAAGGCATCGCGAACGGTCGGAATCCGAACGGTGTCGCTGCAGCGTGCGTGTATTCTGCCGGGCAGGCAGCAGGGTGCTCGATCACACAACAGGAACTCGCGGATGAAGCAGGCGTTACTACGCTCACGATTCGGAAACGGGTTCGTGAACTCGATGGGTTGGCTGATCCGGCCTGATTCACAGTCGGAAAGGTGGGATTTCTACGAGACGTTCGTACAACTTAGATCAACGACTAATCTCCCAGTGGGCGGTGTTCAGATAAGGATGAAGAGCGAGGCGGGACGATTTGTGAGTGGTCAATGCTCGAAACAGCCCGCCTCGACGGTGGTAGCGACTGCTTCGAGTTAGATTTTCTGGAGCGAGCGGCGACACCCGAGCCTGCGATGAAGCTCGGTATCCAACTCCATTTGGCTGTACTATCACTTTCGGATACAATCTCCAATCTCGATACGTTTGGTGTCGATCGCTGTCGTTCGACCGTTCACAACTGGGTGCAGAAGGCTGACCTACAGCCAGTCGAGGGTACAAATCCGGATCACGTTGCGGTCGACGAGACCGTGATCCAGCTCAACGACGAGCGATACTGGCTGTACGCCGCCGTCGATCCCGCAACAAACCGCTTGCTGCATGAGCGGCTCTATTCGACGAGAACACAGGCGCTTACCGAGATGTTCCTTGCTGAACTCCGTGAAAAACATCACGTCGACGACGTGACCTTTCTCGTCGACGGAGCGCCGTGGATGCAGACGACCTGTCACCGGTATAGGCTCCGATTCCGACACGAAACCCATGGGAATCGGATCAGTGTCGAACGTGTCTTCCGAAAAGTAAAACGACAAAATCATCAGCTCTCAAATTGTTTTAGCCACATCGAACCGACCACCGCCGGAAATTGGCTGCAAGCAGTCGCCTTCGCATGGAATCAGCTAATCTGGCCATACCCAGAACAACGGCACCTCCAACCATCTTATGTCGTTGTTGGACCTAGCATACAAGGCACTCCCTTGAATGATCCTCGTCTAGCGTGAGATACGCAAGATAATGGCCTGCTCGAAATACACGTTTTCAACGCGTCAGAGGGGAGTAGTGGAGATTTCTAAGAGGTATGGTCACCGTCGCTCGAAGAAGATGACGCTCACGCGAGTTCTACGTTCCGTTGCAGTCACAGCCGCCGCGATTAAGGAGTTCGACTATGGTGTATTGTGAGTTACAGTGCTCACACAGCACGTCGACACTCACAAACAGATGGTATTCATTCAGGGTGATTCGATCTGTCTTGCGTAGTTGATTCAGATTGCTTTCGCTGACGGAGCTGAGCCGTGTCTGCAGCCGTTCGATGCTCTCAATGGTCCGTTCGAGACGGTCTTCGTCGCTCACACCCTCGTACTTGGCGTCACGTTCGTTTTGGAGATACGATCGGATCGCTTGGTAAGTGACGAAATCTCGTTCGAGCTTATCTACATTGACACCACTGCGCTCAAGCCGATTACGAACCTTTATACGTGTACCGGCTGACACGTTGTCATCGGTCAATAGCCGAAACATATTCTCGACTTCCCCATCTAGTGTCGATATTCCTGCATCTCTCATCGCCACCGTGACGAGCTGCCTATTGAACTCCTCCGCTAAGTCTCGGAGACTCTTTCGTTTCTCCCCTTCGGTCGTCCATGCGGCCTCAAGTTGTGCGCCATACTCATTCCCGAGGCCGTATTCGGAGAGGAGACGACCAACCTTCGTTATGGACGTTTCGTTGGACGCCCCATCATCATCCGATGGCATATGATTACTCGAGAGTAACGGACTGGCCAACCTTAAGTCTATGATTCAGCGATGACAAAGAGCTACTTAGAGTAATAATTCTCCTTATTATCGAATAATTAGAGGCAGTACAAACTCGGAGGTAACTGTTAGAGTCGGTGCTATTGTGTGTGTTTGATATATTAATATTTATATATAGTCCAATAACATAGAAGACAGTTCATCCTACTTCGGATCCATTGCCTCGCGTAATATTCCTCTTGGAACACAACTCAGATCATGATCCGTCTGTACCAATGGAAACTCTATCGTGTATTGGGCCTTTCTTATCTTTTAAACGGCCTCCAGTTCGTTCATTGTGAATCGCAAGCACTTCACTTACGATACTTAGGGCGATCTGCATAGGTTCACCACCTCCAAGATCAAGTCCTACCGGTGTCGACACTCGCTCTAATTGATCCGCTGTAAATGCTGTTCCATCCTTAGCCAATTTATCGCATATCTGCTCGAACCGTTCTTGCGGTCCCATAAGCCCAATGTAGGGGACGTCGGGTGCAAACTGAAGGGATTCGAGGGCAAGCTGATCATCGAGGAGGTTATGCGACATCAACACGACGTAGGTCCGTTCATCGGTTAACTCGTGAATGTCCGTCGGATGAGTCGCATATACTTCGTGAGCACACGGAAAGTCGCTACTCGACGAACGGGACCCGCGAGCAGAGGCGACAATAACCTCGAAACCAACCTGTCGCCCGAATCGTGACACAGGATGAACGTCATTTTGGTTCCCAAACAGAAGTAGTCGAGGGGATGGCTCGATACTATCAATGAACACTTGAACGTCCCCACCCGAGGTCGAGATGTCACATATAGTAGCCTTGCCGCTGTTCTGAATCGTTTCGGCGGTTGTCTTCACCGCGTCAACCACGCTCTTCGGGAGCTGACTGCGGTCATGTGAGTTCGAAACATCACCGTTTGTGGAGATAACTGTCCGGGCTCCGATCGAAACCGCGGGGTTGTCTGAACGGACCGCAGTAACCACCGTGACTGGTCTGCGGTCATGTAGTGCTGCAAGAACTGGTTCGATCGAAGCATCGACCGGTTCCAACAGAATGTCAATGATACCGTTACACCCGAGGCCCAGTCCCCATTCGTCGTCCATAAGGTCAAACGTCTCTACCTGAGGACGCTCTTCCTCTCGGACTGTTGATGCCAAGTCCACTACTGGCTCCTCGAGGCAACCCGCTGTGACTGCACCCAGACTTTCGTTATCAGCGGAAATAAGCATCTTTGCTCCCGGCCGACGATAAGCGGACCCCTCGACATTAACGATTGTTGCGAGCACAATTGTTTCATCGTTCTGTTGAGAGCGTTGTAGTTCTCTATAGAGGGCCGGCTTGGAGATACTCCATGGGTCAGATTCGTCGGGAGTGTCCATACTGGGGTCTATGTGCTCGGATTAGTTAATTGGTTTCTCTTAGGGGCCGATTGGGTGGGAGCCCAATGCCCATCATCGGTGGAAACCGTATTCGTTCATAGCAGACTTGCGGATGCAGGTACTAGTACTCTCAATGCCCGACCTTGGTTCGGGGAGTTCCTGCGTAAACGGCGGGAAGGATGTCGTCCCCGAAATCACTAAGATGCTCTACGAAGGATGCCAATGTAATGCTTTCCGATCTCCGTGAGTTTGTCGAGATGGTCGATGACGAGGGTGAACTCGCCCGACTGGACGGGGTTGACTGGAACCTTGAACTTGGCGCAGTCACCGAAGTCGTGGCCGAGCGCGAGGACGGTCCGGCGCTGCTGTTCGACGATATCGTCGACTATTCGTCGGGCTTTCGCGTGCTAACCAATCCGTTCGGAACAATCGCGCGGACGAAGCTAGGGCTGAACATGGAACCCTCGCTAGGGCCGCTGGAAGTGATCGATACGTGGCGCACCGAGAGCAACGACTACGAGGGCGTCTCGCCGACCGAAGTCGGCGCAGACGGAGCGCCGATTCGGGAGAACGTTCACATGGGTGCAGACGTCGACGTGACGGCTATTCCAGCGCCGAGGTGGCATGCACATGACGGCGGCCGGTACATCGGGACCGGCTGCACCGTGATCACGGAGGACCCCGACACTGGCTGGGTCAACCTCGGCGTATATCGTAGCGTCATCCTCGATGATGAGAGCGTCTCCGTTCTGTTCCTCCCCGGCAAGGACGGCCGGATCACCATGGAGAAGTACCACGAGCGGGGTAAGCCGTGTCCGGTAGCGATAGTACTGGGCGAAGATCCCCATACCTGGTTCGCCTCCTCGATGACCGCTGGGCGCCAAGAAAGCGAGTACGAACTCGCGGGGTGGATGCGGGGTGAACCGGTCCCGGTCGTTGAGAGCGAGTACACAGGCCTCCCAGTCCCGGCGACCGCCGAGATTGTTTTGGAGGGGACAGTCCCGCCGCTCTCGGAGCGCAACTGCTCTGACGGCCCCTTCGGCGAGTGGCCTGGCTATGCGACGCCTGCGTCCGAAAATCAGCCAGTCCTCGAGATCGAGACGATTACCCATCGGGATGACCCAATCCTGCTAGGCATCCCGCCGCTCAAGCCCCCAGGGGGCTACTACGAAGTCCCAATCCGGACCGCTGGCGGTGTCTGGAATCAACTCGAGAACGCCGGTATCAGCGGGATCACCGGTGTCTGGTCTCATGTGTTCGAGCGCCCGCAGTTCCTTACGATCTCGATCGAACAGCAGTATCCCGGTCATGCCAAACAGGTCGCAACGGCGGCCGCTACGGTTCCCAACGGCGTCTACGGCGGCCGGTACACGATCGTAGTTGACGATGATGTCAATGTCACGGACACCGAAGATGTCCTCTGGGCGTTGTGTACCCGGTGTAATGTCGAGGAGATCGACGTGATCCGGGACCTGTACACTAGCCCGTTAGACCCGGTGTCCGACGAGGGCGAAGCCAAGAGCTCTCGCATGGTGATGAATGCCTGCCGCCCCTACGAGGAACGGGACTTGTTCCCGACAGTCAACCGCGCTGACGATGAACTACGTGAACGCGTACTTGAGGAGTGGAACCTCGACGAGATCTGAGCGTGAACTTTAGGGGACTCGCGGTCCCCAACGCTGCTATGGCACCGCGCCTCCACCAGACGTACTTGATGACGACTGACCTCAAGCGGTCCCGGGAGTTTTACACAAAGGTTCTGGGTCTTGAGGCCGCAGATGAGAGTGAAAACAGCATCGCCTTCGACACCGGCGAATGCACGCTCAAGATCGAGCGCGATCACGACGAGGCGGCGCTCGAGGCGTTCGGCATGGAGTCGCCGGGCGACGACCGGGGTCGTGGCATCATCGTAGTCGTGGCCGTTGACGACATCGACGCGGTCCACGAGCGCGCGAGCGACCATGATGCGGGCGAGGCCCTCACGGAACCTCGGATGACAGACTGGGACCGCTACCTCTGCATGCTCCGAGATCCGGACGGCTACGTCATCGAGGCCTCGCGACCGCAGTGACCGGCAGCCGAACTTACGATATCCGTTCTCTTTGCGAAACCAGTCAGTGTATGGTCGCGAGCGCCGCAAGATTTTCTTCGGTGGTAGGGAGATGTCCACCATGTCGCATTCGTCAGTCCACCTACTCGCGATGGGTGGGACGATCGCTAATCCCCCGGAGAAGCCCGGGTATATCTCGGGGGAGGAACTAGTCGGATCGGTCTCTGAACTTGACGATATCGCCGACGTGACGGTGACGAATGTCAGAAGTAAAGCTTCCAGCGCTCTCGATTACGGGGACTGGCTCGCTCTGCGCGACGAGATCCGACGCATCCTTAAGGACCATTCACCGGACGGAATCGTCGTCACGCTGGGATCGAACACCGCCAGCGAGACGGCATATTTCCTGGAGCTCACTACCGGAACGGTCGTGCCGATCGCGCTCACTGCGGCACAGCGCAACTTTGGGATGTCCGGTAATGACGGTAACCGCAATCTGATCGACGCCGTCAGGACAGTGAGTTCGCCCGCAGCAGCCGGCCGCGGCGTCCTCGTCGTCGTGAACGACCAGATCCATGCGGCCCGCGACGTGGCGAAAGTCGTAAGTGGGCGACCCGACGCGTGGGAGTCGGGCGACTTCGGCCCGGTTGGCCTGGTCGATAAGTACGGTCGCGTCGAGTTCTACCGGCGTCTCGACCGGGTCCACACCAAGGAGCCGCCGTTCGTGCCTCCGGACGACGCCAAGGCGTTCCCAACCGTCAAGGTAATCTACTCGGCCGTCGACGACGACGGTTCGTCGGTAGAAGCCGCGGTCGACGCTGGCGCGGACGGGCTCGTCCTCGCCGCTTATCCGACGGGCTCGGCGAGCAAACGCGACGGCCGCCCCGACCAGCGCGAGGCTCTGGAGCGGGCTAGAGACGCCGACGTGTCCGTCGTCGTCAGCCACCGCGGCACGCAGGGGTGGCCCGCGAGCACGTACCACGACGATGATCGATTTGTCTGGGGCGACACGCTCGTCCCGTCGAAGGCGCGGACTCTCCTGACGCTGGCCCTTGTCCGGACCAACGACCCGGAGCGAATCCAGAAGTTCTTTGATACCTTCTGATGCGCGGACTGCACTCTCACGACCGGTAGACCGAATCCTTTTGTAATCTTGTCGGGTGGTGTAGAGCATGTCTCCCACAGGCGCGGGTGTGATCGTTGAGACGCTCGTTCGGTCTGGCGTCGACAGGATGTTTGGTCTCGTCGGATCGACAGTTCTGGAAATTGTGGACGAGGTCTCGCAGGACGATCGGATCGACTACATCTCGGCCCGTCACGAGCAGGTCGCCGTCGGGATGGCGACCGGGTACGCGCTCGCGACGCGCAGACCGACGGCCTCGATCTCTCACGTCGGCCCGGGAGCTGCCAACCAGGTGTTCGGCGTGGCCGCTGCGAACCGAGACAACATCCCAGTCATCTCGATTACGGGCAATGAGGCCAGTACCCGGATCAGTAACGACGTCAATCACGAGTGGCCCGTGACCGACGTATTCCGCCAATTCACGAAGCACAGCGTTCAGGTGCATGACCACGCCGTCTACAACCAAGTCCGGCATGCAGTCCTTCAGTCGATTACGGGGATGCCCGGTCCAGTTCATGTCGATGTGCCACGCGACGTGGCCGAGTCACCCTATTCCCCGCCGCCCGACGACCAGTACGACCGTCTCGAGAACGCGGCCAGTGGGGGACGGGCCTCACGGACGCCGGCTTGTCCGACCGAGCGGGCCGTCGAGCGAGCCGTTGAACTCCTCGCGGACGCCGAGCGGCCGATCGTTGTCGCGGGCAACGAGTTCCGGTGGTTTGACGCCAGCGAACCGCTTCAAACGTTCGCCGAGACGTTTGATATCCCCGTGGTTACGACGCAGAGCTCCCGGGGTGCACTCCCCGAAACCCACTCTCGGTCGCTGGGCTACGTGGCGAACTCAGGGCTCGCACCGTCGAACGCCGCCCTAGAGCAGGCGGACTACGTCCTCGCCGTCGGCACGCGACTTTCGGACCAGACCACGAACGACTGGGCGCTCATCGACGACTCCGCCACACTCATACAGGCTTCAGTCCGCGCTGACGAACTCGACCGCTTCTATTCCGCCAACGTGACGATGCTCGCTGACCCGGCGTCGACGATTTCTGCGATCACTTCACGCGCGCGGAAAGATAGTACTATTGGGTATGCCGACGTCGCAGACACGACCCGCGATGAGTACGAGGCGGTCCGCCGAGAGAAGCTCTCCCCCGGCGAACACGGCGGTGACGGCATCGACCCGCGGCTGGTCGTCAGAGCCGTCAAAGAGCACGCTGACGATGACTTCGCGTACACCACGGGTGGCGGATCTCATAACACTTATCCCCGCCTGCTTCCGGTATCGGACCTGAACGGGCGGTTCGTAACCGCGAACTTTACGGGTATGAGCCAGGGGTTTCCGCTGGCGATGGGGGCGAAGCTAGCGATGCCCGACCGACAGGTCATGACCTTCGAGGGCGACGGGGGGTTCGCGATGGTCCTCCAGGATTTGGAGACAATGGTTCGGGAAGACATTCCCGTGAAGATCATCCTATTGAACAACGATGCGTTCATGTCGCATGCGATCCGCCAGTCCCAGCGGTACGGCCGACACGTGGGGACGAAGTACGGGAACCCCGCGTTTGATCAGATCGCCGAGGACTTTGGCCTCCGCGGCATTTCGGTCAGCGACGACGAAGCCATCGACGACGCCGTTGCGGACCTTCTGGCCGAGGACGGTCCGGCGCTCCTCGATGTCCACGTTGACCCCGATGTTGGGCGGCAGGCCTACGAATAGGGGCCGAGACCGCTGTCGGTGCTGACTTCTTCACGACACCGAAGAAAAAGCGAACGGAATTATAGTGCCCCCATCGCTTCGGTCTCCTCGCTCCACGGGAAGAGCCACGCCTCCGTCTTCTCAAGCAATATGCGGAGCCCGTACCCGAGGAACATCAGCGTGAGAATGAGAGCCAGGATCGGCGCTGTGTCGACCGACTGCTTTCCCATCTGGGCGATTAGGCCGCCGTAACCGAACTCAATGAACGTCTGCGCCAAGATGACACCCCTGAGTGCATGGATGAGGCCCATTCGAAGGCCGGCAAAGATGAAGGGGAGCGTCGCCGGGAGGACAATGCCCTGGAACATCTGGATCCGCCCGGCGTTGAAGGACGTGCCGACGTCAGTGAACTCCTGGTCCACTCCCTTCGCGCCGTAGTGGGTATTGAGCAGTATGAACCAGACACAGGAGATCCAGACGATGGCGATCCGGAAGTCGAAGCTGATCCCAAATAGGATGACGAACAGCGGTAGCAGCGCAGCCGTTGCGGTAACGAACATCGCGCTCACCCAGGGAGAGAGTGCCTGCTCAACCACGCGATTTCGGCCCATCACAAGCCCGATCGGAATGGCGACGATGACTGCCAGGCCAAAGCCGATGAACATCTCCCAGAGCGTCACTGCGAGTGCGGAGAACATCTCACCCTCGGTCGCCATTTCCACGTACGACGGGATGACGTCAGTGATCGGAGCGAAGAACAGGTTACCGAGGACCTGTCCGACGAGTTCCCATAGGAGAACGGTGATGACCAGCGTAATGAGACGGACGACCCACTGCTGATTGCGCTCGGAGAGTTGATGGAATACGTCCGGCGCTCTCGTTTTCGTCGACATGGATCAGGCCTCCCTCCCGCTTTGTTCGTAATACCACGGGGCGATTATCTGCGATCCGCCCAGAACGATCCGCTGGAGTCCGATACCCATCAATGCTACAGCGATGACGACCGCGATCTGCTGGGAGGTATCGAACGTCGCTCCTGCGGCTTGCAGGAGGTTTCCGATATTCACAATCCGCAGGAACAGTTCCGCAACAATGATCCCGCGGACCGCGCGGCCGATCCCCAGGCGGTAGCCAGAGAAGATGAACGGCAGCGCGGCCGGAAGGATGACTTTCCGCTGCGCGAACAGCCAGGGTGCGTCGAAGGATTTCGCGACGCTCATATAGTCGTTCTGAACCGTCTTGACGCCGTCGAATACACTGATCAGGATCTCGAAGAAACAGAAGATGAACACGAAGAACACGCGTGCCCGAAAGTCAAGACCAAACCAGACAACTACGAGAGGCAAGTATGCAATGACCGGCGTGGTATAAATGGCGTCGATGTATGGGTTCACCGCCCAGCGCACGTACTTCGACTGCGCGAGGGCGAATCCCAGCGGCGTTCCGAGTGTGACGGCGATGACATACCCGACCGAGAGCGCCGTCAGCGAACCGATCATCGCGTCGATAAGTTCGAGGGAGACAATAAGTTCGAACAAGCGCGTGAGTACGTCCGTCGGAGGCGCCAAGATGACGGTCCCGAGCGCGTTCGACGCCATCTCCCAGAGGATAAAGCCGGCGATGAGCGAGAGGGCGTTAATGAGACGACCTCGGCTCACGTAATCCGTCTCCTCTAGGACACTATTGAACCTACTCAGCAGATGTCCTCCATCATTATATGTCATTTGTGTATTTTATGGCTTGATGCGCTATTTCTAATGCGAGACAGCCACACGTCGCTACAGCCATCGATCAGTTTGCCGGTTCTCGGCGGCCGCGTCCCAGTAGTCGTGGACAAGAATCTCGTCCATTTCGATCTCTTCGACCTGGTTTGAGTCGATGACGTTGGCGGCCTCCATCGCTTCGACGTAGTTCTGGAAGCTCTCATCGTTGAATCCATCCGCTTCGTACTTCCAAGTCTCGATGGTTTCGGCGTTGAATTCCCAGGAGGTGCGGGCCTCTTCTTCGTCGAGCGGTTCAGCCATAAGCTGCTGCGCGTTCTCGTACAGCCAGTCGAAGTTGTTCGTTGCGGCCTCGTTGGCTTCGAGCATCACCTGCATATAGTTCTCAACATGTGCCTGGCCCTCTTCCGAATCGAGGAAGTCTTGGGTAACCGTAATCGCTTGGTTGATGAACGACGGGAAGTACTCGCGGAAGTCGAACAGCACTTCCACGGGTGCATCCTCTGACTGGATACGCCCGACCTGGTCGATGTGGATCGGCGTCGCGTCGATCTCGCCCGATGCGACCGCAGACGTCCGCGTACTTGAACCGCCGATGTTCTGAATACCGGCCTCCTCAACGTCCGTCGTTAATCCTTCTTGGGCGAGGACCCCGGCCATCTGAACGTGTGAGAGGCCCCCGAGGCCGGCCACACCGATGGTGTAATCGCCGTTGACGAGTTCTTGGAGGTTGCTTGCGTTGATGTCGGTTCGAACGACCATCTGGTAGTCAGTCCCAGTTGTCTTAGGGCCTAGTACCCGCATGTCGCTACCCGATAGGGACGCCGAGACGGTGTTGCCAAAGCTGAGAGCGTAGTAGTCGATCTCGCCGCCGACCATCGCCTGCATCGGCAGCTGTGAGTTCCGGAACGTCCGGTAACTCCCGGTGAGTTGCTCGTCGGTAGCCTGCGACAGGAGATTCCGAAACGCCGTCAGGCTTGGGATCTGGTTGAGTTCCGTGGCGACGATTCCCATTGTGGCATCGTACGTCACCGATTCAGAGGCCGGCGTGCTGGTACCCCCAGTGTCCGTACCGGTATCGCCACCGTTACCACCGTCACCGCCGTCTCCGCTACACCCAGCAATAGCTGCAGTCGCAGTGAGACCACCGATCGTTTTCAATACTCTACGCCGCTCGTGATTGCCATCAAATGGCATGGGTGCATCTCCACTATAGAACGATATAAAACTAATGGACAATCACGAACGATTCCGGCTCGTGCTGGAGGTTCAACAGGAAAGCAGGGTCAACTGAAAATTGATCTGGCCGTTCTGGGCATCTGCCTGACCAAAGCTGCAGTGGGTACCGTGATAACCCCACTTTCGGGCGGAAGGGAGCCCCAAATTATTTAAACCCTGGTTTACGAGACTCTGGCATGGCTTATCCGAACTATCCCGACATGAGGGACCACCTTGAGGAATTGCGCGAAAGGGACCTCCTCGTAACGGTTGACCGTGAGATAAACAAGGACACGGAGCTTCACCCGCTCGTTCGGTGGCAGTTCCGCGGCGGCCTCCCCGAAGTAGACCGGAAGGCGTTCCTCTTCACGAACGTCACCGATTCGAATGGGCGTGCATTCGACACGCCGGTGACAGTCGGAGCATTAGCCGGGAATCCTGAGATCTACGGGACGGGTCTCGGTGTCGACCCGTCGGAAGTAAACCAGAAGTGGGACAACGCCCTTGACAACCCGATTGAGCCGACAGAAGTCAGTAGTTCAGAGGCACCGGTACACGATGTCGTTCACACCGGTTCTGATCTGGACGAGGACGGAAACGCGCTCGAGGGAATCCCCATTCCGATTTCGACGCCTGGGTTCGATAACGCCCCCTACACCACAATGTCCGCGTTCGTCACCCACCATCCTGAAACGGGGAACCGGAACGTCGGGATCTATCGCGCCCAGGTGAAGGGTCGCAAGCGGACGGGGATGAACCCCTCCATCGAGTGGGGGAAGGGCATCTACGAACACTGGAAAGTCGCTAAGGACCGAGGTGAACCGTTGCCGGCGGCGCTTGTTGTCAGCGCGCCGCCTGCTGTCGCCTACACATCCGCCCAGTCGCTAGCATTTGGTGTCGACGAACTCGCAGTCTCGGGTGGTCTCGTCGGCGACCCGATACAAGAGGTAGAGGGTCAGACCGTTCCCGTCATGGTGCCAGCGGACGCCGATATCGTCATCGAGGGCGAGATAAGGACGGATGTCCTCGAACCCGAGGCCCCGTTCGGTGAGTCACACGGGTTCATTAATAACAAGGAGTACAACATGGTGTTCGACGTGACGGGGATCACGAAGCGCAGCAACCCCGTCATGACGTCGATCATCAGTCAGGTCACGCCCAGCGAGAGCAGCGTGATCAAGAAAGTCGCCCTCGAACCGTTGTTTTACAAGCACCTGACGGAGGATTGCAAACTCAACTGCGTTACATCTGTGACACTACACGAACCGCTGACGAACCTCCGGAAGCTCATCATCGTCCAAGTTGAGCAGGGAACCAAGCGCTCTGCCGTCTGGCGGACACTCACAGCCGTCGCCTCCTTCCGTGCGTCCCACGGGAAGTTCGTCGTCGCGGTCGACGAGGACATCGATCCGGACAATCTCGACGCCGTGTTCTGGGCCATGGGCTACCGTTCGAAGCCTCACGAAGACACCGAGATCATCGAAGGACGGTCGGTCGGTCACGCTCCCCGTCACGAAGGCGAGGACGAAAGCGGCGACTCGGCTATCCTCTGGGACGCCACCCTCAAGCGGAAGATGCCCCCGATCTCACTCCCGAAGAAGGAGTACATGGAGAATGCCCGCGAGATCTGGGAAGAGCTGGGACTTCCAGAACTCGACCCTGAGATGCCTTGGTACGGGTACTCGCTTGGTGAATGGAACGACCAACTCGTTGAGGAAGCTGAGCGCGCAGTCGAGGGCCGCTACTTCGAGACCGGAGAGGAACTCAAGAACCGCCAGGTATTGACCGACGAGATCGAACCCAATACGCCTGTCTTCTCTGAAGAGGACTTCAAGTAACGACGTAAGTCGCTCCGGCTTCGTTTTCTGTTCCATCTAAGACACTCTGAACGTTAAGCGGCATTCGTCACCGGTTTGCTCCCATTCCAACTTCCGCTCCCTGACTTATCCTCGTCCATTGCGTTCCCGGCAATACGTTGGCGACTGAATGCCGGCCCTCGCAGATTGTCGCTTTCGACTGGCAAATGTCAGACTGAAATCTGGATCCATGTTCCTTGTATCTCTTGCCTAAGCCGCCAGAGCTCGGGAGTTTTACTGCCCCGCACCCATTCTGAAGGATAGAACATTAAATATTCCCATAGATATTTGTGACTCACAGAAATATAAATGAATTTCTAAGTTGGGAGAAATAATTACGGGTTCTGCAAAGCGGAACTATATGGGTCGCTCGTGTATATTTTCCGGATGGACCGCCATTCAACGTTGATGGGGTCAGGACGTCCGAACCCTCCGTTTTCGTCGTAAGCTCGGTTGCACTCTCCGCCTTGACTGGTCGGTTGACTCTATCGGGCCCGCTGCGGCCGATCGGCGACTTTGCACCGTCTAAGGAACATCTCCCTATGATCGGCGTTGCATACAACGACTGCTTTCTACTAGGTCTGATCTGCACGCATCAGATCAGCCCGATGATATAACAAAGTTAAATTTGTTATTTCCTGAGCCGGCTTTCGCCACCTCGGATAGGTGCCACTCACTTATCTGACTCTTGAAGCCGATTTAAGTGGCTACTTCCGGAGGTTGGCGACCGGATCCCGGGCAGCGGACGGGTTTCTCGGCCGAATCAGGGGAATCAGGGTGCAGTTCCCTCCCCCAAAAGAGATCTTCAACAATCTATATAAAGTTCCGATAGATGGAATCTCTGTTATCGATTCTCTGGTCGGGTGATAGAGAGATTCCAGCTATAGAACCCCCGCTTGGAGTCGATACCACTCGGCCACAGTGGCTGTATGAATCGGACCAGCGACAGTAATCGTATCGGTCATTCCATTATCGGGCCGACGCGACGAGGAGATAAGCGAGGCAGTTCGTCAATTCGAGAACGTCGCAGAATATCGGATCAACCCTTGGAGGGCGTCAATCAGACGGTGACTTCCATCTGCTCAGTATCGACCATGAGAGTATCCCAGATGATGTCATGGAGTTCGTTGAACGCATCCATAGCGTGCACGTCCTTATTATACCGGGGACGCTCGATGGGGACGTCTTCGATCCGATTGATCTGCCCCGGTCGGTCAGTAAGGACGATGATCCGGTCTGAGAGGTAGATGGCTTCGTCAATATCGTGGGTGACGAAGACAGCGGTCTTTTGGTTTTCGCCCCAAATCTTCAGAAGTTCGGTCTGCATGATCTCGCGTGTCTGTGCGTCCAGAGCGCCGAAAGGCTCGTCCATTAGCAGGATCTCTGGGTCGATAGCAAGCGCGCGTGCTAGGCCGACCCGCTGCTGCATCCCGCCCGAGAGCTCGTGGGGATATGCGTCGCCGAACCCTTCGAGACCGACCATTTCGATGTGTTGCTTCGCTATCTCGGCACGCTCCGATTTATCGTCTCCTCGAGCCTCGAGCCCGAATTCGATGTTCTCTTGGACGGTCCGCCACGGAAAGAGGTTGAACGACTGAAAGACCATGCCGCGATCTTGGCCGGACCCGACTACTGGACTTCCGTCGATGAGGATCTCGCCGCTCGTCGGTTCGACGAGCCCGTCCAGAATCCGTAGTAACGTGGTTTTTCCACAGCCCGACGGTCCGACGATGCTGACGAATTCCTGGTCCCCAATTGTTAGCGAAACGTCGTCGAGTGCCTTGACAGCGTCTTTTCCGGAGTTGTAGATCTTGCTCACATTATTCGCTTGCAGCGAAGCCATGTGAGAGAAAGTCACCCGCTCTATTTATAAATTTTTCCATGAGCGAACCGCCCTAGTTGACTCGCGCTTCCGAACACGGCCGATTCCTGCAACTAGCCGGCGTTCACCGGCTTTGACCCTGATGCGCTGTGGGAGCGTAACAGTCAGTGGATTTATTATATAATTCGGTAGGATGAGTATGGGATCAGGCGGCCTCATGAACCGGTTCGATAGGGAGTGGCGTCTATTCGTCAATGGTTCTTTCGTTGAATCGACGGGATCTGCGGTGCTTCCTGTTCACAACCCAGCGACCGGAGCGGCGTTTACGGAGACTCCAGACAGCACAGCTACGGACATCGACCGTGCTGTCGCTGCTGCGGACGAGGCCGCTGAGGACCTCGCGGCGATGACGCCCCGAGGTCGCGGCGATCTACTACACGACCTCGCCAATGTGATCAAATCACATGCGGAGGAACTTGCGCACCTGGTGGTCGCCGAGAATGGCAAACCGATACGTCAAGCGCGCAGCGATGTCGAGAGCGCTGTTGAGCGGGTCCGATATTACGTCGGCGGCACTGACAAGTTCCTCGGCGACGCGGTCCTCGATTCCACGGAGGAGGTCCAGAAGAAAATCTTCGAACCACTGGGCGTCGTCGGGATCGTCATCCCCTGGAACTGGTCACTGGTCAACAGCGTCGACTTCGCGGCAATCGCGATCGCCGCGGGGAACGCCGCCGTCGTGAAGCCGGCGCCAGAGACACCCCTTTCTGCGCTCCGGGCAGCCGAACTACTGGGGAACCGCCTCCCTGACGGCGCGCTCAACGTCGTGACCGGCCGCGACGAGACCGGGAAGGCCCTCGTTGAACACCCTGATGTCGACAAGGTCGCATTCGTGGGCAACGATGAGACGGGTGAACGGATCCTCCGGTCGCTCGCTGACACCGTCACGCCCGCTATGATGGAGCTCGGCGGAAAGAATGCTGCAGTTGTGTTCCCAAATGTCGACGTGAGCCGGGCGGCAGACGGCGTGATATACAGTTCGTTCAAGAACAACGGAGAGGACTGTTCCGGGAGCGAACGGCTTCTCGTCCACGAGGACATCTACGACGAGTTCGTCACGATCATACGGAAGAGAGTCGAGTCAGTCACGGTCGGAGAGGGTACTGACGAGGGCTGTCAGATTGGCCCGCTCATCAGTCAGGCTCACCGCGACCACGTCGCGGAGAAGGTCGAACGGGCTCTCGATCAGGGAGCGTCGGTCCTCGTGCAGGCGGACCTCCCCTACGAGCCGGGCCTGCAGGATGGATTCTGGTTCCCCCGACGCTGCTGGGCGACGTTGAGCGCGACGACGACATTATGTACAAGGAGGTGTTCGGGCCGGTGCTGGCCGTGATGCCGTTTGCGGATGAGGCCGAAGTGATCGACCTGATCAATGACACAGAGTACGGACTCGCAGCATACATCTGGACTTCGACCCTCCAGCGAGCCCACAGACTGGCCGATCGCGTTGAGGTCGGTAAGGTGTCGATCAACAGTCCGTCAGGCGGTCGGCTGGGCGTGCCCCACGGCGGGCAGAAACGGACCGGCTTCGGCCGGAAGAATGACTTCGCCGAGACGATGCGGGAGTTCAACCAAGCGAAGGGTCTCCTCATAGACCTGACCGACGACGACATATCCCTGTGACCGCCGGTGAGCGGGTGGATTCTCCGGTTCGGCAATCGACCCCGTACTTTATATACGCGGGTCGGTATTATATGGATAATGAAGTTCGAGCGATTCTTATCGCTGACGGGAATCGAGGTCGAACTGCTGATTGAGAATCGGATGTATGTCGACGGAGAGTTCGTCACGAACGACGAGACCGTCGCAACAACAGACCCGGCGACCGGAACACACCTCGCTGACGTGCCGGTCGCAACCGAGGACCAGATTAACCAGGCTGTGGCGGCGGCCGCCCGTGCGAGTCAAGAGTGGAATTCGTACTCGCCCGTCGAGAAGGGGAAGCGACTGGAGACGTTTGCGGACGCTCTATCTGAAGCCAGCGATGACCTTGCGAACCTCGACGTAGCCGATACTGGGAGTACAATCAAGCGGATGCAGTATGATCCCGAGAAAGGCGCCGAACTCATCCGATACTTCGCCGGTCTCATCACGGAGCTCAAAGGCGACACACTCCCCACGGAGGGCCAGACGTTCGACTTCACTCGCCGGGAACCCTACGGCGTCGTGGCAGCCATTTCACCGTTCAACCACCCAGCGATGTTCGTCGGGAAGAAGCTCGCTCCCGCCCTCGCGGCCGGTAACGGCATCGTGATGAAACCTTCAGAGGTCACGCCGCTGTCAGCGCTCTATGTCGGCCACCTCGTTGAGGAAACGGCCATCTTCCCAGACGGGCTCGTCAACTTCATCACTGGCGCCGGCGGCGTCGGTCAGATGCTCGTTGAGCACCCTAACGTGGATCTCATCAACATGAATGGCAGTGTCGAGGTCGGCAAGAGGGTCATGGAGAGCGCCGCGACGAACGTCACAGACGTGATCTTGGAGCTGGGCGGTAAGAATCCGACGATCGTCTTCCCGGACGCCAACGTCGAGAAGGCCGCGACCGGCGCCGCCAAGGGGATGAGCCTCCCGTGGCAGGGCCAGTCCTGCAGCAGCGGATCGCGCCTCTTGGTTCACGAGTCGATTCGCGACGATGTCGTATCCCGCGTTGTCGATAGGTTCGAGGCCGTCAGGCCGGACGACCCATTCAAGGAGTCCGCCGACATGGGGTCGATCGTCTCCCGACAGCAGTACGAGAAGGTGCTCCGCTATATCGAGCAAACGAAAGAGGAGAGCGCGGAACTGCTCACGGGCGGGGAGGCGATCCAGCCCTTCGAGACAGGTTACTTCATCGAGCCGACGGTATTCGAGGTCGCGCCGGAGTTGACCATCGCCAACGAAGAGGTATTCGGGCCCGTGCTCTCGGTCATCACTTGGAGCGACTACGAGGAGATGATCGAGATCGCCAACGGCGTCGACTACGGCCTCACGGCGAGCGTCTGGACCGACTCACTGCAGGACGCCCACCGCGCTATCGAAGACCTCGAGGCGGGCTACGTCTGGGTGAACCAGCACGGCGGGCACTTCACCGGTGCGCCGTTTGGCGGCTACAAGGAAAGCGGCATCGGGAAGAAAGACAGTCTCGAAGGATTGATTGGCCACACGCGCCTAAAGAACGTCAACGTCAACTTCGAGGGCGGCACCCATGACTGGCACAGCCTGGGGTAACCGCCCGTTACGGAGCGTTCCGGCGTACCCACAGCAAGGTCACCGTAGAGAACACGGAGATACGCCCAGCAGCAGGATCCCGACCGCGTAGGAGTTAGCTGCGGCAATCACGCTGACTGCGATCGGCGCTGTAGTCTTCGCTGCTGTCATCACTGTATAGCTGACCGAGTTGATCCAAGCGCGGACGGACGTGTCGATGGTCTGGTTGAGGACGTTGTGCTGGGTCGGCCCGAGGATCCCGCGGAAGAACCCGAAGAGGGTGACAACGACGAGGACTGCCGATCCGATCACGGGGATAAGTACCATCGCGGCGCCCGCGACGAGCAGGGAGACCAGAAACGTCCCATCCGGGTAACGGCATTGGTGATGCGACCTACTTAGCTCACCCCGAGCGTACTCGCCGCCGTTGCCAGTCCGATGTAGATGCCCACCGTCGCAGGTGTGAAGGTGAACTGGGCGTCAGAATCAGCGACGCGTGCGTGAGGAAGGTGTACTGGACGAAAACCGTCGTGAACCCGACCAAGGCGAGGGTGAGCATCCGCGGCCGGGCCGCGACGCTCAGCACGTGAGCGAGGTACTCTTCCACTAGCAGTCGCTCCTTGCTGGACTTCGCGGTCGGCACAGTGACGTATGCGACCGCCGCCGTGGAGAAACAGAGGACGTATAGCAGGAAGGGCGCGCTCCACGAGACAAGAAGGTGCGCCACCGATGACAGGGAACGCCGTGGCCCGGCGTTGTTCGCGGGGGCGCGAATGCCCTGCGCCGTTGTCTCACGGGTTCCATAATAGATCACCAAGGAGCGTGACCGTCATCGGCATGACGCCGTTGTACCCGAGTCCCTGAACGACGCGGGGCGATAGTAGTTCCTCGAAGGTCAGCGCCAGTGAGGTCACGACGCCTGAGAGCGCGGCGATTACGAGCGACCCGGCTAGGGCGTGCCGCCGAGAAAAACGGTTGACCAGCACTCCCATCACCGAGATGAAGACGATCGACGACAGAGTGAGCGCCGTCATGACGAGTCCCACCGAGGAGTCGGACCCGTGTACCTATATGCGATCGCGGGCAGTAGCAGGGAGAGCAGCCGCGTGTGCAACATCATCAAGTCACTGGCGAGGAAAACGGCGATTGCTATGCGCGACACAAGTATCCTCGTCGCGCCGGGTCCCAGTAGAGCGTCTATGTATCCGCGAATTTGGCTGCTGTCTATGCATGCCCCCAATAGCGTCTACCTGTATCGCTGACGTACTCTGCTAGTGCGGTGTGCCGGCGATCATCTCGTGCGGTCAGTGCCAGACGACGCTGGACTGTTACTCTGATTGATGGCTCGGAACCTGTCGATATCATACAAGTTGCTACTTTGACCGAAAAGTATTACGGCGGTCTGGGTCGGCGAAACGCCGCAGAAAACCACCTTTCAAGTCCTTCTCCTCACTAGAAGGGTGCATGTGTCCATCTGTCATGACTGGCGCCGGCGAAGGGGCGTACTTCGTCAGGGAAACAGCCGATGAATTGGCCGCTGAACTCGGATTCCGGCCGTATTCGGGAACGCTCAACGTAGATAGCCTGCCGCTTCTTGACGAACTCCCGTCGAAGACCGCGATGTCGGGTGCGCTTGTAACGGAGCACTGCGACGGGGTCGTGCTGCGGGCGTGTTCGGTCTCCGGCGTTCGGAGCGCTGTGATCCGACCGCTGATGGACAATTATCCCGACGGCAAAGTCGAACTCGTTGCGCCTGTCCGACTGCGGGCACTGTTCGGATTCGATAACGGCGACGAGGTCCCCGTTTCCCCGCCAGACGACATCTGGCACCCCGACGCGGGTCCCACCGATGCGTCCGAGCTAGACGGTTTCGACGCGGTGGTTTTCGACCTCGACGGCACGCTCGTTGACCTCGACGTCGACTGGGGGGCTGCGCGCGATGACATCAAGGAGTTGTTAGACGACATCCTTGAACGCTCGCTGACGGAGTACTCACGAGCGGACGTCCTGCGGATCGCGCGAAAGAACGGACACTACGATGAACTTGATCGGCTGCTCACGGAATACGAGTCAGAGGGGGCCCGGACAGGATCGCGTCTCCCACTCGTCACGGTGCTGTCGACGATCGGCTGCTCGGTCGGTATCTGTACCGCGAACGCGCCGTCCGTGGCCGAACAGGCCTTGGAATCCCACGGCACCCGTGGCGATATGGACGCCATCGTCGGCCGGGGTACCGTTTCGGAAGAGAAACCGCATCCCGAACCACTGGAGCACTGCCTCGACCGCCTCGATGCGGACCCTGGCAACAGTGTCTTCGTGGGCGACGAGCGGACTGACGCCGAAGCGGCGGCCGCGGCCGGATCGAGCTTCCTCCACCCGGCACAGTTCGATTGAGCAATGAAATGGGCGCCGTCACGGCCGAAGCGAGCGTCGATGAACCGGATATCCTGACCGAGAAAGGTACGCTATTGTGTCGATGACGGCTACCTCTCAGCGCTCGTGAGAAACTCCGGAATCGCAGACGAGTCCGGGCGATTCGATCTGACCGATTCGCCTGCATCCGATCCGCCGTTACTGGCGCTGCTGTTCGGGAGTTCATTTGGCATTCTCGCTAACCAGGTCGTCCCGCCCGCGCTTCCCAGCATTAGTACCACGTTCACCGTATCGGACGCGCGAGTTGGATTGATTATCTCTTCATTTTACCTTGCTTCGGCTGTAGCAATCCCGGTCGCAGGTACTCTCGCAGACGTTTATGGCCGGCGGATCGTCCTGCTGTCGTCGCTTGCGCTGTACGGCCTGGCCGGCGTCGGGACGGTCTTTGTACCGAATTTCGAGGCCCTCCTCGCGATGCGCGCGCTGCAGGGAATCGGGTTTGCTGGTGTCACACCAATCACGATCGCGGTCGTCGGTGACATGTACACCGGTCCAGCGGGCTCAACCGCGCAGGGCCTTCGAACGAGTAGCCACGGGATCAGCAACGTCCTCGCACCCGCGCTGGGCGGATTCCTCTCGGGTCTCCTGTGGAGCTATCCATTCCTCATTTTTCTCTTGGCGTTCCCGGCGATGGCATTGATCTACCGATATCTGCCGGAGACGGCTCCCGATGAGGGGGCTATCGAAACAAGCCTCTCGATGCAGTCACTCGGCGGTTACCTGCGCGGAATCAATGGCGAGTTCGGGGACCCCATTCTGAGCGTCCTCGTTTTGGGCGTCGCGGTGCTGTACTTCACCAAGACGGCGGTGCTAACGTTCCTGCCGCTGTTCGCCGTCCGTGAGTACGCTGTCACCCCGTTCGTAGCCGGACTATTGCTCTCGCTCCGCGGAGCGATACGCATTCTTTGCTCACCGCTGACGGGCGCTCTCTCAGCGCGGCTCGATCGGAACTACTCCGTGTATGGGGTCTTTGCACTCCTAGCTAGCGGGCTGGCGATGCTGGCGGTCGCGCCGGGCATGTGGTGGCTCGTCGGAGCCGTCGCCGTGTTCGGACTCGGCGACGCCATCGGTGTCCCGCTCTTGAACAACGTTATCACGACCATCGTCAGCACCGACCAGCGGGCAGGGATAATCAGCTTCATGAACACGTTCAAGATCATGGCCAATGCTGCATCGCCCGCCGCGTTCGGTCTCGCCCTCTCGCTTAGCGGCTACGAAGTCGTATTCCTGTCCGCCGCGGTCGTCGTCGTCGGGTACGGGATCGTCTTAGTCAAAGTCCTCTCGGCCTGACCCGGTGAACGAGCTTGCAGCTACACCATCGGTCGAACCGCGTCGCTATAATTTCGCGGCGAACAGCGGCTGTCCGCGGGCCTCGTCGATTCGATCCAGCTGGTCGCGGCTCAGATCGAGGTCGACGGCGCCGATGTTCTCCCGCAACTGGTCGACGGTCCGAGCCCCGGTCAGCGGGATCATCCCACCTGGGAGCTGGTCCTGCTCCATGACCCACCGGAGCGCGACCTGTGCGGCGGTCGCGTCCGCCTCGTCAGTAACCACGCGGACCGCGTCGAGGACGTCCCATGCGCGCTCAGAGACGTATTTCCGCTCGAAAGTATCCGGATCTAGGTCGGCCCGGGACCCCTCCGGTGCGTCGCCGTCGCGCTCGTACTTCCCCGTTAGGAACCCGCCGGCGAGCGGTGAGTACGGCAGTACGCCGATATCGTGCTTTTCGCAGACCTCCAGGTAGCGGTGGAGGTCGAACCGCTCGTACCGCTGCCAGTTCTGCAGCGTCGCGTCGACGGGTGGCTGCGTAACCGCGACGGACTCGAGACCGTTCGCGTCGGCCTTCCACAGCAGTTCAGTTAGTTCCCAGGCCGCCATCGTGCTGGCGCCGAGGTGGCGGACTTTCCCCTCCTCCACGAGTTGGTGCAGCGTCGTCAGGGTCTCCTGGACCGGCGTCCGGTCGTCGAGCCGGTGAATGTAGTAGAGGTCGAGATAATCGGTTCCTAATCGCTCTAGCGTCGCGTCGATCTGCCACCGGACGTGCTTTCGAGAGAGGCCATCGCGGTTCCAGCCGCGACCGTCGTCGACCGGCATCCCGACCTTGGATGCGATGACGAAGTCCTCTCGATCGCGGCCCTCGAGCCAGTTTCCGAGGTACTGTTCACTGGTCCCAGGCGGATCGCCGTACCGGTTGGCCGTATCGATGAAGTTGATCCCTGCCTCAACGGCTGCGTCCAGTAGGTCATGCGCCTCCGATTCCGTCGTTTCGACGACGCCGTCTGTTTCGTGGCCGAACCGCCACGTCCCAAGACATAGTTTGGAGACTTCCGATCCAGTCGGACCAAGAGTCGTATACTCCATGCCAGAAGATGCCGAGACAGTACGGTTAATCTTTCTACCCGTTACCCTGCTACTCCCGTGAAAGCCTCACTACCGTCACTGCGGACTCACCACGGCTTACCAGTCTTCGAGCCCTTCCCACTCATCGAACGAGATCTCGACGTCCATCAGCGAGAGGGCGCGTGCGACCGTCCGGGTGATCATCTCGTCCATATCCGTGATCCCCTGATAGAACGACGGGAACGGAGGACAGATGATGCCGCCGGCGTCTGTCACCGTAAGCATGTTCTCGAGATGGATGCGGTTGAATGGCTTCTCACGGGGCATCAATACCAGCGGTCGCCGCTCCTTGAGGACGACGTCAGCGGACCGGGTGATGAGGTTCCCCGAGTTTCCGTGGGCAATGTTGGAGAGTGTCTTCATCGAGCAGGGTACGACGAGCATTCCCGCAGTGCGGAAGGACCCGCTGGCAGTCCGCGCACCAATGTTCTTGACGCTATGGGTCTCATTGGCGAGGTCTTCGAGGTCAGATAGCTCGTACTCGGTCTCCTGGCGGAGCGTCAGCCCCGCCGCGTTCGAATAAATGAGGTGTGTCTCTTGGTCCGTCTCTACGAGGAGCTCGAGCGCTCGCACTCCGTACAGCTGGCCCGTTGCACCGGTCAAGGCGACGATAATACGCTCTGTCACTGTCCACAGGGTTATGTCCAGATGGTATTAACTTGCGGGGCCGCAGCGGTCGGTTCTGTTCTCGTTCGTGCCGCGGCGCCCCTCTCGCCTGACTTGGGTGATACTTCACCTGTCCCTGTGAGCACCGTCGGTACACGGTCGAATCCACGCCGTGGCCGTAGAAAGACGCCGTGAGGGCGGAATATTTAACCACCGGCTCCCACATGATTGGTATGACTGTGATTAGCGCAGTCGACGACGAAGCGGACGACTCCAAAGTCGTTTCGGTCGGACATGATCTGGCGACGGCCTTCGGTGACGATCTGGTCGTCATACACGTAATGACCGACGACACATACGAGGACCGCACGGAGTCGAGCCCCAATTACTACCGGGATAGCGCTGCCAAGGACGCTAAATCAGTGGCACAGCGGCTGATCTCGTCGACACTGGGTGAAGGAACCGCGACAAACATCACAGCTAGAGGCCGTGTCGGCAGCCCGGTCGAAGAACTGCTCGCCGAAGTCAACCGCCAAGACGCAAGGTACCTCGTCGTCGGTGGTCGGAAACGTACTCCCGTTGGGAAGGCCGTATTCGGCAGCAATACCCAGTCAGTGTTGCTAAACGCCGAAGTACCGGTCATGACGGTCATGAACCAGTAGTCCGAATTCGATCGGCAGATTCTTTCGTCTAAAGAACGCTGGTATGTACCATCGCTCCCTCGACCGCAAGCTCGCCGACCGGCTACAACAATCTTTATCTAGGGACCCTTCCATACTTCGACCACCATGCTGCCAGACAACGTATACTCGTACGACCTACTGCGACCGAAGTACAATGAATCGCTCCCTCAGACGAACGAACCAGTCTCGGTCCACGTCGTCGACGACGAACAGACGGTCCTCTTTGGCACCGGCTTCAAGTCTGGCTTCGATCACCTCACATCGGAACTCGACAAATTCGGCGGCCCGGACGTCCTTGTGGTTGAACACGCCGACCCGGACCACTACGACGCGTTACCAGCGCTCGTCGAGGAGTATCCTGAAGCCAAGGTAGCGATACCCGAACTCGACGTTGAGGAGATGCAGGACGCCGTCGGCGTCGATGTAGATATTCCGCTCACTCACGACGAAGTACGGTGGGGGATCCGAACAATTCACGTCCCCGGTCACACGCCCGGGAACATGTCGTTCCTCCATGAGGCGACGGACACACTGATCGTCGGCGACACGTTCGTCCACAAGAATAGCTTCGCGGCCGCGTCGGGCGAGTGGCCTGGGACGTTTGCGCCGGTTAAGGCATCCCTCAACGCGGACGATGAGGAGACGAAAGCGAACATGGACATTCTTCTCGACTATGACTTTGACGCCGCATTCCTCACTCACGGACTGAACGTGCCTGAACATTCGAAGCCCGAGGTCAAGACGCTCGTTGACGGCCTGAACGTATAACGCGGTACACGTTCCCGACGATCCCAGGTCCGATGGTGTCCCCGTCTGATCCTCGCCCAATTCGACGCGATGATGGTGTTACGGAGTGTCCCGATGCCTTCGTACTCGATAGCCACCTCGTCACCGGGTTCACTGTATCTAGGATCGCCAGGGCTCCCGAAAACGACACCATCGCCGGGTCGAAGAACATCAACTTGGTTTAGCCTCCTGGCGCCGCTCGCCACTGATGTCCACATACCTGGCAAGGACAGTCGGATCGAGATCGGTTTCTATCCGCGGGCCGAGCGGTGCCGATTCGTCGAAAGCCTTCCGGGCCGTCCGGCTCTCCTGATCGAGCACATTGAGATCGTTCATAATGGTGTATTCCCTTATGATCTCGGGAATATCAGCGAGATCGAGACGGCTGGCCTCGCGGTCAATCACGGCCGCGAGCTCATCAGCATATGTCCCTTTGTTTGAGAAATGGGGTACGGGGACGGAACGCCTCGGTGGGTGAACCGGAACGAGCGGTTTAATGAAGAAATCAGAAACTGACGGCCGCTCGTAGTCCATCTGATCGAGGGTCTTCGTGTAGTTCTTCCCCAGACAGTACAGCGTGGACGGTTCGCACGAGGCCAACAGGGTCGCGCCTTCTCCTACTTCGTATCGGGTGTCTCTGGTGATCACCATGCCGTCCATATACTGCCCTTCGACGACGCCGTCCAGCATTTTCGCACAAGCGTATTTCAAATCGTGTTTGGCACGCATGTCAGTTTATACTCACCGAAGCTCTGTCGACTGGAGAGTTCGCCTCCGGCGAGCAAATCAGACCGTCCAGTCACCGGCTCCACTCCGCCGTGGCCCATCGTCATCACGTATGCTGACCGATTCTTTGCTCGTTTCCCGACGCGGTTCCGACCTCCGGAATCAGACAGGACGAGAGGTCGACCGGCATCTGTACCCCTCCTGACTTTCCCAGACCTGACAGCGAGGAGTGGAGTTTCAGGGTGCAGAATTTTATATACAATGAACGGTAATGAGGGAGTATGAGCAAGGAGGCGGCGGAAGACAGGGTCAAGACGATTGAACGAATGTTCATCATTACCGATGCTCTGCAGGAGCTCAATGGAGCGCGTATTTCTGAACTGGGCGACTACACCGACTTAGCGAATAGCACTGTCTACCGTCATTTGAACACTCTCAATGATATGGGGTATGTCATGAAAGAGGGCGACATCTACCATATTGGTCTTGGGTTCCTAGATATTGGCGAGTACGCGCGAAATCGGAAGAAAGCCTACCAACTCGCGAAACCGAAAGTTCAGGAACTCGCCGAGGCGACTGACGAACGCTGCCAATTCGTAGTTGAAGAACACGGACGAGGCGTGTACGTCCATGTGGAAACTGGAAGTCATGCAGTCGAAACGAATTCGCGGATCGGGAAACGACTGTACTTACATTCCACCTCTGTTGGGAAATCTATACTTGCTCATCTTCCTAATCAACGGATCAGCGAAATCGTAGACAAATGGGGGCTCCCCAAACGAACTGAAAACACGATAACGTCACGCGAGGGGCTGAAGAAAGAACTTCATCAGATACGCGAGGACGGCGTCGCCTACAACCGGGAAGGCAATATTAAAGGGCTTCGTTCGGTGGGAACGCCGGTTCTGAGTCCTAGTGGTCAGATTCTTGGCGCATTGAGTATCTCGGGTCCAACTCATCGAATGAAGGGCGATAAGTATGAAGAAACCCTTCCTGATCTTCTACTGGGTGCTGCTAACGAGCTCGAACTCAATCTTGAATATTCATAGCCTCACCCCAAAAACATCTCTTCCTCCCCAATTGACAACTAAACAACGTTTTGATTGAAATAGCAATGATCAGCATGAAATGCGCTGTAGCTGGAAGTATTACTGGCAATGGTCTGTCCGGGTGATATGGATGCGATCATGGAAGGTATACCAGCAGAGGGAGAAATATCCAACGTGGGATATATAATATTCCGCAAAGTAGAACTTCAGCAAGGGTAACACGTCCTATACTCGCAGTAGATAACAGCACTAATATTGTTATGCTTGCCTCCCCAGGGGAAGCAAGGACAGTGACGCAGAGATTCCTATGACGGTCCAATCCAATCCCTGAGCTTCCCCCTTAGTCCGATTGCGAGCGATCAAGAGCAATCGTGATCCCTTCTAAGAGTAGAGAGCTGAACAAACCGACTTTGCGATAATCATGGTTCGAAATCTGCTCTCTATGCTGTTGTGAGCTGAGTTAACCGGCCGGCTGCCCGTCTGGCGTGTTTATACTTTAATTTGCTGCCAGAGTATTCAGACGCATTCGGTACCGGAGTATATAATATTCCGCCTAATAGAACGACGGTATCACCTATGCCGATCCCTTGGTTGTCGTACAATTGAATCAAATCCTCTGATCAACGCTGATCTTCACCGCTGTCGGCAGAATGGCGGTACTGGTACGAGAACCACGTTCTCTCCCTCACTATTTGGAGGAAGATTGCTTTATGGTAGCTTCCGACTCGCCTCAAATGACGATTGGCTTGCAAAAACTATAAACCCCCCGACGTAATGGTCCAGTACAACGGTAGCATGCCAGAAGTAACCAGAGAATTTAATATCGGAGTTCCAGTAGCAGAGACATGGGATTTTTTCATGACACCGGACAAGATGGCGCCCTGCGTCCCGGGGTGTGAATCAGTCGAAGAACTCGAGGAAGATATCTTCGACGCCAAAATCGGTGTTGAAGTCGCGTACACGAGCCTCACGTTCGATGCGCATATTGAGATCACAGACAAAGACCCGTCAAATTTCGCCGCCGTCGAAGCGGAGGCTAGCCCGGCCGGACGGATGCCTGGGTCCGCAACTGTCGATGGTGATCTAGAGATGGCGGAGGGAGAAGATCATACGACGGAAGGTGAAATCACGATCGAGTTTGCCATTCGCGGTCGTCTCGGGTCCTTAGGTGAGAGTGCGTTCAAGCATCAATGTGATAAACTGACCGATGAGTTCCTTGCTAACGTGAAGGAGGAGCTAGAGGGGGCGAAAGTAACTACAGAATGAAGTCCTTTGATATGGCCTTCCCGGACACGGTCGGGGAAGCATGCCGGATGCTGGCGGAAAATCCTGGGAGCCAAGTCATTGCCGGCGGAACCGCCATAACGGTAGTGATGAAAGAGGGAGTGTTCGCTCCAGATCTCCTCATCAATATACGAGGACTCGCCGAAAACCACTCCTACGTCACTGAGAATGACAAGTCGATTCGTATTGGGGCACTGACGCCACTTCGCGACGTTGAGCAGTCGCGTATCGTCTCGGAACACCTGCCAGTCGTCGTGGAATGTCTACAAGAAATCGCAGGCGTCCGAGTTCGGAACTCGGCTACTCTCGGTGGCCATCTCGCTCACGCTGACGTGCACCTGGATTTGCCGCCGGTGCTCGCCGGGTACGACGCAGACGTCATCATTACCGACGGAGAGGAAGAACGTCAGGTTCCCATTGAGGAGTTCATGCAGGGATATTACGAGACGGATTTGGCTGACGCGGAACTGATCAAGGAGATCGTCATTTCAAAGCCAGATTCCAACACCCGAGGAACGTACGTCAAGCATCGGTACTTCTCTGAGGTTGACTGGCCATGCGTCGGAGTCGCTGCATTCGCGGTGGCCAATGGAGACGACGTGACCAATGTTCGTGTCTTATTGAATTCTGTGAGCCACAAGCCGATTTTCCGGTTGGATAACGTCAATAAGACGCTAAACGGGTCTCTGTCTGATGACCGGATAGGTCAGGTCGCGGAGGATGCCCGCAGGCAGGTCTCCCCCTCGGATGATCTGCGTGGATCAGCGGAGTACAAGGAACGAATGGCGGGAGTGTTCACCGAGCGCGCTCTCCAACAGCTCCAAGAGGCGCACTAATGTCGCTACAACAAGAGAAACGAGCCGAACTCGAGACAGTTTCGAAGCACGTGTCGCGGCTGGACGCCGTCGAGAAAATCCGCGGAACTGTGGAATACGCCGATGATCTCGATTTCGAGGACGTCTGGCATATGCAAATCCACCGGGCAACCGTCCCGCATGGGTATATCACTGACATTGATAAGAGTGATGCAGAGGCGCTTGACGGGGTCGAACGCGTTGTCACCCGGGAAGATATATTTCAATTACAGGAACGAGAGAACTTCACCCCGTACTTCGGGCCTGCAATCAAAGATCAACCGGTACTAGCACTGGAGAAAGTCCACTTCATTGGTGATCCAGTAGCAGCGGTCATTGCACGCGATGCCAAGACCGCTGAAGAGGCGGTCGACCTTATCACCGTCGAGTACAATGAGATTGACTTTTGCTCGACAGTTGATGAAGCACTCGACGATGATGCACCGATCCTTCATGAAGAGTTCGAGTCTGCAGATACGTTCCCCGACCTTGATCAGGTTGAAGGTGGACGGAACACGAACGAAGCCTTCGAGTTCAATCTCCGGCACGGCGATACCAACACTGCTCTAGAGGAGGCGGACCGAGTATTCGAGAACACCTACCGCACGCCCCCCGTCCAGCACATGCCCTTCGAACCGTTCGTGACGATCGGACGGGCCGACCCTAGTGGCAAGTTGAAGTTGTGGACGCCGAACCAAAGTCCCCACTTTGTCCGCAATGAACTGGCAAAAATGTTTGACGTCCCCGAGTCGAAGATTCGCGTGGAAGTGCCACAAGTGGGGGGGTCTTACGGAGCGAAACTGTACACGAAAACAGAGCCTCTCGTCGCGCTG
Organism: Halorarum salinum; assembly: GCF_013402875.1. Taxonomy (NCBI): domain Archaea; kingdom Methanobacteriati; phylum Methanobacteriota; class Halobacteria; order Halobacteriales; family Haloferacaceae; genus Halorarum; species Halorarum salinum. The sequence continues at coordinate 93,289 of NZ_CP058579.1, read as the reverse complement.
TGTGCCTATCTGACCGGCCACACAATCAAACTCCGGCAAGATATCGAAGAGTCGTTCGACACGAATATCCGTCACGAGACGAAGGTGACGCTCAAAACGGGAGTCGATGAGAACGGCACCATCATCGGGCGTGAATGTGACGTCTACTACGACACAGGGGCGTACGCGGAGATCGGCCCACGTATTACCAAGAAGTCAGGATATACTGCGGCGGGGCCGTACGAAATCCCGAATGTGAGTATCGATTCCCATTGCGTGTACACGAACAAGCCGCCTGCTGGCGCGTTCAGAGGGTTTGGTGTGCCACAGCTCGTCTCGGCCTACGAGGCGCAGATGGACGACATCGCAAATGCACTCGGCGTCGACCCAGTTGAATACCGCCGCCGCCACGGCTACACCGAAGGATCGACCCATCCGACAGGATCGACGGTCGAGTCTGTTGGGCTCCTTCAGTGCCTCGATGAAGTCGTCGAGGCGATAGATTGGGATGAACCGCTGGAACAACCTGGCGAACCCCACCTCGTACGCGGGAAGGGAATCGCGATCGGTTACAAGGCTTGCATCACGCCGTCCTCGTCGGGGGCACTCACCGTGATGAGTGGTGATGGGTCAGTTACAGTCCACTCGAGTAGCGTTGAGATCGGCCAGGGCGTCCGGACGACACTCGCTCAAATCGTCGCTGAGGAACTTGGGATCAGCATCGATCGAGTATCAGTTGAAGATCCTGATACAGCGACATCCCCGTTCGACACGATCACGGCTGGGAGTCGAAGCACGTTTCACATGGGCAACGCCCTCATCAACTCTATCGAGGACATCCGGGGCCAGTTGCGGGATATTGCCGCTCGCGAATGGAACGTCTCGCCGTCCGATGTCCTCATTGAAGATGGTGAGGTAATTAATCCCAGTACGGGCAAGCGCCTCTCGCTGAGTGAAACCGTCAGGGCCGAGTTCGGCGATGCTGGCGGTACTCTCGTTGGCCGTGGATACTACACCACCGAAGGGGGCCACCACGATCCTGAAACGGGGCAAAGCGACAAGCCAACCGTATTCTGGTTCTTCGGAGCAACCGGTGCGGTCGTGGATGTCGACGTCGAAACGGGGAAGGTTAACGTCAAGGAACTTCATAATGCGGCCGACGTCGGGCAAGCCATCGATCCTGAACGTGTGAAAGGCCAGATTCAGGGCGGTGCGGCACACGCTCTTGGACAGACACTTCACGAAGAAATGGTGTTCGAGTTCGGGCAGCAAACCAATCGACAGTTACTCGACTACAAGGTTCCGTCGTTCCGTGATATGCCTGACAAAGTGAACAATATTATCGTCGAAGTAGAACATGCCGAGGGGCCGTTCGGCGCAAAAGGCGTTGGGGAGACCGGTTCGTTTGCAGTGACACCTGCAATCTCTAATGCCATCGTCAATGCGACAGATGCCCGGTTAGAGCGAATTCCGTTCACGCCCGAGCGTGTACTTCGGGAAATCGAAGGAGGTGACCTAGAATGAGCCAAACTGCAGTTAGAGACCGCGTGGAGGTACAGGTGACGGTGAATGACAAGGAACTCACGCGGACGATCGATCCAAGTACGACGCTCGTCGAGTTACTACGGGAGGAATTTAACCTAACCGGAACGACCGAGGGATGTGGGGTCGGTGTCTGTGGGTGCTGTACTGTTTATCTAGATGGGAAACCCGTTAACTCCTGTTTGGAACTAGCTGTCAACGCTGACGGTTTAGCCATCGAGACTATTGAGGGACTTGGTGATAAGAACGAACTCGATCCGGTTCAAGAGGCATTCGAGGAGGAGGAAGGATTCCAATGTGGGTACTGCACGCCGGGAATGATCATGATGTCTAAAGCGATGCTCGACGAAGTCGGTGATCCGGACGATGAGACACTCCAACACTACATGTCCGAAAATCTGTGTCGATGTACGGGATACGAGTCCATCTTCGATGCGATCGACACTGCCGCGGAAAATCTCGACATAGACTGAGCTGCTACCGCTGACCTTCTGCCACCGCGTGCTAGTATTGATTCGTCAGCACAAAGTGGCGATGTTCTCAAACGGTTGCGGAAGACAGTTGAACCAGTGCAGCCGGCGACGAGACTGCCTCTATGGCCATGTAATCCATCGGATCAACAAAGACACGATCCGAGCGAACAGCCAGGGTCGAACAATCTACACGGAGGTTCCTACTTGAACGAACTCACATCTCGCGTTCGTGACGTCGGTACTTTCGAATAGGTGCGACAGTATTGACTGAAAACGTCGTAATTCTCCGGCGATGAGGTGGTGTTCTGCAAACCTCTCGCCCACATATAAACTGATATAGATCAGGTACATACATGAATTCTGCAACGAGCTGTTCGTGTGATATTTACCACGTGACGTCGTGGACGAACCGTCATTCCTGTGGGAATGTTTTTGAGCATACAGAGGGAAACCACGGATGTGACCCACGGCCATGGAACCCTAACTGGCAGAGAGGAGGCCATCGACGAAGTCCTCAGGATCCGCCGGAACGCGATTGCTAATCGGCCAACTGAGGAAGTTCCCGTGAGTTCAGTCTCTGATCGGACACTCGTCGGCTCTATTATCGCTATGCAGGACTATCCTTCCCATGATCGTGCAACGATGGATGGATACGCGTTCGATGCCGCCGATGAGTATCCGCTTCGAGTTGTTGGAGAAGAGGTGTTCCCGGAGAGCTCGCCGCCGAGAATCGCGGCCGGTGAAGCAGTGCGGATCGCGACCGGTGCACCGCTTCCTGAACGAGCGGATGCAGTCCTAAAACGTGAGGAGGCAGTCGTCACCGACGGCCAACTCACCGGCACTAATATCGAGCGTGGAACGTACGTCTACGAACAAGGAAGCAATGTCGCTGCAGGAGAGCAATTATTTGACGCCAGCGAGCGTCTCTCGCCAAAAGACTCTATCCTCCTTGGCGATCTCGGTATGGATCACATTCAAGTCGTAGAACGGTTTTCAGCAGGGATTCTCGCAACGGGGACGGAGATTCACGAGAACAGGACGAATGATCTTGACTCGGCTATGCTTGCCGGACTCATCCGGTCTTGGGGACACGAAGCGACGTTCGCGGGGACGGTTCCAGATGAATACGGGCAGGTCCGAAATCGGATCGAAGAACTGGCTTCAGACTACGACGTCGTAGTTACGACAGGCGGAACGAGCGTTGGACATAAGGACTATGTGATCCGCGCGTTAGAGGAGATTGGCGAAGTACAGTTCCATCGGGTTCGTATCCGCCCCGGCAAACCTATAGCAGTAGCTCAGCTCCCCGATGCGGTTGCGTTCGCCATCCCCGGAAAACCACTTGGCGCCCATACGATAGCATCGCTCATTATGCGCCCGTTCTTTTCCGGTGATGCGACGCTTCCGACGATTGATGCGACGCTGACAACAGATGTCTCTCTCGGATCTGAGGGATTTGAGTACGCGATTCCAGTGATACTGACTGACGGAATGGCAGCGCCGCTGGGCCACAATGACTCCCCTCTTCCAGTGTACACTGAGATGTTTGATCCAAGCGTTGTCTCGTCTAGTACCCGTGCATCACGTGCTGACGGATTCGTCCTTACACGGGAACAGATATCGGAGGGAGACTCCGTTGCCGTCATACCATATTCAGTCGTCGAATGACGGAAAGCGCACTCCCAATTCGATCACCACCGGTCACCGCCGACGGCACATTCACTGCCAGCGTTTCCGGAATCGTCCTCGCTGCAGGAACGAGCGTGCGCTTCGGCGACGAAAACAAACTCCTCCAGCAGATCGACGGAGAGCCGATCATTCATCGGGTCGTTGGTACACTTCTGCAGACCGACCTCACTGGAGTTGGCGTGGTCCTCGGGCACGAAGCGAATGCTGTCCGGGACGCCCTCAGTGAGTTAGACGTCCAAATACTGGAGAACGAAGCCTTTACGTCAGGACAAAGCTCCTCGGTCCGAGCTGGCGTGCGCTATGCTGCCAGACGGGAATCTGATGCTGTTCTCGTCGCCCTCGGCGACATGCCATTCGTCTCATCGTCATCGATAACGTCGTTACTTACAGCATACGAGACCTGGGAGAGCTCCGCTCTCGCAGCTGCCTACGACGGTGAACGGGGAAACCCCGTCATTTTTGACGCCCAGCACTTCGACGCGCTGACCAAGGTAGGCGGTGACGTTGGGGGGCGCGAAATCCTGCTTACGGCCGATGATGCTGCCCTCGTTGAGACCAATGACCCGGGAGTCCGTCGTGACGTGGACGACCCAACTGACCTACCAGGGCCCGACAACTCATAGCGCCGCTCCCCCTTTGGATGGCACCATTCACGTGTCGCGAAGTGACCTGACGGTCAAGTATCGATCGACTCTACGAGATTAGTCACGACCATGGGGACGGCTGAGATCGTATACAGATCAGATACTCTCGGCTAGACCCGTGGCTCAACCGGTCAGTACGTTGAGTGCGTTCGCAGAGACGTTACCACGGATATTCTCTCGAGTTGTCTGTTCTTGACAGGGGTACGAAATCGGTAAGCAGGCGAATCCACCTACTCGTCATGCCATGGTCCGCCACGAGCCATTGGCTCCGAGTGTGTCCGACTATACTACCTCTGTCGGCCCCGAAACCTCCCCATGGGATAGTGGTCCGATGAGAGCATTTATAGCACTGACGTATACTATCCCTCTCTATCAATTTCGGTTGGACCTGTCTCTTGCCTTTTCCGTCGGGGTAAGTCCGTCAGAACGCTACTCTGCCATTCTACAGAGTTAGCGAGCATCCCAATGCGGTGTTGTCGTCTGTCCCACTAGTTCGCCGAAGAGGTGTTCATGGTGTCTCGACTGGAGGGGTGGCGATCACGCCGTTGCGTATCCCGTGACTCGGATTCAATTGTCCCCACCCGTCTTCGTCTCCCCCGTTGAGAACGGTCCCATAGACCCAACTTGATGCGTCCGTCGTGCGTGTCCGTGACGTCCGTGCTCGGCCTCCAACCCACCAGCGCTCACGCAAGCTCCCATCGCACTGAACTGGTCGATGACGTCATTCGTTCTCACCTCTCTTTCGAAACGATCCTTTGACCTGCCGATCGGCACGAATCCACTTCCCTCGTGGCACCCCTATCTGATCAACGGCGAGCCATTACGGAAGCCTTTTAGAAAGTTCAGGGACGGATTCGTGACCCCCCGTATTGGGAACCGCCCAATCCGATATTCGTTTGGAGTATGTGCCGGAAAACAGCTAGCTCACGCTATATCGTAGCTCTCCCGTGAGATCATCTGCCGAATCCTGATGGCGATTGGCGAGAAGAAGAGGATGAGTGTTGTGATCAGAAGCACGATACTGATCCAGCTCTCCGTGAACACCATGTAGTCCCCGTCCGCAAGGAGCATGGAGCGCTGGAAGCCACGCTCGGCGATCGGACCGAGAATGAATCCCAAGACGAACCCAACTATGGAGTACCCATATTCTCCCATCAAATACCCCAAGACACCAATACTGATCGCCACACCTACGTCGAGAATGTTGCTCCGAACGGCGAATGCGCCGATCAGGGCAATAGATAGGATGCTTGCCATGACGACGTCATGTCTAATCGTCGTGACCCTAGCCACGTACTTGGCGCTCGTGAGCCCTACTGCAAGAAAGACGACATTTCCGAGGAGGATACTCACGTAGATAACATACGGGAGGATCCCTTCGAACGCGTTCGGTCCAGGGGTGATCCCATAGCTCATCATGGCACCGATGAAGACCGCAGCCGATGCACCACCAGGAATCGCGAGAGCCATAGCGGGAATGAGTGCACCCATTGTCGAACCGTTGTTGGCGGCTTCTGCTGCAATGACGCCTTCGGGGTTCCCCGTTCCAAACGATTCTGGGTCATCGGAGAGGTTTACAGCGAAGATGTACGATAGGAAGTTGGCTGTCGTAATACCGGCCCCCGGAATAGCGCCGACGACCGACCCGATGATACTACTACGGATGATCGCTGACTTGTGTCCTAACGACTCTCTGACACCGTCCCAGACGGTCCCCTCAAAGAGGCTCTTCTCGGCAAGCCCTTTTTCAGAGACTGCCATATCTATCGTCTGTGAGACGGCGAATAGGCCGATCAACATAACAACGAGATCAATACCACCTTGCAGATAGTACGTTCCAGCGGTAAACCGAACTTGGCCTGTAATTGGGTCGGATCCGATACTTGCAACGACGACTCCGAAGCCAGCCGCAGCGAATCCCTTGAAGATGGACCCTCGACTCACCGCTGAAACGGTCGCGAGACCAAGGACGGCAAGTAAGAACATTTCCGGTGGACCGAGGATGAGTGCGAGTTCGGCGAGTATCGGGGCGAACAGGGCGAGAAAGCCGAGACCGATTACGGCGCCAATGAATGAGGAGATGGTCGCAATACCAATTGCAAGTGCAGCCTTTCCTTGGCGCGTTAACGGATAGCCGTCGAGGAGCGTAGCTGCTGATCCAGGAGTTCCTGGGACGTTAATGAGGATCGCCGAGACTGATCCACCATACGTCGTTGATCCGTAGAGAACTGCCATCAACATGAGCCCCATCTCAGGCTCCATTGCGAAAGTGAACGGGAACGCGAGCGCAAGCGTCAACGCTGGGCCGACACCGGGCATGGAGCCGAGGAAGATACCGATGATAGATGCTGCGGCAATCAAGAGCAGAAACTCCGGCGTGAGGACTACACTTACTGCCTCGAAGAAGTATTGCTGTAACAGCATCATAACAACTCCCCCTCGGTAATAGGAATATTCATGACTTCACCGAAGAGGCCGTATATGAGCGCTACAAGGAGTGCAGTCGTAACTAGCCAGATTTTCCAATTCCACTTCCCGAACAGATAGATGATGGCGAACGTAAGCAGCGGAATTGCCGGGAGAAAGCCCACTAGATAGGAGATGGCATAGAAGGCGCCGAGGACGCCAAGGAACAGGAACAGTTTTCCTACATCACTTTCTACGGCACCCACAGGTCCGACGGTCTCGGCATCGTTATCAGCCGCCGCAGACGGATTGGTCTTCTCATCGACCTCCTCTTGGACTCCTTCGGTCATTTCATTTGTCAAACCGGACGAAAAATTGAGCGCGATCTGTCGATACGGCTCGGGTAAGAACCGAATCACGACCTCTGTGGATAGAAATACGACTCCGGCGAACAGGAAAATACGTGGAAATTGCCCTAATGGCCCCTCAAGGTCCATCGCAGGAGCGAGAAAAACGATAAGAACGGCTATTGCCACGAGGAGCTCGACCACCTCTTTTTTGTGTTCTTCTGGCACGTTAACAACCATCAGTGTTACACCCTATTGAGTGCGATCATAGATTAAAACCTTAGTGATATAGCTGCGTCCCCAGTTACTATTGGACCAAGTCGACGTAGTCACCGCCCAACTGCTTCATCTGGCCAACAAGTTCTTCGAGCTCATTTGAGTTCTTGCCGGCAACCTCATATCCGTTGTTCGCCGCCCAGTTCTGATACTCTTCGTTCTCCGTCGCAGAGATAAGGGCATCTTCGAGCGCGCTAACGCGTTCCTGCGGCACATCCGGTGGCCCGAACATCCCTAGTTCAAGCCCAACTGCGGGAGCGCTGAAGTCGTAGTTTGCATGGGTGGCAACATCTGGATATTCGCCGCTTTGGTCAGGTCTGTTGATGAATATAAGCTCTACACGGTCGTCTTCCAATAGGCCACCAATCCCGGCCACACTTGCGGCCGCGATATCGACGTCCCCTGAGGCGGCCGCCGCGGCCGCTTCGCTGCCACTATCATAGGGAACTTCGTTGTAGTTCTCAATGCCGTTCTCCTGAAGAATGCTAGTCATAGAGAAGTGGTTGGTCGTTCCCGATCCGACCGATGCGACAGTAAGTTCGTTATTTTGGGCCCACTCGACGAAGTTGTCGAATCCGTTGAATCGGTCGGGTGCAGTTACCATTCCGTAGTAGGCGACCGAGGCACTTCCGATGGGGGTCATCTCGTCCATCGTATACTCTACATCGTGGAGCGCCTCGTTGAGGACCGCAGTCGCCACGGAGATGACACCGACTGTATACCCATCGCCTTCTTGGCCAGACAGATGGTTCCAGCCAAGTCGTCCTCCTGCACCCCCTCGGTTCTCAATGTTGGTCGAGACGCTGAGTTCGTTCGTCCAATATTCGTCGAACGGTCGATATTGGGAGTCCGTTCCCCCGCCAGCCCCAAATGGTACGATGACCGTGATTGGATTTGAGGGGAAATTCTGTTGTGCTTCGCTCGACGACTCGCCACCACCATTACCGCCACTGTTGTCAGGATTACCCTCGTCCCCATCACTGCTATTACTGGAACAACCCGCGACCAGCGTTACGGTACCTATGGAACCTGCCTTTGCCAAGTAGCTTCGTCTCTTCATAGTAGGCTCTTCGATGGACAGGTAGGCTACAGACGCTATAAGTGTTTTTGAAATTTAGATAACGATTGTTCCGACGAGATGCGGCATGTCACACACTTTCTTTATACCCATATCAATAGGGCAAGACCCGCCTACAGGTAGATAAACCGCCATTCTGCTCTGGACGGTTCTAAGACTACATACAGGACCGCGGGACTGAGAGGTGTTCAGTAATCGATACCCTGGTCATCGAGGATCAGCTGGTAACTCTCAATGTCAGATTCAATCTGTGTAATCAGATCTTCGAGTGCGTCCGCGCCGCCTGCTTGGAGGACTAATCCGGCGTTGCTGGCCGCCTCTGTGGAAGCATCCGACTCCAAGCCAGACACGATAAGGTCTTCAAGAGCACTTGCACGCTCTTCGTCCATATCAGGTGGGGCGTACATCCCCATCGCGAACGTCACGATTGGGATATCATACTCGACGGTGCTTGGAACGGGAATGCCCTCGTAAAGCTGTTCGTCATGCAACAATAGGTGCATCTGGAGTCTATCCTCTTCCATCAGTCCAGTCACGCCAGTATGTGCCGCGACGCCGATGTCGACGTCACCGCTCGCTGCTGCGCTCGCAACCTGGCTCCCTGAATCATATGGAACGTGACTGAAGTCGATGTCCAGCGCATCAAGAGCGGCCACGCCGGCAAAATTATTGCTACCACCAATGCCGACGGAGCCGAGGGTGACTTTATCCTCAGCACGGGCATCCTCGACGAAGCTCTCGAAATCGTTGCCGAATCGATCAGGTGACGCAACGAGTGAGTAGATGTTGTCAAGCATGTACGAAATGGGAGTCATCTCGTATACGTCATAGTTCACGTCGAAGAAGAACTGGCCAATGACGGGTTCTGTCGGCGTCGCAAGGACGGTGTACCCATCGGAATCAGCATCATAGACGTCCTGCGTTCCGAGACGTCCAGTAGCCCCCGGTCGATTGTCGACTACAAACTCGCTTTCCTCCGGTAATTGTTGAGCAATGGGATCCTGGACGGTTCTGAATGCGGAATCAGTTCCCCCGCCGGAACCGAATGGAACAACTATGGTAATCGTGTCCGAAGGATACTCATCCTCCCCACCGGAGCTGCAGCCGGCAATACTGATTGTTGCTGCCGAGCCAGCTATGGCCTTGAGGTACTTTCTTCTCTGCATGCCAATAACACTCATTTCCTTCCTGAACAATATAACTATTGATTGAGGTTGTAGTTGCGAATCGAAGGGCGCGATAGGACCGTTGGGAAATCTGCGTAAATCAAGTATCGACACAGTCGGGATTAAAAGCCCAGATCTGGGTTCTGAAGAGTATGGTATTCGCGGAGCGACGGTTCGCTCTCCTAGTGACAGAACCTCTTCAAGTACGCCTACTTGCAGTAATATCCAGATGAGGTGATTCTCCTCTCCGGAGCCCACATATGGGACCATTGCAGATCATGGTCAGGAATATCGTCGAACATGAATTCCTCAACCATTCCTCTTGGTCGAACTTTATATCTATATCACTATTATTCGCGGCCTATGGAGTACATCATTCCGCATCCTCGAATCAGGACCGAGAGTTCATTGTATGGTAGGGCGGCGGAATAGATAATAACAGACTTAATATTGTTATTGAAGATATAGTGACGTCAGTAGTCCGCCTCAATGATAGTTAAAATCCCGCACGTTCGAACCTCCCTCCTCCACGTATGGACACTGCCTTCTGACCCTTGATGCATTAGAATATGACAAGAGAAAAAGGGTCCAGAATCAGTGAACCAATGATGGTAGCCATGTCGACGTCACTTTCTCAAACGTTGCGTAGCGAGAATGGGAAACTGGGACGAGCTCGATCGGATCGTCAACGCGAGCTTTGATTGGGCGGTATTTCATCTCCGAAGACGTCTACCCCATCGATTCAATACAACGAACCTGCAGATGATCCGCTGTCGACGGTACGGCGTATTCCAGATGGGGTGTTCGGAATGATGATATAATTTTACTGTTAATTTCGTTCGCCGTCCAGACGCACGGCGGTGCTCGGAAAGCGGTCGACCTCGTACACGTTGCCAGCGAACTCGTCACACGAGAAGGTGATCCCCGAATTCATGAGGAATCCGTTCGTGACACCCAAGAGAAGGTAAAGAAAACCGACTACTCATGGTCGTGCGTGGCTTCAGCACACAGAAGGAACTCTGCCTACTCGCACCCACGAAAGTGGCGGCGGAAACCGACGGCAGTCCAGCCTGGAACACTACTGGTCTCGGGTGTGTCAGTTCCCCATCTAGCCGGTCGACGTCGACCAGTACCAGAAGGAAATCTACGGTAAACAAAATGACGGATTACACGACGTACTCGCCGATCAATTTCGAACCCCGGGCCAGGGACCGAGTTCGGAGATGTTCCTAAGGTTCCAGTTCGATGAACGGCCGGAATCATCTCCCGTACCTTGGAGACACCTTCTATCGATGTGTTCGGTTTTGCACTGCAGTGGGTCAATTTACTAGCTAGACCGCTCTATCGTAGTATTGCTTTCAGAGTGACCTAGCTTTCACGGTTGAGCTACCCACCCCTTTAGGGGTGGGATTCAGCGTGGACTCCCGTTCTGGCCGATACTCTCGGCAGGAGAATAGCCTCCGTTTACGTTTAGCATCCCGCTGTTCAAGCGCACGCCCAAGTGTGCGCCTCCGTTGCCCCCTGTTTGGGTGCGACGGAGATTCCGTAACCCGATGTTTTTCGCCGCGTTGTAGTCCGCGTGGTTCTCGCACCCACATTTCAGGCACTCAAACGCCTCGTCCTCGCGGTTCTCCGGGTGGGTGAAGCCACAGTGTGAACACCGTCTACTAGTATTCTCTGGGTCAACTTGTTCGACCGAGCTACCGTATTTTTCGGCTTTGTATTAGACGACGACGGCAGCAACGCTGGCCGCCAGCCATGCACGCGCGGGCCAAGATGTGCTTGTTATCGATATGGACACGCAAAACTGGAGCCTCACGTACTTCTTCGGTCCTGACTACGATCGAGGAGATCCAGAGGCAGATAACCTCGTTCGCCACCTAGTTGGCCGACCGAAAGGTGACTTTGACGACCTCACGCACAAGGTAGAGGACGGCATCGACCTCATTCCGTCGCATAACATGCTTGAGGACGTCCACGAGTTCCTCCTCAACGAGAAAAACCAGGCTGAGAAACTAGGAGAATCGTACAGCATATACCACGAACTCCACCGCGTCTTGCGCGAAGCGAACCTTCGGGACACCTATGACGTTCTTATCGTCGATTCCCTTTCGCTACATCGAGAAACATCGCGACCGCAAGCGCGAGTACGAACTCGAAACGCTCGATCAGTTCGACACGCTAGCCCGCCATCTCGAACGAGAAGCGGGACTCACAGTGCCCGAGGTGTCCGTCTGATGGGACTCAAATCCGGTTCTCGCGACGCAGGCCTCGACGAATCTGACGACACCGATACCCAACCACCGGAGCAGGAACGCCGAGATCTCGACGACGAGCAGGTGCCGGAGTCTCCGGCAGAACCGGTCGCCGAGGAGGACCCCTCGATGAGTGACCGGGAAACGAGAGCCTCCGAAGACACAGGTGGCGACACCAGTGAGGCAGGGAGTTCGGAGCAGCGGCCGGCTATGAACTCGATTCCCTAAAACTGCGCCGAGAGAAAGTAAACGAAGGCCGTGAACAGATGCCGTACTTCCTCAGGGAGGAAATCATCAACGCCGAAGACGAACTCCAGGATACGCTCGAAGAGCGCCTCGGCGAGGACGTCTACAAGTCCGATTATCGGGAGGCTGCCATGGTCGTCGTCCAACGCAGGCCGGAGCTCATCGCCGAGATGCTTCGCGAATGGGGTTACGATTTAGCGGATAGATGACGAGCGTACGCATCCATGTCGATCCTGTGATGGCGACCGACGCGTAGTTAGGAACTGTCGATGATATTCTGCGCGTCTCGTGTTGTCCGGTCAGTCTGGCGGTCACGATAGGCTTTGTTCGTCGTCTCGATGGACTGGTGTCGGAGCTGGTCCTGCGCGGTCGCGGGGTTCACGAGGTAGAGTTCGTCGCCAAGCCCGCGCCGCGCCCCGTGCGGCTTCGGGATGTCGCCATCGACGCGGAGCCCAGACTCCATGGCAAGCCGTTCGAGGATCGACGCGCCGCCGGCGACCGTCAGGGATGGCGGCGTGCCACCGGCGTGTCGAAGGACGTCCAGCACCGTGTCCGGCCCGAGGTCGGCCTCAACGTCGCCGTCAGCCGCGTCTCGTACCGACTCGTAGAGTGAGGGCAGGTGGCCGGTCGGAAAGACGGGCCACTAGTCTGGCGGCCGCTGCGAGCGCCGCCAGTGCGCCCGGAGTCGGTCTGCGCCCTGTTCGAGGAGGCCGACCTGTTCGCAGGTCTGGTTCTTCCCCCGGACGGTCAGCTGGGCGACGTCGCCCTAGGTGAGGCCGTTTCGGCGAGCGTCACGCGGTTCACGCAGGACCTCCGCGTCCTGTGCTCCCGAGAAGGCGAGCACGGCGACGAGTGCGCGGTCATGGGCAGCGACGGCTGGGTCCATCCGGCCCTGGTCGGCGGCCGTCTCGAACCGCCAGTCCGTCCAGCGGAGGAACTGGTCGCGGAACGTGGGCGTCCAGAACTGCTGGCCGTCGCCATCGCGACCGTCGTCTTCGTCGGGGAGATCGCCGAGGACGGACTCCTTCTTCGCTGGGTTCGTCGCGATGAGCTCGTGGCCGACGCACCACGTGAGTAACGCCCGCACCCGGGCGTAGTACTGCCGCGCCGTCGAGCCCGCGACGCCAGCGTCGGGGGCGTGTCGTTCGAAACCCTGGCGTCGACGCGGGCCCGGAGGTAGTCCACGTAGCTATGCATGAGGTCGGCGTCGACGTCCTCGAGGCACAGTGCGTCGCGATAGGCGGCCCACTCCACTCAGCCCTCGAGGACGACGCGACTGTCGCTCGCGTAGCGGCCGCCACCGCCCGGCTTCTGCTTTGCGTCGACGAAGGAGGCTGCGGCGGTGGCGAGGGGTGTTTCGGCGGTCAATCCCCGGGGAAGGGGCGTCAGGCGGCAGATCCATCGGGTCGGCTCACCCGACGGCGCAGCCCCCTCCCTTAAATCCACTTCACCTTATCAGGTAAGGCAAAGTGGGAACGGACTGCTATCGGTGTCATCCATCACTGCTCATACCTGCCGATATTCTCCGTATTGAGCTAACCGCACCATCAATATACCGGATACCGCTATATATAATGTTTTGGCCAGTAGTTGAGGCCCGTGTTCTCAATGCATATGCTTCCATCCACTGAGTATTCTGTCCAGACGCGGGTCAGGGAAGTCTCGAATCGAAATTACTCAAGTTCTGGAATCAAATGAATCGACTCTTGCGGAATCAGCACTTGAATTTCTGAGCCGTTGTCAATCGTTAGTCGTTCGAACGTCGGCGGACGAACGTTCGCCGTAAGAGTAAGTGAGCCCGCTTCGATTTGAATATCGACCCGATACACGCTCCCCTCATTCAACCAACGAGCAACCGTCCCTGTGACCGTGTTCACCGACCGGTTGCCGTCAGCGACAATGGGGGTTTCGACCTCCACTCGCGAGGGGTGGATACAGACCGTCACGGCCGACGTAGAGATATCCGACGCGGTCGTCTGGAGCTGGAGATCGCCGAACCGAACCCTTGCTCCGTCTGCGGCTCGATCGGTCACTGACCCCTCAAATAGGTTCTCGTTCCCAGTAAAGCGCGCGACGAACCGATTGGTTGGCCGGGTGAGCACTGTCGACGGCGAACCGACCTGTTCGAGGCCACCGTCTCGAACGATGGCGATTCGGTCACCGAGTGCCGTCGCCGTCCGCTGATCGTGCGTGACGTAGAGAATCGGGATTTCAAGCGATTCAAACAGGTTGTGCAGTTCGTCCCGGAGCCGTTTCCGGATCGGCGCGTCGAGGCTCGACAACGGCTCGTCAAGGAGTAACACGTCCGGGTCGGTCGCCAGCGATCGCGCGAGGGCGACTCGTTGGCGTTCCCCACCGGAGAGCGTCGGGGGCTTCCTGTTGAGGACCTCCTCTAGTTCGAGGAGCGTCGCAAGTTCGTCGACGTGATCGCTGGCTGTAGCCGCGTACTCGATGTTTTCCCGGGCGGTCATGTGTGGAAAGAGCGCTCCTTCTTGGAAGACCATCCCTACATGCCGATCTTCGAGCGGCTGACCGACCAGTTCTCGCCCGTCGAGCAGAATTGATCCCGAATCGAGGCCGGTGATGCCGGCGATCAACGAGAGTAGCGTGGTCTTCCCGCTGCCGGACGGCCCCAAGACGGCAAGCACTTCTTCATCGACCGTCAGGTCCACGGGGCCGAAGTCGAACTGGCTGTAGGCTTTGCTCAATTGAGAGAGTTCAAGTATCATTCCCATGGGTTCGAGGCGACGGTGTTGAGAATCAACAGAGCTACGGCGGCGATCACAACCAACAGTATCGCCACCGGATAGGCGTTGTCCAGGCCGAGTTCAATAAACGCCACCCAGATTTGGACCGGCATTGTCCGGGGATAGTACGCCATCATCATCGTCGCGCCGAACTCACCGATCGCTCGCGCGAAGGTGAGGGTCACTCCGGCGAGAATGCCGGAGCCAGCTAGGGGCAGCGTCACATGGCGAGCGGTCGTCAATCGGCTTTTCCCGAGCGAGCGAGAGGCGTATTCGAGCGTCTGGTCAACGCTCTCAAACGCCGCTTTTGCCGTAACGACCACGAACGGTGACGCGACGAACGTCTGGGCGAGCACCACCCCGGCGAGCGACCGTGTGAGCGGGAAGCCAGCAGCGACTGCGGCTCCACCCAACGGTGACCCCGGGCCGAAGACGGTGAGCAACACGATTCCACCGACCGTCGGGGGAAGCACCAACGGGAGGACCACGACTGCGAGGACCATCTTCGTCACAGCTCCATCGGTGCGTGCGAGCCAGTACGCGAGCGGCAAGCCAAACAGCGTTGCGACGACTGTGCTGATCGATGCCGACAGCAGCGATGTGGTCGCCGAATCCACGACGGTTGGATTGTTCATCCGAGCAAGGATGTCGCCTGGTGGCACCGAGAGAAACAGCGACATCATCGGCACGATGTAGTACAGGAGTAGCACGCCCCCAAGGATGAGCGCAACGCTGAGCCAGTCGAGACCGAAGGTCACTGTTCCCGATCGGTTCGAGTTTGAACGTGTTGCCATTCAGATCAGGACAGTGATATCCGAAACTGCCGACGATAGCTCTTTGTTGGGACCGTCGAGCCGAGATTGATTTACGTTGGATTGATCGGTCGCCTGTCTGACGCGCTGGGGAACTTCGCCCGTATAGGCAGGGAAATGCTCACGCACGAGGAATCCGTGTTCTTCGAGATAGCTTCCGGTCGTATGTGTGTCGAACACAGAGACTGCGGCGTCGCTCATGTGCCGAATGGTCGAGCCGTAGCTGATGAGTCCACCCTGGATTTCCTGGCCGCTCGACACTGTATACGAAGTTGTTGAGTACCAATCCTCGGCGTACTGTGGATCACTCAGATTGATCTGGTCCGGTAACTCAAAGTACTCGTAATCGCGTTCGACAGCCATATTGCGGTAGGCGATTGCGGCGTCGATGGAGCCAGTTTCGAACTGACTGACCAACGATGTTTCGGGATAGATCTGGTTTTCCCGGAGGATCTGTTCTCTGAGATTCGATGCGTCGTCGTAATACCGTGAGGCGAGTTCGAGCATGAAGAGAGCACGATATCCAAGTGGGTCTTGGTCAGGGTCGGTTCGACCGATGTTCACGTCCCCGTTAATCATTGGTTCGTACCAGCTCTCCGTTCCGGCGTCGGCCAATCGTTGTCCTCCAACTGTGTCCGGATTGTACGCGATGACGACTGAGTTGCTGGTGAACACGGAATACCACGGCAGTGAGAGCGGTTCATCAAAGAGCGCTACATCGGCGACTGAGACGATATCGGGGTCACGTTGGTCCTCGTCGATCATACGAGCGACCGTTGCCGAGCCGTGTGCCTCGATCTGAACTGGAACGTCTACAGCAGGCTCGAGCCCGTTAGCTAATGCATTCTGGAGGCTGCCAGCTGCGAGGATGGCGATCGTCGTCGATTGACCACCATCTTGACTGCTTCCACCTGTACAGCCTGCATTGCCAGCGATGGCCGCCGTCCCAGCAGTCAGGAGAAACCGCCGACGCGTATTAGGAAACCTATCACTCATCATACGAGGTAGAGAATCATATGAGGAAAAAGCTTATCTCAAACACATCTGTTTGAACCAGTATGGTTTCTGCTGACTCGACAACATTGACCGAACGGCAGGTGGAGGTACTCGAACTCCGAGAGCATGGGCAAACCCAACAGGAAGTGGCGGACCGACTGGGGACGACTAACTCGAACATCAGCGCTGTCGAACGGGCAGCAGAACAGAACGTAGACAAGGCTCGTCGGACATTAGAACTCATCCGGACGATCCGTTCGCCGGTTCAATTTTCTGTTTCTCCGGGGACGAGTTTCGATGAATTGGTCGCCAGTGTCTACTCACATGGGGATGAGGCCGGCATCAAAGTCTCGTACTGTCGTCCGGAGCTCTATACACACCTCTATGGCGTCCTTGAAAAGTATACGAAACAGAACGAACTGAAATCAAGCATTGATGTTGGGATTACCAAGGAGGGCGAGGTGAGAGTCTTTACTGAGGACCACTGAGAGTGGCTTGGGCTTGTGAGTCCATTGTGTTTAGTTAAGTGAATTTCACCAGACGGCGAACGCTTGCAGTCACGTTTCGGCGGTCGCTGGATCGATGTGACTGAAACTATTGCTAAACGAGGGGTTCGTCGTTTTACCTCTCTAAAAACACGTTTGACAGCGTTCCGATTTCCGTGGCGAACGGGCTGGAATCGGAGCCCAACTCGTTGTAGTGCCGTTCTGAGATGCTGGGCGTAATCGACGAGAAACACGGCGTCCTTGACATCGCGTTTCTCCCGGAGTTCCTGCAAGAATCGCTCAGTTAATACCGCCGTTGTCGTCGTAAACAGCCGTACGTGGAGGAATTCGTTCGTCTCTGGATCGGCGGCGTACAGCCAGTACTGCTGGCCATTGATGCGGATCACGGTTTCGTCGAGCGCGATGTGATCTGGACTCGCGTTACTGGTCGGTTGTAGATCGGTCTTCTGCACCCAATCATGAACGGCTTTCTACGAGCGTTCGACACCGAACTTCCCAAGTTCCTATTTTGTATTCGAAAGTGATAGTGCCGTGAGATGGAGGCGAATACCGAGTTCCATCAGCTCGGTGTCCGCTCGCGCTCCACAAAACCCAAATCAATCCAGTCGCTACTACCGCTGAGGCGGGCGATTTCAGCCATAGGCAAATCGAAATTCGGCCGCTTCATCCTTAACTAAACACGATCCCCTGTCTCCTGTACGGTACAGCCTTCGTCCTGGTCCTCACGCAGTATTCCGAAGTGATTGGAACGGATACGCTACGAGCCGTGCACGCGGTATTTGGTAGTATAATGGCGTTTATTCTCTACACGAAACGGGACCAACTGACCGCTGAGTAAGCAGATCAACTTAGCGGTGGATTCAGTCACTCGTAGTTGAAGTTAACTAATCTCGTGTTGGCTGGGGACAGACCAATTCAGACGGACGGCTCTCATCGATCGCCTCACCACCACCGGGTCCAGATGGCGAGTTTTTCTGCTCCCTGAAGTGTGCGGAGCGATTTGAAATGCCTGATACAACCACTGACGGGCCTGTCGCGACCAGCGAAGAAGAGGTCTCGTTCAACGACCCGGACGACCGGGATGACGAGATGCACAGCATGATCGAACAGTGGGTGCGTAAACTCGTGGACGGCGTTACCGACGCGAGAGCGAGCGAGGCGTTCGATGCATGGCTTGACGTCCAGAGCCGGTTCCACGACTACTCACATCGGAACACGCTCCTCATCACCCTCCAGTGTCCAGAAGCGACCCGCGTCGCCGGCTATCGCACGTGGCAGGAGGAGTTCGACAGACAGGTCCAGGAGGGCGAATCCGCGATCTGGATCTGGGCACCGATCATCACGACTCGATGTCCCGAGTGTGAGAACTCCTCGTCGTATCACGACTCGAGTGACTGCGAGTATGACGAGACCGACCCCGAGGAGTGGGACAAGGGCCTGGTCGGCTTTCGCCCGGTTCCCGTGTTCGACATCTCCCAGACGGAGGGCGAACCACTTCCCAACCTTGAGACAGGGGCGACGGGAGACGCAGCAGAGCTGGTTCCAACGCTGCTCGAAACTGCCCTTAAGTTCTCCATCGATGTGGAAGTCGTCGAGCCTGCTGCGTGGACATACGGTGATGCGAAAGGCAACTGTACGTATTCAGGTGATCAAAGTGGACAGGCGGCTGTGGAGGTCCGTAATCGAATGAACCGAGCTGACCTCGCCGTGACGCTCATCCACGAATATGCTCACGCCAAACTTCACGGCGGTGTCGACGACCCCGAACGAGCGAAACGTGAACTCGAAGCCGAAGCGGTCGCCGCGATCGTCGGTCGCTACTTCGACCTCGATACGAGCGGCTCCGAGTACTATCTGGCTGCCTGGCACGGTGAGAACCCGGAGGAGATCCTCGACCGACTCGATCGGATCAGTCGGACAGCCGAGATATTTATCCTAGCTGTCGAGGAGTACGAATAACAGATAATAACGGGATTGAGAGAGTGCCTCCAAGCACTCGAACCCGGCATTGTTCAGATTAGCTGGTTCCAGTCGAATGCGAAGGTTTGAAGCCATGTTTCGGCGGATTCGGCTGTGGCAGGAGGTAAATGATTCGAAGACTGCTCAGTTCGTCGTTTTACCTCTTTGAAAACACGTTCGACAGCGTTCCGATTTCCATGGATAACGTGCTGAAATCGTAGGGTTTCTTCGAAGAGTGCCGCTTGTAACCATGGTGCACCATCGATAAGAATTACTGCGTCAGCGGCGTCATATTTCGCTTGTGGTTCTTCAGAGACTGTTTTGTCAGAACAATGGTTCGCGTCAGAAACAGTCGGATGTGCAGAAATTTATTCGTTGCAGAATCGACAGCGGCGTACAGCCAAAACCGCTGGTTGTTGAGGTGAATCACGGTCTCGTCGACCGCGACGTGATTCGGCAACTTGCCGCAAGTCGGTTGTAGATTGGCTTTCTGTACCCATTGTGAATGGTAGATCATACGTGTGGAACATCGAAACTATAGAGAAGACAGACATTATCTAAAACAGATAATACGACCACCTGAAGATGGATACTGAGTCGCATCAGCGGCTCCGGTGTCGCTTCTCGTTTCACAAAATCTAATCTGACAGTCGCTAGGATTGATGAGGCGGCGAATTTGGCCGCCTCGCCCTTCAGACCTTATCTGAACAATGCGTGAATCGGAATTCCACGGATTGATGGGTGCAGAGACTACCAATCTGCCGTGTATCGACTCTGGGTCTCGAGGAGTGTAGTCTTCCCTGAAGGTCAAATCCTCGAATACACGGCAAGCGTGGTGATCCTGTTTTCGGCGCTGTCGAACTCGACTACGTCACAGAAATGTCCTTCGAAGGAGTCTCCATCGAGTTCACCCGTCGAATAACCCTCGCAAACGGACGCTTCGCCCGTGTGAAGGTATCTAGTGATTTCGTGATTTGTGTTTGAGGTGGGTTTCCGCTCCGTCATGAATTCGACGACGTTGTCGATACCTTCCACTACGCTTACCTTGGGATAGTGGTACACAACGTCGTCGGAAAACACCGAGCGAAGAGACTCATAGTCGGACTCATCAAGCGCATCAAAGTATGCTTGTGCAAGCTTCTCTCGTTGTTCAGTTTCCATTCTTACTGACTTTCGGATTCATCTGACTCGTTGTCGCTGTCGACGTTCCAATCCTCGAATGATTCGTATGGCGGGGTCCAGATAACGATCATTCTTAGGGGAGTATCTCCAGTGCTCCAAGCGTTATGATACGTTCCCGGAGGAATAAACGCAAAGACGTCCGGGACGAGGTCGTAGATTTCCTCGTCTTCTTCTCTGCCCGTCTCGCTCATACGCAGTGTGCCTTCACCGCTCAGGATGTAGAACAATTGCTCGGACGTATCGTGGGCGTGCCAATCGTCCACGGCGCGCTTTCCAGGTTCGATCTCGGTTATTCTGAATACAATATTATCTGATCCGAACTCAGGATTAACGAGTTCCCTGGCGGTCATATTGTCGTGATAGGGCGTATCGAGTGGTTTTCGTTCCTCAGGTTCGATTACGAATGGTTCTCCCATATATAGAGCAATGATACCAGGCCACAATAACATTGCGATCCTTTGGTTCAACGATTTTGTGTTGGGTCTATAGGCTGACATACGTCATCCTGCATTTATTACTCGTTGGGTTCTCGTGACCTACGACAACTGGGTTTTATGGGGCTCGTATGATGCTGTACGTCCCTTCGCGCCATAACTACTCTGGAAGGTTTGCTACAAAGGGATAATTCACCCCGTTTTCTCCCACGCGCTGAATTATTCGAACTAGTGTCCTATGCTACCCCCTGCGAGCCACGAACCTGGCCGGGGATCCGTCGCCGCCTTGTATCTCAATCGGACTTCCAAACAGTTCGATCCGCTCATCCCCCACTTCGTCTAAGTTTCCTAGGTTCTCTGCGATCAGAACTTCATTTTCTAGTAAAGTCTGGTGTACGGGAAACTCGTTCCAGCCTTCCTCTCTCAGCGACCAAGGCAGGTCCGGGGTCAGAACATCCATGCAAAGCATGTTTATTTTCTTCTCGACGAACCACTCTGCTACTTCGGTATTCAACCACGGGTGGGGCTCGTAGTCCTCGTCGCCATATTTCGAGTGCCATCCCGTATTGAGGATCACTATATCGTTTTCTCGAATCTCTGCGTCTTTTGATTTCACATCGTCGACTGTAATCTCCTCGGGGGATCGCTTCGGGATATCGATTACTATCGCTTGCCCGTTCATCTTTTCGAGGCTAATCTCGTCTATTTTCTTCCCGTCGGGGATGAAGTGGTATGGCGCATCGACATGCGTTCCGACGTGAGTTATCAATTGATACTTCTGTACGTTAATCCCGTCGTCATCTACATCTCTCACCGGTGAGAATTCGGGCGAAGGCATGCTGGCCGGGTGAGGCATGTCCTCCGAGAAGGGTTGCGATAGGTCGATCCACATAACGAAGACAAGTATAACTATTAGTAAAAACCTTGCCCCCTTTCGTGACCCGGGGCGTCTCTGACTCGGGTCCTTCAATCGCGAGGAATCCCTTCTCGAGCCAACTTTCGTAGGTGCTGGAAACAACAAGTAGACGCCGACATATTTTAACAAAACGGTTGGACCGTTCCAAAACATGAACGCGTACGAGAGTGAGAGACCAGAGATTTATTTCAAAGCGACGCCGAGCCGTACTGTCGGACCGGATGATGCGATCAGGATCCGCAGTGATTCGGACTGGGACGTTCCCGAACCGGAACTTTCCATCGTGTTACACAATCGGTAACGACATCTGCAGTTGATCGATTGAACGAGAAAACTTCCTGTATTTACTCCAGAGCAAAATATATTCGAAGAGTTGCTCGATCGGACTGTGTATCGCTACGGAAGAGACGATTGGTGATCCGCTTGACGTCGACATTACAATGTCGGTTTTACGCGACGGCGACGTGATTTTTCAGGACGAGACGTCGCCGAACGAGATGGTTCGCACTTCGAAGAACTCGTCGAATACTACCAGCGATACAACGAGGTACCCGAGTCTACTGTCTTACTCACGGGAACGTCGATCAATCCACTGGACGACCTGACGCTCGAACCAGAGGACGTCGTCCGCATCGGAACCGAGAATATCAGTGTCCTTGAAAACGTCGTCGAACAATTATTGAAGGGGCGAGGAGAAAACCCACGACTAAAGCCGTGGATAGTCAAAGTCCAATCGTACGAGTGGCGCTAACTGGCCAATTTCCATCGATATCGCCGCTCGTTTCGCTGTCTGTACGTACGGTCTACGAGCTAATGACAGATAGTCTGTCACAATGCTCATGTTGATTGTCTCCCTGTTCTATCTATATGCCCTTATCAGAAGAACAGAGACGAACTATCATGGAGTCTCTTCTCTTGACGCGCCGGTGCGAAGAGAAGGCTCTTAAGATACACGAACTGGAGGGGGTACCGGAACTCCCCCATCTCAGTATCGGACAGGAGGCCGTCGGCGTCGGTGCTACTGCGGCAGTCGCCAAGACGGATTTCGTAGCACCGTCCCTCCGTACCCGCGCCGCTATTCTGATGCGTATGCCGCTCGATACGGTCGTCGCCGGCATGTTCGGAACTGAAGCGGGACCTTCTTCCGGACGAACGACTCAGCACCACGTCGGGTCTACGGAACACCGGATTCTCGGTACGACTGGTTTGGTCGGAAGCCATCTCAACACGGCTGTCGGTGTGGGGTTGACAAGTAAATTGCTTGACCGTAAGTTCGTTTCGTTGGTATTCTTCGGAGACGGCACGACCACTCGCGGTGAGTTCCACACGGCGTTGAACTTTGCGTCGGTCTTCCAACTCCCCGTCGTTTTCGTGATCGAGAACAACCAATGGACGGAAGCGACACCTGTCGAAAAGATTACGCCAGTGGACGATCTCGTCGATTTCATCGGATCGTATCTCCCGAAACGAATCGTCGACGGCCAGGACGCAGACGAAGTGGCCGAGGCAACGGAGGAGGCAGCCAACCGGGCGAGGAACGGCGAGGGACCCACCTTGATTGAGGCCAAAACGTTCCGCTACCGTCCGCACGCCGAGATAATGCAGGATCAGCGAGATAGCGATCAACTAGAACGGTGGAAAGAACGGGACCCCGTCGATATCTATCGATCCCGATTACTCGAAGCTGATATCGTCGACGAGACGTGGATCCGGGATACGGACGAACAAATCCGACAGCAGGTGGACGAGGCTTTCGAAGCAGCTCAGGAAGACTCGCTTCCCGAGGAAGAGGCCATGTACCACGTTTACAGTGATGCAGACGTCGGTCCGGAGGGAACTGTAACCGATGACTGAACTCTCGGCCATCGAGGCGCTGAACATAGCACTCCGGGAAGAACTCGAGCGAGACGAACGCGTCTTCGTTTATGGAGAAGACGTTGGAGAGTATGGAGGGCTCTTTCAGGTCACTGCGGGTCTTCAGGATAAGTTCGGAGAAGATCGCGTATTTGACACTCCGCTGTCAGAAACCGCTCTCGGTGGGACTGCGGTTGGAGCCGCGTTGTCAGGAGCTCGTCCGGTCGTCGAAATCATGTTCGGCGATTTCACGTCGATCATCGCCGACCACCTAATCAACTATGCTGCGAAGATGCACTTCAACTACGCCGACGACACGAGTGTCCCCTTGGTCGTTCGAACCACCTACGGCGCTGGCGATCAGTTCGGTCTTCACCACAGTCAGAGTCCGGTGAGCTGGTTTCAGAACGTTCCGGGATTGAAACTCGTAGCACCCGCGACGCCGCGAGAGTATCGGGCATTGCTAAAGGCTGCTATTCGCGATAACGATCCAGTTGTCTTCCTGGAAAATAAACGTCAGTACGACATCAAAGGCGATGTCCCCGAAGAGCCGGAGACGTTCCCGCTCTGTAGATCGGAAATCGTCCGATACGGCGAGGATGCGACGGTCGTCGCAATCGGCGGTATGGTGCGCGAAGCTCTTGCGGCTGCTGAAAACTTGGAGAAGAACGGAATCTACGTGGAGGTCATAAATCCCCGTACGTTGGTTCCGCTGGATATCGCCCCGATCGTCGGCTCGGTCCAAAAGACCAACGCTCTCGCGACCGTCCACGAGGCGCCTATATTCGGTGGAATCGGAGGGGAGATCGCGGCTCAAATTGCGGAGAACGCACTTTTCTACCTGGATGCCCCGATAACCAGGATCGGTGCGCCGTTCACGCCGGTTCCGTTCGCGGAGAACCTCGAAGACTATTATCTCCCCGACGCCACCGACATTGAGTCGTCCCTTCGCGATATCCTTGAGTAACCATGCAAGAAATTCGTCTTCCCAAGAGTGGTCAAGCGATGGAGAAAGGGACCGTCATCAAGTGGCTCGTCGAAACCGGTAATGCCGTTGATTCTGGGGATCCCGTGGTCGTCGTCGAATCTGACAAGACGTCGTTCAAATTGTGTGCTGAAGAGAGCGGACAGTTGCTCGACAAAGCGGTTACAGAAACCGAGACGGTTCCGGTCGGAACCCTCCTGGGCCGTATCGGGACCCCCAATGAGATAGACGATACCCTTGATCAGGTCGGACCGGAAGTCGGGAGTTCCGCAAACCCGATCGGAGGACCGCCATCCGGGGGTACGACAGAGGATGAAGATGACGACCGGTCGATCGTCAGGGCGACGCCCAGTGCTCGTAAGTTAGCACGTGAGCACGGCCTCGAACTCGAAACCGTGGCTGCTACGGTAGGGAAACGCCGATTGGATCGTGACGACGTTTTGGCCTTGCTCGACAAACGCCCTACTAACGTATCACGGGGCGAAGACATGAAATCGACATCTGTCTCTCCAAACCGGGCGAAAGAACGAGACCCACCTGACGAAGTGCAGGAAGGAGAGAAGCGAATGTCCCACCAGGGTAACACGCCGGAACGCGATAACCGATCTAGAGGAAAGAACACGGGCGAGCGGAAGAACGCCGTACTCGCTTCGCCACGAGCGAGAGTCGTTGCGGAGGAATATGGCGTCGATTTATCGGTCGTAGCGGAACGACTCGACGAGGATGAACTCCGAGAATCCGACGTGAAGGCGTACGTTCGACAGTACGCTGCGTTTGAGGACCATACCAGCATCCAATCCCAGCGTGACAGCCAGCGCAGTGCTCCCAGCATCGCTGAAACCGTACCGATCGAAGGGCCAAGAGAGGTCATGTTCGAACAAATGGGTCGTGCAGCAGGAGAATACGCGAACACTACGACGATGATCCGCGTCGACGTCACCGATCTCGTCGAGTTACGTGTTCGACTTTCCGAGGCATGGACAGTGGATCTATCGTACACTGCATTCGTCGTCCGGGCAGTAGCCGACGCTCTCTCGTCCGAGGAGTACCGACTTCTCAACGCTTCAATCTCGGATCAAACTATCGACACCTACAGTGATATCAACGTCGGCATCGCCGTGAATACCGATCGAGGACTTCTCGTCCCGACTATTTACCATGCCGACGAGATAACCATTAGGGATTTGAGCGAAGAGATCGATGAACTCGCCACAGCCGCTCGAGAGGGACGTCTCGATCCGGTCGAATTACAGAACGGAACGTTTTCCGTTTCGAACGCTGGCCAACTCGGGGCCTACCTCAATACCCCACAGATCCGGCCGCCACAAACTGCCGTCCTTGGAATGTGTACGATTTTTGAAGACGCTGGCATTGTAGAGGGCGAGATCGAACCTCGAAAGTTCATGCATCTTACGCTCACCTACGACCATCGTGTCGTCGAAGGTGCGACTGCCGTGAGCTTTTTGCAAGAGCTTCAATCGAGCATCGAGAGTCCGGAGTCGCTCCTCTCTTGATCATTCTATCGACTAGATTCGACCAAGTCAACGTATTCTACGCTCTTTCACGAATGAGGGTTCTATCACTAGTTGACTTGCTGACGCTACGCTGTCTGTAGAATCGCGGCTGATAGCGCGGCTTCGTTCAATATAGTGAAAGGAAAACTGCTGATTCTTATATGTAATTTGTGCTAATTTTCCTTATATATGGGAGCGTAATCGGGAGGAATAACAACAACACAATCGATATTGTTAACAACAGCGATAACGGCTGAGAGGGGCTAACAAAAATCGAGAGCTCTCCACCGGAGAGTTGTAATGACCTGTAGAGGTTCGCTTCAGCTATTCGTCCCAACACTACTCCCAACACGAGAGCAATGATAGAGTAATCGTGTTTGACCATGTAAAATCCGATCACGCCGAACAGGAGCAGTGTCACTATGTCGATGAAGTTAATTCGAAGGTTGATCGCTCCGTACACCGCGAGAATTATCACGAGCGGGATGATCTGATTAACATCAATCCGTGTTATGATTCCCGCTTTTGTGATGATTGTCAGACCCAGTGTCAATATGAGAAGGTTCCCGAGGACTAGAGCGAACAAGAAGCTATACGTAATTTGTATGTTTTCTGCGAACAAACTGGGACCCGGCTGTATCCCGTGAAGAATAAGCGCCCCTAGCAGGACGGCAGTCGTACCACTGCCGGGGATTCCGAACGATAACGTTGGAATGAGCGACCCCGCAACCGTAGCGCTGTTGGACGCTTCGGAGGACATCACTCCTCTCGGATTTCCATCCCCGAACGAATCCGGATTTTTATCACTCCGTAAGGTCTCTGCGTATGCTATAAAGTTAGAAACAGACCCTCCTGCTCCGGGGATCGCCCCGATGGACATCCCTATCAATCCTGATTTGAGTACGGTGAACGGACGTCTCACGACCTCCAACGCCCCGTCCCAAATCGATCCGCTCACCCCACCGCCTTCGTTCTCGCTGGCGATCGTCCCCTGCTTCCCAGCTAATTGAAGCATCTCGGATATAGCGAACAGTCCGATCAGTACCGCGACGAAACTGATGCCGTCGTACAATGCACCGTGAATTGGATATCGGAAATCGAGAGTCATCGGGGCTACTCCGACGGTGGTTATCAGTAATCCAAAACTTCCGACTGTCAACCCCTTCAACAGAGCACCTTCGGCGACGATAGTGATCATCACGATACCAAGAAGGGCGATCAAGAAGTACTCCGGGGAGCCAAACGCCAACACGATCGTCGTCACGATTGGCAGCACCAAGAACAAGATAACGAGGGAAATGATCCCTCCTGCCGAAGATGCTACGGCAGAAATCGCTAACGCGTCTTTCGCCCTCCCTTTCTTCGACATCGGATACCCGTCGAACGTCGTAGCTGCCGCTCCTGCCGTCCCTGGAGTGTTGATCAGGATGGCAGCGATGCTTCCCCCATACATGCCGCCGAGATAGATCATGATGAACATGATGATCACATTGACGCCTTCTAGGGGTGCCGTGAGCGGCAGCAAGATGGCCATTCCAATAATCGGTCCAATGCCCGGAATTGCACCGATAATTATGCCAAGTACGAGACCGACTATCACGAATAAGTACGTCGGATAACTGATAACTATTTCTATTCCTTGAATAATGTTTTCTAACATATTACCACCCTTCGAGTAACCCTTGGTTGATCGGTGCATCCATGAATACCAGGAACACGTGGGATATCAAGAAAGCTAAGACCGTGAGTAACACTACCCGTGTGTTACTCAAACCGAAGTACTTGGCGTACACAGCCACAAATAATGGCGACAACCAATAGAATCCGACGAATAAGCCGGAAACGATATACACGGTAGTCAACAATAGCGTTACTTGAACATATTTGGAGTTCATCTCCATCTCGTCCGACGAATCTTGTAACTCTTCACCTTCGGCCTCGCCGAAGTTGAAAGCCATGTCTTCCTCTTCCACACTCAGGATGTCCATTTTGTCAGGGAATAAATTCTTCCCGAGTAGTATTGTGGCTCCCACGATGACGACGGTGGACATGAATTGTGGGAACCGTTGCGCAACCTGTGGGTACTGGTACGCGTTAATATGCATGTAAATGGCTATGACGAGGAGCATCAACAATAAAAAAGTTTCAGAATCGATCTTTTCTCTTTCGAACATTAATCTGATATCTGCTTCTGACTATAAATCTATTACTCTTGCATGTCTTCTCGCACGGCATCCAGATTGACTTCTTCGGGGATCGACTCAATGGCTCCTTTCCAAGCCTGTTCGGCTTCTTCGTGGTCTCCCCACAGCACGGCGTTGCCGGTTTCTTCCTCCCACTGCTGGGTGCTTTCCGTCTCAGTGGCCTCCTTGAAAGCTTGGGAGAGAGCCTCGCGCCGCTCTTCGGGGACGCCCGGCGGACCCAAGAGACACCGCGTCGGATATCCGAAGGAGTCCATATCAGCGTATCCGAAATCTGCGACCGACGGGATATCGCTGATGAGGCCGCCACTCGTTGTGATATCCGCGATGGGCTCTACGTCTCCGCTCTCGATAAACGGTTGCGCCGAGGGCTCCGAACAGATGCCGAAGGGAATTTCACCGGATGCTACGGCCTGCTGGGTCGGCCCACAGCCGTCGTATGCGACGAAATCTTCGATCGGCATGTCGTGGTTCTCTTTCATGAACACGTAGGCCACGTGTTCGATTCCTCCGAGACCTGGACCGCCGGTCGTCGTAAATTCCCCGGACCGAACCCTTTCGGCGAGGTCCTCGTAATCTTCGATACCGAGATCTGGATTCGCCGTGACGATCGTGGTACTTCGTCCCACGACGGCGAGTCCGGAGAAGTCACTGTAATCCCAATCCAGCCGGTCGGGTTCCAGAAGGTACGTCATCAGTCCCGATGCCGGTGGCGACGCGAGGCCCATGTGATATCCGTTAGCGGGTCTGTCGTGGAGGACCGTCATCCCTCGCGTGGCACCCGCTCCAGGGAGGTTCTCTACTTGATAATCGGTGCCAGTTATGTCCGCGAGCTCGGCTGTGAAGTGTCGCGCGTACGCATCCGACCCACCACCTTCGGCGTACGGTACGATTGTGTTGAAGGTATCGGACGGGAAATCGTCGCCGCCGCCGTTTCCGCCGCCGTTTCCGTCGCCGTTTCCGTCGCCGTTATCGTCGCCACCGCCGCCGAGACATCCCGCTAGAGCCGCTATCGAGCTTCCTCCTGTATATTTGACGAATCGTCGCCGGTTTACCAGTTTACTGCTGTCATCTAACACCATGCGTTTCTATACCACATAACAATGGGTATTAACCTTAACGGATAATCACAGTCGATGATGGTTAATTGCATGTTTCACAAAACTCGCATACAATATTACCTCTGTCCCACCCAGTAACAGTTTCAGTTACTGATCTTCACTCGTCGGCCAATTTTCCGATCAATACGGTTTACACGACATGGAACGAATCGTTGCTATGGGAATGCCGATTGGTTTCCGGATCAAATCGATCGATGCGTCGCGCCAAATCGACGTTTACAGAATCGATCAATACTCTCGATCAAACTCCGGTGACCGGCCATCTAGGAACGCATCAATGGCTTCGTTGCGTTCGGAATCTTGAACGCACTCCCAACGTCTTTCAAATCCATCGTTGAGGGCCTCGTCCAACGAATCCTGGGAACCGACCATAGCTTTGGAATGTTTTATCGAGAGCCTTGGTAGATCCCGCAATTCGTTCGCCCACTCCCGAGCTACTTCCATGATTTCGTCTTCCGGCGCTAATTCGGATACCAGCCCTAGCTCCTCCGCCTCTTGTGCGGTAATATTGTTGCCAGTCAGTAGGATCTCGTTCGCCTTACTCAGACCGATGAGGCGGGGGAGGAG
Organism: Halorarum salinum; assembly: GCF_013402875.1. Lineage (NCBI taxonomy): Archaea > Methanobacteriati > Methanobacteriota > Halobacteria > Halobacteriales > Haloferacaceae > Halorarum > Halorarum salinum. The sequence goes on along the minus strand of NZ_CP058579.1, from coordinate 63,394 downwards.
ATACGAAGCGAACGTGGGTAGCATTCCCACCTTCGTGTGTCCGTCCCGAATGAACGTATCTTCGCTCATGACCCTGAGATCGCACGAGAGAAGGAAGTCGAATCCTCCTCCTACAGCCGGCCCATTAATCGCGGCGAGCGTGGGCTTGTCCCCCTCCCACAGTAGGCGGCAGGCGTTCAGGTCTTTCCACAGATATTCTCCGGAGGCGAGTTTGTTGTCGGAACCGACGCCACCTTCGCTCATCTCATCAAGATCTGCTCCGGCACAGAACGCGCGGCCACGGCCGGACAGGATAATGACGTACACTGAATCGTCGTTGAGAGCTTCTTCTATCGCGACGTTCAGTTCCTCCATCAACGTCTCAGTTATCGCGTTCAGCTTGTCCGGTCGGTCGAAGATGATTTCGGCGCGTCCTTCCTTGACGGTATAGTCTATGGTGTCTAAATCGCCCATACGTTTCCGGTAGTTCCAGTGGGTTAAGTACGTTAGGAAATTACAATAATTTGTCCATTGCGATCAATCTGCTCCACCCGTATCGCGTGGTTCTGTTTTCGAGAGTCGCCTGCCGCTTGGTCGCCTTAACCGGTACAACGAATTCACAGTCGCAACAGAGAGATGAGCATTCCGCCCGTCCCGATTACTGCCAACAGCACGTATCCTATCCGGAAGTGACCACCGCTCGCGAGCACACCGATAATCAACGGTGACGTCGCTCCGAGTAGCATCCAGCCGGCTTTCAGTGATCCTAGACCGGTTCCCTGCAGATCAGTCGGTAACGTGTCGGCGATTTTGGTCTGAGTAACTACGTAACAGCCGTTCAAAGTGCTGATGAGAATTGTTACTAACACTAGTGCAACGAATTCCTCCACGAACAAGAGCAACCACAAACCGGACGCAGACACGCCCAATAATCCTGTCAGCGTCCATTTCGCACCAAATCGATCCGTGATATTACCAGCGAGTGGTTGCACGATGGCGCCTATGATGAAAAATCCACCAAAGAGGGATGAAGCCACTCCCGGAGAGATCCCTCGCATATCAACGAGAAATGAAGGATAAAACGACGAAAACCCCTGCATTATGAAGGAGATGCATACTTGGATCATCACGACAGTCAGGATCGATTCCCTGGAAATGCCCTTCACCAATTGATCAAGTGTTTCTCTGGAGAATTGGTTTACTACGTTTGATTTAGGTGATGTCCGCTGTGGTACGGTTAATCGAAGACCGACTGCTACTATCGCGAAAAGCACCAAAAATAATCCGAACCCATGTCTCCAACTCAGGTAGACAGCAATCATCGTTGTTATCACCGGAAAGGTGGCACTTCCGAGACTGCCACCGGCCATCGTCAAACCGATCGCCGTCCCCGCTTTCTTCGAGTAGAGGTCGGTGAGAATGGTAAATCTGGTCGGCCCGTACAGCGCAGTCGCGATACCGAAGATAAAGGTGCCCACGAACAACATCGAGACGTTGATCGCCGACATGATTACTAACACAGTCCCAGTCGAGATGATCGTACTCAGGACTAGGGTGTTTCCTTCCCCGATCCTGTCACCCAGTACACCGCCGGGTATGTGACCGATCGCGTACGCGCTCCACAAGACGGTCAGTAATAGTCCCGACGTCGCGAGATCTATCCGGAACTCGGATTGTAGGAAGGGTAATAGCGCCGGGAATACGAACCGCATTCCAAGGGAAAGGGCCCAACCTGCAGTGACTCCGAGAAGAATCCAGCCCATTCCGTCGGACAACATCGCTCCGAGCGTTGTTTTCACCTCATACTTCATTCTATGAAAGTAATCGTGCATTGGGGGTATTTAACACTGAACGTATACAATTATTGTCTTTGTGCAATCAGTCAACGTTTCTGGGTTTTCGATCTCCATTTCTCGTCTTCGAAAATGCTTCTTTCCAGAGCCTGACTGCGGACTTCTTTCCATACATGGCATTCCGCGCCTCAAGTCTCGAACCCCGTCCGATTAGGCCGGCTCAGGAGCTGATTACCAATCGATTGGTATAATTGCCTGTCCTTCGATCCGCACCTACGACGAAGAGCGAACGTGGGACAGCCGAAGAGACTCGGCGGTTCTTAGTATCAACTACATCTCGGATTATCGCTTCGGTATTTCCCTCGTGAACTGCCGAATCGCGATGAGGGAGGATATCTTCCAATCGTCGTCGACCCTTCGATAGGTGTCTTCCCACCGTCCCTGTCCCCACGACACGTTCCCCTCGTCGTCTTCGATGATGACGATATAGTACCATTTCCCGGTGGCTTCGTTGTCATCTATTTCGATAAGTGGGTTGGATGCCATGTGGGCCATTAACTCGAGATCACGCGATTTTATTTCGGTGATGAACTCCCGAATAGCTCCTTTCCCCTCTCCCGACCCGTAATTCGGAACGTCGAATTTTGCATCTTCGGTGAACAAATCGACGAATTCACTGGTGTTAGTACTGTCGAGATGGAAGCAATACTTGAACTTTAGCCGTTTTATATCTTCGATAGTCATTCTTGCCTTGCCGTCTCTCTTACTCTTCTTTCGGCTCGATCAGAATTTCGCCGTCCTCCGCAAGTTTTCTATCGTCAACCCACACGGTCGGTGAGCCGATCACCCCGTCGATATGCAGGTCGCTTTCGATATCACCGCCGATATCGATGTTGTCTCCGGTCGCGATGTGAACCGAACCGTACACTTTTTTGTCGGTTCGCATTCTCCCGGAAAACTCCGCGCCGTCGTTAATTCCGAGCGCAATTTCGGCCGCGCAATATCGTGCATTTTCGTCCCCGTCTTCTTCGAGGATCTGTCGGTACTGCTCTGCTTCTTTTCCACCACTGATATTCGTCACCCATCCGTCCTCAACTTCCAACTCGATCGGTTCATCCAGCCACCCGATGTCGTGGAGGCTCGTATCCCAAACTACAGTTCCCTGAGTCGACCCTTCGGCCGGGCAGACGCCAACTTCTCCGTCCGGAAACGCACAGGCATAGGGAGGTTCTGGTCGTTTCGACGCGGTACCTGCCGACGGCCAATACGTCCGGTCTTCAATGTCGGCCACCACGTCCGTCCCGTTGTCATCGGTGACGCGTATTTCCTTCCCTTCTGCGTAAATATCACCCAGCGCATCGGCGATTCGCTGCATTTTGTCGTAATTCGCTTTCGCGGCCCCACTTCGCAGAATATCGGGGGAGATTTCGGACATGATAATCAACTTCTTACCTGCCTCTTGAGCGGCCGCCGAGGGCCTTGAGTGAGCCAGAGCCTTTGAAACTGCAGTCACGTACACGTCCGACTCTTTCATGGCTTCTCCAATAAGCCTCGTCGGATCATTGTTGTCTCGCTTCCGAGGAGTCATCACAGTGAGGGTCGGATCCAGGTCTAACTGCGTAGCCGCGGTAAATAACGCGGTTCTTACCGAATCGGCGACTTCCGTGTCGGTGATGATTAGTACGTCGTCACCGGGCTCCGCATTTCTTTCGAATGGCTGTTTCAGAACCTTAGCGAACTCCGCTACATCTAGTGTCATCGGTTCAAGTGTAAATCGATGGTCTTCTATAAAATAGTTGCCGTTGCGGAATAACTAGGAAAATCAACTCCTCTAGCCAGATTCGGCAGGGAAAATCAAACCGATGCTGGAGATATTCCAGATCACTTCCTTTAAACAAACGGGTTTGATGGACGATTATTGAATTATTCGATGCGGTGGACGCTCTCTCCGCATATGATAACAACGATCGCTTCCCACACTCGGATCCGACAATAGTCTGGGCTGACGATGCTGAAGGAACGACATTTCAATACAAATGTGATTCCTATCCCTCGGAGAGCCTCCATATGCGAATTTGATAATAACAAAAATATTGGTCCGGGAATCCTTGGGAATTTGCTATGAGTGTATATGTTTACATTCGTACGACTGTAATGGCGACCTTCATCAAGCGATCATTTAATAATCTATATTAATAATAATTGAAGGTATCTTTTTAACCAAGACCAATATAAGTTGTTATAATATATGAGCTAATCTAATAGTATTTCAACAGGGTCAGTATTTGATGATGGCAAAAGAGGGTTTCCAATTCGAGAGATGGACCGACGACCAAGTTCAAATTCATCAATGTCGCAAGAAGGTTCGCACCGAAGAAATGCGAAGGTATTGTTTATTTGCCGTCTTGTCGTCGACCTTGTGGCGGTCGGCCATGACTTCGTCCCGTCGATGCTTGTGGAATACTAGCAACCGATGGCGGAGCGATCAGATTATTTCAAAAATGGACTGTCGTAGATCGAGTGTTATCCGGATGTTACTATCTGATACGATTCTCAGCCACGATTTAAAATATGGGATGTGAACTAGGCGACAAGTTTGGTACAGTAGTGTCCCGAGCTTCAAGACCACCCTTTTGTTTTTATCGGATTCTGAACCTCCGTTGTGGCTCCTAAGGTTTTGTCTATACCAAACTTTCTTATCTATGAAGGTCATATCTCTTCCACGATGGTACAACACGGGAATTCCAGGCGGATCCAGTCCGTAAGTAATGCCTGTGAGATAATCGAGGTCCTCCGACAGACAGGTGGTACAACAATCTCCGAGATCGACGAAGAAGTGAGTCTTTCAATGGGGTCGATCCACACTCAACTCGCTACGCTAAAGGATCACGGATATATCGTTCAGAAAGGACACAAGTATTGTTTGGGGCCGGAACTTATTACCTTGGGCGAACATGTCCGTAATAATACTCCTGTATATGCGGGTGGCAAGGACGAAATAGACGAATTAGCTGATAAAAGTGGCAAAACTGCATTTCTTGTCATCGAACATAAAGGTCTCCTATTTAATGTATACGAATCGTTCGGCGATAAACCATTTGCTCCTCAGTACTATCAGAAGAAACGGGAAATTCCCCATCGCCACCTTCACTGCACGTCGTCTGGGAAAGCCATCCTCTCGAAATTACCGGAGGAACGTATCGAAGAGATTATCAAACAACACGGACTGGACTCGATGACATCGGAAACGATCACCGATCGCGAAACGTTACTTGACGAATTAGACGAAACCCGGGAGAGAGGATACTCGTTGGCAGACGGTGAACTGATAAAGGCAATCAGGGGAGTAGGGGTTCCCGTAGAAAACGATGATAGAGATGTAGTCGGAGCAGTGAGCGTTTCAGCACCCCGGGAATACATGACTGGAGACGATTTCTATGAAGAAACACCGAAACTGGTCATGAAAACCGCCAGTACAATCGGGATGAATATTCAGACTAGAACATACTGAGTTATTCGACTGGAAATCCGGTCTAGCTGTCCGGTTTCCCGGGAAATTCGACGTATTTTTCGATTTTATCCTTGGCATTTTCCAGCACTGATGACCCGTGATACACGAGAGCGACATCGAATTCGTACTTAAGGAGTTTCGACAAGTTTCGTTCAGCCTCATTGAGATCATTGGAATAAATCTCGGGTGGAAGAATCAAGTATCCTGGCGGTAATCCTCTGAGATCGGAGCCGAACATGACATCAGCGATGATGCCGATACCCGCTTGCTCGTCGATCAGCGCAGAATTGCCGGGCGAGTGGCCGGGCACGTGTACCGCTTCGAAACGTCCGATCGAATCGCCATCCCCGTATCGACGGTCAGGATCAATTGTCGAATCGAGTTCTATAGTCTCGGGCACCCAGGTTTCAACGTCGTAGTTGTCGACGACTGCATCGAATCCCTCGACGTGATCAGCGTGTTCGTGGGTGATGATCAATCGCTCGGGATCGACACCAATTTCGTCGATTCCGGCGAACAATTGATCCATCGTTTCCTCGAACCCTGTATCGATGAGCGTTGGTACGCCGTCCACGGATAGAAAGGCTCGGTATCGACGTCCATTGGTCTCGCGACAAGTAATGTCGTATATTTCTGGAACAATCTCCTCGGGCATCTTTTAATTCATACTGCCATTCTCGCAAAAGCCTTTTTATCTGCAAGTGATACGATCTGCATCTCTTGGACAACCTCTTTGCTCATTCTTCTGTCGTAAGCACATTCGAAATGTAGCTACTTTCTTCCATAGGATGTCAGGTAGTCTATACGATCCTGTCGGGTACTCATCCGATCGCCTTATTCAGATTTTACCGAGGAGGTATATTCATCGACGAGTGCTAACGTGTCTCGGGCACTTTCGATGACTGGTTTGTCTACCATCTCTCCATCGACAGTCAATACCCCAGGTTCGCCAGCCTCTTCGTACGCTTCGACGATCTTCCGCGCCCGTTCGATCTCTTCTCGATCTGGGGTAAAGACCTCGTGGATCGGTTCTAGCTGAGTAGGGTGTATGGCAGCCTTGCCAGTGTAGCCCATCTGGCGTGCTGCTACCGCATCTGCTCTGACCCGATCAAGGTTTTCCGTTTCGAGCGTTGCGAAATCGAACGCTTGAACGTTGGCGGCGGCGGCCGCATTCGATAGTAATGCCCGTTGTGTCAGTACTTCGGCACGGTTTTCTGTCGAACGGATATTCGCGTCTGCAGTATAGTCGGCGAGTCCAAACGAAATCATCTCTATCTTCTCGTGAGCGCTTGCGATCTCGTTTGCATTGGCCAGGCCCTTGGCAGTTTCGAGGATTAGGAAAAGCGAGGCCGAGGTCGCGTCTTTGCAGGTCTCAAAGCGTTCGACCATTTCAGCGGTATGCCACGCTTCGCGCTCCGTTTCAACCATGGGGACGACAACCACATCGACGGCGTCGTGTGCAACCAGTTCGATATCTGTTATCTGTTCGGCGTGATTCCATGAATTAATTCGCACACAAATTGTCGTAGCCGCCTCCTCGTGGCCATCCAGAAATTCCGCGACGAGTTGACGAGCGCGTTTTTTCTTCGCTGGTGCGACGGCATCTTCCAAGTCAAGAATGACCCCGTCCGCTTTACTCTCTGATGCTTTTTCAGCAATCTCCTGATTGTCTCCCGGAGCAAACAATAACGACCGTAGCATAACATACACTCTGGAAATCCCGACCATAATCGTTTCGGTGGCGTCTTCCAGCCACTCAATCGAGGCAGTTTGTCGATTGACTGTCCGGCTTCACCTCCATCCGGACGATTGGAGGGTGAAGCTGCCTCCGGTATATGCTGTATTTTACTGCCTCTATTATTCCGATACCATCTGACACTTCGCTTCAACTCCTGGGTTTCGCACTGCCGAGTAAGGCACGCTCAATCACTGCCGAACAAATGACGTGGCTACGCTTGACGTTCAGTCCCATCGGTTGCATTCGGGGCGACTGAACCTATACTGGTCGCACACTGATGCTCGTTTTACATCGCTCCGTACCGCTCCCCTCTTCCACTCCGACAGTTCGAACATATATTTACTATAAATTCATAAATTTTTTCTGCCGATGATTCGAATATAACAATAACGTTTATTTTGGGTTATGTAGAGATTAGCTACATGGTTCGCAACACAGTAGAGGTAAGCGAAAATAGATACCGGGAAGACTACGGACGATTTTACGAGGACTTCGAGGTGGGCGACGTTTACGAACATCGACCGGCCAGGACCGTTACGAAGGATGACAACACTCAATACACGCTTTTGACACACAATACCCATCCGCTCCACTTCAACGACGAGTATGGGGAGCGGACGGAGTTCGACGAGTGTCTGATCAACTCCGGACTGACGCTGAGTATCATCAGTGGTATGAGCGTAAGCGACGTAAGCCACAAGACAATCGCGAACCTGGGCTGGACCGATATCGAGCTCACGAATCCCGTCTTTGCGGGAGATACGCTCTATGCCGAAAGTGAAGTGATCCACAAGAGAGAGAGTGAGTCTCGGCCTGAAGACGGTATCGTGACCGTTGAGACGCGCGGATACAAACAAACCGGTGAGAAAGTTATTCAGTATGAGCGGACGATGTTGATCCCAAAAGAGGAAAAAGGAACTCCGATTGATCCATTCCCGGCAAAAGAAAACGAGTAGCTGTTCGATAATAGCAAATATTCTTATACTCGGAGCCAATTAGTTTAGCCACTCATGTCAGATTTGCCGCTGGAATCGCTAAACGTCGTGGAACTCGGTCACATTGTGGCAGGACCATACGCGGGTCTCATCTTGGCCGATCTCGGTGCAGATGTCGTTAAGGTTGAACGCCCGGGACACGGAGATGCGATGCGAAACGCCGGAAAATCCGGGTCGAGCATGTTTCACTATCTAAATCGCGGCAAGGAGAGCGTGACGGTGGACCTCAAAACACCCGAAGGTAAGGAAGCCTTTCTGGATTTGCTCGAAAGCGCTGACGTGCTTCTCGAGAATTATTCTCCGGGGATGATGGAACGCTTCGGACTCGGCTACGAGGTATTACGAGAACGTAATCCCGGGCTGGTCTACGTCAGTATCAAGGGCTACGCTGACGGCCCATACTCAGATCGCGTAGCGTCCGATCCCATCGCAGAGGCCATGAGTGGGCTGATGAACATGACTGGGCATCAAGATTCGGGACCCGCTCGTGCAGGGACAAGTATCGTCGACATGAACGCAGCTGCAAACGCGGTTATTTCGATTCTCGTCGCTCTCCGGGAACGAGAGCGGACCGGCGAAGGTCAGTACATCAATGCACCTCTCTTCGAGGCCGCCGTTTCGCTTATGGGCTATTGGATCGCGTACCAGCAGATGTTCGACGAGGAACCGAAACGTATGGGCGCATCACACGCGTCCCAAACCCCGTACGATGCCTACCCCACAGCCGACGACAAGTATATTTTCATCGGATCGACCAGTGATAAACACTGGCATGCAATTCAGGATGTCTTGGACATCTCATTACCGTACGAATCACACCACGAACGGCTCCAAAACCGAGAAGAGATCGATCGAACGATAGAAAACAAGACAAAGGAATCTCGGCGGGACGAACTAGTCGAAAAAATGATCGACGCCGATGTCCCCTGCGCTCCGGTTAACGAACTCGCCGACGTCATAGACGATCCACATCTTGAAGAGACCGGGTTGTTCACTACGATCGATATCAGCGGTACGGAAAACGATGCCGTGGAAACGGAAATCAACGTCCCGGCGTTTCCCGTTTGGAGTACTGGATTCGATACCACGGCAGAGGGCAGTCCACCGGAATTGGGAGCGGATACTGAGAGAGTATTACGACGAATCGGACACTCAGACGAGAAGATCCAGTAGATACCAGGTGGTATCTGATCGCTCATAACAGTTCAGGACTGAGCAGACAGAAGGACCGCGCCTGAATGGTCTCGTCTCAGTTCTCACTTACCTGAATGACCGGCCCCACCTCCCGATCACTACCATTTCCGAGAATGGACAGAATTTCTGACTAGGGCCCCCAACAGTGCGCTCACATCCCCTTCACGGGGAATCGAGAGTTCGTCGAAAAATGACCCGACTGTCCAGTGATGACCTCGGTCTTCATCTTCGAAGAATATACGATTTTCACCTGCAAGTTCGGCCAGAAATCGATTCGAGATACTCGTCCGTCTACGATTCGTCCAAATCCATCGCCTTCGAGATATCCGGTCTGCTCTTTCCCATTCAATTACGTTCCCTGATCGCACGAGCATTCATAACCAACTGGGTACTCGGCGTCACTCCATGCATCGAATCCGTCGGCGAGGGCGTAGGTGTGACGGTAGCCTTCTTTGATCAGGGACGACCCTCGTTGTACCGCTAGTTCCTCCGGTATATCGCAGTAGGTGGCGATCCGTGTATCCATGTTTAACTCGGCGATAGGATCGTCTTCGTCTTTCCCGTCCGGTGCTGGGCTGTGTACGGCGCCCTCGATATGCCCGACTGCGAAATCTACCCGGCTTCGAGCGTCGACGAACACCGCATCCCCCGCATCATGCCAGTCGATAGCGTCCTCGAGGGGTAGTAGCGGAACCTCGGTTTCAGCGTTCTCCTTCGTGTCGTAGCCGAATTCGTTTACAGCTTCCCCATTACTCTCCCCCAGACAGCCGGTGAGACTTACGGTCGATATCAGCCCCGCGCTTTGAAGGTACACTCTCCGGTTCATCATAGTGAACCTGTTAGCATAAAATTCATATAAACTTTTACCATCGAAGAACCTTCTCCCGGTAGTTGTTGTAGTTGGTACCGCCGAATTGGGCGGCTTTCTGCTTCGCGTACGCGCCGCCTGCTATCTGAGTTTCATCTTTCTCTGCTGCTACGGCTTCTTCTGGATTCGACAAAACCATGCATCCAGATGTTTCCCAATCAATTATTGGATGCCCTCTTTCGTCTACAGACTTCCTAAGAATGGCCATATGGTTCAACGGAGTGTCCACCTTTTATTCAACATTTACACCTGAATATCAAACTTACGCTTCATGTATTTCCCGATATCATCATTCCTTAGGTGCACATCAAATTCACTGAGTCGAACCTCAACTTCGCGCAGGCACACGACGCTCCATCGAGGCACAAAAAGTGGTCTTCCAGATACGAATCGAAGAAAAGTCACCGACGTATAGTTGTACTCTCCCTCGAAAATTACTACACTAGGTCTTTGTAGATATTTCACCAAAGCCCGATTCTTGGTGAGATCATATCAATAGCTCCGCGCATTTATCTCATTTCACCGATTCTGTCTTTTCATGACGGACCGTTCTCAAGTTTCCGAATCGGCGATACGAAAAGCCTGCGGAGAGTTGTCCCTTCCGAAGATGGGGGTTATCGAACAGCGTTAGAAACAGATCCAATCCCATCCGAAGATATCCCTTTCGTGGTGACAGAATAGATAGATGCCCTCAACTTTGAGGGTCTCTCTGACGGAAGTGAGATTGCCGTAGGGTCGGAAGTCGTGGCATCGCCAACCTACCATCGATCGTCAAGTGTCGTCGACGGGTTCCGCCAATGCGGATACAACCTCTTTATCTTTCCAGTCATGGGACGCCACGGTGGAGCGACCTCAGAAGGCCAGCAAGATAAACTCGCGACACTCGGTGTAATAGAAGAGTCGGTCGGATATGAGATCCGGTCGACGATGGATGTCATTGAAATCGGTGAAACGCCCGAACGAGGTGTATCAGTGTACGTCAATTTCAACGCCGCCGAAGTGGATGCTATCGTTCCGGTAAATCGTGTCAAACCTCACACCGACTTTGGCAGCGTTGTTGAGAGCGGCCTCTAGAAGATGCTCGTTATCGGGATGGAGAAACAGCGAGGTGCGAAAATGGCCCACGACTGGGCGTTCGAATGGAGCCTGCGTAACATGATCCCTGAAATCAACGGACGGTTACTGGAAACCCTTCCGGTTGCCGGTGGGATCGCCGTGGTGGAGACCAGAACGATGACACGACACTTATCGAGGGTGTTCGGCCTCCAGTTTTCTGGATCGAGAGGCAGAAATTCTAAAGATGGTTCAGGATTTGATGCCATAACTCCCTTTTGATGAACTAGACGTACTCCTCGTCGACCAGATTGGGAAAGACATCAGTGGACAAGGTATGGATACTAACGTCACAGGCCGGCGTCACTTCACTATCGACGAATCCGAACCTGTCGGGCCAGCCATAAAGCGTGTGTTCGCACGCGGGCCCAGGGAGAAGACTCACGGCAACGCGATGGGGATGAGTCAAGCTGATTTCGTTCACCAGAATTTATCGGCGAAGCTCGACTGGTCTAAGTCACTCATCAATGCCATAACCGCCAGTACGGTGCGAGGCGTCCGACTACCGCCAGTAGTTGAGACAGATCGTGCGGGACCAATAGCTAGTCTCGGCACATCGGTCCCATTTCGGCTGACGACGCACGTATTCTCCGAGTCACTGATACGATGCATCTAAAGCGGTGTTATACTTCGGCGCGACTCGTCGAAGCTGCCAGAGAACGTGCTAATCTCTACGTGGTAGCGGAGCCAGAATCGATAGTGTTCAACGACCGTGGTGGCTTCGTCTCTCCTTCTCCCGCTACAGCCGAAGATATCTTCGAATAGTATCAATCGCTCTGCTGGTTCGGACGGTCGTCAAAGAAAGGTTGATTTTTGAGAATAACGACTGCTCTGTCATTGCATCCATTAGCATTCTCACAGCATCGGTTGAAGCAAAAAGTCTGGAATCTAATCCGCGAATATTGTGATCAAATTTGACTTTTTGAGTGACGATCATCCCTGAACAGGGACCCATCTCGCTCAGATTCCCTTCTCGGATCATCGCGGCGCTGTCGCAGCTACACACTCGGGTCGTGGGGTGTCGACCGCTTCGAGTATACGGACGAATAGCTTTCGTTTCCGCCGAAGAACGCGCATTCCTGCAAAAAGATAAAAACAACTGGCGTCCATACTTTCTCATGGTCATTGTTGCAGCTGTTGATCGATCCGATAAGGCGGACACCGTCATGAAGGAGGCCGCCACATTATCAGAAGCGTTCGACAACGAGATTCACGTAGTGCATGTCATGACTCAATCGGAGTTCGTCCAGCTAGAAAGGACTAACGTAAACAAAACCGACGATCCGATCGATATGGAACGAATCCGGGAAATTGCCGCCAAAGTCGCTGCAGATGCTGTAGAAGTGATCGAGCGACCGGCGAAAACAGTTGGGTTGGTTGGCGGACCAGCAGAACGAATTGTTGATTACGCTGATAAAAATGACGCCCGCTTTATCGTCGTCAGTCCCCAGAAGAGATCCCCAACCGGGAAGGCGGTATTTGGAAGTGTAGCACAAAAGGTTCTTCTCAACGCTAACGCCCCCGTCTTAGCGGTAGCTAACTAACGATCCTCTTGATCGCTCATAACTCGATGTGGGTTTTATAATCAAGTCTACAAGCACGGGCCATCTCCTTATCGAGATGGCTGGGTTTTCATCTCATTTCAAATATCAGACATAAGTAATCGTCATCATACCTCAAGGCTTTTAATATAATATTCACATATCTATCGAATTTGTTGACTGCTTCGGCAGTGTGTTCGTCAACACATTGAATCGCTGGAGCCGACAGTGATGCGGAATCCTTTAATAACTGAATAGACACTGCTCGAGTAATAATTCTATATCAGGAAAGTAACATTAAGGCCCCGTCTTATTAACAGCCCTTGTTACGACAGAGTATTTTTCCGCTCTTTGAATTGTATCTTGTTCAGAGTGTAACAGTAGCTTTAATCTTTCTGAAAAGTGATAGTGGGGAAACGATAATGCTTTTATCGTTCATATGGGATCACTAAGGTATGTCTGAAAAACTTGAGAAAGGGTTGGAGGGCGTTCTTGTTGCGGAATCCGAACTCAGTTACGTCGACGGCGAAGCAGGCCGCTTGATCTACAGGGGCTACGATATTGAGGATCTGACTCGTAATGCGAGCTACGAGGAAGTTCTCTATCTACTCTGGTACGGACACCTACCGGACCAATCGGAATTGGAGTCGTTTGCCAGCATGATGAGTGAAGAACGATCGGTCGATGACGAAATCCTAGAGATTGTTAGCAAACTGGCTGCACAAGACGAAAAGCCGATGAATGTGCTCAGGACGGCCGTATCGATGTTGTCGGCGTATGATTCTGATAAAAGCAGTTACGACCCCAACGACGAAGAGGCGATTCTCCGCAAGGGGCGGCGCCTGGCGGCCAAATTCCCGACGATCATTGCGGCTTATAATCGCTTCCGTGAAGGACAAGATTTGATCGAACCACGTAAGGACCTAGACCACGCCGAGAACTTCCTCTATCTCCTCAACGGAGAAGAACCCGACGACGTCATCGCCGAGACGTTCGACATGGCGCTTGTACTTCACGCCGATCACGGGTTCAATGCGTCGACGTTCTCTGCGTTGGCGACTGCGAGCACCCTCTCTGACGTTCACAGCGCGGTTACGAGCGCGGTCGGCACTCTCGGAGGGGCCCTTCACGGTGGTGCCAATCAAGACGTCATGCGTATGCTCAAAGAGGTCGACGAAGTCGACCAGGATTCGGTGGAGTGGGTTGAAACGGGCCTGAAAGAAGGCCGCCGCATTCCAGGGTTTGGGCACAGGGTGTACAGAGTTAAAGATCCACGAGCGAAAATCCTAAGTCAGGAATCCGAAAACCTCAGCGAGGCCGCTGGGGACGCGAAATGGTTCGAGATGAGTGTGGCTATCGAAGAGTACATGACCGAGCATACGGCTTTCGCACCGAACGTGGATTTCTACTCGGCTTCAATGTACTCTCAGATGGGCATTCCAATCGACCTGTACACACCAATCTTCGCTATGAGCCGTGTCGGTGGGTGGGTTGCTCACGTTTCCGAGTACCTAGATGATAACCGGCTCATCCGTCCGCGAGCGCGCTATGTCGGTCCGAAAGACGTAGAGTTCGTTCCTCTGGAAGAGCGATAGCCCGAACACAATCGGCTGGTGAATTGACTACCTGATACAACCGATCTCTTCTATTGGTCCTTTTTCCGCCGGTCGAAACGGAGGTCCTTCATCGAGCGAATACTCGGAATCCTTTAGGCGACTTCACCGACTTTCTACGTGGGTGATTCATTTAATACTCTCGTATCTACGACGTTCTCGCGGTTGATTGCAGTTGTCCCGAACTCGCTGTTTCTCACAAGGAGGGTTACTGGTTTACCTCGGTAGCGTTCGAAGATGTCGTCGGTCCCGACTGTTGCGGCGCCACGCGCGATCCGTGATGTGGCGTCACGAGATACCATCGTTACTACTGGCGTTGGCGGGTTCTGTGTTTATGCGTTCCAAACGTTTGAAGCCTACGGCCCAAGCTGCTACATTAGTGCCGGCTCTTGGGCAGGCATGGGAACAGTCTACCGGCTGCGATCGGCGCGAAGAAGGCCCGTCCAGATCGACCTGTCCTCTGTCTAACGGGTGATGGTGGTCGAATGATGTGTGTTCAGGACCCCCACACTACCGCCGAGCGAGATCTGGATATTACAGTAGTCATTTTCGACAAAGCCGACTACGGTGTCATCAGCAAGTCACCGAGGATTCAGGAGTACGCAGAGGGACACCGCTTCTCTTGGAGATCACCTGATTTTGTATAGATTACCGAGGGATTCGGGTCGACACCCAGAACGATACGGCGAATGCTGTCGCGAATGCCATTGATCACGACGGGTCGGCGGTGGTCGTGGTCGGTGTCGACCCAGACGAGGAGTCGGCAGCAAACTTCGCCTCGTGGGAGTCAGACCTGACATTCTGAGCAGCAGAGAAGTCCTGAGACGCTTTGCTTAATGTCTTATATCGCCCAAAACCCCTACAACATTGTATAAGTCAGATATCACATCATCTGAGTCCATATTAGGACAGACACTTGTGAAATATGTTAGGTGGTATCGGTCTGATGAGATCGATGATATTCTATAACTGAATTATTCTCTGTTTACTAATTTAAAAAACATATCCGCCCAGTTTTAAATACCGTTAAGAATAATATAGAAATTAAGTCCATAATAATGATAGGTTGTTGGGGTATATAAGGCATGTCAAGGAGATATTGCTGATAGAATTTGAATACTAACTCTCTCGGTCTCTACTTAGGTTCTCTTCCAAAAACAGTCTGATATAGAGTAAGACGGTTATGGTAATGGCACCGGATAGTTAACACAACCGTTGCAATTTTTAAGAGAATTTAATCAATTATATCAAAAAATTTTTCATATCAAGCTGGGGTGCCGAACCAGCATTGATTGGCGTCAAAGCAATTGAAATTCGAGATAGCTTCAAATGTGACAGAACAAACAGTTAAGTTGGACACGAGGATTATCACGGGCTTAGGTGTCGCCTCTCGTTTCAGAAATATCCCCTTAATATTTATTATATCTGAAGGGATTGAGATTGCGTTTAGAACGTTTACCTCTTTGGCTGGTCCATCCCTCTTTTTCTGAATACTGCCCCGATCTCCTCCAAAATATCATATATAATAATGTCCCATACTCATCCTCTGGCATATTAAGGCGATATATTCAAAGAAGAACCAGAATCTAATTATGTATTATACATCGTCCAAAAAGGCCGTCAATGTTCCATCTTCTCCTGCTCGTTTTCGTTCATCCTAGTACGCGTCAAGGACCACCGCTGAATCGTCCGCACGGCCGCGGATCGGCGGTTGGGGAACTTACTTTCGGAGCCAATGGACTATTTGGCTCGACGGATTGCATACGGTGATACTAATGACGTGCACTTCAGCGCGTCGTAGCATTCGAGCCCCGCATCACACACGGCCTGGTTTTCGTACTGATTATGCTATTAGTTCACTCTTCAAGTGAATCGTCAAGTAATGCAAACTGCTCTCGGCTGATTTCGTCTTCGATTACCATCCGTTCATGGGATAGGGATCTGACCTCGATTCCTCGCCACTCGCCGTCAACGCCGACGAGCGCCTCGGAGTACCCGGTTTCGTCGCTTCCGGAAGTCGCATCCTGAACGAAACACATCTGTGCATAGTTCAGTCCGAACTCGTTCGCCCACTCCTCGTCCATCCCATCCAATCGATGGAATTGCTTGATCGCACACTGATCGAGAATCATCTCCGCTTCGGGGCGCTGGAAGAACTCGTCAACGGTCTGTGTGATGAGTTGAATCGCGAGCTCATGGTGTCGGTGATGCCTGAAGACGGTTTCGAAAAACGAGAGATTCGCGGCGTCCTTGAACACGTATCTCGACTCGTCGACGACGAACACGACCTCCTTCTCGGTTTCTTTTGACCGTTCGTACACCAGCGAGATGAGCAGCTGCATGAGGAGACTCGTGCTCCCACCGACGTTCCCCTCCTGCTGGCCGAGGTCGAGATAGATGAGCCCCTCGTTGCGAATGTCGAACTCTGTCGGTCGCCCGAGATTCTCGAACCGCCCGTCCTCCGCGAACGGACGCAACTGGTCGATGAGCCATGTTGCATCCGAGCGGAGCTTCCCCGTGTCTCCTCGGACGTTCGAACGACGTAGGATTCCGGCTCGTCCACCAGTGTCTCAAGAATATCAAGGACGTCCCGGAGCGTCGGGCTGTCGCGATCGTGCGTGGCGATGTCGTCGGTAATTCCCTGCTTCCGGTACGCCTGATCGATGGCGAGTTCGAGCGTCGTTCGTCGGTCACCGAGTTCGACGCCCCGTAACGCGAAGTAGTTCGTGAGGAAGCTGAGGACGCTCGCCTTCTTCTCGCTGAACGGACTGGCGTCCTCGCCCATCGCCCGCTGGACGTGTTCCGGCGTCGGCTTGATCTCGAGCGGGTTCAGTCCCATCGTCCCCCCGACCGTGATGCGGCGAGCACCGAGCGCCTCGGCGACGCCAGCCCAGTTGTTGAGCGGTTCGAGAATAATGCCGAGGCGGTTCGGTGACTGTGCGATCGACCGGAGGAACTGCTGTTTCGCACCGAATGACTTCCCTGACCCGGGATCACCGACGGTGAACTTGGCGTACCCGTTCTCGCGGGCGAACGGATCGATCACGAGCGGGCTGTTCGTGTGGCGATGGACGCCGACTTCCACGCCACCCGGTTCGAGAATCGTCGGCGTGTGCGGCGAGGTGAGTAGGGCCCCGACAGCCCCGCCGAGCGCGATCGCTTCTCGACCGAACGGATTGGCGGTGAACGGTGCGGCAGCCTGAATCGCGAGGTCCTGCTTACAGATGGCCGTCTTCGGGGTGAGATTCGCAGGTGTGTCGCGTAGCCGTCGCCGAACAGCCCGGACGTCTTTCCGCAACTGCTCACGGGAGTCGGCGCGGACGGTAACGAACATCGCCTGGCCGAACACGCGCTGGCCGTTCTCGACGGCCGTGTATGTCGCGGCGGCCTCATTGGCGCGCTCCTGCAGATAGCGACTCCGAACGCTCCGTTCGAGGTCGGCGTCCACCTGCAAGTCGTCCGCAACCGTCTGGAGTTCATCTCGGGCACGCTCCTGGTTCTTCGGCGATAGCCGAACCGTACAGTCGAACTGGACGTCGGTGAGTGTGAACAGTTCATTGAGATAGCCGTCCGCAGGGTGGTCCGGCCAGTCAGCGACGTACAGCGTCGTCGTCCACTGTTCACCAACCCGCGCAGTACGTGTCTCCCATTCGATGGCGGCTGGCGCGACGGCGCGCTGCTGTCGCTCGGTGATCTCGGTCAGGACAGCCTGGTCGGCAGGCGCAGCCTCCAGTGTAGAGTCGTCGAACACTGTATTCGGGTCGAACTCGTCCGTCGTCCGACGACGGTGCCACCACGTTGTCACCAGTATTCCGAGCAGGAGCGCACCCACGACCAGTGCGAGATCAGCCAGAGAAAGTCCAACTGGCGCTTGCAGCAGCCCTCTGACTGCCGAACTATCCATCGATGTCACCTCGGGAGCGACGAGTCGCAGCGGGCACCTGACTCGTGGTGGCTGCAGCATCGCCATACTCGTGTGACTCCCCGTTCCAGAAGTCCATCGCAAGCAGGAACAGCGCAGGCGTGTCGAGACGGCGTGCCGACCAGCCTTCGGTTCCGCTAACGAGTTCGGTTTCGACGGCCCGACAGCGCCGATCCAGGCGGCTGAACAGCTTCGCCCGAAGCTCGGCTTCCGTGTTCCGCTCGCGTCGGGTCACGAACGGGGTTGCAAGGATCCCGAGCACTGGAAGCCTGCTGAGCCGTTCCGCGGGCGACCGCTCGTCGCGATCGCGGTCGTACACCTCGAACGGCGTCACCTCGACGCTGAGATAGTACTGGATCTGTTGGGTATTGGCCAACTCCTCTGGTCGGCGGTCGCGGTACTCCTCCAGGAGGTCCCGAAAGACGGGGTTGTCCGTTACGTCATCGTCCTCGAGTCGGTCCTCGATCTGATCGACGAGCCGGGTGACAGGGAAGGGGCGCGTCGTCGTGTGGAGCGTCAGCGGGAAGTCGAGCTCGTTGTTGACGAAGCGTTCCGCGGTGGCCTGCCGATTCGCCCAGTCGCCGGACATGGCGAAATCCATGTTCGCGGGATCGACAGCGAGCATGCCGACCATCGTTCCGTCATCCCGCTCGATCGCACTCGCGCCAGGCCAGGCTCGTTCGAGGTGGGTGAGATCCTGTGTCCGTTCGTCGGGTGTGAACGGATTATACTGGACGACCCCACCATCAGTTCGACGAACCGCTCTGGCCGTTCCAGACGACTCGCCTGCTGGCGCCGCGTAGGTGACGCGAGGGCGTTTCAAGACGTAGCGAGCGACGTCAGCGAGCCACGTTGAGGCTGGCAGGTGTGCTGGTGCTGCGACGATGGTTGTGACGCTCGCGAAGAGGCCAAGCAAAACCAGCGGTAAGACGAGAGCGTCGAACCCGGTAAGGCCGGCGAGCAATAACCCGGTCGTTGGAAAGCCGATGAGGACGTAGACGTCTCCCTCGCGAACGTTGATGATCGGTAGGCGACTCTCCTCGCCAATCGCGTCCATGATTCGACGGGACGCGGCAGTGTGCTCGTCAGTCATCGTGATCAGTAGTATCCGGGGTCATTCTCCGTTCGACGGTACGACGGGATGCCGCGCTGTCCGTAGGCGTCGGTTACGACGTTATCCTGGTTCGTCCCTCCATTATCGGAGTCGTTTGAGTCACCGGTAACTCGCTGGGCCATCGCCTGCCCGGCAGCGGCTTTCGGCCCCCACTTCACTGCGGTTGAGGCGACGTACGGGCCAGCAACGGAACCTGCGGTAATGACTGCGCCGGCGGTCACTGCAGCGCTGGTCGCCGATCCGATGACGGTTGCCGTCAGTGGACTGGCGTATTTGAATAGCTTCCAGACGACGATCACGGCCAGAACTGGCAGGGAGACCGCGAGCAGATAACTGAGAAACGCGCTCTGTGGGGCATACGGAACGCCGGTTCCCTCACTGAAGAGGAGTGCGTACGCCTTGAACAGGACGGCGACGGGGAGCGGCATCACGGCGAGCGGCACGAACTTGAGGCTCAGTGACCGTGCTATCCGTGACACCACGGGGAGATTCCCAAACATTAGCGCGAATGCGAGCGGCATGCCGTAGAGATACACGTAGAGGAGGATTTCACGGATGAACAGGAGGGCTTGGAGAGTCCACATCGCAACCCCTCCAAGGGCAGCGAGAGAAAGTGCGAGTGCAGGGTTGACTACTGATACTTGCATAAAATCAAGCATTGCGCTTGAAACGACCGAGACATCTGGAATCAGGGCAATTGTGAACCCATTCACTAGATAGAGAGAGAGTACGCCGACCCAGTACCAAGTTACTATGAGAAATCCCCCAGTCCACGCTGTTCGCTTCGTCTTCCGTGATTCATATCTGCTTCCAATGTTGAAGATACGGACAGTATGTCGGCCCTGCACACAGGAAATTAGCAGAAGCAATGCGACAAGAAGAATTTCACCACCCACGAGTGCATCGTGAAGCGCAATCCAAGGTTCATTGGTAGGTGTTCCAAATACAAATGACCGCTCCGTTTCTGGAGTGGGAGTACTTAGAAGTGATTCTGATAGTTCTGAATAGCCACTCGTGATTCCTGTACTGAACCACTCCGTGACAGTGTCAATTGCATCCTTAAACCATTCAATGCCAACATCCACTAATGAGATCCCTTGCATCGTTACGAACTAGATAATGAAATGTCACACTCTGACTGAGATCCCTCGCTATATGTGATATTATAACCACCTCTAATCGGACTGTCTCTGATTGTAGAAAGAATCGTCATAGTAAATTCACCTTCTACTGCCTCTCCTCCGCAAGAAACATTACTGCCAGTTGGAGAGAATGGTCTCGAATTACTGAATAATGTAGTCCTCTCCTCTGGTGAGACATACACCTGTTCTTGATGGCCCCCTAATTCTTCACTAGTATCGTAAATGCCGCTCTCTTCGAAATCCTCTGGAGTTGGTTGTGGAACGTCGCCCGAAAAGCGGAGCGCCGTAATGGCGTCGGGCCCGGTCCCTTTATTCTCAACAGAAACTATCACTTCCGACCGAATGGCTTGGTCGCTCGCACCTTCGTACATCTCGTCCGGGTGATTCCGACCGAGTTTGAGATCGGTAATCCGAGGATTGGGTCGAATCTCGAGAGCTGATTCGCCGACTGCTTCGCCGTCCGTCGTAGCATAGACTTCGTACTCGCCCGGCTCGTAGGGCATCCCGAGATCGAACGTCTCCCTCGTGACGCCAGGCGACACTGACCGCGTCGCAAACTCCTCGCCGCTCGGGGAGACGACAGTCAATTCACCGACAGTAGCGTCCTCGCGAAGGTCGACGACCAGCTGCAACTCCGACACGGAGAGGTTTCTGATCGCGTTTGATCGTCCACCCCCTCCATCGACCAGCTCAGCACAGCCGGTAAGCGGGAGGAGTACACTCCCTGCAATCGTTCCAAGGGCGATACGCCTGTACGTGTCTGTATCTCTCTCTGTCATCTGTATTCGTCGAATTTCAGGAACTTCCCAAGTCGGAGGCCACCGTACAAGGCCGCGACGAAGGGAAGCGACCACCAGACGACCTCGACGGTGAACGTCGCCAACCCTGAGATCGTCAATAGTGGGTGCCATGAAACACTGGCCGTATTGCGGGCGTAGGCTGGATCGTGAGAAAGCCACGAACCCGGATGATACCGCACGCTGTACGTCCCCGGTTCGTGAACGGCCACGACGGCCGTTCCATTTCTGTTCGGTTCGATTCGGTCACCGTTGAGAGTGAGATGCCCCGCCCTCGTCTCCCCACTGATCGGAACAATGTCCGGGTCGTCACCGGAGCTATCGGCAAGGTGAATCGGCTCGCCAGTCGTCGCGTCAGTCAGTTTGATTCGAAGGGTTGCGCTCGATCCGTTGTGGTTCGCCACCTCGATACTGAGGTCACTTTCGCGGAGTGTGCGGGTTCGCCGGTCAGGGACGCCGATGCTGCGATTAACGCCTCGCACGACTCCCTGCACTTGGAGTCGATCGATATCCTCTCACTGGTGCGTAGCGCCAAGCCGGAGGAGTGAACGTATGGTTGTTCAATGACTTCGACTGATACGTTCTCATGTAATTCGCTAGCCGGCGACTGACTCTCGACTCCCCAGACGTCGAGAATCGTTGGCCCGTCACGGACTGGTTCCGCTCGCGGCCCGATCTCGGATGGGTAGGCGTGAACGTACACCGGCCGGACAGGCGATGGAACTCGATCGGACCCCTCGGTCGTCGAGTGAATGAGGGTATCCCATGCAGTATCCCGCGCCGTGTAGTAGCGCCAGACGCCACGGATCCGTGCCTCACCGCTTTCAGTCAGGCTGTACCCGTGCCACGGCTGTGTCTGATACACTGCGAGGCCAACATCCCCATTCGGATACCGGGCGCTGTACCGTTCTACAGCCGGCTCATATACCTGAATCAGAATCGTGTCGGAGACCGTCACTTCGTCGACGGTCGTCTCTGTCCGGGTTCCGTCCCCTGTCCCTGTGCGGTCAGCCCGAGTGAGCGTGACACGAATATCCGCTTCGAAGGTGAGCGATGTTGATTCGGTTACGCTCGTGTCGTATTCGAGAGCCGGCGTCTGCGACCCATCTGAAATGGCAAGGACTTCGCTTCCCTGATACAATCGAACCTCCCTCACCTCGTGATCGGTCACCGTCCATGAGTCGGTTCCGTTATCGAACGACCGAATTCGGTAGTCGACGAACCCTCTAACCGTCCCCGATGGGGCGATAAACAGCGGCGTCTCACTCGGCCCACGGTGGACCCTCGTTGACGGGTGAACGGCAAACACAGACGCGTGTGCGTCGGCGATCGCCCACGAGTCAGTCAGATTCGCGTCAGGAGGATGGACTGAGGTGTTCTCGCCACCAGCTTCGAGTGACTCGAAATCGTGTTCGCTCCACGTTGCCGCGGTACGCGGCGGCCGCTTGAACGTGATGTCCGTGCAGTTCGCGAGTTCTTGAATCGCACTCGTTTCTGACGTGGCGCGACTGACGTTGACGATGGACTCGTCACAGGTGTCGGCGTCCTTCGACCAGAGCGTCGCCGTCTCGTTATCGTCGAGCGGAGGCGCTGCTGTGTTGGACCCGACGGGATCGGTTGCGGCGGTGAGTCCGATAGCAACACTGCTCACCGTAACGAGGAGGATGACGAACATGAGGGGGACCGGTCGTCTCACGGGCGATTTGAGATTACCAGGGAACGAGATCAACGCAGGTGGCCAGTGGAAGGTTCATCATTGACCCTGCGACGGTGTACAGCGGGCCGAGGACAAGCAGCACGGTCGCTGATTTGAGCGCCGTCCGTTTGTGCCGCTTGATCCCTTCGCGCTGCTCCCGATGGAGGGTGAACATTTCGATGAGCGAATCGGCCTGCCAGACGACGACCAGCCCGATGAGGCCGATCCTCGTCGTGAGCTGGAAGAATCCCGAAATCATTTCGGGAAGGCGATCGGCCCCACAGACTGCACTCTCCTGTGCAGCGACGGGATCGATCGCAGCCAGACTCAAGAGTAGTACCCAACCCACTGCCCCGGAGAGCGATCGACAGTGTCGTTTGATTGGACCGAGCGCGGGACCGGTGTCAATCGGATGGTCTGTAGAGGTCATGATCGAACGCTGACGAGGGAGTACCGAAGACGACTCGCGACGGGAGCACGCGTCACTACTGGATCAACTTGTGACTCCATGTTCCCGTCCCCCCATCGGTAGCTGGATTGGCGGTACGCCACTAAATAATTTCCAACGTGGCAATATAAATCAAACAGGGAAAAGATAATATATAGTTGTAATAGGGTGGAGATAAGTGTGCTGCATCGCACTTCAATTGGCGCTCCGTGGCCCCGGACGTCTCTCTCCTGGTCGGCAATTCGTTTGTTCGAAGACGGTAGCCGCTAGTCGGAGGTCGGTCGAAACGACGCCTCGTGAGGATTCTATTGGGCAGCCGACGAGGGGCGTCGGCTGCCTTCACGGGGCCGAGCACAAATGACCCGAACGAAATCTCAAGATCCGAACGACAGAATGGGCGTCTACAAACGACTCAGTGACGTTCCCTCGCAGCATCGGCTCGACTCCTATTCGGAGCTGTATGATGGGCGGGACGTCTGGAATACGTTCCTGACGGACTATCTCTTCGAAATGCACGATTCCGCACGGTTCAAGGAGGAGGTACGCCGTGCTGGACGGCGATGGAAGTCACACATGGAGAGGTGTGGACGCCATCATGCACTTGCGAGGCCAGCAGATGTCGACGCGTGGTGTAGCACGCTTCTCGATACGGTCTCCGTCAAGACTGCATACAACTGCTACTGGGTCCGGCTCGAGCGGTTCTATTCGTGGCTCCAGTGGCATCGTGACTATCCGCACACGTACCATCCCGTGTTGATGGCTGCGGCGACTGGTGATACGACTGGGGAGATCTGGGCCGAAAAGATCCAACGCGCTACCGGAAGTGAACCGAATGAGCGATAGCCGAAACACGAAGCGTCATCGCGATCGCCTCGCCAGCGTGTTCGATGCTGACATGGACCCGCTTGAGAAATACACCGAGCAATTCGAAGTGGCCGACGTCGATCCATTCGAACCGTTCCTGAGAGATGTACTCGGCGCTCGCGACATCACGGAGCGAACGGTTCGCGGGTACAAGACTCTCTGGGACCAGTGGTGTGCGCACATGGATCGACAGAATCGACATCCGGCATGTCCGAATGCGGAACACGTCAAACGATTCGCTCACTATGAACTCATGGAGAAGGGGAATAATCCTCGAACGGTCAGTGAGAAACTACGCAAGCTAACCGATCTCTATCAGTATTGGCAAGACGACCCCGTATACCCCCATCCGATCAATTTCAACCCGATCTGCCTCGCCGAGGCAAGAATCGACTTGTCATACCCTGCGCGGAAGGACCCTCCGCGTCTGACGATTAGCGACTTGGAAGAGGTGCTTCGGACGATAACTCACGTTCGCGACTACGCGATCGTCCTCGTCCAACTGAAACTGGGACTCCGTGCAACGGAAGTGTGTAATCTTCGACTTGCGGACGTCGCACTCTCAAATCAGGCCGTATCAGATCACTATTGCGAACTGGGGACAAACAGCCGACTCGCTGGCCGTGACGACGCTATCTTCATCCCACATATCCGGAAGGGGAACAAGTCACGACGTCCCAGACTGCTCCCGCTCGATGATGAAACCCAGCAGGCTCTCGTCGAGTATCTTCTCGTCCGACCAAATGCCGGCGATTCGGCACTCTTTCTATCGAAAAACCGGCATGGCAAGCTCAGAAAGAAGGCGATCAACGCAGTATGGAAGGACGCATTTCATCCTGCGTACGCGGAGACGGAGCAACATCGAGCAGTGACGAGCCACTTCGGTCGACACAGATTCACGACCTACTGGCGGGTCGAGCAGGATCTCAATAGAGAGTTGATCAAGTATATGCGCGGTGACGCAGCGGGGAGCACCGACATCGAAGAACGGGGGGCGATCGACGAGTACATTCACAGCTACTACGAAGATATCGAGTCAGTGTACCGGAATCAAATCTACACGTTCGACGGGGAGTTCGACCGGTGATGGGATTGGATTTCCCAATTACCAGGTGCCTTTCTCTCCCCGTTTCATCTGCGAGTCGTCCAGAACTGTCCGTCCAGGCCGAACCAGCGGTTCGGCGGCTTTGCGATGGACGCCGGCGCGGTTGTGCAGGTCTGCGTCGGCGAGATGCACGTTTTCGCGTGTTGCATTCGACGCGCACGTTTCCCGACCATGAGGGACGACCACGCTGACAGTGGTTGCGACCGATCCGGTTGAAGAGCACCTATGATCGTCGGCGACAAACGCCCTCAGTTCGTCAGCCGAGTCGTCTAACGGCCACTCACCAAACGGGGTAAACTTGTGCAGTGCACGGCATTCCGCGTCATCAACAAACTTGTACTCGGAATTCATCGTCGATTCTACATGCTTGACGATCTCGTGGAGCCGTTGATCAGAACGTTCGGGGTACATTACGTCGTCGGAACGTGGCTGTTCATCCCGTCGATCCTGGCATTGGGGCTGCTGTCGACGGATATCGAGCACAGGGGAGCACGAGTCACCGCGCTCCTCCTTCCGTACCTGATCTGGCCGGCGAGCCTCTGGATGTTGAAAGCGATTTACGACGTCGTCCCGATGATACGCGTACTCTTCGGCGTTGATCTCACCGACCTCTCGATATTCGGATTCTTGGTCATCCTCATTCACGGTTATCTGATCGAGGTGACGGAGGCCCTCACCGGGGGGTTGCGGTCGTGATCCTCCAGCTTTCGTTCTTCATGGATTTCCTCCCGGCGGTCGGGCTCGGGCTCATCCTCCTCGGGGCGTTCCTCTCCATCGAAGCGGCCTTCGTGGATTCGCAAACGGCCATCTCGGGTCTCGAGGGGTACTTGGTCACGTTGCTCTTGGGAGCAGGCCTGGTCATCGGCGTGTATCAGATTCACCTGTCGGAACCATTCTTGCTGGTCGTCGTGTTTGGCATGGCCGGGAAGTACATCCAAGGAATCGCGGCCGTTCGGCTCTATCAGAAACTATCGTTCGCCGCTCGAACTCGATCCCTCTCATGGGGCGGCGTCAGTCTGCAAACCAAGGTTATCTCGAAGTTGGGGGTCGTGTTCATCATCCTATTCGGGGGAACGGTCGTCTCCCTATTGACGATGATCGGGATACTTGAGCTACCACTGTCGACGGTCCTAATCGGAACCTGGACGGTGGCCGTTGTACTCTACACCATCCTCGGGCTGTCCATTACGTTATACGGCGCAACCGAGGAGTTCCCTCCCTCGTTTTCGATCGGGTTGATCCTACTCGTCGCGGGGGCGGAGGTGTACAACTTGGCCAGTCTCGAGCTGGAACTCATCGCGGCAGCTGTGTTGTCGCTCTCGTACAGCTACGGATTCTGGCTCGCCGCGTATCGGTTCGTGACCGAGGATCCATCGTTCGATCAACTAAATCGGACGTCGCTCGAGTAGAGCGGAACTGTTCCTCCCCATCCCGGCGCCTTCGCGGCCGACGTGACGGCGATAGAGCGGGCCAGGCTCCGCGAGTCGGTCGCCGTCGACGTGACGCGAAACGGGAGCGTCGCCACGTCCTAGACGATGGCGAACTGTCCGTCGGGCCCGAACCGCCAGTTCGGCGACTGTGCGGAAGACGACGGCGTCGTCACCCAGGAACGCGTCGACGAGGTCCACCTGCTCGCGGTCGGGTTCGACGTCACCGTGACGGGGCCGCGCGGGACGAACGAGCTGACGGCGATTCTGACGGTCACGTGAGGTATCGCCCGGCGAGTCGTGGCCGTATCCCCGTCTGAAGCCCTCGTCTGCAGCATACCCCGACTAGAATCGACGATATATAAATATTGATATTTTCTTCAATAGGTATATAATAAATCATCTGTAATCCGGTAGCCATGAATGTCGGTCGACAACAGTTTACTGCGATTTTCTTCTCTATTCTCCTCATATTGAGCGCCACGACCGTTGGAATTGCATCGTCCAGACCGGACGAATCCCGGGCGGTCCAGTCCCCTTCCCCCTCAACCGACTCTCTCACACTTCGCGAGGCCGCCATCGACGACCTGCAGAACGCGACGCTGAACTGGCCGCCCGATCGGAAGGCCGACCTCCTGACCGCACTCAACCGATCGCTCGCGGTCTACGTCGGGCCGACCCGCGTCACCGACTCGGTGTTTGCCACCGACAAGCGGGTCGTCACCCGTACGCAGAGCCACGCGCCGGCGGTCGCAGACGGGATCGCGGATTCGGACGAGCGACTCGCGCGGACCGCGCTCGCCGACGCAGAGACGGCACACGAGGAACTCGCTGCGGACCCGAACGTCACGTACGACGAGGCGGCCGTCGAGCGGCACCTCTCGCAGGCGCGAAACGCGCTGGCGTTCGGCGGCGACAACCCGGTCGCCCGCCTCGAGCACTATCGCCGCGCGTGGCTGAACGCCCAGGCCGCACTCGACATCATGGACGAGGCGGTCACGCCGCGCGTGGCTATCCGGACGCGGGAGGACCCGCGACACGTCGACTCGATCACCTACCGGCTGAACGGGACCGTACGCGACGTCCGGACGTTCGAGTTGCGGACGGTGACCGTCCGGTTCGCGGACGGGACCGAGCAGACGGTCGAGTTGGAGCGGGGGACCGGTCCGCTCGCGACGGGGACGTTCAACGCGACGCTCACGCTGTCGAAACCGGTCAACGAGATCACCGTCAGCGCGACCGACGGGAACAAGCGATTGGGTGTGCGTGAGGGAGGTTCGAACGAGGGGAACGCTGGAAACGGTAACGCTGGAGACGGCAACGGCAACGCCGGAAACGGCGACGGCGCCGGTGGATCCGACGGCGACGGTAGTGACGCCACGCCAGCCCCATCGACCGGAACCGACACGCTGCTGCTCGACGCGGACGGCCTGCCCGACACCTACGAGCGGACGGTCGTCGGCACGGCGCCGCTCGACACCGACAGCGACACGCCGAAGACGAACGAATCGGAGGCCGACGATGGAATCGTCGACGGGGCCGAGGACTTCGACGACGACCGGATTCCGACGGCCGTCGAGTACCGCGCCGGCACCGACCCGTTCGATGCCGATACGGACGACGACGAGTTGACCGACTGGTTCGAACTCCGGTACGGGAACCTCGACCCGCTCGCCGCCGACACCGACGGTGACGGCGTGCCGGACGGGGAGGACGACATCGAACCCGATGGGCTCACCAACGTCCGCGAGCAGGAGTACGGCACAAACCCGAACGTCGCGGACACTGACGGCGATCGCCTCGGCGACGGGTACGAGGTCGACACGACGGCGACGGTCCCGACGATCGCGGACAGCGACTCGAACCGGACGGGCGCGAACGAGTCGGGAGACGGGGTGCCCGACGGCGCAGAGGACTTCGACGACGACACGCTCGAGACCGCGCTGGAGGCGAACATCTCGACGGACTCGTTCGATGCCGACACGGACGACGACCGGCTGTGGGATCCGTTTGAGTACGCCTACGACACCATCGACCCGACGGCGGCGGACTCGGACGGCGACGGAATGGCGGACGCCTGGGAAGATCCGGACAACGAGACACTGGTCAACCTCCACGAGCAGTCGAACGGAACCGTTCCCACCGACGCCGACACCGACGGCGACGCACTGACCGACGCCTACGAGGTGCGGACGACGCGCACGAACCCGACTCTCGCGGACAGTGACTCGACGCGGACGAACCGCTCGGAGGCCGGGAACGGGGTCACCGACGGCGAGGAGGACTTCGACGGCGAGGCGCTGGTGACCAGAATCGAGCAGAACGTCTCGACCGATCCGTTCGACCCCGACACGGACGGTGACGACCTGACCGACCTCTTCGAGCACCGCTTCGAGACGGTCGACCCGCTCAACGTCGACACCGACGGCGACGGGGTGCCCGACGGCCGGGAGGATCCCGACGCGGAGGGGCTAGTGAACGTCGACGAACAGCGGTACGGGACGCTCCCGCTCGACCTCGATACCGACGCGGACAACCTCACCGACTACGAGGAGGTGAATACGACGCTGACGAACCCGCTGGTGCCCGACAGCGACTCCAGCGTGACGGCTCCCGACGAGGCCGGCGACGGCGTCATCGACGGGAGCGAGGACTTCGACGGTGACGGGCTCTCGAACGCCCTGGAGTTCGACGTCGGGACGGACCCGTTCGACCCGGATTCGGACGACGACGGGCTGGTCGACGGGTTCGAGTTCACGTACGAGACGCTCGACCCGCTCTCGAACGATACGGACGGTGACGGGACGGGTGACGCGTTGGAGGACCCCGACGCGGAGGGGCTTGTCAACATCGACGAACAGGCCGCGGGGACCAGTCCGACCGACGCCGACACGGACGACGACACGCTGACGGACTTCTTCGAGGTGGAACGGTCGCTCACCTCGCCCGTCGGCGTCGACAGCGACAGCGCCGGGACCAACGCCAGCGAGGCCGGCGACGGCGTCCGTGACACGGCGGAGGACCTCGAAAACGACTTGCTGAGCAACGCTCGCGAGCAGGCCCTCGGGACGGACCCGCTCCATTCGGACACGGATCGGGACGGTCTCACGGACGCCTACGAGGTCGACACGACGGGGACGAACCCGCTGTCGAACGACAGCGATTCCTCGGTTACGAGCGCCAACGAATCGGCCAACGAGATCCCGGACGGGTTAGAGGACTTCGACAGCGATCAGGTCCGGGCCCACTACGAGGAGGTGTTCGGTACGGATCCGTTCGACAACGACACGGACAGCGATAGCGTGGGCGATGGCTTCGAGGTTCGCTTCTCGGTTCTCGACCCGCTCAGCGCGGACAGCGACGGGGACGGTGTCCTGGACGCGCGGGAGGACCACGAGGGAGACGGTCTCGACACGGCAGCCGAGGAGGCCGCCGGGACCGACTCGACCACGAACGACACGGACTTCGACACGCTGACCGACTCTGCCGAACTGAACGAGTACGAGACCGACCCGCGCTCGCCCGACACCGACGACGACGGATTGCGTGACGACGAGGAACTCGACCTCGGAACCGA
This sequence comes from Halorarum salinum, assembly GCF_013402875.1. Lineage (NCBI taxonomy): Archaea > Methanobacteriati > Methanobacteriota > Halobacteria > Halobacteriales > Haloferacaceae > Halorarum > Halorarum salinum. The sequence continues at coordinate 32,957 of NZ_CP058579.1, read as the reverse complement.
CCCGCTCAGTGCGGATTCTGACGGCGACGGTGTGGCGGACGGCGAGGAGACGTTCACCACGAGCACGATGAACGAGACCGTCGGCGCGTCCGTCTCTATCACGGGCGAGGGGAACGTCGCCGACTCGGTCACGGTCCGAAACAGTACCGACGCGATCCTCACCAGCGACGCGGTCGAATCAGTCGCCGCCTCGAAACCGCTCGAATTCGGAACTCAGCGCGAGTTCGAGCGGGCGATGCTCACGCTGTCGTACGACGAATCGGACGTGAGCGACGAGTCGGAGCTGGCGGTGTTCCGATGGGACCCGGACGCACAGACGTTCGAGCGGGTGCCCTCGACGGTGGACGCGAAGAACAACACAGTCAGCGCAACGACGCCGCACTTCTCCGTGTACATCGTCTTCAACGGCCAGCGGTACGGCACCCAGTTCACGGTCGACGACGGATCTGACGGGTCTGGTGACTCCGGGTCGGGCGGCTCGGGTGAGTCGGACCGGGAACGGCGTATCATCGACGGCGGGTTCTCCGACCTCGACGACTGGACCGCGCTCGGCGATGTCTCCACCGACGGTACGGACGCGGTCGTGAACTCGGACGCGCCTACTGATGACGATGGTGGAAATGATGACGGGAACGACGGTGGCGACGATGACGGCAGCGACGGCGGGGATGATGGCGATGACGGCGACAACGACGACCCAGACCTCTGTTACCCGTGGGGCTGTATCACCCCCGCCGGGCTGAACACGTTCGCGCAGCTCTCCAGCGGCACGACCTCGACGCTCGAACGCGACGTCACGTTCGCGGACGACGCGGTCGACGCGACCGTGCGCGTCACCGTCGAGGGCGACACGACGGCAGACCGTTCCTCGGACGCGAGTGCGGTCGTCGAGACTGCGAGTGGTGACCGCGAACTGTTCGACCTCACCAGTGGGACGAGCGGCCCGGTCACACGAGAGGTGGATCTCTCGGACGTGGCGGGGGAGGAGATTACGATCCGGTTCGACGCCGCGAATGGGGCGACGCTCCGCGTGAGCGACGTGACCGTCTCCGTGACCCGCGACAGCGACGGCGACGGGTTGCTCAACTCCGAAGAGACGGACGGCTTCACGCTCGGAACCGGAGAGACCATCTACACGAGTCCGTATTCGGCCGACACGGACGGGGACGGGCTCTCGGATAGCCGTGAACTCGGTGACGCTGCCGAGAACGACTACGGCACGTACCGAGTGCTGCACAGCGACCCGACCGAAGTCGACAGTGACGATGATGGTGTTCACGACGGGGCCGAACAGCTTGTGTGGAAAACGGACCCGCTAGACGCTGATACTGACGATGACGGCTACATCGATCAGGTCGATAAGCGACCGCTGGTCGACAGCCGCGTTCCGAACGTGCTGATCTACTCCGGGTCACCGGTCGATTGGACTGATGGGGACTTTAACGAGAACGTCACGATCAGAGTATCCGATCACAGCGAGATCGACTCGCTTACCATCAGGGCACATTACGACCCGCTGTACGGGGACCCGTTCACGGTGTCACAGCCACCGCGACTCCTGAGCGAACGCATTGAAGGAACTCAGCACGTCTCCACGTACAACCGGTCACTGGACCAGCACGGATGGTTCGACGAGCCACCCGAGTATTATTACGTGAACGCGACGGACGCGGCCGGTAATCGGATGTCGGTCAAAGTCGACCCCAACGAGACCGTCACGGTTCCCGAAGATCAGGACATCAAAGCCGCCGTCTCTTCGCCGAGGCAGATCCTCACTGGGGGTTCCGCCGGAGTCGTCGTCTCCTCAGAGATCCAGGTGGGAGCAGGCAGCGGGGCAGTCGGAATGGTCTATTCCAATCCGTACACCGCTGCCGGCGCAACCGTTGTCGCAATCGGCGGTACTGCCGTCTTGGGATATACTGACTACAACCAGCCCGCGGAAGGATTCGAGGGCGACGTACTTTCGGTGCCTGTTGGTGGGGCTGTTCCCGCAACTGGAACGATCGAGACGTTCCATGTCGACTATGCACCGTTCACGATTCGATGGCCGCACGGGGCGGTCTATGAAGCGCCCGGACCGGGGAACGAACGCGGATTTGGCTGGGAGTATATCAGGCGGACGCCTGGAATCCATGATCAAGACGACATCGAGGAGGTACTCCGAACACCCGATTCGGTCACATACCGTGATGGTCAAGTTACCGATGTTATTGGAGAAACTGATGATGGAGTTAGAATCGCTCTGAGGATAGGAGATGGAGTAATCATCTCCGCTGGTGAGTTAATCCGGGATCCGCAAGGAAGGGGAGTTGAAATTGACCGTAGTAATCGCCATCCAGTTGGCCGAGACGGCCATCTGAGTGACTATGATCAGGTAGAACGGGTTATTCGTAATCCCGCCCAGATCTGGGAGCAGGGACGGAATATCCACTACATCGCGTATATAGATGGGGAATGGGTCGCAGTCCGAGTTCGGTTTGATGGAACGAAATGGACCGTAAGTACTTCTGTGAGGCTCGGACAAACGAAAGAGAGCGTCCAAGAATATATCCAGAGATGGAACTTGGCAAACAGAGTTTATGGCTCGCCGACCAGTGAGCTAACCCACTATGCATAGAAGAGATCCTCGCGAATATTCGAAAGAAGCCAGATCACGCGTCGAAGAACGGAGTTACAACGACGCGGCGTTCCTCTACGATGCGGCCGCGAGTGGTCATCTCATGTGGGCCCATCAGTATCGAGATAGCGAACACGATCAGTATATGTCCGCCCCAGAGTTCGGCCAGTCTGTCACGTACGCTCTCGGTTCGATTCTCTGTTACCGCCTTTCAGGTGACCAGCGGTCAACATACGTGGCTACGAGGGCAAATGCAGCAATCAGAGAGATCAGTACCAGTGAACTTGCATCTTCATCCGCATGGGGAACCGCTCATGAGGGACTATGTGAAGAACTTCTTGGTGACGTTGCGACTTTCATGGACAATGACGATCCGATCGAACACTATCGCCGTGCAAAGTCTGTATACGAAACGGTTGAAAACGACATCGGATGGCAGGCAGAAGTGGAATTTGGAGTGACGATCATCCCACTCCTCGAGCTGTCTGAGTTCCTCGGATGTTCGATGGATGATGCGAAACGTGAACGAATTCGGGACGTCAGTCTACTGGAACGGATCAAATGGAAGACAGAGGAGTGTGAGAATCTCATCTCGAAAACCCTGGAGCATGGCGAACTCGGCGAGAAAATCTTTTAACCTATTTCTAGTTGGCCCGGACGGACGCGATGCGGGCGGACACCGACGACGACGGTCTCTCGGACTCCCGCGAAGTCGTACTGAGTACGAATCTCGACGGAACCGACACGGACGGCGACGGCATCCCGGATGGGCGCGAACCCCGGCACTGGGACACCGACCCGACGCTGCACGATCATCGCCCGCCCGAGATCACCATCCACTACGCCCGGTGGGCGGTCGACGGTCTCCACTCCGAGTATGCCATTCTCTACGCTGTCACGGACCCAAGCGGCGACTCGGAGATCCAGTTCGTCAAGGAGGGTGACGTTCGGTAGGCGTACGACTTCGACGGGCGGCCACGGAACCTCGACGGGCGGGTCCACTTCGAGGTCGGCTTCCTCGGGACGAGTGCCGACGCGGTGACCAGGACGACCGTGACCGTGACGGGGCCGCGTTGGACGAGCGAACTGACGGTGGTCACGATGGTGCCCTGGACCCAGGGCGAACACGTTTATCACGCCCATAATGAACATGTCGACACCCTCTATCCCGAAGGGACGCAGATAGCAGATTGCTCTCGACGGGCCCTCCCGAAACACGCGGCGTTTCGATCGGAGCAGTGACGACGACCGGCGGTTGCCTGGGCTTCCGGGGTGGCGGCGACGCGCCGGGGACGGACACGTCCTCGGACCCCCCGTCGACGGCGACCGAGCGGACCGAGGGCCCGTCACCGATGGCAGAATCGACCGAGGCTCACGACTCCGTGCACATTTCGGAGGACATCGACCTCAGGGAACTCCCCTACGGGGAGTGGCCCGAGTCGGACGCGTACCCCTACTCCGCCGAGGAGGCAGAGGGGCTCTCCGCCCGAACGGTGACGAACGAGGGGACCACGGGGCTGCAGGTGGTGCAGAACGCGCGGGTCCTCACGAACCTCTCCGAGAACGTTCGGACCTCGGACGACCCCGTCTTCGAGGAGGCCGCCGAACGTGTCACCGACACGCTCGTCGACGCGGCACGCGACACCGAAGCGGGGCTCTACTTCGCGTACGGCTACGACTTCGAACTCCACGGGAACCCGGATCTGCTGATGGAGGCGCCGTGGTACTCGGGGATGGCACAGGGGCTGCTGATGAGCTCGTTCGTCCGGCTCCACCGGCAGACCGGCACCGAGCGGTACCGCCGGCTGGCCGACCGGACGTTCGACTCGCTCGTGCCGCCCCGCGAGTCCGACCGACGGGAGCCGTGGGTCTCCCTGATCGAGGACGGCCACTACTGGATCGAGGAGTACCCGCGGGAGCGGCCGGCCCACACGCTCAACGGGAAGCTGTTCGGCATCTACGGGCTCTACGAGTACTGGTGTCACACCGGGCGCGACGACGTGGAGAAGTGGCTGCTCGCCGCGCTCACGACCGTCGACGACCGGATCGACGAGTTCCGGGTTCCGGACGGGCTGAGCCTCTACTGTCTCGAACACGAGGGACTGATCGACAAGTACCACTCCATTCACGTCGGCCAGTTGGAGGAGCTGTACGACGTGACCGGTCACGACCGGTTCCACGAGGCGGCCGAGACGTTCCGCGGCGATCACGCGCCATAGGGTTCGACGGCGTCCACACCGCGGACACGTCGGGGACGCCCCGTGCCCGTAGTCGGGTACATCGTCGCCCTGACCGTACTGCACGGAACAGGTGCAGTGCCAGCGGACGCGACGACCTCCCGAGTTTCGAATGCGAACCAACCACGATGGAGCCGATCCGGGGAACCGGTCTCCGACCCGTCTTCACCCCACCGACAGCCCCGGTCGAATCCGCCCGGCGACGGCCGAACCGGTCCGCCGCCGAACCCGTACGCGATCCGACCTTAACGACCGAGTAAGTACGTTGGAGCGCCGACACGGACGACCATGAACCGCCGAGACTTCGTCCTGACCGCCCTCGGCGTCAGTGGTACCGTTGCGGCGGGCGGGGCGTACGCCCTCGACGTCAATCCCTCGGCTGGCTCCGCCCAGCCGAGCGGGACCGAGGCCGCACAGCACTCGCCGACCGACACTGCGACGCCCGCCGACGCCGAGTCGGCGACCGACGCTCCCACCGAGACGGAAACGCAGACGGAAACGACGACCACGCAGCGGAACACGCCGACCGAGACCGACGACGACGGCGGGTTCGGCGACGGCGACGACGGGGACGACGATGACGACGGCGGGTTCGGCGACGGCGACGGGAACGACGAGACCGAGACGCCGACCGGGACGTCGACCCGGACTTCGACGTCGACGCCGAGCGGGAACCCGCGGGACGGCATCGAGGTGGATGCGGAGACCCAGTCCGACGACGGCAAGCGGGTGCTCGTCCGACTCCGAAACACCAACGAATATCCGGTCTACGTCGAGTCCACCGTCACCTGGTCGTTCGAGGAGGGGGACGACGACTCCCAGACCCGGTCCGGGCCGATCGGGCCGTCCGACACCGACGAGCGACAGTACTTCACGGTCCGTGACGGCACCGTGACCGAGATCGAGGTCACGCTCCCGACGGTAGAGCGGGTCTAGGGCGTGTCGGCGTCCCTCGGGCGCCCGTTCGGCGACGGACGGCCGACGTCCGGGACGGGTGAACACCCGTCGTGAGGGCGCGACGGGGTGTTCACCCGTCTCGATCCGACGCCTCCTCGAGCAGGACGACGGCGCCGCCGAGCAGCGCGACGTTCTTCAGGAAGTTGATCTTGTTGTTCTGCCGATCCTCGCCTTCCATCGTCCAGAAGTCGTGGATCGTCGGCGTCGTCCCCAGGAAGAACACGACGAGCGCGCCGGCCGAGGCCCGCGGGAACTTCCAGAACAGGATCCCGAGGTTCGCCACGAACAGCATCCCGGTGACGACCGGGACGAGGACGTCCGGCATCGGGACGCCCTTCGAGCGAGCGACCTCGACGCGCTTGTCGTTGTTTCTGAACCCGTCGATCGCCATGTACGCGAGGATTCCGCCGTACAGGGCCCTGCCGAGGGCCGACGGCGGATCGTTCGAGGAGGCGTCGTCGGTCATGGCGTGCAGGTCGCCTCGAGCGTGCTCGGACGGTCGAGCACGGCGCGTCGCCGCACCCCGGTTCGTCGTGTCATGCGTTCAGAGCGCCTCGATCCGGCTGACGTTCGCGTCGATCCGTCCGACGGTGTGGTACTCGCCCCCGTCGTCGCGGCGCATGATCCGCCCCTCGACGTCGTCGCGCTGGTCGGGAACGTCGAACAGGCCCGACCCGCAGACGACGTCCCCGTCGTGGACGGTCCACGTCTCGACGATCTCGTGTGGCTCCCCGGGGTATGCGACGCGCTCGAAGTCGCGCCCGAAGTTCGTCGACTCGAAGAGCGCCGCCTCGTGGTCGTCGTTCACCCACGCCGGCGGGGCCTCCTCGCCGCCACAGAAGAAGACGGTCCCGTCGTGGACGAACACGCGCCTGATGTACGAGAAGTCGTTCCCCGCGTCGATGCGCGTCCAGGAGTCGCCGGCGTCGGTCGTCCGGTGGAGTCCACCCTCGCCGACCGCGTGGCCGAGGCCGAGGTTCTCGAGGTCGTGGTCGAGATAGCCCGCCGTCGCGAGCCAGACGTCCTCCGAGATCGGGAGGACCTGGTGGACGTCGTCGACGATCGTGTCCCGCCGGTCGCGCCAGGTCCGCCCGCCGTCGTCGCTCAGGTGGATCCCGCCGGCCTCGACGCCGGCGATCAGCCGCTCCGGCCGGCCGGGAACGGCCTCGAGGGCGCGAAGCCGGGCGTAGTGGGGGTCGATCGGCGACTCCCAGTGACCGCGGGAGGGGAGCTCGCGGAACCCCTTCAGCTCGGACCACGTCTCGCCGTCGTCGACCGACCGGTAGACGTACGGATCGTTCGTCCCGGCGTAGAGCGCCCCGTCGGCCGTCGCGAGGATCGACCAGACCTCGCTCTCGCCGGCGTGCCAGAAGCGGTCGCCGAGCGGGACGCCGAGGTCCTCCCACGTCTCCCCGCCGTCGCGCGACCGGTAGGCCCCGGTCGACGACGCGACGAACGTGCCGTCGGCGTGGTCCCACGAGTCGACCGCCGTCACCACCTCGCAGTCGAGGACCTTCTCCGCCTCGTCCCGTTCGAACGGGACCTCCTCGACCCGGAAGAGGCCCTCGTCCGTCCCGATCAACAGCGTCATTCGACCCGAAGGTGCGTTCGACGCACAATAAAGTTTTACCAGACTGTAAAACGCTAAGTGACACCGTGCTCCATCGGAAACCCGACGGAACGGACTGCCCGGACGCGTCACCCGGCGGGCCACCCCGACGTACCGCCCGCGACACGAGCCAGCTTCGACACGAGCCGCCCGCGACGAGGATCCGACTACACCGATGACATCGACGTACCCCACGAGACGCCCGACGGACGCATCGCATCTCGACGACCGGGAGCCGGAGCTCCCGCGGGAGCTGCTCAACCTCCCCTGGGTCGACGTGCACAACCACGCCCACACGCTCTCGTGGGGGGACCGTGAGCGGTACGCGCTGTCCGGCTGTCGGGCCATGGTGATGGTCGCGTCCGGCTACCACTGGACCCCCTACAAGCCGGTCCGGCCCGAGGACGTCCGGTTCCTCTGGGACGACGCGATCAACCGTCGCGCGGCGATCGAACGGAACCACTTCTTCGAGACCGGACTCGGCCTCGGCATCCACACGGGCGTCCGCGTCGAGGACCCGGACGAGCTACTGGACGCGATGGACGAGTACTGTGGCCTGGACGAGGTCGTGGCGGTCGGCGAGACGGGAGTCACCCCGTCACAGCACGCCAGCGCGTGGGGCGTGGACGAACAGCGCGCCGTCGTGGGGGCCCAGATGGAACTCGCGGACGCACACGGGTTGCCGGTCATCCTGCACACGCCCAACCGGTCCGGCGAGTCGGGGCGACCGTACCGACCGGGGATGGGAACGCCGGGCTACGAGAAGAACCCGGGGCCGGGACGGGAGCCGGTGATCGACGCCGAGAACCCGGCCCTCGAGGCGGTGCGGATCGACGTGGAGGCGATGCGCGACGCGGGGCTCGACGAGGAGCGGGTCGTCGCCTCGCACGCGGACCCGAACAACCTCGCGTACCTCATGGAGCACACGGACTGTTATCTGAGCTTCACCGTCGGCCACTCGTGGCTGATCGGCGTCACCGCCGCGGACGTCGCGGACGCGATCGACGAGTACGGTCCGGACCGGATCATGGTCGACACCGACTGTGCGAACGTGCTCCGGACGGACCCCTTCGCGCTCAAGCGGGCCATCCTGGAGCTGTGGCGGTACGGGATCGACGAGGATGCGATCCGAAAGGTCGTGCTGGAGAACCCGCGCGAGGTGTTCGACCTCGCGGGGAGCGCGCCCGTGCCGGGGTGAGCGGCCGTCGAGGAGCACGGACCGTGCCGCGGCCCGACGCGCCCGGCGGGGCCCGGGCTTACACTACGGGTCTATCCCCGACTCCTCGATCAGGCGCCGACCGGATCGGACGAAGCGGTCGAACTCCTCGTGCACGGCGGGGTTGCGGAGTTCGCCGTCGCGCTTGACGACCTCGCCGTCGACGAGGACCGTGTCGATGTGGGACGGGTCGGACTGGAAGACGACCGTCTGGATCGGCGAGTGCGAGGGTGCCGTCATGAAGTCCGTGGCGTCGACGGTGATGACGTCCGCCCGCTTGCCGGGCGTGAGCGTCCCGATCTCGTCCTCCATGTTCAGGGCCCTCGCCCCCTCGATGGTGGCCATCTCGAGCGTGTCGCGGGCCGTGATGCTCACCTCGGAGACCTCCTCGTCGCCCTCGAGGATCTCCTGGTTGTCGAACATTCGCTGGACCTGCATCCCGATCCGCATCTGGCTACCCATGTCCCCGCTGATGTTCGAGCAGACGTCGACGCCCCAGGTCGGGCGGCCGCCTGCCGCCAGCACCTTCCCCGTGACCGGGATCCCGTGGCCCATCTGCATCTCGACCTCGGGCGTTGACGAGAAGGAGACACCCTGCTCGACGGCGTGGTCGACGTCCTCCTGGGAGAAGTGGTTCCCGTGGGCGACGTTCACGTCCGGGCCGAGCATGTCGTCGATCGCGCCGAACCCCTGGTAGTCGGCACCGTAGACCGACGAGGGCCAGAGCGCTGCGCCCATGTGGATGGTCGCGAGCGCCCCCAACTCTCGCGCCAGTTCCAAGTCGCTGCGGGCGATTTCATCGGTACAGAAATCCGGCCCCCGGAGCCCGATCGCCAGGCTGAGCAGGTCGTCGTCGCGGATCTTCTCGCTGTAGAGCTCGCGAATGTTCCGGTCGGGGAGACCGACGTCGCTGTTGAACCACCACTTCGCCGCGTCGTCACCCGGCGGGCCGTAGGTGTACACCGCGCGCAGTCCGGCATCCTTCAGCGCGTCGACGGCCCGTTCGCCGTGTTCGAGCGAGTTGGGGTACGACCAGTCCAGGGCCGTGGTCGTCCCCGTACAGAGCTTCTCCAGCGCGCCGAAGAGGCCGCCGAGGTACATATCTTCGGGCTGGTAGAGCCCGGTGATATTGCCGAGCATGTGATCGAAGTATTCACCCATGAGCGACCAGTCCCCGGCGATGCCCCTAACCTGGGTCTGTGCGAGGTGAACGTGCGAGTCGACGAACCCGGGCAGCACGATGTGGTCCGTCGCGTCGATGACCTCGGCGTTCGACGCGGTCAGGCCGCGGCCGACCTCGACGATCTCCCCGTCCTCGATCAGGACGTCGCCCCCGTCGAGCTCGCCGATCTCGGGGTCGAGGGTGACGACCGTCCCGTTCCGAATGATCGTTCGTGTCATGGACGATGTGACAGATTGACCAGAAGGACAAAAGTTTACTGCACGGTAAAACGACCGATTACGGAACTCATCGGGAGCAATCGAATTAAATAGCGCTCCGCCGGAGGGGGAGTATGAGCGACGCCGACGGGAAGGTCACCTCGAAGGACACGCGGGAGGTGATCATGGAGGCGACGTTCCGTGCGCTGAGCAAACACGGGTACACGGACCTCCGGATGCGCGACATCGGCGAGGAGATGGACCTGACCCGGCAGGTCATCCACTACCACTTCGACGGGAAGTACGACCTGATGTCCTCGTTCCTGGAGTACATCATCGACCAGTACGAGGGGGGCGTCGAGGTGCCGGCGGGCGCGGACCCGCGGACGGAACTGGACGCCCGGATCGACCAGTGCCTGTTCGGCCCGGAGTTCGGCGAGTTCACCCACTGGGACCGCATGAAGGTGTACCACGAACTGTACACGCAGGCGCAAAACGACGGCCAGCACCGGGAGACCTTCAACGAGCACTACGGACGGATCCGGGGGAGCATCGTCGACGTCGTCGAGGAGGGGATCGAACGGGGGGCGTTCCGCGACGTCGACGCCGAGCGGGTCGGCCAGCTCATCACGGACGTGATCCACGCCGCCCGCGGCCGACGGATCTCCCTCGGGCACGAGGACGCCCCGCGGGAGGCACGCCGGGCCGTGGACGAGTTCATCCTCGACTCGCTGTACGTCGACGACTGACGCGGGCAGAGGACGAACGTCCAACGGGCCGGCGTGCCCACGTACGCCGTTCTCGGCCCTCCTCGAACGGACGTCGCTCCGGCCCGCAGCCGCTCGTTCGGGCGGTGACCCGCTCCGGTTCGAGCGTCCCTACAGCCAGCCGCCGACGAGCAGGAGCGCCAGGGCGACGACACCCGCCGCTGCGAACGGCGCTCGAGCGTCTCTCGCAGCCCGTTCGACGCCGATTTCGTCCACGCAACCGGTCAATCGGCGGCTGGATAGGTTGGTCACCCCCGACAGAACGAGCCAGAGGCCGATCATCGTCAGGACGAGCGTCCCCCGCGAACTGTAGAGCAGGGCGTCGGTCGTGTACCCCTGTCCGACCATGTACGTCCCGGTCACGAACGTGACGAGCGGTGCTCCCTTCGACAACAGCGAGAACTGGCCCGTGAGCCACCGGAGGGCCTCCGGATCGAGGCGACCGTCGCGCGCCCCCGGGACGACGAGTACGGCCATGAATACGGTCCAGCCGGCCCAGATGCCGGCGGTCATCAGGTGCAGAATGCGCATCGTCGCCTCGAGCGTCACGGTGACCATGCGAGGACGACGGGAGTACGGATGGTGGTGTTCGCCCGAACGTGTTCGGGATCGGAGCGGGCAGCGTCACTCGGGTCGATCCGGTTCACGCGTCCGCCACGCGAGTCCGATACCCGCGACCAGCACGAGCACGATGGCCGCGTGGTAGACGACGTCCGGGACGGTGCGGGGGCCGACGCCGACGATCATCGTCCAGATGCCGACGAGCGTACCCAGTAACGCGAACGCCTGCACGATCACGGCGGCGGAGAACGTCCAGCGCGGACGGACCCGGGTCGTCACCAGGCCGACGAGCAGGACGGAGCCGATCACGGTTTCGGCGACCATCGCCTCGCCGTGCCGGTATCCGTCGACGAGCGCGCCCGCGTGGATCGCGGCCGCGAGGAGGAAGGACGCGGCCTCCACGACCAGCAACGTGCGGACCGTGCGCTTCGAGGTGAACCCCGCGATCCGTCGAGTCCGGTTGTGTCCGCGGTTCGTGGCGTTCTCCGAGGTTCCTGTATCGGACGGTTCCATGGAACTTCGAACGCGCGGAGTCGCAATGGCTGTGTGCTCGAACATGTTCGAGCGCCGGATCGACCGTCCACGAGCGAACTCCCCGACCATCGACGCGAACCGGGAGACAGCTTCGACGCAGCCGGGCGTCTACCGGACGGCCGAACTCGACGCTCGGTTCAGGACGTAGACGGCCACGGCGCCGGAGATCAGATCGAACGTGCCGAGCACGACGAGCGATCGTCCGATGACGTCCCATGCCCAACCGGTGAGCATGATGGCCCGCGCCGCATCGACGCCGTAGGTGACGGGATTCACCGAACTCGCTACCTGAAGCCAGCCCGGCAGCGCGTCGATCGGAACGAACGCCGTGCTCGCGAACGGCAACGGGAACTGAACGAAGTTCGTCGCGATGCCCGTCACTCGGGAGCTACCAGTCACGACACCGAGGACGTTCGAGAACGCCATGAACCCGTGTGTTGCCGGCGCATCGTCGTACTCGCTAGACGGCACGCACGTCCCGTGGACGTTCGCTCGAAGATGTTCGCGGAAACGGTGGAGCGACCGTTCGGTGAACGGACGAGCGATGAGTTCGGACCGATGTCATCGGAGCCGATCGTCCTCCCGGACGGCGGTGAACGAGCGAGACGGACCGCGGAGTGGTGGCTCGTCTTCGCCGAGACGCCCCCGGCGACGGTTCACCGCATCGACGTTCTCGACCGTCTCGACTCGGGCGTGATCGTGGAACGTGACGACGGCGGCGGCCCGGTCGAGCGTGACCGCATCGAACGACCCCCGAAGAACGGGTCGACCGACCGTGCAGCGCGCCGGCACCGAGAGGGCGCGTCCACGATCGACGTGCTTCACGGTGCCCCAGCCGAAGTGATTCTCGACTACGTCGCGGCGAACGCGGTCGACCGCGTCGTCACGAGCGTGGGCGACCGGACGTGCCGTACTCGGTCCTTCGTCGGGTACACGTTCACCCGTGCCGGTCGAGCCGCCGGCGTTCCGGTGACGGCGACCGGACGTTCACCTCGCGTTCTCCGACGCGTCGAAGCCGTGGAACGGCCGTCCTCGTTCTTTACTGAGGATGTCCAGTCCGGCTGAGGACCCCACGCCGACGAGGATCGCGACCCGGATCCCGTCCTTTCGCGCGATCCACCCGGCGGCATGGGCGTTTCCGACCGTGGTTTCCCTGCCCTCGTCGACGCAAACCGTGCTCGTCGAACTCGAAGCCGAGCGGATCGGCGAGGTCGCGCGACCGTCCCGTGGCGAGAACGACGTACTTCACGTCGTACCGGTCGCGATCGGTCCCGACCGTGAAGCCTCCGTCGGTGGGTTCGGCGTCGGTGATTTCCTCTCCTTGGTGCCGATCAGTTCCGCACGTATCGACATGATGGCGAGCCGCTTCGAGGAAGTCATCGTCACCGATGTTCCTGACCCCGAGATGGTTGAGCAGGTGAACGCTGTGCAGCCACGTGCGATCGGTTGGTCGTCGAGTTCGTCGTCAGTCATTGGCCATATCGGTTATTCCGCCGCTAGGTGATCGGCGGGACGCTCCAGAGTCTGCTTCGCCCCGCCGTCGGGGCCGACCACCACGAACTGCCAGACTCCATCTCGTCGATCGTGGTCGTGAATCCGTCCGGACCCCACCACTGATCGACCTGGTCGGGGTCCGTCCACGCTTCCCGGACGCGCTCGCGCGGCGCGTCGAACCGTCGCTGGACGGTCAGGCTTCGTTCGCTCGTTTCGATCTCTGTGTCGTTAGTCATGGCTCGTCGTACTCCATTTCCCCCTGCCTGCCGTCGACGCGATAGAGGAGGTGCGTGACGCCGGGGCCCTCGACGATTGCTTGTTCGTCCGATTCGGCGGTGATTGTCGTTCTTACCGTGGTTGTTTCCATTTCTCGACCGTCGTCCGTCCTCGGTGAGGTCGTCGAACGACTCGCTCCCGCTTCTGGTGTTACTCTACTCCATAATCGCGCCGCAGGAGATGTTGACTTCCGTGGCGGTGATGGTGCGGGCTTGCTCGGAGGCAACGAAGGCTGCAACGTCCCCCACGTCCTCCAGTGTCGCTGCTTCTCCCAGCAGGGTTGCCTCCCGCGTCGCAGCGGCGATCCCGTCGCGGTGTTCGACGTCGTCCGGGATGGACTCTGGTACACTGCCCGTTTTCAGGGAGACGGCACGGATGCCATGCGATCCAAGTTCGACGGCCCACTGTCGACGGAGTCCTTCCATCGCGTCGAGGGCGACTTTGAAACCGCCCGTCCCAGGGGGTGCGTCGGGATTCGAGCCACCGAACGTCAGGATAACCCCGGATTCGCGCTCGATCATGTACCGGGCGGCGGCCCTCGTCGTCAGGAACTGCGTCCGCATCGCGGTCGTGATCGGCTGCATGAAATCCTCGACCGGGATCTCGGTCAGCGGCTCCTGGACGTCCCGATTCCGATCAGGTTGAACGAGACGTCGATACGCCCGGTCTCCTCGACCACCGCATCGACGAACTCGTCGACGGCCTGCTCGTCAAGGGCATCGACGACGGCGGTGTCCGCCTCGCCGCCGTCCGAGCGGACGTCCTCGGCGACCACTTCGAGCGATGCCGCGGTGCGACCCGCGAGGAAGACGTCAGCTCCCTCGCTGGCGAAGGATCGAGCGACGGCACCGCCGATCGACCCGCCTGCGCCGTAGATCACGGCGACCTCGTCATCAAGCAACACTACGATCCCCTCCTCGGGGCGCTGGCGCACTCCGGTGACACCTCGATCGTTTGTGGGATGGTCAGGCTCCTCTCGCCCGCTTCGATCTCGTCGTTGGTTTCGTCGGCCGTCATCGGTCTTCGCTTTCAGTTGCTCCTTCGTTCACGACGCGGAATCGGAGATGCGTCACGTTGGGTGACCCCACAATCCTCGTTCGTTCCAGTTCGATCGGCCTGGTACCGAGGTGCTCGAACGATCGGATGCCGTCACCAAGTAGTACAGGAACGACTTGAAGCTGAATCTCGTCCACGAGTCCCGTCTCGACGTATTGGCGGACGACGTCCGCACCCCCCGAGATTCGGACGTCCCCGTCGCCAGCGGCCTCCTCGGTCCGTTCGAGGGCGCGTTCGATTCCCTCAGTGACGGAGTGGAAGGTCGTCCCGCCGTACGTCTCGAGCGGCTCCCGTCCATGGTGCGTGAGGATGAACACTGGCGCGCCGAAGGGCAGGTCGTCTCCCCAGGGCCCTTCGAACGGGTCGTCTCCCCACGGACCGTCGTCGTTGTCGAACATCCGCCGACCCATCACGAAGGCGCCGACGGTCTCGAACGACTCCACGACGATCTCCGAGTCTCGATTCGTCTCCCCGCCGTCGAGTCCCTGTCGCTCCCGCCAACTCTGCAACTCGAAGACCCACTCGTGGAGGCGCTCGCCGCCATCACCCAGGGGGTTCTCCTGGCTATCGTTCGGGCCGGCGATGTACCCATCAAGCGACATCGACATGTCTACGAAAACGGCGCCCATGTTACGCCTCCTCCCCGTTTGCTCGGTCTTCCAAGTGCCGGGCGAGTCGGTCGAGGGTCTGCCGTGCAGCTTCGACCCCGCCGTGTTCCTCGAGTGTTTCACGTGCAGTCACGGTGTCGAACACCATCCGAAAGGCGAGTTCCGTTCCGCCGGTCGCTCCGTCGTCGAGGTTCACCATCGCCTGAAAATGAGGGCGATCTGCCTCACCTGGGTGGGTGTAGACCAGGCGCTGGAATTCGACGACATCGTCGTAGGGAAACGTGTTGTGATGATCGATACCGTCGGGGTCATGCATGACGAATCGCCAGACGCCACCCGGGCGAACGTCCATCTCGTGGATCGTGGTGGTGAACCGTTCCGGCCCCCACCACTTCGCTACCTGCTCTGGATCGGTCCACGCGTCCCATACCCGCTCGCGCGACGCGTCGAACGTGCGAGTAAGTCTCAGTTCAGTGGTCTCTCCTTCAATCGATTGGTCGTCGAGTTCGTCATCGATCATCGGTTACACCGAACTCCCTGCCGCTAGGTGATCCGCGAGGCGGCCCAGGGTCTGCTTCGCGCCGTCGTCGGCGCCGAACTCCACGGCCTCGTCTAGTTCCTCCGCCGAGGAGAAGCACATCTCCATGGCGAGGTCGGTCTCGCTATCGCTTCGATCGTCGAACGTCACGACGACTCGGAACTGCTCGGGGTCGTCGGGCGAGCCGTGCGTGTACGCCAGACGTTCGGGTTCCTCGACCTCGTCATATTCGATACGGTTCGGATGCTCGTCGCCGTCGGAGCTGGTCATCACGAACCGCCACACGCCGCCGGGGCGCACCTCCATCTCGTTCGTCGTGGTCGTGAATCCGTCCGGACCCCACCACTGGTCGACCTGCTCCGGGTCCGTCCAGGCCTCGAACACCCGCTCGCGTGGTGCGTCGAACTTCCGCCGGATCGTCAGTTGGTTTTCGCTGGGTTCGAGTTCGGCCTCTGCGTTCGTCGCATCGTCCGTCATTGGGTTCCCTCCGCTTTCCCCGTCGGCTCGTAGGTGAGATCGACGACGCCCGAGTCGGTCGTCTCGACCTCTACGAGTTTCATACCGGTTGGCTCGCCCTCCCGGAAGAGCCGCTTGCCGGTGCCGAGCACCAGCGGGTGGACCATGAGTAGGTATTCGTCGACGAGGTCGTTGGCCATGAGCGTCTGGACTAGCTCCCCGCTGCCGATGACTACGAGGTCACCGCCAGGCTCCCGTTTCAATTCGGCGACCGCGTCGGCCACGTCTCCCTCGAGGAGCGTCGAGTTCTGCCAGTCGACCGCGTCCAACGTCCGGGAAGCTACGTACTTGTCGATGCTGTTCATCCGCTCGGTGAAGGGCTCATCTTCGCTCGCGGTCGGCCAGTACGACGCGAAGATCTCGTACGTCTTCCGGCCGAGCACGAGCGCGTCCGCGGCGGCAAGCCCGTCGGCGACGGCCGGGTCCACGTCGTCGAAGTACGGCAGCTGCCAGCCGCCGTGCTCGAACCCGCCCTCGGTGTCCTCGTCGGGGGCGCCCGGGGCCTGCATCACGCCGTCGAGCGTCAGGAACTCGCTGACGACGAGTTTCCTCATGGTTACGCCTCCTCGACGACGTCCGCGAGGTTCCCGAGCGAGTCGGTCCATCCCTCGTTGGCATCGCTTGGGGAGGTGGCCTCGGGGAATCCCTCATGGCGGACGATGATCTCAGTCCCCGCGGGAACCGTCTCGAAGGTGACCGTCACCGTCATCTCGCCGGCCATCGCCGGGTCGTCGGTTTCGAACGATTCCGTGTAGACGATGCGTTCACCGGAAACCAGCTCCCGGTAGGTGCCCCCGAAGGAGTGGCCGTAGTCCGCGAACTCCTCGGTCTCTCCGGTGAACGTGGCGCGGAACGTCCCGCCCTCCTCGGCCTCTAGGTGGTGGACCTCGGCCGAAAAGCCGGTCGGTGGCAACCACTGGGCGAGTTCGTCGGGATCGAGGAACGCCTCGTACACTCGCTCGGGCGATGCTTCGACGACACGACTCACGGTCATGCTTCGTTCGTCGGCCTCGGTGGGATCTGCGCCGGATTCCTGAAGTAGCGCCGCCAGGTTTTCGAGCATTCCCGTCCATCCTTCGGCGGCACCGTCGGGCACCTCTCCGGGGAACTCCTGGGTGACGACGACTTCCGTCCCATCCTGAACATCTTGGAACTCGTAGATGACACGTAGCTCTCCCGCTTCGGTCTCCTCACCAGTAACGAGGCGTTCGTGCTCAACGACTTCGACGTAGGTTCCCTCGTTGTCGATGCGATTCTCCCCGTCGGTCCAGGAGATGGACATGTCGCCACCGGATTCGAGTTCCTGGGCGTGAACCTCCGCCGTCATGCCGTCGGGAACGAACCACCGTTCGAGCTCCTCGGGGTCGGTGAACGCCTGCCACACCCGTTCGCGCGACGCGTCGAACGTCCGGCGGAGGGTGAGCGTCGTGTCGGTCGTTTCGATCTTGGTCTCATCGATCGTGTCGGTGTTTGTCATCGGTCTTCGTTCTCCAGATGGTCGGCCAGCGCGTCGAAGCGGTCCTCCCAGAGGACGCGGTACCGGGTCAGCCACCCGAACACGTCGCTCAGCGGCGCAGCGTCGAGGTGACACCGTCGAACCCGGCCGTCCTCTTCGACGTCGAGCAGGCCCGCGTCCTCCAGCACGCGCAAGTGCTTCGAGACCGCTGCCAGCGACACGTCGTGAGGTTCGGCCAGCTCGCTGACGCTCTTTGGCCCGTCGGCGAGCTGTTCGATGATTTCTCGACGGATCGGGTGGCCCAGCGCCTTGAAGACCGCGTCGAGATCCAGGTCGTCCGGCTGTCGTTCAACCATCCGGTTAAGCGTACGGCCCGCAATATATTAAACCTATAGGTTAAATGACCTGGATTCGTCTTCCCGGCGCTCACGCTGCGTGAAGCGCTCGGGCACATCGAATGGCCCGGGTAGCTCACGCCGGTTGAGATACTCCTCGCGACGCTGTTCGTGGTACGGGTCGGACTCCTGCTCGCCGCTGTCGATGCCGGCCGGTCCCCTCCACGGGTCCGCCATGGTAGCAGTGGACGCGCTCGATGTCGAGCACGACGTCGCCCCCTTCGTGGCGGTCGGCACTGGCTGCGGCGATGTGGGAGTTCCCGGTAGGTGGGAACCTCGCTGACGAGTTCTGGCGGTGCGTCGACCTCGGATTCGATCAGTTGCATCGTTCGGGGCCTCCTGTGCGACGTCTTTTCGAGCGAATCACGCCTGGCTAGCGCTGACGAGTGCCATCGCCGCCACGAGGAGGACGCCTGCTGCCACGAGATATTTGATGGCAATCCCTACCAGTAGCGAGACATGAACGAGTCAGTGAATGCCGCGACCAAGCAGAAGTTCGGTGCGTTCGTGCGGTCACGCGTCTGATGGAAGCAGTTCCGCGAACTCGTCATCAAATGTGTCGTTCATAACGTGGAACAGGGCTCCCCGATTTCACGCGGGGGCATGGACGTCCGCGATTGTGAGCGGAACTGGCTGTTGAATACAGAGGATGCGTACAGCTTCCAGAGTATCCGCTCTATTGACGGCGCCTGAACCGTTGGCTCAGACTTGATCAAATCGAAGGGTTTGGATATGCTTACATCGCGCTCCGAAGAGCGAGCAATCCGAATCCGACGATAACTACACCCGCCAGTTGTGCCACTCGGCGCATGACTGAGCGAGTGAATCGTGTACGGAAGAGACTCACACTAATACTCAGCGTGAGCCACCAGAGGGTCGAGCCGAGAAAGACACCACTGACCAGTATGGCGGCCTCAGCGTACTCGCCGGACATGCCGACTCCGAGTCCGGTGAAGATGCCAATGAAGGCGAGGATCGTCACGGGGTTGGTAATCGTCAACAGGAACGTCGAGCCGTAGTCCCTGGCAAGTCCATGTACGTCTGAGGTGGCCACTGGCGTCTCTGCTGGCTCGGCACGGAACGACTGGACTCCGAGATACAACAACAGGACCCCACCACAGACACGTATCGCGGTCTGGTGATCAAGCAGGAGCGACGATACCACGGTGATACCGAACCCTGCGATCGCTCCATACACGGCGTCAGCTGACGCTGCTCCGAGTCCACTACTGAAGCCCGAAAGCCGGCCTTTAGAAAGCGTTCGCTGGATGCATAGGACTCCGATCGGGCCGACCGGGGCTGCAATCGAGAATCCGAGCACGATACCCCGAATCAGGATGCCGATTGTCGATGTCGTTAATGCACATCACCTCGCGACCGTCGAAAGGCAGAGCGGGGATAAGTAACTTCAGGAAACGAGGTGTCCTCACTGATCGCTGCGACGTGATTCAATCTCGTCAATGACCGATTCGCGACGTCTAGCGAGCATGGCTCCCGAAACCTATCATCGCAATGGAGGTTCGAGCGAGTGCCTCGCCCATCTCCGGGCGCTGAAAAACAACACGACCTGTCGCAACGTCAGCAGAAATCACCACAATTCCGACCGATTCCTCTACTTCGCCCACGTTGTCCGGACAATACCCGGCGCTCATAGGGCCGGTAGCGGGGGGTGACGTCCCGGTCAAGACGCCGCTCTCGAACGCGTCACTCGAGCTCCCACTGGTGGATGATGGTTCAGATCGACCTCAATATCCACCGTCATCGGCGGAGGTTTCTGCTTTTACAGATTTAACACCACTACCGTCCTCGGATCGGTCAACGACCCCGTCGGTCCACGTTCCTCTGAGGGTGTATGGGAAGACGACAACGGCCACACAGACATTTGCGATGGTTTCTCCGTACCAGACTCCGGTTGCACCGAGTCCAAATGGTTCGGCGAGCGTGTGGGCAAACACTGCCCGAAACAGGATGTATCAGACGATGAAGAGGTACGTTGCCGCGCGAGGTGATCCGGGCGGCGGTCGACCTCGGGTACTATCAGGAGCTCCGTGAGGCGACCCACAACGGGATCGCGGCAGCAACCGGGCTCGCCGAGACGACCGTCGGCGAGCACCTCCGGAAGATCGAGGCGAACGTGTTCTCGTCGCTCCACGTCGGTGTCGCGGATCATTGACGCCCCCGAGAGGACGTCTACCGAGCGTTTCTCAACCCGGATGCGGTGGACTCGTGGCTCCCGCCGGACGGAATGACCGGCCACGTGCATCGCTTCGACCCGCACGAGGGTAGCGAGTTATGGGGTCTTTCGACGGACGCTTCGACATCTCCGACCGTCATCGCAATGCCGAGGCGTCCTATCGATTCTCTCGGAATCACCGACTCGTTCAAACATCGAGCGTCCATCTTCTCCGTGGAACCCGATACGAGGCGGCGACTATTCGATGACGAGTAACGGAAGCGAACCAGATGAGAGGCGGGCGCCTACTTCGAGTGGTTTCTCGAACTCTGTCGTATGTCGCCCGGCGAGATTCGACCGTCGTACGGACTCCACGGCGAGGTCGACCTCGGAGGGCGCGAGCTCGATCACCTCGAGGAGTATCGGGACTCCCGTCCCGTCCGCGTCGGGAACGCTGCTGCCGACCAGCGGCAAATCGACGTCTACGGCGAACTCATATTCGCCCTTTCAGTGGCCGTGCACCACGGCTGGGAGATCGGGGAGGACGACTGATCCGCGTATCGCGACATCGTCGACTACGTCGTAGATGTCCGGGAACGGTCCGATAGCGGCATCCGGGAGATCCGAAGCCAGACGCGTCAGTTCGTCCACTCGAAGACGATGTGCTGGGTCGCGCTCGACCGCGGCATTGTGATGGCCGAGCAGGCGAGTGGAACGCTCCCCCGACCAGTTGCGGGACGCTCGCGAACGCGTTGGGACGACCGTCCTCGATCGAGAGTTCGAAGAGGAGTGGCCGGTCGTCCCGGTTGAACTCCCCGCCGTGTAAGAGGACGGTGCCGTCCTCTCGGCGAAGCGTCGGCCGCAACCACCGGGACGCGGAGGGCGCGTCCCGTCACCCTTCACCCGAACACGTTCGAGGCGGTATGGATAAGGATGGGAGCCGTAGATGGAGGACATGCCCAGCGCGCGAGTGAAGTTCAGACCTCCGGGCAACCACCTCGGCGGACCGTTCAGGATCTCGGCCGAGCACCCCGACGACGAGTTCCGAATCCTGAGCGCGTACCCGCACGACGACGGACTGCTCGTGATCATGGAGGCGAGGACGTCCGATCCGACCGTGGTCGACGACCTCTTCGACGATGCTCCCCGAACCCCCTCCCACGAGGTGCTGCACGCCGACGAACGGACGGTCCTGGTCCAGTTCTCGCTTCCGTTCGTTC
The DNA here is from genome assembly GCF_013402875.1 of Halorarum salinum. Lineage (NCBI taxonomy): Archaea > Methanobacteriati > Methanobacteriota > Halobacteria > Halobacteriales > Haloferacaceae > Halorarum > Halorarum salinum. The sequence goes on along the minus strand of NZ_CP058579.1, from coordinate 11,347 downwards.
CCCCGCCGTACCGTGCCATCTTCTCGTCGGGGAACTTGCCGCAGTTCCCCCACGCCCTCGAGGACGGGTGGATGGTGTGTGAACTGACCACCTCGCAGGAGCGACTGTCCCGGTTCAGGGACGAACTCGAGGCCACCGGCTTCACGTTCGAGGTCGACTGGGTCAGACAGTCGGTCGATCCGACCGACCTCCTGACCGACCGCCAACGGCGGTTCGTGACCGCGGCCATCGAGCGCGGCTACTACGATACGCCACGGCAGTGTTCGCTCACGGACCTCGCCGACGACCTCGGGGTCAGCAAGTCGACGGCGAGCGTCGTGCTCCACCGGGCCGAGGAGACCATCGTCAAGGAGTTCTTCGCGGAGTCGGATGCGTGATGCCACGACGAGTCGGCTTCGCCGGGAGCATGTGCGTACCCGCGGGAGGCCACGGTTCTCGGAGGTCGGCCGCTCCGACCCCCACGCCCTGGTCCACCTGTAGCCGAACGAATGTACCTGCCCGCGTCCCGAGACGGCGGTCCGACACTCCGGAGGGGGGATGCCCGAAGTACGGGTGAAGTTAGATCCGGAGGACCGCTCGCGAGTTCTCCCGCCGCCCGGCCTCGAACCCTGTCGCCTTCCCCGTTGACCGACCGTCCGCTCGGCGAGGGTCGAGTCGAATCGGATCGCCTTCGTTCCTCACCTGTTCGCGACGTACCGCGCGAGGATGGCGAGCGGAACGAGCGGGATCGCCGTCGCCGTGACGACGAGCACGACGAGGATCAGTAGTTTCACCCCGGTACCGGAGTCGTCCCAGACGGTCCTCGTGACGTCGTCGATCCCCCGTGCGATCCGTTGGATTCGTCCAGCCATCCACGCTCACCCATCGGTGCTATTGGGCCGTGTCTTCCTTATCACTGTCCCAGAATCCGGCGCCGAATCACCCGGACACACCGACACAGCAGTCAGCATTGACAGCCATGCCACTCGTGGAGCCAGACGGAAGGCCGTGCAATGAGCCGGTTCGGTTGCTCGTGGTTCACGCGAACTCGGGCGGGACGGAACATGTTCGCACGAACGCTCGTGAGACGACGGAACCACGAGTCAGCCGATGGCATAATCACCGAACCCGTCGGAGCGCGTCGTGCTGGTGACGGGGAGTTCCTCCGAAATCGGCCGATCGACGGCCGTCGCGTTCGGACGAGAACGGGCCAGCGTCGTGATCACCTATCGTTCCAACGAAGACGGTGCGGCGGAAACCGCCGACCGCGTCCGCGAGGCGGGCGGCGACGCGTTCGTCGTCGGCTACGACATGACCGATCGCGACTCGGTCGACGCGGCCGTGGGAGCGGTGCGCGACCGCCGGGGAACCGTCGACGTGCTCGTGAACAACGCCGTCCCGTCGGGCGTCGGACCCGCGCCGTTCGAGGAGGTACCCGCCGAGGAGTGGCGACGAATCGTCCACGGCATTCAGGACGGCGTCCTTCACACCGTTCGTGCCGTGGTCCCGGCCATGCGGGAGGCCGGCTGGGGCGGATCGTCAGTGTCTCCTCGCTGTCGGCCGAAAACGGCTCGGCGGGCATGGCGCCCTACGCGACGGCCAAGGCCGGGTTACACGGCATGACCGGCGTGCTGGCCGACGAGTTCGGCGGAGATGGCATCCTCTCGAACGCGGTGATGCCCGGGATGGTGCTGACCGAGCGGAACCGGGAGCGACCCGAGGACGTTCGCGAAGCGGTCGCCGAGCGGACGCCGTCGGATCGGATATCGACGCCGGAGGACGTGGCCGCCCTCGTGGCGTTTCTGGGCTCGGAAGCGAACGGGAACGTCAACGGCGCGGTCGTTCCCGTGACGGGCGGACTGTAGTCGAAATCGTGGCCTTCCGGTCGGTGCCAGTCGACGCTCGTGCCCACCCGGGTTCGTACCGTTCCCCTCGACCGAACACCACTCCGGCACGTAGTCGGTCCACCGTTTGGTGCCGGCCTGCTCCAGTCCGAACTCGGTCGACCCTCGCCTAACCGGTCGAGGAGGACGTCCCGGTCAACGACCGCTCTCGTCGGGCGACCATTCGCACGAGTCGCCCGCAGTCAGGTCGTTCTCGTCCACGTACGCCGAGAGACACGCGAAGTTACAGAAGTACGTGGGCGACCCGCAGTCGTCGTCACAGTCGCGTACGCAGATCGGATCGTGCTCGAAGATACGCGACCCACAGTACGCACACGCTTCGTCCAAGTCGGGCGTCGTAACGGCCGTCGGCATGTCCGAACTACGAGGCGGGCTGCGGAAAACGTTTCGCGGATCGTCCGCCTGGCGCTGATGGGCGCCGATCGATCCCGGTACGAGCGTGGCACCGGCGGTGAGCGTACCGTCCCGGAGAACGCCCCGATAGGTCGGAGAGCTCGGCTCCGGCGACGCAGGGTCGCCATCCACGCCGGAAGCGTCGTCGTCGCCGGCACCGCTTGATCTTCGACGCGGTTAGGCGACGCTAACCGGTCAGCCTCCACACGAAGGCGGGTACCCTCGGAGAGGGCCGCCACGTCGTTCCAGGGGAACCACGCGAGTCCGGCTCAGAGCCAGTCGTCCGGAAATTCGTCCCGGTGCTCGTTGATGAGGTCGACGAGCGGGCGCAGCTCCTCGAAGTTCGGGCCCCGGGTGACGGTGTCGGCCTCGCGGTTCCACTCGATCAACCCGGCGCGGTCCAGTTGGGGGAGGTGCTCGTACCTGACCTTGGCCTCGAACAGTTCGGCGTCGAAGTCGGCGCTCGCGAACTCGTCCTCGTCGGACGCGTCGTCCCCCTCGTCGGCGTCGGGTGACGTGAACTCCTCCTCGTCCCGCGGGTTGTCCGCCGCGAGCGTCAGCAGGATGCTCCGTCTGGTCCGATGGCTCAGGCTCGTCAGCAACTCGTCGAGTCCGACGGCTCCGGTTCGGGGGTCGTCGGACCCCCGAGGAGCGGCGGGATCGGCGCTACTCCGCCCCTGATCTGTCATGGTCCATTCGAACGCGGCGATCCCGGATGAACTAGCTGCCTCACACGTCACGCCGTTTAAGTACCTTCTCGGGGGCGCGCTAGTGGACGTCGTCGGAGACCATCAGTCCCGACCGGATCAGCGACTCACAGCCGCGCCGAATCCGCTCCGAGACCGCGTTGGCCGAGATGTCCAGCCGCTCGCTCACGTCCTCCGTCGACGCCGTCCGGGGGACGGTGAAGTACCCCTCGTCGGCGGCCGCCACCAGCGCCTCGTGCTGTTCCGCCGTCAGGCCGAACGCGCGCTGTCGGGGTTGCGTCGGTCGGTGGAGTTGGTTCACCTCGAACTCGTGGCCGATCTCCCGGAAGTGGTCCTGGAAGGTCGACAGCATCCCCTCCTCGGCGAACCGCAACCGGAGGTCCCACCGGTCGTCGCGCGCCCTCGCCTCCAGGATCGCCGCGTGGTGGTCCACCATCTCGTGAACGAGGTCGCAGAACTCCTCGTCCCACTCCAGCCGGTAGAGCACCTCGGACTCCGTCTCGTCGGCGACGTCGACGCCGGTCACCGTCGGGTCGGACTCGAGCGCGTCGTGGAACCGGTCGAGATCGCCGCCCCTGGCCCAGAGAAACGGGAACACCTCCCTGGGGCTGTGGGACGCCAGCCGATCCGATTCGACGGTCGTCCCCGGATGGGCCCCCAGGGCCTCGTCCAGCGCGAAGGCCTCCGCTGGCACGGTGAAATCGCCCACGATACTCATACGCACACCTCGGGACGGTGGCGGATAAGCCCACGGGCCGTTCGGGACCGTCCGATCGGCGAGCCGACGACTCGACCCCGCCCCAGTGCGGGGCCGTTCGACCGCCTCCGCCCGACGGTCGCTCAGTCCTCCCCGTCGAGGATCCGCTCCAGACTCCCCGGATCGACGTTGCGGCCCGAGATCGGGAACACGACCGTCTTCCCGCGGATCTCCTCACGGACGTCCCGCATGGCGGCGACGCTCACCCCGCTCGCGCCCTCCGCGACGACCGCCTCCTCGCGGAGGAGGTTCCGGACCCCGTCCTCGATGGCCGCGTCGCTCACGAGCCGGAAGTCGTCGAGCCGTTCGCGGAGCAGCCCCATCGTCAGGGCGAACGGGACCCGCGTCGCCACCCCCTCGGCGAACGTCTCCATGCGCTCGTGGGGGTCGAGGCCCCCCTCCGACCAGGCGCGGTGCATCGCCGGCGCCGCGGCCGACTGCACGCCGATCACGGACGCGTCCGTCAGCGCGCCGACCGTGAGACAGTAGCCGGACGCGCTGGACCCCCCGCCGACGGGGCAAAAGAGGTAGTCCACCTCCGGGCGGTCCTCGACGACCTCCAGGCCTGCCGTGCCGACGCCGGCCACGAGCGCCGGTTCGTTCGCCGAGTGGACGTACCGGTACCCCTCCTCGGCGGCCAGCGCCTCGGCGCGCTCGCGGGCCTCGTCGAAGTCCGCGCCGTGGAAGCGGAGGTCGGCCCCGAGCCGTTCCATCGCGCGCACCTTCGAGGGGTTCACGCCCTCGGGGACGACGACCGTCGCTGGGACGTCGAACTCCCGGCCGGCGTAGGCGACCGACTGGCCGTGGTTGCCCGTGCTAGCGGCGATCAGCCCCGCCTCGCGGAACCCCGCGTCGAGCCGGGATGCGAGCGTGACGCCGCCGCGGACCTTGAACGCGCCCGTCGGGAGCGTGTCCTCCCGTTTCAGGTACACGTCGGCGTCGAACTCGGCCGAGAGCGCCTCGGCCCGGACCAGCGGCGTCCGGGGGAGGTGCTCGCGGACGACCCGCCGGGCCCGGTAGACGTCGGCCGTCGTCGGCGGGGTGAGGTCGTGGTACGGGAACACCGTGGTCTCGTCCGGGGAGTCGACCGGCTCGTAGGCGTTCGGCATGTCCGTGAGGAGGGAGGGTGAATTTCATAAGTGGTTTGTCGGTCTCGATGGGATCGAACGCCGATGGCCGGGAGAATCAGCGTAGTTCACCGGGACGGAACCGTCGACTCGCATGGCGGGCGTTCTGCGACGAGCGGAAGGGTCTACCCCAGCCCCGGGAGGTCAACCGGCGGATGGCTCCGGAACTTGTATCTCCGACGGCTCACAGGTCACGGCTGATGCCCTCCACGCGACTCCCCAGACGAGCGTTTCTGCGCGGGACGGCGGTCGGTGCCGCGGTCGGCGTCGCCGGGTGCTCGGCGCTCGCGCGTCGTCCCGACCCGGAACCGATCCCGGACGCGACGGCCGGGCCGGACGACTGGCCGGCGAGCGGATACGACGCGCGGAACAGCCGGTACAACGCCGGAGCCTCCCCGCCGCGGTCCGAGCCGGCGCCGCGCTGGACCCGGGACTTCGAGTTCTGGCACGAACCGCTCGTCCGCGGCACCCGCGTCGTCGTGAACGCGGAGCGACACACGGTCGGACTCCGTGCGACCGACGGCGACCGCCTCTGGCGGTCGACCTCCACACCCTGGGGGACCGAGACGCCGACGCTCGGCGCCGAACGGGCGTACGTCACGGGCACGGACTGCGTGTTCGGCGTCAACCTCGACGGCGGCGGGGAAACGTGGCGCGGACGGCCCTGTCACGGCGCGAACACCGCGAGCGGGACGATCGCCGACGGACGGCTACACCTGGAGTACGGCGGCTACTTCTCGGCGCTCGACGCGACCGGACGTGTCGCCTGGGCGTCCAGCCACGACGCGCAAGGGTCACCCGCGATCGACGGGGACACGGCGTATGTCGCGACGGCGCTCACCGTCGAGGCGGTCGATCTGACCGCGGCCGCGAACGAGTGGCCCTGGGAGGACCCGGACGACGACGAACCGGCCCACGCGTCACGGACCGCGGCCACCGAGTGGTCCGTCCCCTCCGAGTCCCGGATAACAGGGCCGCGAATATACCGGAGCCCCGCGATCGCGGACGAGTCCGTCTACGTCACGGTCGAGCACGAGGACCGCCCCGGCGGCGAACTCCGTGCCCTCGCCCGAACGGACGGCGAGGAGCGCTGGCGCGTCGCCTCGCCCCCGGCTCGACGTGGTGGCGACGCGCCGGAACCGGTCGGTCGGCCGGTCGCGCCCGTCGTGGCGGACGACCTCGTCGTTACGTCCCTCGGGGACCGGCGACTCCGGGCGGTCACGACCGAGGGTCGGACCGAGTGGACCGCGAGTCTCGACCTCGACGTGATCGACCTCGTCGGTGCGGGTGACGCCCTCGTCGCGGCCACGCACGACCGGTCCGTCGAGTCGACCGCTCCCGGCCACGCCGCGCTGGCGGCCTTCGATCTCGGCGACGGGAGCCGATTGTGGAAGAAACGTTTCGAGGACCACGTCGGAGGGCTCGCCATCGCGGGCGGGACCGTCTACGCGACGGTCGTGACCGAGCGCCAGGGGGACGGGGAGGTCGTCGGCCAGCGGCTGGTCGCGTTCGGGTAGCGCCGTGCCCGAAGTACTCGACCGACCGAGCGACCGGGCGTCACCGATCGATACGCACATCGGTAGGGTCACCGGGTTTAACCAGCCGCTGGGACAACAGTACCCCATGTCCGATCAGCGCGTCGGCGTGGGGACGTCGGGCCGGAACGTCGCCGGCGAGGCTCCCGCGGAGGAGCCGGACGCGGTGACCGACGACGCCACGGTCCACGACGACGACGTCGAACTCGAACGGACGATCGGGCTCGTCGGCGGGCTGGCGATCGGGATCGGCACGATGATCGGCGCGGGGATCTTCGTCTTCCCGGGGCTGGCGGCCGCGAACGCCGGTCCCGCTGCGGCCCTCTCGTTCGCCATCGGCGGGGTGATCGCGTTGCTGGTGGCGCTCCCGACCTCGGAACTGGCCACGGCGATGCCGCGGAGCGGCGGCGGCTACTACTTCATCTCGCGGGGGATGGGCACTGCGTACGGCGCGATCGTCGGCCTCGGCCTGTGGCTGGGCCTGGTGTTCGCCTCGGCGTTCTACCTCGTCGGCCTGGGACACTACGCGACCGCCGTCCTCGCCGAGGTCGGCGTCGCGCTCTCGTTCGATCCGGTCGTCGCGATCGGGTTGCTGTTCGGCGCGGGGTTGACGGCGCTGAGCATCGGCGGGACCGAGAACACCGCGAAACTGCAGAACGGCGTGGTCGGCGTCCTCCTCGTGGTCCTCACGGGCTTCCTCTCGTACGGCGTCCTCGACGCGGTCGGCGTGTTCGGCGGCGGAGCCGTCCCGGAGACGTTCTTCTCCCGTGGGCACTTCCCGGTCCTGACGACCGCCGCGCTCGTCTTCACCTCGTATCTGGGGTTCGCACAGGTCGCGACCGTCGCCGGGGAGATCAAACGGCCGAGCCGGAACCTCCCGCTGGCGATGGTCGGCTCGGTCCTCGTCGTCGCCGCGTTCTACGTCGTGACGATCTTCGTCGCGACCAGCGCGTTCGGAGCGGACCGGCTGGGCCGGTTCGGGGAGACGGCCATGGTCGAGGTCGCCCGCGAGTTCCTCGGGCTGCCCGGCGCGATCGCGATCCTCGGTGCCGGCCTGCTGGCGACGTTCTCGAGCGCGAACGCGTCGATCCTCAGCGCCTCGCGGGCGGTGTACGCGCTGAGCCGCGACGCCCTGCTCCCCCGGCGGGCGAGCGAGATCAACCTCCGGTACGGCACGCCACACGTCGCGCTGCTCGCGGCCGGCGGCCCGATCCTCGTCCTCGTCGCGACCGGTCAGGTCGAACTGCTCGCCGAGGTCGCGTCGTTCCTCCACCTGATCATGTACGGCCTGATCTGCGTCGTCATGATCGTGTTGCGGCGGCGGGACCCGACCTGGTACGCCCCCAGCTACAGGGTGCCGGGCTATCCGGTGGTGCCGGGCGTCGGCGCGCTCGCCAGCTTCGGCCTGATCGCGTTCATGCAACCCGCGTCGATCGGCGTCGGCGTCGCGGTCATGATCACGTCGTACCTCTGGTACCGATACTACGCCGCCGACGTCACGCTCAAAGGAGCCGTCCGACAATGACCGACAGACCGTCGATACTCGTCCCGATCCGCGTGCTCGAAGGTGAGTCGATCCCCGAGGGGGTCCCCGAACTCCTCGCGAACGCCCACGTCGTGTTGCTCGGCTACCACGTCATCCCCGAACAGACCGCCCCGGGGCAGGCCCGGATGCAGTTCGAGGAGCGTGCGAACCAGCGGCTCGACGAGTACGAGGCGATGCTCGCGGAGGCGGGCGCGACCACCGAGCGACGGCTCGTGTTCACCCGCGACGGGGGGAAGACGATCGACCGGACGATCAGGGAGGAGGACTGCCTGGCCGTGCTCGTCCCGAACGCGACCGGCCCGCCCGAGGACGTGCTCGTCGCCGTCCGCGGCGCCGTCGGGGTCGACCGGCTCGCCCGCGTCGTCGCCGGCCTGTTCGGCGACACGGACGCCTCCGTGACGCTGTATCACGTCGCCGGCGAGGGCGAGACGGACGACGACGTCCGGACGCTCCTCGACGGGGTGGTGGCCCGGTTGACGGATCTCGGGACGGACGCGTCGGCGATCGAGACGCGGATCGAGCACGACCGGGGGGCCCTCGACGCCATCGTCGACGCGGCCGACCCGTTCGACGCCGTCGTGATGGGCGAATCCGACCCGTCCCTGGCGACGTTCGTGTTCGGGATGCCGGCCGACAAGGTCGCCGAGCGGTTCCTCGGCCCGGTGCTCGTGGTTCAGCGCGAACCCGCCACGGGGGACGACGAACGGTAGGGCCGTGACGTGCCCGAATCACCTCGTGTCGTAGCGGTCCCCGTCAATCCCTGATACACGGGGCGGACGCGCCAGTCATCCCCTCGGCCGCGGGCGCGGAGCGAGCGCGACGGGCGCCACCGTCGGAGGCCCCGGGACGGAGGATACGCCGTCGAACGGGGCGCCACGTATCAACGGTGAAACCGCCGGCCGAACGTTTTTATCGTCGACTTCGGTCCGTCGACCTACCCGTCACTTCGATCGTGTAACCACCGACCATGAGTTCCGCAGACGAGACCCACCCCCACGACGAGTCGGACGCCCAACCGGCCCCTGCGACGAGCGGCGATCTCACCCCCGTCGGGACGCTCCCCCTGATGGAACTGCTGCTGCTCCCGTTCTTCTGGCTCGCGCCCGTGATGGTGCTCGGCCTCGGTTACGCGATGAAGACGGACGGCGCCCACCTGCGGGGGGAGTACGACGTGGATCTTCCGGACACCCGCTACCTGTTCTACCTCCTCCCGTTCACGCTCTCACACCTCGCCGGGTTCGTCTGGCGCGTTCAGCGCCGCAACTGGCTCGTCGAGGCCCGGGGGTTCGACCGGTCGGCGTTCACCCGCGCGAAGGACGAGCACGATCGGGGCCGGAGCCGGGGACTCGTCGCGCTCGCCGTGGTCGGCCAGATTCTCGGGATCGCCCTTCTCGTCGTCGTCCCCGAGAGCAAGGTGTACGGACCGGTCGTCGACGCCGGGGCCGTCCTCTTCCTCCTCTCGTGGGGCGTCGCGCCGCTGCTCGTCGGCTACGACGCCCTCCGACTCCCCCGGGTTCCACGCGTCGACTGGGGCGGGTCCCGGTACGTCTACGTCGCGGCGGCGTTCGTCCCACTCCTCCCGCTCGTCTACCTCCTCAAGCGCGACGACCACGTCTGGTGTGCGACGCTCGTCGAGCACTGGGACCTCGACCCCGCGGAGTTCAACCTGAGCGAGGGTGAGAAGTCCTCGCTCGAACGGTTCGCCGACTGGTCGAGCGAGGTGTTCTAGGGAGGCCACCCCGGGTGCGGTCGACGTGACCGTGGCCGGTCGACGGGTGGACGCTCGGAACCCCGACCTCGATCGTCCGTCGAGGCAGCCTCCGTCCCGCCGACGTCGGGACCGAATCCCCGGTCGATGAGGTCGGCGTCACGCCACGTCCCGGGCCTGAACCAGAGGTCCGCGACGAGCCCGCCCGCCACGTTCGAGATGGGGAACGCGATCCGGAGCCCGGGGCGGACTCGACGCCATCGGTCACCGGACGCGACCGATCGCTCGTCGCGCCACCCCCGAGTCGATGGCGGGAGCGCCGCCCGAATCGTCGATCAGTGCCTGTTGCTCGATTCGAGCCTCGCTCCCGTCGTCGGGAGCAAGTTCACAACGGTCGGCTTCACGATCATTCACAACGGTCGGCTTCGCGTCATCCCGTACTCGCAGGACCGCGAGTGGACGGATCGTATCCGGCATGCGGTTCGTCACCTCGATCGAGTTCGAACGAGGGGATACCGACGGTCGTCGGGTATCCCATGGACACGCCGTCGTTGGAAGAGCCCACGTCGGTGATCGGGCGGAGACGTTCGCCTCACCCGTTCGGTGCGACCGGCCGTTCCCAGACGACGATGACCACCGATCCGACGGCGAGCACGGCGCCGCCAACCCCGACCGCCAGGAGTGGCGACGTGAGGTCAGAGAGAACGCCGCTCCCCAGTTGGAAGGGGATGACCGCGAGCCCACTCACCATCGCCATCGCACTGAGGACGGTCGCACGGCCCACCGTCCCCACGCGGTCGTTGACGTACTGGCTGGCAAGCGCACGCGTAACGTCCGCCACGCTCCTCGACGACAGGAACACCACCAGCGCCAGTGCGGGGAAGAAGTACGCGACGACGAGCGCCCCGCCGACGGCGAACGGCAGGCTGTGGAACCACGTTCCCAGTCCGACCCGTTCCTTGATGGCGCCCGACCAGTAGCTGAGGCCCGCGCCCAGAAGACTGATCGCCGCGAAGTACCAGCCGAGCAGGTTCTCGACCCGGGACTCCGCCACGCCGAGATCCAGGACGATCGTCTCGAAGATCGGCTGGACGAAGATGAAGACGAGATAGAGGACCGAGGCGAACAGCACGTAGTAGTAGACGATGAACGACCGGAGGTTCCGCTGTCCGAGCACCCGACGCACGATCCGGAGCGTTCGGCGCATCGTGAGGTCCTCGGTGGTGGCCTCCTCGTAGGTGGACGGCTCCGATAGCGACAGGAGGATCGGGAGACCGAGCGCAGTGACACCGGCCGCGGCGAAGAACGGATACGCCAGGTCGATCCCGGCGAGATAGCCACCGACGATCGAGGCACCGACGCCGACGACCAGGGCGACCGACTCGCCACGGCCGCGAACGCGGGCGAACTGGTCCGGGGTCTGCTGGTCGGTGATCGTATCGTAGAGCCAGGCGTCCTCCGACCCCGATCGGAAGTTGTACCCCGTCGACCAGCAGACCCACAGCGCTGCCAACGTGAGAAACGTCGAAGCGAGACCGATGGCGACCAGCGTCACGGTGATGAGGGCCGTCCCGACGAGCAAACTGGCTCGCCGTCCGACGCGGTCCCCGACGTACCCCGTGGGGATCTCGCCGACGAGCGTGGTGAGGTTGTACAGCACCTCCAGGATCGTGATCTGGGTGAACGACAGC